>JARLJA010000163.1 GCA_031291445.1 Xanthobacteraceae bacterium | reverse complement strand
CGCCGCCGTTGCCGCCCGTGCCGTCGACCCCGTTGACGTTGCCCGCCAGACCGTAGGCGCCGCCCTGCCCGCCGGCGCCGCCGCCGAAGCCGGTGGAGCCGGCGCCGCCAGCGCCGCCGGTCTCGCCATTGCCGCCGTTGCCGACGGTGGAAGGCTTCTGGTTGAAGAGGTCGTTCCAGGCCGCCAGGATCGATGCATCCTTGGCCAGGGTTTGTGCGGCCGCGGCCGTGGCCAATCCGTTGGCTCCGGTATTGATGCCAGCGGTGATCGCCAGCAGGGAACTGGTGATACCTGTGAGTTCAGACAAGGGAGCGGTGAAGGGATTGGCGCTGGACGCAGCGTCGAAGCCGACGTTGACCGCCCACGTCCCGAAGATTGCCGCCTGGGTCCCGGTCAGAAGGCCGGCGGCAACCAGCGCCTGGGTGTCGATGGCGACCTGGAAGATGGCGATCGGATTACCGCTGAAGCCGTCGGTTGCCGCCCCGCCGATGCCGCCATTGCCGCCGACGCCGTTGGTGGCATTGCCGCCGCTGCCGACGCCGAAGCCGGACACGCCGTTGCCTCGCCCGTCGCCGAACAGATAGGCGTTGGTGGCGTCGGCAATCTGCGAGCCGTTGACGCCGTTGGTGCCGTTCGGGGTAACGCCCGGCGTTGCGACCGTGGCGATGTTGTTCAGGTTGCCGCCGTAGGGAGAACTCGTGCCGCCCAGGCCGCCGATCACGCTGTTGTGGGCGAAGCTGGTGTTGTTGAGGACGACGGTCCCGCCGCTGTCGATGAAGATGGCGCCACCGGCGCCGAGGCCGCCGCCGCTGCCGGCGCCGCCGGAGGTGGTGAAATTCTGCAGCAGGCCGTTGTTCACCGTCAGCGTGCCGCCGTTGGCGACGAAGTAGCCGGCGCCGTTGTGGCCGTCGATCGTGCCGGACAGCACCGTGGATCCGTTAACGGCATTCGGCACGCTGACCGGGGTCGGCACCTGGGCGGAGGCCGGAAGGCTGATTGCAAGAACGGCGTAGCTGACGCAACCGAGCAACACAAAGCGGCGACGATCGAGCACGCGCGTGCGCTCGAACGCCGCCTTGGCCTTGGTTGAACTCTTCGACATTCCCTACGCCCTCTCAGAATGGCACGTGGCCGCGTGCGCGGAACGTCCAGATCTGCGTGTCGCTACCGACTCTGCTGTATTCGCCGCCGACACTCAGTTGCGGACCGCCGGCAAACGCCGCAGTGATGCCGCCGGTCGCGCGAACGCCCCCGCCCTGCAGCAGCAGGATGGTCGTCAGCCCGGGGTTCGGCGCGTTGTCCTTGGTGAAGTAGTAATCGCCATAGAGGCCCACATACGGGCTCAGCGTTCCGGCGCCGGTGGCGAACGGATAGTCCACCTTCATGCCGCTGCTGGCGCGCCCGGTGTCGAACTCATGAGCGCCCTGTAGCGTGCCGAGGCTGTCGGTGTAGGCGTTCTCGTGCTCCCACAAGGCATACACCCTCGCCGAAGGCTCGAAGCCAAAGCCGGCCCAGTTGAAGGTTCCGGTGACTCCGCCCGACGCGAGCAGTCGCGTGCCGGTGAAATTGCCGCTGGCAGTGCCGGCGGTGTCGGCGGCATTGATGTCGGACCAGGCTCCCGCCGCATCGAAGCGAACGGCGCCGAGCCGCAGGCCGGCATAGGCGCCGGCGGTGTAGCCGCTGCCCTTGAGGACGCCGTTATAGGCCTGTGAACTGAAATCGAACTTCTCGTAGCCGCCGAGCGCACCGATCACGAAGCCGGGCAGCACCCTGCGCGTGAGTCCGGCCAGCACGTTCACCTGCGTGCCGTTGAGATCGTTGGCCGCGCCCGAATGACCGAAGCCGGCGCCGCGCACGTCGACCCAGGCAAGCCAGTCGCGCGGCATCTGGGTCGGCAGCGGGCCGGTCTTGACGACGGGCGACACCGAACCCCGATCGGCAAAGCCGAGCGCCTTGAAATCGTCGTCGATCCTGGAGTTGCCGCCGCCGCCCGGGGTGGTCAGGGCCTGGGTGGAGGACGTCAGCTTTTCACCGCTCTCGTTCGAAGCCTGCGGCTGCGTGGTGCCATCGAAATAGTAGGTGAACCCGCCGCCATTGGGCGTCAGCAGCTGGGGATCGCCGCCAAGGCCGACGCCGATCGCCGAGTCGATCGCCCCGCTGATCGCTTGACCGGACAGATTGGAAACGATCGGCATCACGGTGAGCTGCATCTGACGCAGATTCGCGCTGTCGGAATTGTTCTGGACCACCTGGATGATCGATTCCGGATCCGCGGCGTTGTTGGCGTCGCCGGGATACGAGGCCGAGATGGAATCGCTTCCGGCGGGAAGCGACGAGATCTTCAACGTCGCGATGCCATTCACCAGCGTCGCAGTGCCGATGACGGCGTTGTTGTAGGTGAACGTGACCGTGCCGGTCGGCGAATTGCCTGTGATCTTTGCCGTGAACGTCACCGGCTGTCCGACGACGCTCGGGTTCGGCGTCGAGGTCAGCGTCAGCGAGGTCGCCGCCTTGGCGTAGCTGAACATGTCGGCCAGGCTTGTGGCGCTGGTGCCGCCGGGCGTGGTCACCCTGACATCGACCGCGCCGCTGCCGGCCGGCGAAACCGCGGTGATCGAGGTCGCCGAGTTGACGCTGAACGAGGTGGCGCTCGTCGCGCCGAACTTGACCGCGGTGGCGCCGGTGAAGTTGGTCCCCGTGATGGTCACGCGGGTGCCGCCGGCGATCGGGCCGGCATTGGGCGTCACCAGGGTCACCGTCGGCACGCCGCTGTAGGTGAACTGGTCGGGCGTGCTCACGGCACTGGTGCCGCCGATCGTCGTCACCGTCACGTTGACCGTGCCGCTGCCCGGTGGCGCCGTGGCGGTGATCGAATTCGGCCCGTTGGAGACGATTGTCGCCGGCGTCGAGCCGAACAGGACCGAGGTCGCGCCGGTCAGGTTGGTGCCGGTGATGGTCACCGTGGTGCCGCCGGCACTCGGACCGCTGTTGGGCGAAATGCCGGAGACCGTCGGCTTCGACGTGTAGGTGAACTGGTCCGCGGAGCTGGTCGCGCTGGTGCCCGATGTCGTCGTGACCACGGTATCGGCGACGCCAGCCGCGTGCGCTCCGGTCGTGGCCGTGATCGTGGTCGAGTTGACCACCACCTTGAACTGCACCGCCGCTCCGCCGATCGTCACGGCAGTGGCGTTGGTGAAATTGGTGCCGGTAATGGTGACCGACGTGCCGCCCCCGACATCGCCGTGGTTGGGCGAGATCGCCGTCACCGTCGGCGGCGACGAGGACACGAAGGTGAAAAGGTTGTTGCCAGTGCCGGTCCCGCCGCCCGGCGTCGTGACCGCCACGGCGACCACGCCGGCGCCATGTGCCGGCGTGGTCGCGGAGATGGTGGTGGCGTTGACGACGGTGAAAGTGGCCGCGGCGGTGCCACCGAACGTCACCGCGGTCGCCCCGGTGAAATTGGTGCCGGTGATGGTGACGGCAGTGCCGCCCAGCGCCGAGCCGGAGTTCGGGTTGACCGCGGTCACGGTCGGCGCTGCGGTGACGTACTGGAAGGCTGCCGCTGCGGTGACGGTTCCTCCCGGCGTGGTCACGACCACATCCTTGGCGCCCACGGTGCCCGGCGGCGTCGTCGCGGTGATCGTGGTGGAACTGACCACATGCACGCCGGTCGCGGCGTTGCCCCCGACGACCACCGCGGTCGCGCCGGTCAGATTGGTGCCCGTGATGGTGATGAGCGTGCCGCCCGACGTCGGACCGCTGCCCGGACTGACCCCGCCCGGGCTCACGGTCGGCGCCGATACCGTCGGCGTCCCCGGCGCCACATAGCTGTAGATCGCAGCCGCAGCGCTCGGACCGACCGATGTGGTGACGATCACCGGGTCGTTGGTGCCGGTGCCGGCCGGGGTGACCGCCGTCAGCGTGGTCGGGCTGGTGACGATGACATTGCCCGCGGCAATGCCGTTGATCGTCACATTGGGCGTTCCGGAGAAGCCCGTGCCGGTGATGGTGACCAGCGTGCCGCCGAGGGTGGTGCCGCTCGCGGGCGAAATCGAGGTGACGGTCGGCAGCGACGCGCCATAGGTATAGAGATTGCCACCGGTCCCGGTGCCGGCCGGGGTCGTCACCGACACGTTCACGGCGCCCACGGCATGCGCCGGCGTTGTCGCAGTGATCGAGGTGGCGCTGACGTTGACGATGGTCGCGGCGACCCCGCCGAACGTCACGCCGGTTGCCCCGGTGAAATTCGTGCCGGTGATGACGACCGATGTGCCGCCGGCGACGGTACCGCCCGAGGGAGACACCGACGACACCACCGGTGGCGGCGTCCCGTAGGTGAACTGGTCGGCGGAGCTGGTTGTGCTGGTGCCGGAAGGCGTCGTCACCGTCACGTCGACGGTGCCGCTGCCCGGCGGCGACGTCGCGGTAATCGAAGTCCCGGCGCTGTTGACGGTCACGGCCGATGCCGCCGCGCCGCCGAACTTGACCGCGGTGGCGCCGCCAAAATACTGGCCGGTGATCGTCACGACGGTGCCGCCAACGGTCGTGCCGACGGTCGGTCCGACCGCGGTTACGACCGGCGGCGGAATCACGTAGGTGAACGCGCCCGTCCCGGTGCCGGTGAAGGTCCCGCCCCCATTTGGCACCACCACGGTGACGACCACATCCACGGCACCGGCCGCCGTGTGCGTCGGTGTCGTTGTGTCGATCTCGCCGGAGCTGACCAGGGTAAACCCGGACACCGCGACGCCGCCGAACGTCACCGAGGTCGCGCCGGTGAAGTTGGCGCCCAGAATCTTGACCTGGGTCCCGCCCGCGGTCGTGCCTCCATTGGCGATTGAGCCGCCGTTCGGCGAAACCGATGTGATGATCGGCGTGGCGGGCGCAATGTACAGGTAGGAGCCGGTTGCAGTGCCCGCGACCGTGCTCACCACCACGGACTTGGCACCGGCGCTGTCCGCCGGCACCGTCGCGGAAAGGGTCGCGGTGGAATTGACGGACACGTTGGTCGCCGGGATGCCGTCGATGGTGACCGTGGTCGCGGTCGAGCCGTCCCGCTTCGTGCCCGGCACGAAATGCGCGCCGGTGATGATGATGGTGGTGCCGCCGCTGGTGAGGCCGAATTCGGGACCGATCGTGTTGATGCTCGGACCGCCGTCCGTGTAGGTGTAGAGGCTGTCGCCGCTCGAGCCGGAATTGCCGGCACCGTTGGTGACGAGCACGCCGGTCACGCCCGGGATTCCCGGCGGCGAGGTGGCTGTCAGTGTCGTCGAATCGATGACGAACACGTTCGTCGCAGCCGTGCCGCCGATCAGGACCCCGGTCACGCCCTTGTAGGTGAACTGATCCGCGGAACTGGTGGCGCTGGGGGAGCCGCTCGCGTTGGTCACGACCACATCGGCGACACGGGCGAAGTTGGTTCCGGTGATCGTGACGCCGGTGCCGCCGCCGGTGCCGCCGTGGTTGGGGGAAATCCCGGTCACCGTCGGAGTGACGGTCCCGGTGTCCGCCGCCGTCACCACCGTGATCGACGTCGAGCTGTTGACCGTGAACGACTGCACGGCAACGCCGCCCACCGTCACCGAGGTGGTGTAGTTGAAGTGGGTACCCGTGATGTTGAACTGGGTGCCGCCGCTGGATGGTCCCGAGCTGACGGAAATCGACGTTACCGTCGCCGCGGGTTCGTTGTAAGTGAAGGCGCTGCCGGAGCCGGAATTCGTGCCGTTCGACACGTAGACGCCCCCGGTGCTCGGCGGCTGCGCCGTATACGCAGCCGTGGTCGCGTTGATCTGTCCGTCGTTGATCACCGAAAATCCGCTGACCGCGACGCCATCGATGGTCACGGTGGTCGCGCCGGTGAAGCCGCTGCCGGTGATCGTGACGGATGTCCCGCCGTCGGTGGTGCCGGAGCTCGGCGAAATGGAGCTCACGGCCGGCGTCGAGGTCGCATGAGCCCCGCCGACGAACGACACCAGCACCGCGGCCACGGCAAAGATCAGCCGCAGCCTGGATTGACCGAACCCCATAACCCTGCCCCAACGCCCCGATCGCGCAAGACGTTTGATTTTCCGCAGAGAACTTCACGTCAGGCGAAATTACGCGAGGTAAAACGCAGAGGTATTGGGCGGTCAATGGCGCACGCGATAATTGAGACACGGCATCAAGAGAAAGCACGCAAACGAGACGCCACGCACAGTCGAGGGCTCTATCGCCAAACGATTGACGCCGGGCGCGCATGTCGATCAACGCGCGGCGCGGCTTGCTTATCCGCAGATCGATCACGCGCAATCTATCGCGGATCGCCGGACGCAGAGCACCGTCATCGCCCCCGTATTTTCGCGCCTCGCGGCATTCGCACCGGACCGCACTCGCATTGGTCCGCTTCGCGATTTCGATTAGTTAATGCGCGCACTGAATCCGGCTCGCTGCCATGGCGCCGTAATAGTCATTAACGCCCGACCGCGTTTATTGATTAACACGCGTTGAGCAGGCCCCGACCCGAGCGCCGATTAACTCAAATAACCGGTAGCTGCGTGCGACGGCGCGGCGCGCTTGCGTTAACGCGACCGGTTGTTTTACATCAAACTAATTTCAGCAAGGAAATGCAGCGTTAAGACATTTTGTGAGCAGACATGATCGAGCGTGAAGCCGATTCAGACTCTCCACCGCCATTTGATCTGCGGGTCTCCGCCCACGAATTCGAATTCTGGTGCTGGGCCTCATCTCCGGATTTCGGCGTCGCCGCACAGGAGCGCCAGCGTCAGCGCGAATTCACCATGCAGGCGACCGGATCTCATTTCGCCGGCATGGCCGTCGTCAGAACCACCTCCATCGCGGCGCGATTCGAACGGACCCGCGGCGCCATCGCCAGGAGCGGCATCGACACCATCATCTTCCAGCTCTCCTTGAAGGGCTGCTTTCGCTTCGACGCCGATCGCCAGACATCGGAGGTTCGTGCAGGCGACATCGCCGTGTTCGATCTCAGCCGACCGGCCAGCATCACCGCGGAGCCGTATGAAATCGTATCCGTCATCCTGAAGCGATCGCTGCTGAGCGCGCTGATCTCCGATTTCGACGGGATGCACGGACTGGTCCTGCGCGCCGAGACGCCGCTCAACGAATTGCTGAAATCGCATATGATGATGCTGCACGCCCAGGCCCGGCGAACGACCACCGCCGAACACACCTCCACGGCGCGGGGAACGGCCGCACTGCTTGCGGCCTGCGTCGGACCGTCGGCCAACGGACGCGACGCGGCCGCGCGCAGCGTCGCGTTCTCACTGCTGCAGGCGATGCGCAACGCGATCGATCAGGACCTTGGCAATCCCGAGCTGAACGCCGACAGGATCGGTGCGCAGTTCGGCGTCTCGCGGGCTTCACTTTACCGCGCGTTCGAGCCCATGGGCGGTGTACGCAACTACATTCGTCATCGCCGCCTGATGCGCAGCTACCTTGCGATCTCCGATCCGAACCGCGCCGAAGAACGCATCAGCACGATCGCGCAGCAATGCGGGTTCAACAACGACGCCGTCTTCAGCCGCGCCTTTCGCGAACTCTACGGCATGACGCCGAGCGAGGTACGCGCCGCGGCCAGGTGCGGTCACCAGACCGGCGCTCAGCACGACAGGACCGGCGAGAAGTCGTTCTGGTCGTTGAACCGCTGGCTGCTCGGGCTGGAGGCCAACCGGATCGTTGTCTCGTCGGTGCCCCTGGCACCGGCCGAGAGTCCGCCCGAAGGACTGCGGCCGAGATCGCGACGAACGAAGCCGGCGGCGTAGCAGAAAGAAACAGGGTTGAGCGACGGCGGCCGTCTCACAGGCGACCCATGACGCCGCCCCTGCAAGCCGGCTGAACACGAGAAGCGCGCAGCTGGCACAGCGTGGCGCTCCCTAGCGGAATCGAACCGCTCTCTCCACCGTGAAAGGGTGGCGTCCTAACCGATAGACGAAGGGAGCCAAAACGATCGACCCGCGGGGCCGCCCGGCATCTTGCCCGGCGTGGCGCTGGTCCATGCGTTTACGTCGAAAACCGCAATGCCCTGAGGTAGTTACGGTCCGCAGGTCGAGAGGACCCGATTCCGGCGGCGCGACGTGGCGGAACGTATAATGACGTTTGCCGGGCGCGGCAAGCACCCCTTAGTGCCCCTGCCCGCGCCATTTCAGGACATACCGTTCGGCCGCCGTCATGCCTTGCGCCGTGAGATAGCCGATGGCGCCGAGCAGGATCACGCCGGCGAACAGGTCGGCGGAGCGAAACGCGCGCGCCGACAGCAGCACCCAGTGGCCGAGGCCGTCGAGGCCGGCCAGCATTTCGCACACCACCGACAGGATCAGCGCCACCGTCAGGCTCAGCCGCATGCCGGCGACAATGTCGGGGCTGGCCGACGGCAGCGCGATCTTGAAGATCACCGCGGCTCGCGATAGCCCGAGCGCGCGGGCGACCTCGTAGAGCCGCGGCTCGACGGCGGCGAAGCCGTGGATGGTGGCGAGCAGGAGCGGCCAGATCGAGCCGAAGGCGATGACGCACAGCGCCATGGCCTCAGTCAGGCCGAACAGCGCGATGGCGACCGGAATGACGGCCGAGGCCGGCAGCGGCCGCAGGAATTCCAGGGTCGGCGCCACATAGGCGCGCATCGCCCGCGACGAGCCGATCAGGGCGCCGAGCGCGATGCCGACGACGGAGGCGAGCAGCCAGCCGAGCGCCATGTGCTGCAGCGTGCCGACGAGCTTGGCCCACAGTTCGCCGCCCGCAAAGCCGCGCACCAGCGCGGCCCAGGCGCGGTCCGGCCCGGGCAGGAACACCGGCGACACCAGCTTTGCGTTGGCGACGACCTGCCACAGCCCGACGAACGCGACGGCGACCGCGAGGCTGATGAGGCGCCAGACCACGACCGCGGCGGTCATCGCGGCTCCTCGACCGGCGCGAAGCGGCCGAACAGACGGCGCTGGGCCAGCACCAGGGCGGCATTGAGGGCAAAGCCGACGAGGCCGATCCACACCAAGAGCGCCAGCATCAACGCCGGCCGCAGCGACTGCTGCGCCGTCATGATGGCGGCGCCGAGGCCGAGCGGATTGACCGCGATCTCCACCGTCACCGCGACGATCAGGGCGATGCCGGCGGCGAGCCTGAAGGCGACGAAGATCCGCGGCAGCGCCGCCGGCACCACGATCTTGGTCGCCTTGGCCCACGGCGTCAGCCGCAGCGCCCGCGCCACCTCGGAGAGCCGCGGCTCGACATCGCGCACCGCGGCGCGGGTGAAGATCAGCACCGGCCAGACGCAGGCGAAGGCGACGATGGCGATCTCCATGCGGTAGCCGAAGCCGAGCGCGATCAGCGCGATCGGCAACAGCGCCACCGACGGGATCGGCCGGATCGCCTCGATGGTGACTTCCAGGGCGCGGTCGAGGATGTCGACGAGGCCGAGCGCGAGCCCGGCGCCAAGCCCGATCGCGGCGCCGATCAGGAGGCCGGCGAAGGCCGACAGCAGGGTGTCGCGGGTCGCGACCAGCAGGCTGCCGTCGACCGCGCTCGCGGCCAGCGCGACCGCGATCTCGCTGGGCGCGGCGAGCGTATCGCTCTGCAGATGCGACGCGCGGGCGGCGATCTCGGCGGCCGCGACGAGCACCAGCGGCAGCACGAAGGGCTTGGCGCGATCGGCGATCATCGCTCGCCCCTCATGCTTCCGAGGTCCTGATGAAATCGAACAGTTCGCGGCGCAGCCGCAGAAACTCGGGATGCTCGCGGGTCGCGAGCTGGTCGCGCGGGCGCGGCAGGTCGACCTCGAGGTCGAGGCCGATGCGGCCGGGATGCGGCAGCAGCCCGATGACGCGGTCGCCGAGATAGATCGCCTCCTCGAGGTCGTGGGTGACGAAGATCACCGTGGCGCCGCTGGCGCCGACCAGCGCGAGCACCTCGTCCTGCAGGCCCTGCCGCGTCATGGCGTCGAGCGCGCCGAACGGTTCGTCCATCAGGAGTGCCGCGGGCTCCTGCGCCAGGCAGCGGGCGATCTGCAGGCGCTGCTGCATGCCGCCCGACATTTCGGACGGGTATTTCGCGCCATGGGCGGGCAGTCCGACCTTGTCGAGCAGCGCATCGATCCGCGGCGCCCGCTGCGCCGACGGGACGCCGGCGGCCTCCAGAGCGAGCGCGACGTTGCCGGCCGCGGTGCGCCACGGCAGCAGCGCCTTGCCGTAGTCCTGGAACACGATGGCGATGTCGCGGCGCGGGCCGGCCATCGCCGCGCCGGAGAAGCTCACCGTGCCGCGGCTCGGCCGGTAGAGCCCCGCGGCCAGACGCAGCGCCGTGGTCTTGCCGCAACCCGAGGCCCCGACGATACAGACGAACTCTCCCGGACTCACGGCGAACGAAAGATTCTCGATGATCGTCTTGCCGCCGAGCTCGATGCCGACGCCGGCGAAGGCGATCTGCCCGCCGCGCGACGCCGTTGCCGCCACGCCACCGGTCCGCGCGTTCACGACGGCCGCCCCGGCTGCGACGGATAGACGATCTGCAGGGTCGACGCGAGGTGATCGGCCAGCATCGCCTGCGCGCCGGCGACGTCGCGGGCCAGCACGCGATCGGCCAGCATGCGGTGGCTGTCGACGAACTCCCGCGCCTCCTCGATCCGGTGCATCATGACGCGGCGGTAGCGATAGGCCTGATCGTAGAGATCGCCGTGCGCCGCCAGCAGCCGCGGCGAGCCGCAGGCGGCGAGCAAGGCGGTGTGAAAGCCCTTGTGCAGGGCGTCGAACTCCTCGCTGCCCTCGCTGAACCGCGCCCCCATCCGCTCGACGTTGCGGCGCAGCCGATGCAGCGCCGCGAGCACCTCGGCCTCCCAGGCGTCGCCGCCCTGGGTCATCGCCAGCCGCAGCGCCTCGACTTCGACCACGGTGCGGATCCGGGTGATGTCGCGCAGGTCGTCCTCGCTCACGGCGGCGACCCGAAAGCCGCGCTGGCCGATGGCGACGATCAATCCGCGCGACACCAGGCGCGACAGGCCCTCGCGCAGCGGCGTCGCGCCGATCTCGTAGCGCTGCGCCAGTTCGACGATCCCGAGCCGCGCGCCCGGCGCGAGGTGGCCGGCGAGAATGTCGCGCTGGAGCAGGCTCGCCGCGCGTTCGCTCAAGGTGTCGCCGTTGGATGGGTCGGCATCGGCGCCGCGGGGCTGGGTCATCCCGCCTCCTTTACTTCAGGACGATTCGGTCGAGGTCGATATCGGTCTGCAGCATGTTCTGCTGCTTCATCACCTCGATCCACCAGGCGAGCTGGCCCCCCGTCAGCGCCGGTTCCGAGCGGTTCGGCGGCACCATCTTGATGAGCTCGAGCGGCTGCCTGGTGAATTTCGCGATCGATGCGCTGGCCTTGTCGCGATCGGCGTTGACGATCGCTGCCGCCTCCGTGATCGCCTCGCGGAAGCGCTTGACGAGGTCGGGGTGCTTCTCCGCCCAGTCGCGCGACGCGGCATAGAAGATGATCGGCTCGGTGCGCGCCAGATCGCTGGCGTAACGGGCGGCCACCGTGCCGGTGCCCGCCGCCGTCATGCGCGCGATGAACGGCTCCGCGGTCAGCACCGCATCGACCGTTCCCGATTTCAGGACGTCGTTCATGGTCGGGAACGTGACCTCGACGAAATTGACGCTCTTGGGATCGACGCCCTTGTCGATCAGCCACTTGCGAAACAGCACGTGGAGAAAAGCGCCGAGCCCCGGCGCGCCGACCTTCTTGCCGACGAAATCCTTCGGCTGGGCGATCTCGACGCCGTTGCGGACGAAGGCGCCGACCGCGTCGCTGGAGGCCTTGGTCATGGTCGAGGCGCCGGCGATGGCGACAAGATCGAGGCCGCCATCGACCGCCTGCAAGAACACGGTCGCCGTCGGACCGCCGATCTGGATCGAGTCGGACAGGATGGCCGCCGGAATCGTCGAGTTCAGCGCGATCAGCATCATCTCGACGTCGAGACCGTGCTTTTTGAAAATCCCTTCGTCGACCGCCACCATGGCCGAGGCACAGTCGTTGGTCGGCGTGCAGCCCACCTGGATCTTGTCGGCTGCCGCCGCGCCTGCTGCCAGCGCCGCCGCAAGGCCGACCGCCACTCCAAGCCATGCCTTCATCCCGTCCTCCCTGTCCCGATTGTCCGGCGACGGTCGATTTTGTGCACCGACCTCTTGTTTATCGATATTATTTCAGATCATATATTTTAACGGCAGGCAAGACCGGGAGGAAGACAGCGTCATGAAACTCGCGACCTATCGTAACGGCGGCACGGAACGGGTCGGGCTGGTGCACCAGGCGGATACCAGGGTGTTCGACCTCGCGGCCGCGGCGCAGTGCGCGGGTCAGTCCGCGTCCGATTTCGCCTCCATGCTGGCGCTGATCGATGCCGGCCCGGCGGCGCTGGAGCGGGCCCACGCCCTGTTCACGAAGCTGGGCTCCGAGGACGATCTCTCCGCGGCGGTGGCCGGCGTCGACATCCTGGCGCCGCTGCCGGAGCCGCGGCAGATGCGCGACGGCATGTCGTTCCCGCTTCACATCCTGCAGGCGCCGCGCGGCCAGCTCAAGCTGGCGGCGCGCGCCCGCGGCGACATGGCGGAGCTGGCGCGGATCGACGCCGAGCCGCTGCCCGAACTTCCCGAGGTCTATCGCAGGCAGCCGATCTTCTACATCACCAACCGCTTCAGCGTCCGCGGCACCAACACCACGGTCAAATGGCCGCGCTACAGCCAGGTGATGGACTACGAGCTCGAATTCGGCATCGTCACCAAGGGCAAGGGCGCCAACATCCCGGCCGCCAAGGCCGCCGATCACATTTTCGGCTTCACGATCTTCAACGACTTCTCGGCGCGCGACGCCCAGCGTATCGAAATGGAAGGCCGGCTCGGCCCCGCCAAGGGCAAGAGCTTCGACGGCGGCAACGTGCTGGGCCCGTGGATCGTTACGCCTGATGAGATCGGCGACCCGTACAAGCTCAGGATGGAGGCGCGGGTCAACGGCGAGACGCGCTCCAAGGGCGTGACCGAGGGCATGCTGTTCTCGTTCGAGGAGATCATCGCCCATGTCAGCCAGGACGAGACGCTGATGCCGGGCGAATTCATCGGCTCGGGCACCGTCGGCAACGGCTGCGGCCTCGAACTCGGCCACTATCTCGAACACGGCGACGTGATTGAGCTCGAAGTTGAAAAGATCGGCGTGCTGAAGAACAAGGTCGAGCGGCAAACCGCCTGAGATCAAACATCAAGAACGGGAGAGAACCCCATGGCAAGGCGACTGATCGACATCTCCGTGGCGCTCGAGAACGACGTCCCCGCCGATCCGCCCGGCACCCATCCGACCATCGAATACATCGACCACCAGCAGGGCCTGCCGCGCATGCTGCAGTTCTTCGACGGGCTGAAGGCCGAGGATCTCCCCGACGGCCAGGGCTGGGCGGTGGAGCAGGTCAATCTCTCGACCCACAACGGCACCCATCTCGACGCGCCGTGGCACTTCCACCCGACCATGAACCGCGGCGAGCGCGCCTGGACCATCGACGAGGTGCCGCTGGAGTGGTGCCTGCAACCCGGCGTGAAACTCGACTTCCGCCATTTCCCCGACGGCTATGTGGTGAGCGCCGCCGACGTCGAGGCCGAACTGAAACGAATCGGTCATACCCTGCAGCCGCTCGAGATCGTGGTGGTCAATACCAGCGCCGGCGCCAAATTCGGCCGGCCGGACTACGTGGTCTCGGGCTGCGGCATGGGCTACGAGGCGACCATGTACCTGCTGGAACGCGGCGTTCGCCTCACCGGCACCGACGGCTGGAGCTGGGACGCGCCGTTCGTCTTCACCGCCAGGAAATACGCCGAAACCCATGACGCCAGCCTGATCTGGGAGGGCCACAAGGCCGGCCGCCACATCGGCTATTGCCACCTCGAAAAGCTGCACAACCTGGACCAGCTGCCGTCGACCGGCTTCACGGTGTCGTGCTTCCCGGTCAAGATCGCGCGCGCCTCGGCGGGCTGGACCCGCGCCGTCGCCATTCTCGACAGCTGAACAGCGGACGCGTGCGACGGCGCTGTTGATTCCGGCGCCGCTTTCGATGTGAAATGGCTCAGCCGAACGTGCGGCCGCCGTGTACCCCTGGTCACGCGCCCCTTTGTCGATGGAGACAACGATGGCCCTACCCGACGACATCTCGCGGCTGCAGTCCGGCATGACCGCGGCGGTTCGCGATCACTGGAAAGCCTTCCTGGTCGAAGGCATCGTGCTGGTGGTTCTCGGCCTCGCGGCCATCCTGGTGCCGCTGGTGGCGAGCCTCGCCATCACCATCGTGCTCGGCTGCATGTTCCTGGTCAGCGGCATCGTCCAGTTCATCCTGACGTTCTCCGCGCGTCAGCTGCCCGGCTTCGGCTGGTCGCTGTTTTCGGCGCTGCTGGCCGCGGCCGCCGGCATCGTGCTGCTGATGTGGCCGGTGCAGGGGATCGTGTCGCTGACCATCGTGGTCGGGGTCTATTTCGTGATGGAGGGCGTCGCCACCGTGATGTACGCGCTCGACCACCGCAAGCAATTGTCGCAACGCTGGGGCCTGCTGGTCGCCGCCGGCCTGGTCGATCTGCTGATCGCCGCCATCATCATCACCGGCCTGCCCGGCTCGGCGTCGTGGGCGATCGGCCTCCTGGTCGGCATCAACCTGGTGTTCGGCGGCGCGGCGCTGATCGGAATGGCGCTGGCCGCGCGCAACGCTTGAAAAACAGGGTGCGACAGTTGCTTCTCGTCATTGCCAGGCTTGACCCAGCACGCCGGGTTTACCCCACTTGGTGCACCCGAGAAGAACGCAACGCGGCGAAAGCCGCGTTACCATGCAATCAACGCTTCCCTTCACGGCGACTGCCGTGAAGCGTGGACCCGCGGATCAAGCCGGCGGGTGACGCGGAAAGTTTGGTGACGCGGCGGCTACCGCTACCCCCGTCATTGCCGGCCATGTCCCCGGGCTGAACACTTGACCCGGCAATCCACGCTTTGCGACACGGCACGGCCCTGAAGCGTGAACCCCACGGGTCAAGCCCGCGGGTGACGCAGAACATCTGGCGACGCGTGCCCGCCCGTCAGCAGCCCTTGCAGATGCTCTTGATCTTCTTGTCGAGCGCCTTGTCGTCGGCATCGATCGCGTTCTGATTGTTGCCGCCGGTGGAACGCAGGTCGGACTGGGTCGGCTGGCGGTGCCCGACCGGGGCCGGCCAGACGCCCCCTTTGGCGCCGCCGGCACCGGCGCCCGCGCCACCGGTCTGGGCCGATGCGGCGGTCGCGGCCACGAAGGAGAGGACGATGAGTGCTGACGTCAATCGCGACATGGCTCGCTTCCCGCTTTGCTCTGGAAAATCCGCGTCCCCGGCGCGCCGAGCGCCAAGGACCTCATGACTCGGTCAGGGGCACTCTAACTCACTCGCAAGTCGCCCAACAACGGCTTGTGCACGCGCCTCCGGTGATTTGGAAAATTCACCGCAAATTCGATCGTTCCGCCTTGACGCAAAGCAAGCCCCGTCAGTCCGCCTGGTCCGGCGGATAGGCGTGAACGTCGCCGCAATAGTCCACCACGCGGTAGCGCGGAGCCGAGGTTCCCTGTTCGCGCGACAGGTAGCCGGGGCCGACCGGCACCTTGCCGAGCCCGCCCGGGATGTCGAGCACGTAGTCGGGCTGGCAGAGACCGGAGACGCGGCCGCGCAGCGCCCGCATCAGGGCCTGTCCCGCCTCCAGCGGGGTGCGCAGGTGCGCGGTGCCCGGAGCGAGATCGCCGTGATGGAGGTAATAGGGCTTGATCCGGCATTCGACGAAGCCGCGCATCAAGGCCTCGAGCGTCGCGGCGTCGTCGTTGACGCCGCGCAGCAGCACCGACTGGCTGACCATGGGGATGCCGGCGTCGACCAGCCGCGCGCAGGCGGCGCGCGCCTCGGCACTCAATTCGCGCGGATGATTGGCATGCAGCGCGACCCAGACGGCGGCGCCGCGGGTGCGCAGGGCCTCGACCAGATCCGCCGTGACCCGCGCCGGATCGGCCACCGGCACACGGGTATGCAGCCGGATGATCCTGACGTGATCGATGGCCGCGAGATCGGCGATCACCTCGGCGAGGCGCCGCGGCGCCAGCACCAGCGGATCGCCGCCGGTCAGGATCACCTCCCAGATCTGCGACCGGGCGCGGATATAGGCGAGAGCCTCGCCATAGGCCTCGGGCGACAGCGCAGTCTCCTTGCCCGGTCCCACCATCTCGCGGCGAAAGCAGAACCGGCAATAGACGGCGCAGACATGGACGAGCTTCAGCAGCACGCGATCGGGATAGCGATGGACGATGCCGCGCACCGGGGCATGGGCATCGTCGCCGATCGGATCTGCCCGCTCGCCCGGCGTCGACACCAGTTCGTCGCGGCTCGGCAGATACTGGCGCGCGATCGGATCGCGCGGATCGTCGGCGTCGATCAGGGCGGCGACCGCGGGGGTGACGGCGACGGCGTAGCGCGCGGCGACCCGTTCGAGATCGTCGCGGTCGCGCTCCGCCGCCAGCCCATGGGCGATGAGATCGCCGACGCTGCGCAGCGTGGCCGCGGCGTGGAGCGGCTTCGGTGGGCTCACGCGTCCGCCTCCGGCGGCGTCCACGCCACCTGGTCGACGCGGGAGGCGCCGCTCGCCAGCATCACCAGGCGGTCGAAGCCGAGCGCAACCCCGCTCGCCGGCGGCATCCGCGCCACCGCCGCCAGAAACTCCTCGTCGAGCGGATAACGCTCGCCGTAGCGCAGCTCCTTCTCGTCCATCGCCTGGACGAAGCGCGCGCGCTGCTCGGCGGCGTCGGTCAGTTCGGCGAAGCCGTTGGCGAGCTCGACACCGCAGGCATAGACCTCGAACCGCTCGGCGACCCGCCGGTCCGACGGCTTGACCCGCGCCAGCGCCGCCTCGGGCGCCGGGTAGTCGCACAGCACGGTCAGGCGGCCCTGCCCCAGATTCGGCTCGACCTGGGCGACCAGGATCTTGCTGAAGAGATCGGACCAGGTGTCGTCGGCGGCGACCCGGACCCAGCGGGCGGCCGCCGCCGCCAGCGCATCCCGGTCGGCCCCCCCGGCGGGGACGGTGGCGAGCAGGTCGATGCCGGCATAGCGCTCGAACGCCTCGGCCACCGTCAGCCGCTCCGGTTCCGCGCCCGGATCGGCGATGCGCCCCCGAAACGAGAACAGCCGCGTCCCGGTGGTGCGGGCGGCCTCGGCGACGACGCCGACGGTATCGGCGATCACCGCGTCGCAAGGCGCGCCGGCGCGATACCATTCCAGCATGGTGAATTCGGGCAGATGGAGGTCGCCGCGCTCGCGATCACGGAAGACCCGCGCGAATTCGACGATTCGATCCTCGCCGGCGGCCAGAAGCTTCTTGCAGGCGAATTCGGGCGAGGTCCGGAAATACCGCCTCAGGTGCCGCCCGGACGGCAGCGTGACCTGGGCCGACGCCGCATGGAGGTGGGTTTCATTGCCTGGCGACACCTGCAGGATCGCGGTCTCGACCTCGGTAAATCCGGCGGCCTCGAACCATGCCCGCAGCGCTCGCGCAATCGCGGCCCGGGCCCGCAGGAACGGCCGGCGATCGGCGTGGCGCTCGGGCGCCCACCATGGGGACGGGAAGTTGTCGGTCAGCATCCCGCCGCCACCCGATTTCGCCGCAAAACGCTGGCTTTATGGCGAATTCTCAGTATGTTGCCGGCCGAAACACCGCCCGCGGCCGGGCATCGGGTCCCGGCCCGGCTCCAGCCCCAACATCCAGGAAACCGATCCGTGAGAGTCATCGCAAGTTCTATTCGCAAGGGCAACGTCATCGACATGGATGGCAAGCTATATGTGGTTCTCAGCGCCGAGAACATCCATCCCGGCAAGGGAACCCCGGTCAGCCAGATCGAAATGCGCCGCATCAGCGACGGCGTGAAGGTGTCCGAGCGCTTCAAGACCACGGACCAGGTCGAGCGGGCCACCATCGAGGACCGCGATTTCAACTACCTGTACGAGGACGGCGACGGCTTCCACTTCATGAACAACGAGACCTACGACCAGGTGCTGGTCGCCAAGGACATCGTCGGGTCGTCGGCGCCCTATCTGCAGGAGAACATGAAGGTCAAGCTGTCGCTGCACGACAGCAACCCGGTGTCGATCACCCTGCCCCAGCGCGTCACCCTCGAGGTCGTCGAGACCGAGCCGGTCACCAAGGGCCAGACCGCCTCCTCGTCCTACAAGCCCGCCATCCTCTCCAACGGCGTGCGGACCGGCGTGCCCCCGCATATCGGCGTCGGTACCCGAATTGTGGTGATGACCGAGGACGGCTCTTACGTCGAGCGCGCCAAGGATTAAGATCAGGGACCTTTAGCAGCGTGGTGGCGGGGAGTTGGACGGGGGCGACAGGCAGGCACGATCGGCGGTCCCCGGCGCTCCTCCCCGTCGGCAAGCACGCGCGCGGGCGATCCGGGCCGCGCTCGGCGGCGTCATCGCCTGGCTCGGCTGCATCGCCGGTGTCGCCGGCCAAGCCCATGCGCTGGACTTCCGGACGCCGTCGGCGAGCGTCGCGCAACCCGACTGGCGTGCGGCCATCGACGAGCTGCGCGGCGAGTTCGGCGCCCGGCCCGACGGCGCCGGCCTCCTGACCTTCACCGGCGCCCGGCGCCTCAAGCCCTACGATCCGCGGCGCTGGCCGGCGCTGGTGCAACTGAACGCGGTGACGTCGGGGATCTTTTCCGCCATCGACCAGAGCCCGGTGCCGGTGCTTCTGCCGTTCGACGCCGCGGCTTACCTCAGCGATCGCGCCGGCGGCGCGCCCCCGAGCATCATCCTGCCGCACTATCAGGCCGGCTTCCGGACCGCGGCCTTCGACACCGGCCCGTCCGGCTACGACGCGGTGTTCGCGCTCGATCGCGACGCGGCGCCGGAGATGCCGCCGCGGGTCTTCGCGCAGCCGGTCGAGGTCCACATCACCGCCTCGCTCATGGTCTACGCCATCGACGACCCGCTGGCCGGCAAGGGCGAGCCGGTGAAGGCGCTGGCGGGCCAGTATCCCGGATTGCGGCGGCTGATCCGCGAAGGCTACGTGCGCTACGCCTTCACGCGCTTCGGCGTTCCTTACGTGGTCTCGATCCTGTGCCTCGACAGCGTGCCGCGCCGCAACCGCCTCGCCTGCCGCGAGGCCTCCGCGGTCGCCGAACGCTTTCTCGGAGCACTTCGCGTCGTCGGCGGCAAGCCGCAGCGCCCGCGCGGCAATATCGACTCCGTCGCGGTCGACCGGCCGCTCACGCCCTCGCCCGATTTCACCTACCGCCCGCTGGGCGCGATCATCACCAACAGCGGCTACCACGGCCAGGCGGGCCGACCCGATCCCACGGTCTACGCCCAGCTGCGCTTTCCGCTGCTCGACGCGCCGGCCTTCGCCAACTCGCAATCGTTCCTGAACTGGGGCGACTGCAACTTCACCGGCCGCACCGCATCGCCGCGGGCCAAGGGCGGACCGTATCGCTGCAAGCGCAACGACAAGCCGCTGGTGTTCGACGAATCCGCCCACGAGAACTACAGCTATCCGTGGCAGGACAATTTCTGCGAGTCGCGGCAGTTCGAGGTCGGCCAGTGCGCCACCGGCTACGGCCACCAGGGCCAGGACATCCGGCCGTCGTCGTGTCCGCTGCGCAACGAGGGCGCCGACCGCTGCGTGTCGAACCGCTACCCCATTGTCGCCGTGCGCGACGGCATGATCCTGCGCGGCTTCGGCCAGCAGGCCGCGTTTCTCGTGATCGATACCGCGCTGGAGCACGTCCGGGTCCGCTACATGCACATGACCCCGTCGCGCATGGACGCCGACGGACTGCTCAACGGCCGGCACGTCAGCGAGGGCGAAGCCATCGGGCTGGTCTCCAACTACCAGGACTATCCCGGCGGCACCACCAGCCACCTGCACTTCGATCTCCAGGTCTTCACCCGCGACGGCTGGCTGTGGGTCAACCCCTACGCCACCCTGATCGCATCGTATGAACGCCTGCTTGGCGCGCGGGGAACCGAGATTCCGGACGAGCCGGCGGCCGCGGCGAGCGCGGTGGCCCATGCCGCGCCCGAGGCGCCATCGACGCCCGACGCACCGGCGCCGGCGGCTCCGTCCCGCGAAGGCGAGTGACCGCCGCGCTCTGGCTCGCCTCAGCCGCCACTCCGCAATTCAATTCGACCGCAGACGAAGCGTCATCCCGGGGCGCGCGCAACGCGCGCGAGCCCGGGATCTAACCACAAACATTAGTTTTGTGTCTCGGCGAGCGTTCTTGCTCACGGGCGGAGGCGGTGGGCCATTCCAACCACCGGGGCTATGGGTTCCGGGCTCGGCGCCATCGGTCCGCGCTTCGCGCGGCCCGGTGGCCCGCCCCGGAACGACAACAACTCAATCGAACGCCGATCGCAGCTGAACCCCATCGTATCATGCTCTAAGCTTCCCGCATGCCGCCGACCGATTCCCTTCGTCCCTCGCGCCGCGCCGTGCTCGGCCTCGGCGCCGCCGTGGCGGTCTCCGTCGCGGCGCCCTGCCCGGCCTCTGCAGCGGCGCCGGACTTCGAGCAGTGGCGCGAACACTTCCGCGCCCGCGCGCTGGCCCACGGCATCACGGCCGAGACCTATTCCCGGGTGATGGACAACCTCGAGCCCGACATGAGCGTGTTCGCGCAGCTGCGCGACCAGCCCGAGTTCACCGAGCAGACCTGGCAGTACATCAACCGCCGCGTCTCCGACTGGCGCATCATCGCCGGCAAGGAGGCGCTGAGGAAGAACGCCGCGCTGTTTACGCGCATCGAGCGCGACGTCGGCGTCGAGCGCGGCACTCTGCTGGCGCTGTGGGGGGTGGAGAGCGCCTATGGCGATCCGCTGGTGCAGCAGAACCACATGCGGCCGGTGTTTCCCTCGCTCGCCGCGCTGGCCTGGGCCGAACCGCGCCGCAGAGCCTACTGGGAATCAGAACTGCTCAACGCGCTCGAGATCGTGCAGCGCGGATGGTCGACGCCCGAGGAGATGCGCGGCTCGTGGGCCGGCGCCATGGGGCACACCCAGTGGATGCCCGAGGTCTGGCTCCATGTCGGGTCCGATTACGACGGCGACGGCCGTGTCTCGCCGTTCGGCAGGCCCGACGACGCGCTGGGATCGACCGCGCGCTTCCTGGTGACCCGCGGCCACTACCGCCGCAACGAACACTGGGGCTTCGAGGTGCGCAGCCACGGCGTCCACGCCGGCGGAGCCAGGAGCTACGAGAAGTGGGCGTCGCTCGGCGTGACGCGGGCCGACGGCGTGGCCTTTCCGCAGCCGAAGGCCACTGCCAAATTGTGGGTGCCGGAGCCGGGCGGCCCCGAATTCCTGCTCGGCCCCAACTTCTACGCGGTGCGCAGCTACAATCCGTCGATGAACTACGCGCTGGCGATCGTCCATCTCGGCGACCGCATCCTCGGCGGCGGCCCGTTCATTCAAGCCTTTCCCGGCTCGGAGCGCGCGCTGACGCTCGCCGAGGTCCAGGAGCTGCAGACCCGGCTCACCCAGGCCGGATTCGACACCGGCGGCACCGACGGCCGCGTCGGCAACGACACCATGAAGGCGGTACGGGATTTCCAGCTCAAGGTCGGGCAGACGCCGGCCGACGGCTATGGCGGGCTGAAGGTGCTGGCGCGGCTGCGGCAGGGCGGTTGAGGGAAGGCTGTCGCAACCTCCAGCAGTGGCTTCACGTTCCGAAGCCAGGATCCCCGCTCCGGCGCACGCCATTCTGCTCAGGCCGGCTTCGCGCCGGTACGGATGATCGTCCCGACATGCTCGCCACGCAGCGCCGCAGTCAGCCGACCGGGAACCAGCCCATTGACGACCTGCACGCGCTCGATGTGGCGCGCGTTCGCCATCACCTCCGGCAGCGCGCGGTCGAGCGGCAGCGTGCCCTTGCGCTTCGCAAGATCGGCGGCGGTGGTCGCTCCGAGCAGCTTCGCCTTGTCCCCGCCCGGGCCCTTGGGGTCGATGTCGTACACCCCATCCACGTCCTCCACGATGGTGAGGCCGGCGGCGCCCAGCGCGTCGGCGAGCAGAAACGAGCCCGTGTCGGCGCGGTGCGTCGGAATGCGCGAGGTCGGGAATTCGTGGTGATGGTACGGCGGAAAGGCGCTGCCGACGACCGCGCGAGCCGCGGAGAGATGGATCGCGAGCTGGTTGGCGATGGTCGGGTGTTCGGCGTAGGAGACGCCTTCCGGCGCGAGCAAGGATGCCAGGATGTGGCCGTTCTGGCCGGCCTCGCTGGCGGCGAGCGGAGCGAGCGAGCCGACCGGCAGGCCGAGGTCGAGGCCGACGCCGTAGAGATGGCGGGCGCGGATCCCCGCCCCGGTCAGGATGAGCAGACGGTGCTCCGGCAACAGTTTCCGCAGCTCGTCCACGAGCGGCAGGATCGCATCCCGGCCACGATCCATGATCGAACGGCCGCCGATCTTCACGACCTGCAGCCAGGGAAGCAGCCGGATCGGGCGCCCGCCGGCGACGGGCCGGGTGAGCTCGCCGTCGAGGAGGGTCTGGCGCGCGAGCGGCGAGGCGACGTGCTTGATGTCGTTGATGGTGTCGACCATGACGATGGTCCTCTCAGCTCGCGGTGATGATGGTGCCGACGTGCTCGCCGGCAAGTGCGCGGGTCAGATTGCCGGGGACGAGGCCGTTCACGACCTGCACCTGGCGGACGTGGCGTGCCGACACCAGCAGGTCGAGCATCGGGAATTCGAGGATCGAATCGTGCAGTCCCTTGGCCTTCATCTCGGCCACCGAGATCTTCGGGATGAAGGTGGCGCCCTTCGAGGTCTTCGGGTTCTCGGTGTAGAGACCGTTTTCGTCCTTCACGTAGATCATCGCCTTGCAGCCGAACTGCTCGGCGAGGAGGAAACATCCGGCGTCGGTGCGGTAAGGCGGGATGACGCCGTCAGGGGCGGTGCGCGTCCACAGGCCGTAGGGCGGCATGCCGCTGAACACGACGGCGTTGACCTCGGCGAGGTAGAGCGGCACCGCCGACAGCCCGGCGCCGTCGACCATGGAGATGCCGTGCTTCGCGAGCAGCTGCCCCAGCATCGCGGCGTTCTGATCGGCAACCGAGGCGCCGAGTTGCGACAGCACGCCGGCCGGCAGATTGAGCCCCGCCGCGATTGAATAGAGGTGCCGGGCCCGGGTGCCTGCGCCGGTCCCGATCAGCAGTTTGTGGGCTTTGCGGGCGGCGACAATCTCGTCCACGAGCGGGTAGACGGCGGCGCGACCGCGGTCGATGACGCTCTGCCCGCCGATCTTGACGACCGTCGCATCCGGCAGGATCCGGAAATCCGGCGCCGCACTCGCCGCCGCTTCGAGTTGCGCGTCGGTCAGCGAACGCTGCATGAGCAGTGCCTCGAGCTCCGCCGTCGTGTTGGCCATGAGGTCTTCCCTTTCGTTTTCCCGTGTCGGCACGTCCCGGCGGATCCGCGAGCCGCGGAAACGCTCCCTCCGGCGGTATCCCGGAAGGGCCTGCGCAGCGTCGTCGCCTGATAGCACAACGGAGGAGGCCATTCACTCAATTCTATATTCTATTGCTGCTGCGCTCCCGTCGCCCGATTTCGACAGTATAGCGGACGCGAGCGCGATTCGATCCCGTCCGATCGCGCTCCAGCGCTCACCGGATATGCGCCGGCCCGGGATCGGGCACCGCGACGTCGATGACGCGCAGCTGCGCCCGTTCGCTGCCCTGCCGGCGGTCAATCGCCAGCGAGCCGGCGACATGGATCGGCTGGCCGCGATTGTCCTTCAGCGCGTGGCCGAGCTTCTGCCCGGCCGCGCGGAAAGCGATGCCGTTCACCACCGCGCCATCGCCGGCCTTGGGGCGGACGCGGACATGGGCGTTGGCGACCTCCTCGGCATAGACCCGCTGATAATCCGGCGGAGCGATCACCTGCAGCACCGGCGGCGGTGGCAACGACACCATGAAGGCGGCGCGGGATTTTCAGCTCGAGGTCGAGCTGACGCCAGCCGACCAGAATATATCTGTCTTAATTGCATTAAGGACATCGCTTAGATAGGCGATTACCTTAGTGTACCTGAAAACGGTTACAACCGAGCAACAATCTCAGTGTCTATCGCGCGATGGGTCGCGGCCCAATCCGTTCCCTGCCGGCCATATCAAGCATTCCGACCCTCGCAAGAAAGGAAAACAACTTATGCGTATCACATCGATTCTGCTCGGCTCGGCGGTCGCGATCAGTCTCACAAGCGCCGCACTCAGTTCGGCCAAGGCCGACATTGCGGCAGGCAGCGACAACTGGATCATCATAGAAGGCGATCCCTATGACTCCGAGACCCGTAGATTGAGCTTCTACCCGGTGACGATCACTGCCACCACTACGGAAGTTTTCCGCATCACCGGCATCTATGCGCTCGGGAGCCAGTTCGACGTGTTTGTCAATAGCGCGCTGGTCGCCACGGCGACGTCGAATGACTGGGCCTCGGTGCCGGGTGCGCCGAGCGACCCGTCGACGCTTCAGGCTGCAGGCCTACCTTACTATACCAGCAATCCGGACGCCGCCTTTGGCACCACCGGCCCCAACGCGTTCGCCAAGGCTGTGTTCAGCGTGAATTCCGGCGACGTCGTCACGATCGAGGCCACGGCCCTGCCATCAACCTATTACAACGGGGCGTTCGCGATCAGTGTGGTGCCAGAGCCCTCCACGTGGGCAATGCTGCTGCTCGGCTTCGCTGGCATTGGCTTCATGGCATTTCGCCGGAAATCGAAACCGGCCTTGATTTCTGCCTGATCAATAATCACCAAGCCTAAATTGAGAGCCGCCGTCGGGTGGATCGAAGTAGACGCGATCGCGATCCAATCCCGTCCGATCGCGGTCCAGCGCTCACCGGATATGCGCCGGCCCGGGATCGGGCACCGCGTCGTCGATGACGCGCAGCTGCGCCCGTTCTCTGCCCGGCCAGCGGTCGATCGCCAGCGAGCCGGCGACATGGATCGGCTGGCCGCGATTATCCTTCAGCGCGTGGCCGAGCTTCTGCCCGACCGCGCGGAAAGCGATGCCGTTCACCACCGCGCCATCGCCGGCCTAGAGGCGGACGCGGACATGGGCGTTGGCGACCTCCTCGGCATAGACCAGCTGGTGATCCGACGGAGCGATCACCTGCAGCACCGGCGGCGGTGGCAACGACACCATGAAGGCGGCGCGGGATTTCCAGCTCGAGGTCGGGCTGACGCCTGCCTGCCAACGGCAATGGCGGGCTGAAGGTGCTGGCGCGGCTGCGGCAGAGCGGTTGAGGCCCGGTTCTCAAGGGTCGGTACTCGCAAGTGCTTCATGTCTGCTTTCGGCGGCAAGCCCGGCTCAGCATCGGGTGGAGGCTGGCCGGCCTCCGATTCTGACCCCGGAACAGACCTCGGGTGACGGTGCCGTGGCCATCCTCGACGTACTCTCGGCCGATTGGAGTTGTGCTAAGATTCAGCGCACCGTTCGGATGAGGGGGTATTCCATGTTCATGCTATTTTGTTCAAGGCTTGCCCTTGCCGGCGCAGCATGGCTGCTCGTTCCGTCAATTTCCGTGGCCGAGGAACAGGAATTTGCTGGAAATTATCGGTTGATCAGCGCCACGCGAAAGCTTCTCGATACCGGACAGACCGAGGACACGTTCGGCACGAAGCCAAAGGGCTTGGCCATGTATGGCAAGGACGGCCACTTCAATATTCTCATCACCTATGATGGGCGGCCAAAGGCGGAATCGATCGAGAAGATGACGGATCAGCAGCGAGCCGACCTTCATCGCACGATGACAGCCTATGGCGGCACTTTTACCTTCGATGGCAGCAAGGTCGTTCATCACATCGACCTTGCCTGGAATGAGGTGTGGGCCGGCACCACCAACATCCGTGACGTCCAGCGCGACGGTGATCGCATCATTTACACCAGCCGTCCCGCTCCCTTTGCCAGCGACGGCAAGATGAGCGTCGTGACTCTTGTCTGGGAAAAATTTAAATAGCGCGACGGGCAGGCCCCCAGGACGCGCTCCATTCGCCGCGTTTAGCGAGACGTCCTCTCCTCCTGGCACCAACCGGACCAACCGGCCAGGTCTGACGATGTCCGTTGATCGGGGCAAATCGGAAGTGACAGGCGGAGCGCCAAACCGGCGTTTTTGACCCAGACCGGAAGTTGCGCCTTTGAGGGGCGATCAAGACCACGAAGACCATTGCCCAAAGACACCGTTTTGTCGATAAACGCGGCTCCTACCTTGCAAGGTCTCTGATGTTTAAGCGCATGATCATTCTTGGTCTTGTTCCGCCGGTAGTGGCCATCGCCGCAAGCGTGCTTGTCGCGAGCGCAGGAAGCAGCCTGTTGTGGCAGTGGTTGGCCTTAAAGCACCCCGGTGACCCGAGTATCTCCAGTGTTTTTGCCTGGATGCTGATTTACTCAGCCCCATTGTGGATTGCGCTGATCCCGATGGTTGGTCTGGTCGCAGGTTACTTGACCTTGATCATTCTGGTCCGCCGGCTTGATGGGCGCTGAATTGTCCGTGATCCCTACGCGCTGGATTAGCGCGTACCGGTCCCACACCCGCACTGTCCGCGGTTCTGTGGCCGGAGACGCGACGCGGGTTGGCACGTTTGAGACAAGTCTACCGGAGCTGATGATGTCCGCTCCCGAGGGCAGACCGGACGTGCGCCTGGTCGCTCAAAACGGGCGCTAATGACCCACACCGGACGTTGGATGGGCTCTTGCATCAACTATTTGGTCGCTTTGCCGGTTGAGCTAGCCAACTCGCGGCAACCCACAAACAGAGAGCCAACAGAACCGCCGCGTAAAGGCCAAAGAATGGTCTGTAGGTCTGGCCGTTTAGATATCGGTTGAATTCGACGATCTGAAAAAAGGCAATACTACCCACCCAGATCAGCCGGATAAGCCACTTCCACAAAATAGGCTGGAGATCCGAGAACGGTTCGTCTTCTGACATTTTTTACTGGTTACCGCTTCCTGATGCTCCGTCAGTATAGCGCCTCGGGATTGCAGCTCAATTATTGTGGCGTCTAAAGTTTTATAAGCCGTTCGGCACGCGGGCAGCCCGTCCGATCCGATCCTGAGGATGACGCCTCCGGACTTTTGCCTGTTTTCTTTGGGCTTGCTGTTTAACACGGTCTTGGCAAGCTCGTTCCGGCACTATTCATCGCGATCATTGCGGACGCTTGCTTCCCGATTGGGAGCGTGCGAAATCGGCCGGCGCGCTCAGCCACGCACGGCAGCGTTGATGTCGCCTGTTGGCACTTCGCAGAAATGCCAGCATGCGCTCCCATTGTCCGCTTTCGACCGCGAAGCGGACGTCGCGGCGCCTGAAGCTGAAAAGATAGAATAATTATGACTACACAACCGAATCGCGATTGCGATCCAATCCGATCGCGCTCCAGCGCTCACCGAATATGCGCCGGCCCCGGATCGGGCACCGCGACGTCGATGACGCGCAGCTGCGCCCGCTCGCTGCCCTGCCAGCGGTCGATCGCCAGCGAGCCGGCGACATGGATCGGCTGGCCGCGATTGTCCTTCAGCGCGTGGCCGAGCTTCTGCCCGACCGCGCGGAAGGCGATGCCGTTCACCACCGCGCCGTCCCCCGCCTTCAGGCGGACGCGGACATGGGCGTTGGCGACCTCCTCCGCATAGACCAGCTGATGATCCGGCAGCGCCACCACCGGCTCGGGATTGCCGTTGCCGAAGGGCGCCGCGCGGTTCAGCATGTTGATGAAATCCGGCGTCACCGCGCGGGCGCTGACCGCGCCGTCGATCAGGATCTCGTTGACATGCCGCGCCCTGGCGACGTCGTCGGCGAGCCTGGCCTCGATATAGGCGCGGAATTCGCCGAGCTTGTCCTTGCTCAGCGTCACGCCGGCGGCCATGGCGTGGCCGCCGCCCTTGATCAGGATGCCGTCGTGCACCGCCTCGCGAACCGCGCGGCCGAGGTCGACGCCGCTGATCGAACGTCCCGACCCGGTGCCGATGCCGCCGGGCTCGAGCGCGATGGCGAAGGCCGGCCGGGCGAATTTTTCCTTCAGCCGCGCCGCCACCAGGCCGACCACGCCGGGATGCCAGCCCTGGGACGCGGTGACGATCACCGCGCCCTTGTCCTCGGCGCCAAGCGCGGCGAGTGCTTCGGCCTCGGCTTCAGCCTCGGCGTGCTGCTCGATCAGCCGCCGCTCCTGGTTGAGACGATCGAGCTCGGCGGCGATGCGCGCGGCCTCGGACGGATCGCTCTCCAGCAGCAGCCTGACGCCGAGATCGGCGCGGCCGATCCGGCCCCCGGCATTGACGCGCGGGCCGAGCATGAAGCCGAGATGCCAGGCTTCCGGCGGCCCGCTCAGCCGTGCCACGTCCATCAGCGCGGTGTGGCCGACATGGTCGCGCCGGCGCAGCGCGATCAGTCCCTTGGCGACGAAGGCGCGGTTGAGCCCGACCAGCAGCGCGACATCGGCCACCGTCCCCAGCGCGACGTGATGCAGCTGCGACAGCAGGTCGGGCTCGGGCCGCATGTCGCTCCAGAATCCGCGGGCCCGCAGCTCGCGGTTCAACGCCACCAGCGTCACCAGCACGAGGCCGACCGCGGCGAGGTGGCCGAGGCCCGACAGGTCGTCCGGACGGTTGGGATTGACCAGCGCGTCGACCGGCGGCAGCTCGTCGCCGCACTGGTGATGGTCGATCACCACGATGCCCATGCCGAGGCGGCGCGCCTCGGCGAAGGGCTCGACGCTGGTGGTGCCGCAGTCGACGGTGACGAGCAAGGTGGCGCCGCCCTCCGCCAGCTTGCGGATCGCCTCGACGTTCGGGCCGTAGCCCTCGAAGATGCGATCGGGAATGTAGATCAGCGGATCGAGCCCGCAGCGGCGCAGGTGCCAGGCCAGCAGCGCCGCCGAGGTCGCGCCGTCGACGTCGTAGTCGCCGAAGATCGCCACCTTCTCGCCGGCCACGATGGCATCGGCGATGCGGGTGGTGGCCGCTTCCATCTGGGTCAGGCGATAGGGATCCGGCATCAGCTTGCGCAGCGTCGGATCGAGAAAGTCCTCGACCGCGTCGAGCTCCACGCCCCGCCCCGCCAGCACCCGCGCCAGCATCTCCGGCATCTGGTAGCGCTGGGCGATCGCCAGCGCCCGGTTGGCGCCGCGCAGGTCGAGCCGGTCGCGCCACAGCCGGCCGGTCGCCGAGCGGCTCACGCCGAGAAAGGCCGGCGGGGCTTCGGCGGGAATGTGGACCGGTGCGTGGACCATCGTGCCGCCTGACTATTGGAATCGGGACGCTAGCACCCGAGGCGATCCGCGAGATCGCGCAGATCGCTGACGACCAAGGTCCACTCACCTTCGGCGCGGAAATCCCGCGCCTGCAGCGGACCATATTCGGTCGGGCGCGGCACGAAGCAGGTGGCAAGTCCCAAATCCTGCGCCGCGCGCAGGTCCGAATTGTGGGCCGCCACCAGCATCACCTGGCCGGGGTCGAGACCGAGCAGCCGCGCCGCGCCGAGATAGGTCTCGGGATCCGGCTTGTAGTGCTGGAACACCTCGGCGCTGAGGATGAGGTCCCACGGCAGCCCCGCGGCCTTGGCCATGTTCACCAGCAAGGCGACGTTGCCGTTCGACAGCGGGCCGATGACGAACTTCCGCTTCAGCCGGGTCAGGCCGTCGACGCTGTCGGGCCACGGCGACAGCCGATGCCACCCGGTGGTGAGATAGGCGAGATCCTCCGCGCCCAGTCCCTCGATCTTCAGTTCGGCGACCAACCGCAGCAGCGACGCGCGGTGCAGCGCGTCCAGATTGAGATAGCCGCGCTCGGGATGCTTGCGGACCTCGTCCATCGACGGAACATAGGCGCCGCGCCAGGCATCGACCAGCGCCGTCCAGTCCCCCCGCTTGCCGGCCCTGTTCGCCCAGGCGGTGAAATCCGCAATCAGGCTGGTGCGCCAATCCACCACCGTGCCGAACACGTCGAACAGCAGCGCCTTGACGTTTGAGATTGCGGCCCGGTTCTCCGACATGCGTGCCCCTTTCGTTGATTGCAACCCTGCCGACCGACGCTGGCGTCGTCCCTGCCGCCGTCAGACCGGCGGATCGAGCCGCTTGCGATACTGGATGAAGCCGCTGCGCTCGGCGAGCTTGTCGTAGAGCATCTGGGCCTGAGTATTGGTCTGGTGGGTCGACCAGTAGAGCCGGCTGGCATGGGCCTCCAGCGCCGCGTGCTCGACCGCTTCGATCAGGGCGCGCCCGATGCCGTGCCCGCGCAGGGCGTGCGGAACGAACAGGTCTTCGAGATAGCAGTAGCAGTCCGGCGCCCAGGTCGAGCGGTGCAACAGGTAGTGGGCGAGCCCGGCCAGGTGGCCGTCGATCTCGGCAACCAGGGCATGAAGCGGCTCGGCGGGATCGAGGAAGCGCCGCCAGGTCAAGTCGGTGACGCCCGGCGGCAGATGGGCCTCGTAGAACGTCAGGTAGCCCTGCCACAGCGGCCCCCATTCGGCCCTGTCCGCATCGGTCACCGGCCGAACCTTGAGAATGCCGGCCATCGCGCGTCCCTTAATCCAGATGGAATTTTTCGAGCTGCCGGTGCTCCGCCTTGATCACCCGCACCGTGCCGGTGACCGAGCGCATCACCACGGTCTCGGTTTCAATCACGCCGTCCTTGCGGAACTTGACCCCCGACAGCAGCGAGCCCGTGGTCACGCCGGTCGCGGAGAACAGGCAATCGCCCTTCGCCAGGTCCTCGACGCCGTAGATCTTCTTCGGATCGGTGATGCCCATCTTGAACGAGCGCTCGCGCTTTTCCTCGGTGTCGAGAATGAGACGGCATTGCATCTGGCCGCCGATGCAGCGCAGCGCCGCCGCCGCCAGCACGCCTTCCGGCGCGCCGCCGGTGCCGAGATAGATGTCGATGCCGGTATTGTCCGGGTCGGCGGTATGGATCACGCCGGCGACGTCACCGTCCATGATCAGGTGCACCGCGGCTCCGGTCGAGCGCACGCTGGCGATGATGTCGGCGTGACGGGGACGATCGAGCACCAGCGCGGTGATCGCCGACGGCGCCACGCCCTTGGCCTTGGCGAGGCGCCGGATGTTGTCGGCCGGAGAGGCGTCGAGATCGACCACGCCCCTGTCGTAGCCCGGACCGATGGCGAGCTTCTGCATGTAGACGTCCGGCGCGTTCAGCAGCGTGCCGCCCTCGGCCATCGCCATGGTGGCGATGGCGCCGGGCATGCTCTTGGCGCACAGCGTGGTTCCCTCGAGCGGGTCGACGGCGATGTCGACCCGGGGGCCGGCCTGGATGCCGACCTTTTCGCCGATGAACAGCATCGGCGCCTCGTCGCGCTCGCCCTCGCCGATCACCACCGTGCCCTCGATCGGCAGCTTGTTGAGTTCCCGGCGCATGGCGTCGACGGCGGCCTGGTCGGCCGCCTTCTCGTCGCCGCGGCCGCGCAACCGCGCGGCCGACACCGCCGCGCGCTCGGTGACGCGGACGATTTCCATCGACAGGATGCGCTCCAGGAGTTGCTGGGGCGGAACGGTGATCGTCATCGACATCGGCTCAACTCCTGAAGGCCACGGCGGGGCCGGAATGCACTGGTTCAGTTCTTTTCGATGCGGATCACCTGGGGACGCCCGGTGATCACCTTGTCGCGCTGGACGGCCTGCAACGCGCGGTGCACCGCATCCTCGCTGGTCGCATAGGTAATGAGAATGACGGGAACGGGCAACGGTTTGCCGCGGTTTGCCGCCGGCTCCCGACCGGCGTCGGGATGGCGCTGCACGATGGATTCGATCGAGATCTTCTGCTCGGCGAGCCGGGTCGCGATGGTTGCCGCGGTGCCGGCAAGGTCGCGCGCCATCAGGCGGATGTAGTAGCCGCCCTCGTGACGTTCCATCGGCGCCTTGGTGGTCAGGCGCAACCGGTCGACCGGGCGGCCGAACGGCAGGCTGCGGGTGCCGCGGGCGACGTCGGCGATGTCCGATACCACCGCCGACGCGGTGGCGGCGCCGCCGGCGCCAGGTCCGACCAGGGTGATCGGCGGCATTCCGTCACCGTCGATGGTCACCGCATTCGTGACGCCCATCACCTGGGCAATCGACGACGATTTCGGCACCATGGTCGGATGCACGCGCTGCTCGATGCCCTTGGCGGTGCGCACCGCAACGCCAAGCAGCTTGACGCGATAGCCGAGCTGCTCCGCGGCCTCGAGGTCGGCCGGCGCGATCGAGGAGATGCCCTCGACATAGACCGCCTTCTCCGCAACCTTGGTGCCGAAGGCGAGGCTGGCGAGGATCGCGAGCTTCTGCGCCGTATCGTGACCGTCGATGTCGAACGCCGGGTTGGCCTCGGCATAGCCGAGCCGCTGGGCGTCCTTGAGACATTCGGCGAACGACAGCCCCTCCTGCTCCATGCGGGTCAGGATGTAGTTGCAGGTGCCGTTGAGAATGCCGTAGACGCGCTGGATGGTGGTGCCGGCGAGCCCTTCGCGCAGGGTCTTCACCACCGGAATGGCCGCTCCCACCGCCGCCTCGAAATTGAGCGCCCCGCCATGCCGCTCGGCCAGCGCCGCCAGCCGGCTGCCGTGCCGCGCGATCAGCGCCTTGTTGGCCGTGACCACCGATTTGCCGGCGCGCAGCGCCGCCTCGATCGCCGCCAATGCGGGATCGCCCGCCCCGCCCATCAATTCGACGAAACAGTCGATCTCGGGGTCGGTCGCCAACGCCAGCGGGCTCTTCGCCCAGGCGATGCCGCGAAGGTCGACGCCGCGCTTGCGGGCCTTCGAGCGCGCGGTCACCGCGGTGACGCGAATGCCCCGGCCGCAGCGCATGGCCAGCATCCGGCCCTGGGCCTCGATCAGGCGGACGACCTCGGTGCCAACAGTGCCGAGCCCCGCAATACCCACTTTGAGTGGTGCGACCATACGCGTGAGAAACCTGCCGGAGGACTATCGCCGGTTGGCGAGAGGAACCACGTTGTGCAACGTTTCGATCCCACTTTCAAGGAACCGGCGCACGTTGCGCGCGGCCTGTCGGATCCGCTGCTCGTTTTCCACCATCGCAATGCGGACATAGCCCTCGCCGTGCTCGCCGAACGCGACGCCCGGAGATACCACCACGCCCGACTTCTCCACCATCAGGGTCGCGAACTGCATGCTGCCGAGACCGCGGAATTTCTCCGGCAACGGCGCCCACGCGAACATCGACGCGGCCGGCGGCGGGATGTCCCAGCCGGCGCGGCCGAAGGCCTCGACCAGCGTGTCGCGCCGCTTGTGGTAGATCTCGCGCATTTCGCGGATGCAGTCCTCGGGGCCGTTCAGCGCCGCGGTGGCGGCGACCTGGACCGGCGTGAAGGCACCGTAGTCGAGGTAGGACTTCACCCGCGCCAGCGCCGCGATGATGCGCTCGTTGCCGACCGCGAACCCCATGCGCCAACCGGCCATGGAAAACGTCTTGGACATCGACGTGAATTCGACCGTGACGTCGATCGCGCCGGGGACCTGCAGCACCGAAGGCGGCGGATTGCCGTCGAAATAGAGCTCGGCATAGGCGAGATCGGACAGGATGAAGATCTCGTGCTTCTTCGCGAAGGCCACCAGGTCCTTGTAGAAATCGAGCGTCGCCACGTAGGCCGTCGGGTTCGACGGATAGCAGACCACCAGCGCGATCGGCTTGGGGATGGAATGGATGATCGCCCGCTCCAGCGCCTCGAACAGATCCGGCGTCGGTTCCGCCGGAACCGAGCGGATCACGCCGCCGGCCATCAGGAAGCCGAAGGCGTGGATCGGGTAGCTGGGATTGGGCACGAGCACGACGTCGCCCGGCGCGGTGATCGCCTGGGCCACGTTGGCGAATCCTTCCTTCGAGCCCAGAGTGGCGACGATCTGGGTGTCCGGGTTCAGCTTGACCCCAAAGCGCCGTTCATAATAGCCGGCCTGGGCCCTGCGCAGGCCGGTGATGCCGCGCGACGCCGAATACCGGTCGGTCCGCGGCTTGCCCAGGGTTTCCTTGAGCTTTTCAATGACATGGGGGGGCGTCGGCAGGTCCGGATTGCCCATGCCCATGTCGATGATGTCGGCCCCCGCATTGCGCGCGGCCGCCTTGGCCCGGTTGACCTGCTCGAACACGTAAGGCGGCAGACGGCGAATGCGGTAAAACTCTTCCATGGGTGTCAGCTCCGGCCCCCGCGAATTGGCGTGGCGCTCAATCGCGGATGAATCAGGCTCTTTTTAGCACGGTGGCTCCTCAGCACCAGTGCTCCGGGGGCTCGGATTGCCCGATAATTGGTCTCAAAAGGCGCCACCGCTTCGTTGAAACTTCGTGGTTTTCTGGTGTCGGCAACAGTGGGCGGGAAACCGGCGGACACGGTATGGCCGCGAGGTGAATTCTGCCGGCATCCAGCCGGTCAGTTGCCCTGCTGGTCGGAGGCCTTGTCCTGCGCCTTGGCCGGCCGCCCCGCCACCGCGGCCTGGCGGTCCCGGGCATGGATCAGGTCGGTCTCCATCTTTGCCTGGTCGGCCGGATCGAGCGTCGGCTCGGTCCGCGCCGCCGGCATGTCGTGGACGGCGGGGTAGACGCCCGGCTCGGCGGGACGCGTCGGCGCACCGGCCGGCAGGCCGACGATCGGCAGGTCCGCGACCGGAATGGAGCAGCCCCCCAGCAGGCAGCCGAGCACCGCCACCATGGCGACGCTGGCGCGCCGGCGGCGAGAGGCGGATTGTGGGCAGGATTGCGGCATCGGCCGTTTCGGTTCTCCGGACTCCGTATGCGAGTCGCGACGCGGTTTATCACGTCAAACGATTAACATCTCGCTGATGCACTACAGCCGCCGGATGGGGCGCCAATATGTCGAAGCCGCGACATCCATTTCGCGATGCAGCACAATGATTTCTCGCATACGGTTCGAACTGTGTCATCATTGTTGCCGTTAGCGTCCTGATGCCTTTCCACTTCCCGCAGCGTGCAAGCCCCGACCCCATATGAGTGACGTTGTCGACACCACGAAAGCCGGAGCTGGCAAGAGCTTCGACGCCGAAGCCTTCGCCCGCAACCTGTCCCGCGCCATGGAAAGCAGTGGCCAGGCGCTGGCGGCCATCCTGAAGGCCCGGGAGGGCATCCCGCCGCACGAGGCGCCGGCCGAGCTCAACGAGCTGGTGAAAACGTTCGGCGCGGTCGCCGAGTACTGGCTGTCGGACAAGAACCGCGCGGCGGAAATGCAGCTCAGCCTGGGGCGGTCCTATCTCGATCTGTGGGGCACGTCGATGCGCCGGATGCTCGGCGAGGACGTTCCGCCGACCATCGCGCCGGCGCCCCGCGACAAGCGCTTCCAGGACCCGGAGTGGAAATCCAACCGGTTCTTCGAGTTCATGATGGAGCTCTATCTGCTCACCACGCAGTGGGCCTATGACCTCGTCCGCAACGCCGACGGCCTCGACCCGCACACCCGCAAGAAGGCGGAATTCTACGTCCAGCAGGTCACCAACGCGCTGGCGCCCTCGAATTTCGTGCTGACCAATCCCGAAGTGCTGCGCGACACGGTCGCCTCCAGCGGCGAGAATCTGGTTCGCGGCATGCGGATGCTGGCGGAGGACGTGGTCGCCGGCGGCGGCCACCTGAAGATCCGCCAGTCGGCCGCGGAGGACCTCAATGTCGGCGACCAGCTCGCCAACACGCCGGGCGAGGTCATCTTCCAGAACGACCTGATGCAGCTGATCCAGTACCATCCGACCACCGAGACGGTGCTGCGCACGCCGCTGTTGATCGTGCCGCCCTGGATCAACAAGTTTTACATTCTCGATCTCAATCCGCAGAAGTCCTTCATCAAGTGGTGCGTCGACCAGGGCATCACGGTGTTCGTGATTTCGTGGGTCAACCCGGACAAGCGGCTCGGCGAGAAGACCTTCGACGACTACATGCGAGAGGGCCCGCTCGCCGCGATGGACGCCATCGAACGGGTCACCGGCGAGATGAAGGTCCACACCATGGGCTACTGCGTCGGGGGCACCATGCTGGCGTCGACGCTGGCCTGGCTCGCCGCCAAGCGCCGCGTCCGGGTCACGTCCGCGACGTTCCTCGCCGCCCAGGTCGATTTCACCCACGCCGGCGAACTGCTGGTGTTCGTCGACGAGGAGCAGGTTTCGGCGCTCGAGCGCGAGATGAACCGCGCCGGCGTGCTCGAGGGCAGCAAGATGGCAATGGCCTTCAACATGCTGCGCTCGAACGACCTGATCTGGTCCTACGTGGTCAGCAACTATCTCAAGGGCCAGCAGCCGGCCGCGTTCGACCTGCTGCACTGGAATTCCGACGCCACCCGCATGCCGGCGGCCAACCACTCGTACTACCTTCGCAACTGCTACCTCGAGAACCGGCTGTCGGCAGGAACCATGGTGCTCGACAACACCCTGCTCGACCTCGCCAAGGTCAAGGTCCCGGTCTACAACCTCGCCACCCGCGAGGATCACATCGCGCCCGCGGAATCCGTGCTCTACGGATCGCAGTTCTTCGGCGGCCCGGTGCGCTTCGTGCTGGCCGGCTCGGGCCATATCGCCGGCGTGGTCAATCCGCCGGCGCTCGGCAAGTATCAGTACTGGGTCAACGACAAGATCCACGACGGGCCGGTCGCGGAATGGCTCAAGACCGCCGAGGAGCACAAGGGGTCGTGGTGGCCCGACTGGCGCCAGTGGATCGAGGATCTCGACCCCGAACAGGTGCCGGCCCGCACCGTCGGCACCGAAGCGCTGCCGCCGATCGAACATGCCCCCGGCAGCTATGTCCGGGTGCGTGCCTGACCATCACAACGCGGCGTCGCGAATTCCGCCGCGCCGCAAAATGCACTAATAAGATCCCTCCGATCGCCTTCCTCATCATCGCCGGAGATTGCTATGACCCGCGAATTGTTCTGGTTGACCCTCACCATCATCCTGACCGGTGTGCTGTGGATCCCCTACTCCATCAACCGTGCCCAGGTGCGTGGCCTTGCCGGATCCATGGCCAACCCGTCGCGCGACGCCAAGCCGCACGCCCCGTGGGCCAGCCGCACCATGTTCGCCCACGACAATGCCGTCGAAAACCTCGTCCTGTTCGCGCCGCTGGTGCTGATCCTCAACGCCATCGACTACTCGAGCCAGTGGACCGTGCTGGCCTGCGCGGTGTATTTCTGGGCCCGCCTCGCCCACGTCATCGTCTACGCGCTCGGCATTCCCGTGGTCCGCACCCTGGCGTTCACCGTCGGCTTCCTGGCGCAGGCAGTGCTGGTGCTGGGTATCTTCAAGGTGCTGTGACAGCGATCCGGCGCGACAGCAAGGTCAATCAAAAAGCCGCCGGCCACGGGCCGGCGGCTCTTGCATTTTGCGGATGGCTCTCGCGCACGCCTCAGGGGAACATCGGCGGCTGATCGATCCCCAGCGTCTCGGCGAAGCCGAGCACCAGGTTCATGTTCTGCACCGCCTGCCCCGACGCGCCCTTGGTCAGGTTGTCGAGCGTCGAAATCACGATCGCGCGTCCCGGAATGCGGTCGGCGGCGACCCCGATGAAGGTCATGTTGGAGCCGCGCACGTGCCGGGTCTGCGGCGTCTTGCCGAACGGCAGCACGTGGACGAACGGCTCCTTGGCGTAGTGCTCCGCCAGCAGGGCATGGAGGTCCTCCGCGGTCTTGCCGCGCCGGCCGCGCACGTAGATGGTCGAGAGGATGCCCCGGTTCATGGGCAGCAGGTGCGGCGTGAAGCTGACCACCACTTCCTTGCCGGCGGCCTTGGAGAATTCCTGGTCGAGTTCCGACATGTGGCGATGGTGGCCGACGCCGTAGGCGTGGAAGCCCTCGGACACCTCGGAAAACAGCATCTCCTCCTTGGCCGACCGCCCGGCGCCGGTCATCCCCGACTTGGCGTCGACGACGATCTCGTCGGTCTCGATCGCCTTCTCCTTGATGAGCGGGATCAGCGGCAGCAGCGCGCACGAGGTGTAGCAGCCCGGATTGGCGATCAGCCGGGCCTTCTTGATGTCGCGCCGATAGACCTCGACGAGACCATAGACCGCCTCCTTCTGCAGTTCGAGCGCGTGATGCTCGTGCCCGTACCACTTGGCGTAGGCCTCGGGGCTCGCGAGCCGGAAATCCGCCGACAGGTCGACGATCTTCAGATGCGGCGCCTTCTCCAGCACGTCCTTGATGACGGTCTGCGTCGTGCCGTGGGGCAGCGCGCAGAAGATCAGGTCGAGCTCCGCGGTCGCCCAGTCGACGCCGTCGATCGATGTCAGCCGCGGCAGGTCGTAGGGCGCGAACTGCGGAAACACGTCGCCCATCGCCAGCCCGGCGCGACGATCGGCCGTGAGCAGGGTGATCTCGACCTTCGGGTGGCGCAGCAACAGCCGCACCAGCTCCGCACCGGTGTAGCCGGAAGCACCAAGGATGCCGACTTTCTTTTTCTCAGCCATGATCTTCGTATCCCAAGGATTGTCGCCGGATGGTGGGCCCCGGCACCGCCGCGACGCGGCAATCGGCCGCGAACGTGACAGTGCAAGCGCCCGCGAGTCTACGGGAACCGTCGGACGCGGTGTTGCGGCAAGTCGTGGGAGAAAACAAGCTGCCGCAGACCGAATTCCGGCGGCGGCGTCGCGATCCTATGCGCGCACGCCCGCCCCCACCGCGAAGCGGCGACGGCGGAGAGTGGAAGCTGTGGCGGCATTGATCATGGCGGTCGTATAAGTCCCGCGCAATCGAGCGTCAAGGCGCCCGGCACCCGTCACGGGAATGTCATGACCGAGCCAGCGAGCCGGCATTCCGCTCAGATCTCGCTCCACAGCCACGTGACGATCCTGGAGATGACGTCGCCGAACATCAGCAGCGTCGCGGACCAGACGAAGGCGGAGGTGAAGTTGGCGAACTGGAAGCGCCCGTAGGGCATCTCGAAGATGCCGGCCACCAGTGGCACCGACGCGCGCAGCGGCCCGAAGAACCGGCCGATGAAGATCGAGGGCACGCCCCAGTCGCGCACGAAATCCTCGCCGCGCGGCAGCAATTGCGGATAGCGCGACAGCGGCCACATCTGCGCCACCCGCTCCTTGAAGGTGAAGCCGAACCAGTACGAGACCCAGTCGCCGCAGGCCGCGCCGAAACCGCCGGCGATGCAGATCGGCCAGAAATTCATGCCACTCGGCCCGATCATGGCGCCGATGCCGACCAACGCGCCCCATGCGGGGATCAGCAGCGAGAGGAAGGCCAGCGACTCCCCGAACGCCAGCACGAACACGATCGGCGCCGCCCAGCCCTGATGGTCGCGCACGAAATCGATGATCGGCCGCACCACATCTTCCATTTCCACGGCCTCAATCGACGGTCACAGGTGGGACAACCAGTGTCCCGCTTCCAGCATTCGCATCATCTGGTGGTGGGCTCTTTTGCGAAGCCGAGAACCAGCGGGACACCAACCAGCAGGACACTATGGGCGCGCAACCTTGAACGCGGAATCACATGAGGTCAAAACCCCGAGATCCGACGGCACGGCGCACGGCTGCTGCAGCGCCATATAGGGTCTGTCGGGTGCCCGCCAGCCCGCATCTGGCTGGTCAGGGATTTTCCGGACCGTGTTGCGGTGAGCGGCCGACCGGGCTACCCCTCCGCCACATTGCCAGCCCCATCCATGGCATATTGGGCGATACCGATTCGCTCCCTGAGCCTCCAACCTCTGAACGTGCATGTCCAAGTCATTGAAACCAAAGAAGAACGAAAAAGCGGGCGATCTTTTCGGAGGCGCGGCGAAGGGGCGCGCGGCGCCCGCCAAACCGGCGCGCCCCGCCAGCGCGGAAGCCGGCTATACTGCGCGCGACATCGAGGTGCTCGAAGGGCTCGAGCCGGTCCGTCGCCGTCCCGGCATGTATATCGGCGGCACCGACGAGAAGGCCCTGCACCATCTGTTCGCCGAGGTGATCGACAACTCGATGGACGAGGCGCTGGCCGGACACGCGACCTTCATCGAGGTCGCGCTGTCGGCGGACGGCTTCCTCACCGTCAGCGACAACGGCCGCGGCATCCCGGTCGATCCGCATCCCAAGTTTCCGAAGAAGTCCGCCCTTGAGGTCATCATGTGCACGCTGCACTCCGGCGGCAAGTTTGACTCCAAGGTCTACGAGACCTCGGGCGGCCTGCACGGCGTCGGCGTCTCCGTGGTCAACGCGTTGTCGTCGCGGCTCGAGGTCGAGGTCGCGCGCGACCAGAAGCTCTATCGCATGACGTTCGAGCGCGGCCATCCCAAGGGCAAGCTCGAGGAACTCGGCAAGGTTCAGAACCGCCGCGGCACCCGGATCCGCTTCAAGCCCGATACCGACATCTTCGGCGCCAAGGCGAGCTTCAAGCCGCAGCGACTGTTCAAGATGACGCGCTCCAAGGCCTATCTCTTCGGCGGCGTCGAGATCCGGTGGCACTGCGATCCGGAGCTGCTGCGCGGCATCGAGGACGTGCCGGCCGAAGACACCTTCCACTTTCCCGGCGGGCTCAAGGACTATCTCGCCGCCGCCATCCACGCCGACACGCTGGTGCATCCCGACATCTTCTCCGGCAAGTCGGGGCGCAACGGCGCCCATGGCGCCTGCGAATGGGCGGTGGCCTGGACCGCCGACGCCGACGGCTTCCTGTCGTCCTACTGCAACACGGTGCCGACCCCCGATGGTGGCACCCACGAATCCGGGATGCGCAGCGCGCTGCTGCGCGGCCTGAAAGACCATGCCGAACGCGTCGGCCAGGGCAAGCGCGCCGCCACCATCACCTCCGAGGACGTCATGGTCGGCGCCGCCGTCATGCTGTCCGTGTTCGTGCGCGAGCCCGAATTCCAGGGCCAGACCAAGGATCGCCTCGCCACCGCCGAGGCCCAGAGGATCGTCGAGCAGGCCATCAAGGATCCGTTCGACCACTGGCTGTCGGGCAATCCGGTGCAGGCCAACCGGCTGCTCGAATTCGTGGTCGAGCGCAGCGAGGAACGGCTGCGCCGGCGCCAGGAAAAGGAAATCTCGCGCAAGACGGCGGTGCGCAAGCTCCGCCTCCCCGGCAAGCTCGCCGATTGCACCAACACCGCGGCCGAGGGCTCCGAACTCTTCATCGTCGAGGGCGACAGCGCCGGCGGCAGCGCCAAGCAGGCGCGCGACCGCAAGACCCAGGCGATCCTGCCGCTGCGCGGCAAGATCCTCAACGTCGCCTCGGCCGGCCGCGACAAGCTCGCCGCCAACCAGCAGATCGCCGACCTGATGCAGGCGATCGGCTGCGGTACGCTCGCCCAGTACCGCCAGGAGGACCTCCGCTACGGCCGCATCATCATCATGACCGACGCCGACGTCGACGGCGCCCACATCGCCTCGCTCCTGATCACGTTCTTCTATCGCCAGATGCCGCGCCTGATCGACGAGGGTCACCTCTACCTCGCGATCCCGCCGCTGTACCGGCTGTCCCATGGCACCAAGACGTTCTACGCCCGCGACGACGCCCACAAGGACGAAATCCTCAAGCGGGAATTCAATGCCAACGCCAAGGTCGAGGTCGGCCGGTTCAAGGGGCTTGGCGAAATGATGCCGGCGCAGCTCAAGGAGACCACCATGGATCCGGCGAAGCGCACCCTGCTGCGGGTCGTGTTGCTGCCCGACGACCGCGAGGGCACCGCGGATTCCGTCGAACGCCTGATGGGGACCAAGGCGGAGGCGCGGTTCGCGTTCATTTCAGAGAAGGCGGAATTTGCCAACGAAGATCTGCTGGACGTCTGATCCCGCTGCCGGGATCTTCAGCGCAGCTGCTTCATCCATTTGGGACTTGGCTTCCGGATTGCACGTTAACGGGCAATACAAGCATTGTTGATACCATGATTGATACGATGCCCCGTCGCGTGGGCTGCTGATTGAAAAGAATGGCAATGCTGTTACGTCGATTTCTGGGTGTCCTCGGTTGCCTCGCCCTGCTCATCGGCCTGATCTGGATCGGCCAGGGCAGCGGTCTGCTCCGTTATCCGGCATCCAGCTTCATGATCGGGCAGCCGGAATGGGCTTACTACGGCGCCGGGCTGGCAATCATCGGCGGCGTGCTGATCGGCGTCTCGCGTCTGCGCCAGCTTTAGGGGTGCGCAGGCCACGAGGCCACGAGGCTTCGCCGCCCCACGGTCCGTGGCAGGGCCCGGTTCCGACGGCGGCGAACGACAGCAGGCAGGCGCTGTGTCGGGCAAATCCGGAGCGGCGGCGGCAGCATTCAGCCTCCAGTTCTCGGTTTTCGGCCTAAATCATTAAGGTTTTTGCGGTTTGTCACACGGCGCGCATTGACTTTGGCCAATTCGCCCCTATGTTCCCGACGCGCGGCCGGAGTCGAAGAGCGATCTCCCGAATAGCCGCCTGTCTGCGTAAGTTGCACTCCCCGTGGCTTTAAGAGCGTGCCGTTCCGGGGCTGAGCGCGACAGCATTTCCCGAGGATCCGAACGGCGGTTTCGACTCGAGGCTCAATGTCTTTTTCCAATCTCGGACTATCTGACAAGGTTGTCGCCGCAGTAGCGAATGCCGGCTATACCATCCCTACCCCCATTCAGGCCCAGGCCATACCCCACGTTCTGGCGCGGCGAGACGTTCTCGGCATCGCCCAGACCGGCACCGGCAAGACCGCCGCCTTCGTCCTGCCCATGCTGACGATGCTGGAGAAGGGCCGCGCGCGGGCACGGATGCCGCGCACCCTCATTCTCGAGCCGACGCGCGAGCTGGCGGCCCAGGTCAAGGAAAACTTCGACAAGTACGGCGCCGGGCAGAAGCTGAACGTGGCACTGATCATCGGCGGCGTATCCTTCGACGACCAGGACACCAAGCTGATGCGCGGCGTCGACGTCCTGATCGCCACGCCGGGCCGGCTGCTGGACCATTCCGAACGCGGCAAGCTGCTGCTGACCGGGGTCGAGCTGCTGGTCATCGACGAGGCCGACCGGATGCTCGACATGGGTTTCATTCCCGACATCGAGCGCATCTGCAAGCTGGTCCCCTTCACCCGCCAGACGCTGTTCTTCACGGCCACCATGCCGACCGAGATCCGGCGCATTACCGAGACCTTCCTGCACAACCCGGTGCGCGTCGAGGTGTCGAAGCCGGCGTCGACCGCCGTGACGGTGACCCAGTCGCTGGTCACCAGCGGACGCGAGCCGCATGACAAGCGCGAGGTGCTGCGGCACCTGATCCGCACGGCGAAGGACCTGCAGAACGCCATCATCTTCTGCAACCGCAAGCGTGAAGTCGCGCTGCTGCATCGCTCGCTCCAGAAACACGGGTTCAGCGCCGTCGCACTGCACGGCGACATGGAGCAGTCCGCCCGCACCGCCGCCCTCGATCAGTTCCGCAAGGGCGAGATGCCGCTGCTGGTGGCTTCCGACGTCGCGGCGCGCGGCCTCGACATTCCGGAAGTCAGCCACGTCTTCAATTTTGACGTCCCCCACCATGCCGACGACTACGTTCACCGCATCGGCCGGACCGGCCGCGCCGGCCGCGCCGGCACCGCGATCTCCATCGTCACCCCGGCTGACGAGAAGTCGATCACCGCGATCGAGAAGCTGATCGGCCAGACCATCCCGCGCGCCGCAACCGACCTGCCGGCAGCGTCCGAACCCCGCCAGAGCACCAGTGAGCGCGCCGACAGCGAACGCCCCGGCCGCCGCGGCGGACGGCGCGCCCGCTCCCCGTCGCACGGGGAGCACGCCGAACCCGCTCGCCATCCGGCGCCCGCCAAACCGCGCGGCGACGGGCCCGCCAAGCCGCGCGGAGACGGCAAGACCGGCTCCCGCCCGGCGGCGAGCCCACCGCCTTCGATCGGGCGCCCCGCGGCCCCGGCCACGGCCCGTGATCACCAGTCCGAACCCGCCGACCACTCCCACCTGCCCGCTTTCCTGTTGCGACCGATACGCGCGCGCGTCTAAGTCTGCTCGGCATAAGGGCGGCATTTACCGCGCATTCACTCTCCTGCCGTAGTGTCGCTGGCATTGTTTGAGCGATGCTGGCGGTTGCGGGATACTATGACGGGCGGCACGGCCTGGCCTCGGGGAAGCCATCGTGATTGGGTTGCTGGACGAACATCAGCGCACCTTGGCGTTTGCCGAGGTCGCCTTGGGTCAGATCAGGTCGCTGCGGCAGTCCGCCGTGCCCCGGAACTATGAGGTCTGGTACGTCTACGCCACCGGTTACAACGCCGCCCTCAACAAGATCGTCAACGAGACCCTCGCCCGCCACGGCAAGCTGACCGAGGCGGATCTCGACCAGATCTACGAAACCTACCTCTCTCAGCTTCGCACCACCGACCGCATCGACAAGGTCGGCGCGCGCGTCATCAACGAGATCGACGAGGTGATGAATCTCATCACCGACGCCCTTGGGATGACCACCCAATTCGGCAGGAGCCTCGACGGCGCAACCGCCGATCTCGTTGCCGCCCGCGACCGCGACAGCGTGCTGGCGGTGGTGAACGCGCTGGTGCAATCCACCCGCGACATGCGGGAAAACAACAAGATCCTGGAAAGCCGCCTGGTCAATTCCAAGCAGGAGGTCGCCAACCTCCAGCAGAGCCTGGAAGCCATCCGCGCCGAGACCCTGACCGATCCGCTGACCGGCCTCGGCAACCGCAAGTATTTCGACCGCGCCATCGAGGACGCGGTCAGGAACGCGATGAAGAACGGCGAGCCGCTGTCGCTCCTGATGTTCGACATCGACCACTTCAAATCGTTCAACGACAACTACGGCCACCTCACCGGCGATCAGGTGCTGCGTCTGGTGGCGATGTCGCTGAAGGCGACGATCAAGGGCCAGGACATCACCGCCCGCTATGGCGGCGAGGAATTCGCCGTGGTGCTGCCCAACACCGCGCTGCGCCAGGCACTCACGGTCGCCGATCACATTCGCCGCGCCGTGATGTCCAAGGAACTCAAGAAGAAGTCGACCGGGGAAATTCTCGGCCGCGTCACCATTTCGGTCGGCGTGTCGATGCTGCAGCATGGCGACGACACCGACTCGCTGATCGAGCGCGCCGATGCCTGCCTCTACGCGGCCAAGCGCAACGGCCGCAACCGCGTGGTCTGCGAAGCCGATCCCGAGTACACCCCGACCGACCATATCCAGGTCGCCTGACCGCGCCGCGCCGAAGTCCCGCCACCTACCGTTTGCCGCCGCGCTTGGCTTTCTTGGCGGCCTTTGCCGTCGTCGACTTGGGCTTCGATGGCACCGGCATCGATCGCGACGCCTTGGCGACCGCGCGCTTGCGTGGCTTGGCGCGCGCCCGCTTGGCCACGGCGCCGCGTTCGGCGGCGCCCAGTGCCAACCGCGCCCATTCCGCCAGCTCCTCGGGGTCATCGTAGAGACGGTCGGGCATCTGCCAGTACGACGCCACCGTGACCGTTCTGCCGCACGAGCGGGACTCGTACTGGAACGGCCCGACACCCTCGGCCTCGAAGCGCGGCACGGACTGATCGTCGACCTTGAGGAAGATCGCACCGCGCAGCACCAGCGCGAAGGTGACCCCGTCGACCGAGATCCCGTAGCCGGAAAACATCCGGCGCAGGCTGACAGGACCGAACGCCGAAAACAGCTCGATGAGAAAGTCGCGGTCCATGCGACACAGCCCGTCCGTTCTGTCGCGCCTACGCCAGAGCGTTCGCTGCCGCCCCTTGACGCCTGCGACGCCTACAATTGCCGCTGCGGCGTCGCCCGGCAAGACTTGGGCGATCCCGACCGGGAGAGCTACGCGGGAGATTTGGCCGGGGTCAGCTGGACCGATTCGCCACAACCGCAGGCGCCGGTCTGGTTGGGATTGTTGAAGACGAACTGGGCCGACATCCTGTCGACCTTGAAGTCCATCTCTGTGCCGAGCAGGAACAGGATCGCCTTGGGGTCGACCAGGATCTTTACCCCGCGATCCTCCACCACCTCGTCGTTGGGGCGGATATCGTGAGCGTACTCAACCGTATAGGCCATGCCGGCACAGCCGCCATTCTTGACGCCGACCCGCAGTCCCACGATCTCTGAATCGGCTCGTGCGGACAGCTCGCGGACCCGTTCAGCTGCAGCCTCGGTCAGCCGCATGACCTTCGGGCGAGGACGAACACTGGCCATTTCTCGGTTCTCTCTTGTCTTCTGGCATTTCACCCGGGCCGGCGGCCCAAATGCGAATGCAAGCGCCTTGCATCAAGATAGCAACGAAATTCCTGATTTAAAGATCAAAGCAAGATCCTTGCCGCTGCACGCGCGTCCGAACGAGCCAGTCGCCAAGGACCCGCGCATTGGCACGCTTCACCACATATTCAGCACCAGCCGGGCCTCGTCGGACATCCGCTCCGGCGTCCACGGCGGCTGCCAGACGATGGTGACCGTGACCGGGCCGACGCCGGCGACGCTCGCCACCGCGTTCTCGACCATGGTGGGCAGCTCGGCCGCGGCCGGACAATTGGGAGTCGTCAGCGTCATCTCGACATCGACGCCCCGGTCGTCCTTGATGTCGACCTTGTAGATCAGCCCGAGTTCGTAGATGTCAGCGGGAATCTCCGGATCGTAGACGGTCTTGAGCGCGGCCACGATGTCACTGCCGAGCCGCTCGGTCTCCTCCGACGGCAGCGCGGACCGCGTGTCGACCTTGTTCGGCGTTTCCGAGGACGCCGGCGCCGTGGCTTCAGCCTGATCCTGTCCGCTCATGCAAACATGTCCTGTGCCTTGATCAGCGCGCCGACCAGATGGTCGATTTCGTCGCGCGTATTGTACATCGCGAACGAGGCCCGGCAGGTCGCCGTAACCTGGAATCGCTCCAGAAGCGGCATCACGCAGTGGGTTCCCGCGCGCACCGCGACGCCCGAGCGGTCGATGATGGTGGCGATGTCGTGGGCGTGGGCGCCCTTCATCTCGAACGACACCACGCCGCCCTTCTGGCGGGCGTTACCGATGATGCGCAGCGAGTTGATCTCGCCGAGCCGCTCGTGGGCGTATCGCGTCAGATCCCGCTCGTGGGCCGCGATCCGCTCCTTGCCGATCGAATTGACGTAGTCGATGGCGGCCCCGAGCCCGATCGCCTCGACGATCGGCGGCGTTCCGGCCTCGAAGCGGTGCGGCGGCTCGCCGTAGGTCACCCAGTCGCGCGTCACCTCGCGAATCATCTCGCCGCCGCCGTTGTAGGGGCGCATCGCCGCGAGCAGGTCGTGCTTGCCGTAGAGCACGCCGATCCCGGTCGGCCCGTAGAGCTTGTGTCCGGTGAAGACGTAGAAGTCGCAGTCGAGATCCTGCACGTCGACGGCGAAATGGACCGCCGCCTGGCTGCCGTCGACCAGCACCGGAATGCCGCGGGCGTGGGCGAGGCCGATGACCTCCTTCACCGGCACGACGGTGCCCAGCATGTTCGACATGTGGGTGATGGCGACCAGCCTGGTCTTCGGCGACAACAGCTTCTCGAACTCGTCGATCAGGAAGTTGCCGTCGTCGTCGACCGGCGCCCACTTGATCACCGCCCCCTGGCGCTCCCGCAGGAAATGCCACGGCACGATGTTGGAGTGGTGCTCCATGATCGACAGCACGATCTCGTCGCCGGCGCCGATATTCGGCCCGCCCCACGACGCCGCCGCCAGGTTGATCGCCTCGGTGGCGTTGCGCGTGAAGATGATCTCTTCGTTGCGGCGGGCGTTGAGGAAACGCGCGACCCGCTCGCGGCCGCCCTCGTAGCCCTCGGTGGCGGCATTGGCGAGGTAGTGCAGCCCGCGATGGACGTTGGCGTATTCGGACGTATAGGCCTTCGTCATGCGGTCGAGCACCGCCTGGGGCTTCTGGGCCGACGCCGCATTGTCGAGATAGACCAGCGGCTTGCCATAGACCCGCATGGCCAGTGCCGGGAAATCCGCCCGGATCCGCTCGACGTCGTATGATCCATTGGCAACCGCTGGATGCATGGCTCAATCCCGCGCTGACAGCCAGCGCCGGGCGGCGTCGAACGCCACCTCGCGCCAGGCGTCGTCGGCGATGGTCTCGATCGCCTCACCGACAAAGGCCTCGATCAGCATGGCCTGCGCATCCACTTCGGGCAGGCCTCGCGCCATCAGATAGAACAGCAGGGTCTGGTCGAGCGCGCCGGCGGTGGCGCCGTGGCCGCAGCTGACGTCGTCGGCGAAGATCTCGAGCTCCGGCTTGTTGTCGATTTCGGCTTCGTCCGACAGCAGCAGGGCCCGGGTCATCATCTTGCCGTCGGTCTGCTGCGCGCCGGGGCGCACCACGATGCGCCCCTGGAACACCGAATGTCCCTGCTGGTCCAGCACCGAGCGGAAGGCTTCGCGGCTGACGCAGCCCGGGGCCTGATGGTCGACCAGCAGCGTGGTGTCGCCATGGCGCTGGCCGCCGAGAAGATTGACGCCATTGGTCGCGAGCTCGCCGCCCTCTCCGGCCAAGGTCACGACGCCCTGGTAGCGGCTCAGACCCGCACCGCGGGTGAGGTTGAAGGAGTTGAGCCTGGCTCTCGCATCCAGCGTGAAATAGGCGTGGCTGATATTGGCGGCGTCGAGCGCCTCCTCCATCAGCCGAACGTGCTGCAACCGCGCGTCCTCGGCCAGACGCACCACCAGCGCATCGTGGCTCTGATAGCCCGCCGCGCCGGGCGCGGCGACGAACTGTTCAACCACCGTCGCCTGCGCGCCACGACCGACGGTGACGACCGAGCGGGTGAAGGCCGAGGCCGCGCTGCGCGTCGCCACGTGAACGAGACGAATGGCGGAGGTGAGCGCGGCGCCGGCGGCAACTTCGATCACGAGACCATCCGTCGCCATCGCCGCGTTGAGCGATTCCATCGCCTCGCCGGCTCCGCTCGTCAGCACCTCGGCCCGCGCCGCCTCGGCCGGATCGTCGAGAAACTCGCGCAGCGACCGCACGCGCACGCCCGGCACCGTCGTGGCGTTGGCGGACAGCGACGCGGCATAGACCCCGTCGACCAGCACGAATGTCAGCGCGCCGCTGCTGGCCGCCAGTTTCTTCACCGCCGCAGCCGCGCCGGCGAGCGCCGTGTCGCCAGGCGGCGGCGCCAGCGGCGCGACCTCGCCCAGCTTGGCCCGCAGATCGGTATATTTCCACTGCTCGATGCGGCGGTTCGGCAACCCCTGCTGCGCGAACGCCTCGAACGCGCGCGCCCGTGCCTGCGCCACCGGCCCGGCGCCGGGCAGCCGGTCGCGCGCCACCGCAAACAGGCGGTCGGGCGCCGGGCCGGGTTGCGATGTCTTCAGCGCAACATTCATCGCCTGCTCCGTCACGCGGCTGCGTCTTCGAACTGGGCGTAGCCCGACGCCTCGAGCTCGAGGGCAAGGTCCTTGCCGCCGCTCTTGACCACGCGCCCCTTCGACATCACGTGGACGACGTCGGGGACGATATAGTCCAGCAGGCGCTGGTAGTGCGTGATCACCACCATGGCACGCTCCGGGGACCGCAGCGCGTTGACGCCGTCGGCTGCGACCCGCAGCGCATCGATATCGAGCCCGGAATCCATCTCGTCGAGAATGCAGAGACTGGGCTCGAACAGCGCCATCTGCAGCACCTCGTTGCGCTTCTTCTCGCCGCCGGAGAACCCGACATTGACGCCGCGCCGCAGCATGTCCTGAGGAATGCTGAGGCGCGCCGCCACCTCGCGCACCTTCTTGAGGAAATCCGGCGTCGACAGCTCGCTTTCGCCGCGCGCCTTGCGCTGGGCGTTGAGCGCGGTGCGCAGGAAGGTCATGGTGGCAACGCCGGGGATCTCGACCGGATACTGGAACGCCAGGAACACGCCCTTGGCGGCGCGCTCGTCCGGCGCCATGGCGAGCAGATCCTCGCCCTTGAACAGGATTTCCCCGTCCGTCACCTGGTAGCCGGGCTTGCCGGCGATGACGTGGCTCAGCGTCGATTTTCCGGAGCCGTTCGGCCCCATGATCGCGTGCACCTCGCCCTTGTTCACGGTCAGAGTCAGGCCATGCAGGATTTCCCGCTCCTCGACCCGGACGTGGAGATCCTTCACTTCGAGCAATGCCATCAACGTCCCTTTCCGGAATGTCTGGTCCGGGCGGCGCACGGCCGGCCCTGGGGCCCGGCGCCTCGACCCTGACGGTTGGATGTGAGCGAAAGCGCGGCCATTCTATCCGACGCTGCCTTCCAGCGAGATCGAAATCAGCTTCTGCGCCTCGACGGCGAACTCCATCGGCAGCTGCTGCAGCACGTCCTTGACGAAGCCGTTGACCACCAGCGCCACCGCCTCCTCCTGCGACAGCCCGCGCTG
>JARLJA010000162.1 GCA_031291445.1 Xanthobacteraceae bacterium | reverse complement strand
CCTTCACCCGGGTTTTCATTCGCTGACAAGACCGCGATGGTCTAATAATCCATACCGCCCATACCGCCCATGCCGCCGCCAGGCATCCCGGAGGCCCCACTATCCTTCTTCGGCCTTTCGGCGACCATGGCTTCCGTGGTGATCAGAAGCCCGGCGATCGAAGCTGCATTCTGCAGCGCCGCCCGCACATCCTTGGTTGGGTCGATGATGCCCTTCGTGACGAGATTGACGTACTCGCCATTCTTGGCGTCGAAGCCATACGAATATTGGTCTTTCTCAAGGATTTTGCCGATGATGACCGACCCGTCCTCGCCCGCATTGATGGCGATCTGGCGCGCCGGCCAGGAGAGCGCCTTGCGCACGATCTCGACGCCGGTTTTCTGGTCGTCGTTCTTGGTGCGCAGGCCCTTGAGATGCTCGGAGGCACGCAGCAGGGCAACGCCGCCGCCCGGCACGATGCCTTCTTCGACCGCCGCACGGGTCGCATGCATCGCGTCATCCACGCGGTCCTTGCGCTCCTTCACTTCGACTTCGGTCGCGCCGCCGACGCGGATCACCGCGACGCCGCCGGCGAGCTTGGCCAGACGCTCCTGCAGCTTCTCGCGGTCGTAGTCCGAGGTGGTCTCCTCGATCTGCGCCTTGATCTGGGCGACGCGGGCTTCGATGTCGGCCTTCTTGCCGGCGCCGCTGACGATGGTGGTGTTCTCCTTGTCGATCATCACCTTCTTGGCGCGGCCGAGCATGGCGAGCGTGACGTTCTCGAGCTTGATGCCGAGGTCTTCCGAGATCGCGGTGCCGCCGGTCAGGATCGCGATGTCCTGCAGCATGGCCTTGCGGCGATCGCCGAAGCCCGGCGCCTTGACGGCGGCGACCTTGAGGCCGCCGCGCAGGCGGTTGACGACGAGCGTGGCGAGCGCCTCGCCCTCGACGTCTTCCGCGATGATGACCAGTGGCTTGCCGGTCTGCACCACGGCTTCCAGCAGGGGAAGCAGTTCATTCAACTGAGACAGCTTCTTCTCGTTGATCAGAACGTAGGCATCCTCCATCTCGACGCGCATCTTGTCGGCGTTGGTGACGAAGTAGGGCGAGATGTAGCCGCGGTCGAACTGCATGCCCTCGACGACCTCGAGCTCGGTCTCCAGCGACTTGGCTTCCTCGACGGTGATGACGCCCTCGTTGCCGACCTTCTTCATGGCGTCGGCGAGGAACTTGCCGATCTCGGCGTCGCCGTTGGCGGAGATGGTGCCGACCTGGGCGATCTCCTCGTTGGAGGTGACCTTCTTGGAGTTCTTGACGAGGTCCGCGACCACCGCCTCGACGGCGAGGTCGATGCCGCGCTTGAGGTCCATCGGGTTCATGCCGGCGGCGACCGACTTGGCGCCTTCCTTGACGATGGCGGCTGCCAGGACGGTTGCGGTGGTGGTGCCGTCACCGGCCGCGTCGGCCGACTTCGAGGCGACTTCGCGCACCATCTGGGCGCCCATGTTCTCGAACTTGTCCTCGAGCTCGATCTCCTTGGCAACGGTGACGCCGTCCTTGGTGATGCGGGGCGCGCCGTACGCCTTGTCGAGCACGACGTTGCGGCCTTTCGGGCCGAGCGTCACCTTCACCGCGTTGTTCAGAATTTCCACGCCGCGCAACATCCTGTCGCGGGCATCGACACCGAATTTGACTTCTTTGGCTGACATTGTGATCTCCGTCTTGCGTTGGCCAAATCCCCTCGACCCGCGCTAAGAGCGGAGTGCTGAGGCCGGAGATTTGAATGTGTGAGCCTCATCCCTCGACACGCCGGCTCTTGCGGCTGCCCGGGACGAGGAATTGCGGCGCTCAGGCGGCCTTGGTCTTGGCGGCCGGCAGATCCGTGAGGACGCCCATGATGTCGCTTTCCTTCATGATCAGCATGTCCTGGCCATCGAGCTTGACCTCGGTGCCCGACCACTTGCCGAACAGCACGCGGTCGCCGACCTTGAGATCGATCGGGATCAGCTTGCCGGCCTCGTCGCGGCCGCCCGGCCCGATCGCCAGGATTTCGCCCTGAGAGGGTTTCTCCTTGGCGTTGTCCGGGATGATGATGCCACCCGCGGTCTTGCTTTCGGCGTCGATGCGTTTGACCACGACTCGGTCGTGGAGCGGGCGAAATTTCATGCGTTCCTCCTGGCGATGGTTGATGTTGCTTGTTTCCGATTGGCAGTCGCCAACCAAGAGTGCTAACCGCTCTGAACATAAGCCTGACCCGGGCGCGCACAAGAGCTTGCCGGGTCGATATGTTCGGCTCCAAGGCCCCTTGTTCGAAAAGGCCCCTTGTTCGAAGCATGTCGGGCGCAGGAAGCGCGGACCGGGGCTGGGGCCCCGCTGTCAGCGCTGCGGCGGCGGGTTCTGCCAGGCGCAGATGGCGCCGCTCTTGCACGGCCAGCGCGTGATCGGCGGCCGCGCGCGCGGCTTCGCCATGGCGGCGCGGGCGTCGAGCGGACTGGCGCGGCGGTGGGCGATGCGGCTGCGCGCCGGCGGG
>JARLJA010000161.1 GCA_031291445.1 Xanthobacteraceae bacterium | reverse complement strand
GGATGTGGCCGCTGGCGTTGACCCGGAGAACGAACGGGTGCGCAGCGCGTTCGCGGCTGACGACCTTGTCCAATCCCTGGCGCGAAATCGCCGTGACGCGTGCGTTGGTCTCGATAACCGTGCGCAGTTCCGGCGTTGCGGCAAGCGGCTCGAGATAATTCGCCACCAGTTCGTGACCGGTCGGCAGCACGTCCGCCGGCGGCGACTGCCAACCATGGGACGCGAGCAGCGAACCTGCCGCGGCGTCGACGCAATAGCGCCAAGGCGTGAAAATCCGTATATGACCCCAGTCGCGGATATTGCTGCCGACAGCCGGCCCGGCCTCGTAGAGCTTGACCACAAGGCCGTGCGCCAGCAGGTGCGCCGCGGCCGCCAGACCGCCGGGTCCGCCGCCGATGACGGCGACGGGTAGAGCATCGAGATTCGGTCGGAGCATCTTCTGTCCTTCCAGCAGGATCGAAATTACGGACAAATGCGAGATCGCCTAGGCGGCGCTATCCGCTTCTGAGGTTTCGCAGCCGGCGTCGACGCAGCATTCGTCGACCAGAAAGCCGACCAGGTTGTTCATCACCGGGTAGTTGGCGCGACAGATCAGCGTCGTGGTCTGGCGCTCCTGACTGACCAGGCCGGTGAGGATCAGCCGGTGCAGGTGGTGCGACAGGGTCGAGGCGGCGATCCCGAGTCGTTGTTGCAGCCTTCCGACCGGCAGTCCTGCGTCGCCTGCACGGACAAGCGCGCGATAGAGCTGGAGCCGGGTCGGATTGCCGAGCGCTTCGAGTTGTTTTGCTGCTATTTCGATGTCCATGGAAATACGTATGCCGCCAGCGCAGGCAGAAGTCAATGCAAATTTCGATGATTGTCGAAATACCGGTGCGCGAGGTCGACGCTGCGTGGCAATGCCGGGCGTGGCAAGCAATGCACAATCAGATCGACCGATCCGATCGCTCCGCCTCGTCGCTTGCCTTGGCTCCGTCCCGGTACGCCTTGGCGAGCACCTCGACCGGGTGGCTGACGGGATAGTCCAGCATCTGTGCGAACTGCAGCCGGCAGCCAAGACATTCGGTGACGACGCGATCCGGCGCCTTGGCGCGGGTCCTTTGCATCAGCCCGGCCCCCATGGCGAGCGATATGTCATGGAACCCGGTCTTGAAGCCCATGACGCCGCCAAGGCCGCAGCAATCGTTGATGTCGCCGACGGTCTCGATCTCAGCGCCCGGCGACGCGGCCAGGATTTCGGCCCACGGCTGGCCGATGCCCTGTTCACGCAAGTGGCAGGGTGGGAAATAGGCCAGTCGTTCCGGCGGCAACGCAGCTGCCGGCTTCAAGTGGCCGTCCCGGTTCATATCGCGCAGATATTCTCCCAACTCCCAGGTATGACTGGCGACCAGGATACGCTGTTCGGCGTCGAGCGCGGCGAAATAGCCCTCGTCGTGGGCTTCGCCACTGTATCGCCGCCCGACGATCTGGTTGATCACCCAGGGTTTGCGGAAGTCTTCCGAGGCGGCATTGGCGCGGCCGGTATGGGCCTTCGCCTCGGTCGCCAATTGGTCGCTCACTTTGGTGGTATCGCCGTTCACTGCCGCTGCAATGTCGGTGACATGCCGGCGCCAGCCGGGCGAATATTGCGCGCCGCGCGCCAGAACCGATTTCAGGGCGAAACTGCAGGTTGGGCAGGCGGTGACGATGTCATAGCCCGCCTCGATGCAGCGCTGCAGCACCGGCGAGTTGGATTCGGCAAGTTTGAAGGTGAATTCGCGATCGCCCTCCAGATAGGTCGGCATGCCGCAGCATTTCTGCTCCGGCACATGCACGATGACGCCGTTGGCTTCCAGCACGGCGACGGTGGCCTTGGCGACTTCCGGAAACATGTAGCGCGCGGTGCAGCCAACGAAATAGGCGACTTTGCGGCCGGAACTCTCCCGCATCCGATCGAGCCCCTTCGCCTTGACCCAGCTATCGAGTCGCTCGGTCGGGAAGGTCGGCAGCTTGCGATCGGGATGCACGCCCAATGCCTGTTTCAGCAATCTGGCCACCGGCTCGGCGCGCAACAGGAAATTGGTCAGCTGCGGAAAAGTGCCGCACAGGCGCCCGACCAGTCGCACGTCCTCGACCAGGCGCACCCGCAGCGGCAGCCCGTCGCGAGCGATGAAGGCGTCCTTGGCCTGTCGGATCTGCACCTGGATCGACTGGCACGGGCATTGGCCGCAGGCGTTGCAGAGGTCGATAAGACCTCTAAGGTCCTGCGACGACGGCTTTTCGCCGCGCTTGCGGGCGCGATCGCTCAGCGCGAATAGCCGCGGGAAATACGGACATGGCGCATCCGCCAGCATCTCCCGGCACTGCCCGCAGTCGGCGCAGTTCGTCATGACACGGTGTGCCAATGCTTCCGGGGCTGTCGTCGTCATCCTGGCGGCTTTCCAAAGCCAAATCGATCCGTCAATCATGCCATAGGCGCCACCTCAGCGGCATGATCTGGAACAGACTCACGGCGCTTGACGGAGACCGAGGCAATCCGGTCGTTTCAACCGCCGATCGATAGGATCTCGAGCCGCTCCGACGCACGTCCGCGACTGTGGGCATCGAGCCAAGCACGCATCGCTGCCCTATCGGGTTCGATGATCGTGCAGAATTCGCCAGCGAAGGCCTCCAGCGCTGGAACGGCAAGCAGTCCAACGCCGATCAGCACCGGGATGTCGCGGCTGATTGCGACCGCGATGGCGTCGCGCATGCCGCCGCCTTCCTCTTCCGCCTTGGCAAACTTATTGAGGATGACGAGATCCGGAGCCCCGGTTCGGATCGTCTCCTCGACCAATGCGGCTGCTTCGGTGAGAGCGCTGGCATCCATACGGCAGCCGCGCGCCTCGTTGCCGCGATCCTCTGAAATCCGGATGATCCGCCCGGACGACAGGTCGATCAGATCCATGTCGCAGCGCCGCCGCCCCGCGCGCTGTTCGTCCCGTTGCACGACGCCGGCAAGCCGGAGTCCCCTGGTCCGGGCGAGCGACACGGCTTCGGCCAGCAAGGCATCGGCAGCGATGGGATCGCTACGGCGGATCGCGCAAATTCCAGGGATCATGGCAAGCCCAGCTTCATCGAATGATCGCGCTCTAAGCTTTTGATAGAGCAGTGATTCATCTCCCAAATGGATCGCCATGGCGATTCCATCCGGGAGCATCCTGCTCTCGGCGGGCCGGATCGCCTCCGGCCCGCCGCGTCCGACGTGGTCAGACCTTGTACTCGGTCGACTTGAAGCTCAAGGCTTTCACAGAAGGCGGAGCCGAAGCGATCTTCCGGATATTGGCCCAGTTGTGCTTGTAGTCGGGGATGACCAACTCGTTCACCCCGGCATTGACCACATTGCCTTCGACGCCCTTGGGGAAGCCGAACAGCATGAAGGTCTGTTTGCGCCGGGCGGTCGGCGTCGGATAGGCCATCGCCTGGGTCGCGCCGACGTCATTGTATATTTCGACCAGATCGCCGGCCGAAACCTCCAGATCCTTCATGTCGTCAGGGTTCATTTCGATGATTGCGTAGGGCATCCGCCCCATGACGAAGTCATTCTGCTGATCCATGAAGGCGTTCTGCCAGACGATGTTGGTGCGGCCGTTATTGATGAGATAGGCGTATTTCGCTTTCTCGTCGGCCTTGCCCGGCGCCGCCCAGCCCCGCCACGGCGCGGCGAGGAACTTGGCCTTACCGTCCTTGGTGGAGAACTTTCCGTCGGCATAGAGGCGCTTGGTGCCGACGATCTTGCCGTCCTTGAAGTCGACCGCCGGTTCGTGGAAGCCGTTGTTGCCCATGGTCTTGAGGCGCTCGTAGCTGACGAACTGGCCGCCGTCGGCATGCTTCGCATAGCCGTCGACGAAGGCGTCCTCCTCGGTCTTCCAGTCGAAGCCCTTGAACTGGTCGGCATAGCCGGGTTTGCCGGCATCGCGGAAGACCCGCTCAAGGTTGTTGGCGAGGCGCGCGGCGATCAGGCAGTCGGGCATCGCCTGTCCGGGCGGGTCCATGTAGCGCTGGGTCAGGCGCATGCGCCGTTCGCCGTTCATCGAGGTGAGGTTCATCTCGCCGGAGATCGCCGCCGGCAGCCAGACGTGGCTCGCCTGGCCGATCTGGGTCGGGATGATGTCGGTGTCGACCGAGAACAACCCGCCCTGGCGAATCGCGGTCATGATCGCCGCCACCATGGCGGTGCGGTCGCCCCACGGCACTGTGTTCATGGCGTCCTTCACCATATCGGTGCGCTTCTTGTAGACCTGCTTGAAGCGCATGGCGTTGAGCGTGGTCTTGTAGTGATCGCAGGCCCAGATGTGGTGCACGCCGCCGCGTCCCTCGATCAGCAGCTTATCGACATAGGGCGCCGGGCGTCCGACATGGGCATCCGACGGGCGCACATAGCCCTCCTGATGGCCGCCGAGTCGCACGACGCCGCCGCCGGGCCGGCCGATATTGCCAGTGGCCAGCGCGATGTTCACTAAGGCGCCATTGGTGCGGTAGTTGTCGTTGCCCCAGATCAGCCCCTTCTCGTAGCCGATCATGGTCCGCCGACGTTTGTTGCCGGCCATGGGACTGGCGATCCATTCCGCCGCCTTGGCGATGTCGGCCTCCTTCAATCCGGTGATCTTGGCGCAATCGGCGAGCGACGTCCGGTTGGCGGCAAGCGCGGCGGTGAAGTCAGTTAGTTCGTGGTCCTTTTCCGGAACGGCATCGCCGGGACGGGCGATGAGCTGCGGCCCCTTGGCGGCGGCAGCGGCGGTGAAGTTCTGGATGAATTCCTTATCGATCCAGCCTTTGTCGGCGATGTAGGTGAGGAGCCCGTTGAACAGCACCAGATCGGTCCCCGGTTCGAGGGCCAGGTGAAGCACCCGGTCGGCACCGGCTTCCGCCTCGCAGGCCGCGACTGTCAGCGTGCGGCGCGGATCGACGATGATGATGCGGCCCTGTTCGACCGGCTCGCCGGGGAACTCCGCCTTCTTCTTGTCGAGCGAGGTGCCCTTGAGGTTCGGGATCCAGTGATTGAGGAAATAGTTGGTCTGCGCTTCCAGCGGATTGGCACCGACCACCATGATGGTGTCGGCGAGTTCGGCGTCCTCGTAGCAATTGTTGAGTTCGCCGACGCCCATGTCGCGCGTCGCGTGTACCTCGGAGTTGTAGGCGGGGCGATTATGAATGCGGATGTTCTTGATCTTCATCGCGCCAAAATAGAGCTTGCCGGTGCCCCAGGTGTTCTCGTAACCGCCGCCGGCGCCGCCGTGGTCGAAGGCCGAGACGAACAGACCATCCTCACCTTGAGCGTCGATCACCGCGGCGGTCACCCGCGCGACGAGATCGAGCGCGTCGTCCCAACTCGTCGGCTGCATTTGCCCGTAGCGCCACACCATCGGCTCAGTGAGGCGCTGCTGCTGCGTCGAGCGCGCCTCGGAAAAGGATTCCTCCGCCATGCGCGCGCCGCGGATCGAGCCGAGCCCTGAATTCACGACGCAAGCCGCATCGGGCTTGATGACAATGTGAACGTCCTTTCCGCCCTGCTTGACGATGTTGTACATCGACGGCGC
>JARLJA010000001.1 GCA_031291445.1 Xanthobacteraceae bacterium | reverse complement strand
ACGACCACGCATCCTGCACCCCTGGCCCCACGTCCGCTTCGCCGTCACACACCCGAGGTGGGAGCCGTATGCCCGAATTGGGCCCGTACGGATCTGTGCGGGGGGCGTCCAGTAATGGACGTCCCTACCGCGACCGGCGCGGAGCTTGTCATCGGGCCGCGCTTCGCGCGGACCCGTTGGCGCCGCCCCGGAACGACGACCTGAAACCTCTACGACAATCGTCGCTCAACCCATCCATTTACAGAGCGTGGTGAAGGATACACGCCGGACAGCACCATCACGGCGCGATGATCGGCGTCGCCTTGAGCCTGGGCAGCCGCGGGGTGACGCCCGCGAACACGCTGCCTTCCTCGAACCACGACCGCGGCGCCGGCGCGCCCCACAGGGTCTGGCGCTGCGGGTCCTTGAGGTCCCAGCGGATCGGTTCGTGATCCGGGTCGATGGTCTGGTAGTCGGAGCAGTAGATCTCGATGCGGTGGCCGTCCGGGTCGCGGATATAGAGGAAGAACGCGTTGGAGATGCCGTGACGTCCCGGTCCGCGCTCGATGTTGGCGACGTAGCCGGTGGTCGACATCAGGTCGAGCAGGTCGATGATGTTGAGCGGCGTCGGCACCCAGAACGCGACATGATGCAGGCGCGGGCCGGCGCCGTTGGTGAAGGCGATGTCGTGGACGCCGCCCTTGCGGTGCATCCAGGCGGCCCAGAATTCGTCGGTGTCCTCGGTCGCGGTGTATTCGGTGAGGCGGAAACCGATCGAGCTGTAGAACTCCACCGCCTCGCCGACGTCGGGGCTGAAGCAGTTGAAGTGGTCGATCCGCAACGGCTTCACGCCGCGATACAGCGCGTACTTCTGGTGGATCGGCGGCAGCCGGTCCATGCGGGCGTAGAATTCCAGCGGAATGCCCTGGGGGTCGCGCGTCCGCAGCGTGCGCGCCTGGTGCGGCACCTCGGCCCATTCCGTCGGCAGCCCGCGCTGGTCGAAGTAGGCCTTGGCCCTGTCGAGGTCGTCCTCGCCATGGACCTTGAAGCCGAGCTCGTGCGCCACCGCGATATCGCCCTGCTCGAGCACGATGCAGTGGTGTCCGCGCTCTTCCATGGCGCGCAGCGAGATTCGCGTGCCGGTCTCTTCCGTGACCTGCAGCCCGAGGACGTCGACGTAGAACGCCCGCGAGGCCTGCAGGTCGGTGACGGTCAGCACGACGTGGCTCAGCCGGACGATGTTGAACGGGGCGGGGCCGATATTGGCGGGAAGCGCCATCTTCAGTTTCCTCTGTTGCGTGATCACCGAAGATCCGCGCGGGCTCGCGCTCTCGGGCGCGCTGCTCTGCCGGCCAATGTAAACTGCAGGCCCGGTATTGCAAGTTGGTCGCAGCGCCGGCGGTGCACCCGAGGCCACGGGTGATGGTGGTTCGCAGGTGATGTGATCACCTGCAGGTTCCTGCCGGCCCGCAGGACGAACGGTTCGGTGCGATAGGCCTCATGGCCGGTTGCCGTCGGCCGTCGCGTCGTCCTGCTGCAGCAGCTGCAGCCTGAGATCGCGCGCCGAGATGCCGTAGGCCTGGCGGAAGCGGCGGCTGAAATGGGAAAAGTTCGAGAAGCCGAATTCGAGCGCCAGCGCGCCGATCGATTGCTGGGCGGCTTCGGGCGAGCAGATCTTGGCGCGGCAGGCGTCGAGGCGCTGCGACCACAGCCAGTTCGAGAACGTGGTGCTCTCGTCGCGAAACAGGGCGTGGAGATAGCGGATCGAAATGCCCATTTCGGCGGCGACCTTCGCCGGCGACAGTTTCGGGGTCTGCAGCCGGGCCAGGGAATAGGACTTGATGCGCTTCAGCGTCGTCGACCGGGTCCAGCTGTTCTGCCGGCGCGGTTTCGCCGTCTCGATGGCGCCGATGGCGAGCAGCGAGACTGCGGTCTCGGCGAGACGCGGGAAGACGGCCTCGGTCAGGGCCGGCATCGTCTCCGCCAGCCGCTTGAGATAGCTTGCGACCATGGTGGTCAGCACCGAATTCACGCCGTAGGTCTGCGCCGTGATGAGTTCGGTCGCGCCGACCTCGCGAATGATCGCGTCGTTGGGGAACGCGACGAACAGCGCATCGAACGGCCCGGCGATATCGGCGGTGAACGGCCGCGCCGCGTCGGAGAAGGCGTAGTGTCCGGCGCGCACGCTGGCGATGCGCCCGTCCTGGCTGATCTCGCATTGGCCCGACAGCATCAAACAGACCAGCAGCGGATCGGAGACGAGACCTGTGCGCGGCAGGCTGTCGCTGATTCTCAGTCGGCGGCCCGAGATCCTGCAGAAGATGATGTCGCCGGCGGACCGGACGGCGAGATGGTCGGGCGAAGCGGGCGGCACGAAGTCCAGGACGCTGATGGCCGGCAGCACCTCGCCGAGGCGCGGGCGGGCGCGCGGGGCGGCCCGCTGCGGCGGGGGCCTCAATTTCGAAACCTGGTTGCCGATGTCCATGGATGTCCGGTGGAACAGATGGTTGTCGCGCGACGATAGGGGCCGTCTCTATTCCCCATTCCCCGTGTCTGCCCGCGCGCGGCAACTGGGCCTGCCCGCCGGCCCCTGCGACTTTGTCACCTGACACCGGGCGGGGCAATCGCCAGCCCAAACAAGCGCGCACGCCGACTCGCCTGGTCGGCGGTGGCGGCCGAAACTGGCGATCGCGACAGAGAGATATGTGCGCGTGTTGATGTGCCATCGGCTACGGATGAAATGGCACCCAGGCCGGTCAGGTCCCGAGTCGAGCTCGATCGCGGCGAGAATCACCGGCCGAATCGCCAGCGTGCCGTGCCGCAGGATGGAGAATCAGCGCCAGGGCCTCTTTTGGACAGCCGCGAGAGGGCGATACAGGCGCAAGAATCGGTCCCGGAGCCACCCTGATCCATCCAAGCGACCCGGTCGGCGGCGAAGCGCCGGCCGAGCCGGCCGCCGCCCTCGAAATCGCCCCCGAATTCGCGGCCCGCAAGGGCGGTCGACGGCGGCAGACGATTGGTGTCGATGCCCGCGGCGAAGTCCTCGTCGTTTTTCCAGTCCAGCGGTCGTTCTTGTCCCTTCATGTCGATTCGATTTTCCCAAAACGCATCTGTGGTCTTTGCGAGTCGGCCGTGTATCGCGCGCCGCATAGCGATACCGGCCGCGAGAAATATTTGACTCTTCAAGCTTTTACGGAGCCGAAGCCGGGTTGAAAGATCGGCCCGATCGTCGCCTGCGGCCACCGGGAGGATGGCGCCGGGCGGCTCGGCTCAAGGCGGAGCCGGACACCTCCCGGGGAGGCTCAATGCCGCCAGCGGCACCGCAAACACGGCGATCAACGACGCGGAGACGACGGTAAATCGAGGCCGATCGCGGTGCCTGTACAGGCGATCGAGCGGGGCCGCGCATTCGGGCTAACCCATTGGTCTTACACAGCTGCGACAGAAATGTCACACACGTCAGCACAATGCGCTACGGCGTGTTTGGCCAACTTTTGGTTCACAATCAGCGAAGCGGCGCGACGGTCCTCGTCATAGCGTTCCAACCGTTGAAGATATTTGTTTGCTCGTGGAGCAGCCGTTCTGTGAGCCGCAAGGGGGAATCGATGAACACCAAACTAACCGCACGCGCCTTGCTCGGCGGCGTTGCCTTGATCACAGTCGGCGTCGGCCAGGCCTTCGCTTATGAACCTGGCGAGTCCTGGGCTCAGAAGCCGGGTGCCACCCTCGGAGCTGCGGCCGAAGCGCCCCCTCCGGGCCTCTACATGATCGACCAGGCCTTCACCTATCAGTCGGTTCTCGTCGGCGTTCCCGGCCAGCCGGCCGTCCACGCCAACGTCGGCGTGACCGGTTTCCTGTTCTCGCCGGGCTGGACCTTCCTCGGTGGTACCTACACCGCGGTCGCCGTGCAGCCGTTCGTTGATCTCGGCACCCCGGGTGGCGCGGTCGCCGGCATCCACAACACCTTCATCAGCCCGGTTCAGTTGACCTGGAAGCTCGGTGACTTCGGCGTCACGGCCGACCTCGGCATCTACGTGCCGGACGGCTCGATCTCGGGCCCGAACGGCACCGGCAACGTCGGCGCTCCGTACTGGACCTTCCAGCCCGAACTGCGCGTCGGCTACTACAAGGATGGCTGGGCGTTCACCGCCAACAGCTACATCGAAATCAACACCAAGAACACCATCAACGGCTTCACCACCGGCGACATCTTCCATGAAGAGTTGACCTTCACGAAGACCTTCGGGAAGTGGACCGTCGGCCCTGTCGCCTACTACGTCGGCCAGGTCACCAACGACTCCAACCCGCTGGGTGCTTATGGCGGCGGTCTGGGCAACAAGTTCAGCATCTGGGCGGTCGGCGGCTTGCTCGCCTACAACTTCGGTCCGGCTTCGCTGTCGGTCTGGGTCGCGGACGAAGTTTCGGCCACGACCTCGGGCCCGGGCACCGTCCTCGGTGGATCGAGCATCACGAAGGGTTGGACCGCTTTCGCGACCCTCAGCTACCAGGTCTGGTCGCCGGCGACTGCGGCGCCGAAGGTCTCGTCGATGGTTACGAAGTAACTGAATTCCCTCCGGCGCAAGCCGGAGGGAATGACGGAAATGATTTGACTGCCTGACTGAGACGCATCCGGCGATCCCATCAAGGGATGCGACCAAAATGTCACACTCGCCAGCTCAGTGCACTGCGGTGCGCTGGGCCGGCTTGCGTTGTGCTATTCCCCGCAATACCGTTTGTGACGTTAACGGTATTCGTTTGCTCGCAGAGCAGCCGTTCTTCGAGCCGCAAGGGGGAATAGATGAACACGAAACTGACCGCACGCGCCATGCTCGGCGCCGCTGCCCTGATCGCCGCCGGCATCGGCCAGGCCAGCGCTTACGAACCTGGCGAGTCCTGGGCCCAGAAGCCCGGCGCTACCCTCGGAGCTGCGGCCGAAGCGCCCCCTCCGGGCCTCTACATGATCGACCAGGCCTTCACCTATCAGTCGACCGTCGTCGGCCCAGGCTCCGGCAACCAGGCGGCCGTCCACGCCAACGTCGGCGTGACCGGCTTCCTGTTCGCTCCCGGCTGGACCTTCCTCGGCGGCACCTACACCGCGGTCGCCGTGCAGCCTTTCATTGATCTCGGTACCCCGGGTGGCGCGGTCGCCGGCATCCACAACACCTTCATCAGCCCGGTTCAGCTGACCTGGAAGCTGGGTGACTTCGGCGTCACCGCCGACCTCGGCATCTACGTGCCGGATGGCTCGATCTCCGGCGCCAACGGCACCGGCAACGTCGGCGCGCCGTACTGGACCTTCCAGCCCGAACTGCGTGTCGGCTACTACAAGGATGGCTGGGCGTTCACCGTCGACAGCTACGTCGAAATCAACACCAAGAACAGCATCAACGGCTACACCACCGGCGACATCCTCCACGAGGAATTCACCTTCACCAAGACCTTCGGCAAGTGGACCGTTGGTCCGGTCGCCTACTACGTCGGCCAGGTCACCAACGACTCCAACCCGCTCGGTGCCTATGGTGGTGGTCTGAACAACAAGTTCAACATCTGGGCAGTCGGCGGCTTGCTCGCCTACAACTTCGGCCCGGCCTCGCTGTCGGTCTGGGCGGCGGACGAAGTGTCCGTAACCACCAGCGGCGGAACCCCGAACTTCGCTGGCGTCGGCACCATCACCAGGGGCTGGACCGCGTTCGCGACCCTTTCGTACCAGGTCTGGTCGCCGTCGGCTCCGGCGCCGAAGGTCTCGTCGATGGTCACCAAGTAAGCGGCTTTCCAGCCACGAACTTCCGGAACGGCGCGATTTTCGCGCCGTTCTTTTTTTGTGCCGGCGCCGGCGAATCAGCCGGCGTCCAGGCGTCCTGACGACGGGCCGCAGCGGCCGAACACGGAACTTTCGGCAGCCGGCCGCTTCGGGTAGCATTTCGCCATGGCCCCACGCCCACTGAGCGATCCCGCCGTGCCCGGTTCGACCCGCTCCTCGCCGAATCGGCCTGCGGGCGTCGCCCGCACGGCGCGCCACTTTGCGGGGCTTCACATCCTCGACGGCGGGCCGTCCGACGTCGCGGTGTCGTCGCGCGGCCGCGACGGCGATTTCAGCTTCGCGATCTGCCTGCAGACCGCCGGCCGCGGCCACGTCAGCCACGACGACATGCGTGCCGCGATCGTCGAGAACGAGGCCTTCGTGGTCGCGCCTCTCTCCCGATTCGCCTGGCATCCGGCGGGCCCCGATTCGCGCGGCCTCATCGCCGCCGGCGGGCCGGCGTTTTCACTGCGGTTTCGTCCGCACCAGCTCACCGCCGTCAGGCTCGGCGCGCGCCACCCCGTCGCCCTGCTGCTGAAGGACTGCGTGGAACAGCTGAAGGGGTTCATTCCGACCGCCGAATCGACCGTCACCCAGAAGCTCGCCGAAGTGCTCGCCGACCTGGCCGAGATCGCCGTCGACGAGGCCAACGGACCGGTGGACGATCAGGCCTTTCTCAACGCCCTGGCCGGAGCCGAAAAGCAGCTCGACGATCCCCAGTTCGACGTCTCGGCCCTGGCGGGCGCGCTGGGCACCACGCTGCGTTCGCTGCAGAAGCGCTTCCAACTGCTCAACACCACGCCGCGCCAATGGATGTCCGAACGCCGCCTCGAGCGGATGCGCAGGAAGCTCGACGATCCGGCCTTCGCCAACCTGTCGATCAAGCAGATCGCCTTCGGCAGCGGATTTCGCGACTTCTCGCATTTCAGCCGCTCGTTCAAGGACGCCTTCGGCGTGCCGCCGCGGCGGTACCGCCGCTAGTGTCCCGGTTCTGACAGTCGCATCATCTTGCCGCTTGCGCTCATGGGAATGTCAGAACCAAAGGCAAATATGAGAATCCAGTGCGGTTTTGGATCTCGCACGCGATTGGAGACGTCGCGGCAAGGCTGAATCGAATGCCAGATCAACCGCGCTGGCGGAGAGGCGCGCGCAGGACGCTGCCGTTCACACCCCGGCTTGCCGGCGGCCTTCGCTCGGCGACAGGCCGTCGCGCTTGCGGAACGCGCAGGGCTCTCTGGTCGCCGGCTGAGCCGGCCCCCTCGACAGCCGGGCGGGCTCGCCGGTCCGCAATTTTTGCACCACACCTCCCGGAGCGGTGTGCTAGGAGGGCGCCGGCTCCGTCAACCAACCAAACGAGGATTGCGAATGAAGTCCAGGTTCCGTGTCGCCGCGGTCGCATATGCCGCGATCGGTCTTGGGATGACGACGCCCGGCGTCACGGCCGAGGCGCTGACGCAGCAGGACATCGATCGCTGCGTCAACAAGGGCTGGGCGTTCTCGCCCGATCAGGCAGCCAGCGGCTGCACCGTCGCGATCAAGTCCGGCAAGTGGTCGGGCCAAGATCTCGCCTGGGCCTACCGCGACCGCGGCCTCGCCTACAGCCACGCGCACGATTTCGACCGCGCCATTGCCGATCTCGAACAGTCGATCAAGCTCGACCCCAAGCCGGCGATCGCCCACCTGAGTCTCGGCAATGCCTATGCCGCCAAGCGCGACTTCGCGCGAGCCATCGCCAGCCTCGACCGCGCCATCGAGATCGATCCGAAATACGCGACCGCATACAACGACCGCGGCATCATCTACGACCACAAGGGCGACTACGATCACGCCATCGCCGACCTCGTCAAGGCGACCGAGCTCAATCCGCTCGAGCCGCGGTTCTTCAATTCACTGTGCTGGGCGCGTGGCGCCGCCGGGCGCGACCTGCCCCAGGCGTTGCAGGACTGCAACCGGGCGGTTGCTCTCGCTCCGGCGGACCAGAACGGCTACGCGATGAACAGCCGCGGCCTGATCCAGTTCAGGCTCGGCGCCTACGACAAGGCGATCGAGGATTTCAGCGCCGCGATCGCCCAGGATCCGAAGGACGCCGATTCGCTCTACGCCCGGGGGATTTCCCGGCTGCGCGCCGGGGACCGCAGCGGCGGCGCCGCCGACGTCGCGGCGGCGAAGGTGGTCAATCCGGATGTCGCCGATCCCTGGACGGCCGTCGGCGTGAAGTGAGCGACGTGCCGCGAACGACGGCGGCATGAGCGTCTGACGGACCTCAGTCCGCAAAGGCGATCGTGGGCAGGTCGACCGCCGAGGCGCCGCCGTCGATCGGCACCACGGCCCCGGTCACCATCGTCGCCTCCTGCGAGGCGAGAAAGCAGATCACGCCGGCGACTTCCTCGGGCTCGGCCGGCCGCCGCAGCGGCACGTTGCGGGTAACCAGCCGATAGGCCTCCTCCAGCGAGGACAGCTTGTGCTGGTCGATGAGGACCTTCATCTCGTCGTCGGCCATGTCGGTCCTGACCCAGCCCGGACACACCGCATTGCAGCGGACCCCCAGCGGGCCGAAGTCGCGGGTGATCGACCTGGTCAGCCCGATCAGGGCGTGCTTCATCGTCACGTAACCGACCACCTGGGGACCCGCGAACAGGCCGGCCAGCGACGACACGATGACGATGTTGCCTCTGCAGTCCTGCAGTGCGGGAAGTGATTCCCGCGCCGAAACGAAGGCGGTATCGAGGTTGACCCGCGTCGAGGCCGCCCAGGCGGCATCGTCCATTTCGGCGGCGGTGCCGAAGCCATGGCCGCCGGCATTGGCGACCAGCACGTCGAGGCCGCCGAAGCGTTCGGTCGCGATCGCCACCGCGCGGCGGACGTCCTCGCCGCTGGCGGCGTCGCCTGTGAAGGCGATCGCGCCGGTGGCCGCGGCGACCCGCTCGAGCGGCTCCGGGCGCCGCCCCATGACGATGACGTTGCCGCCCTCGGCGCGCAAGCGCCGGGCGACGGCGGCTCCGATCCCGGTCCCGCCGCCGGTGACGAGGGTGGTCTTGTCGGTGAAGCGCATGTTTCCCCCCGCCTGTTAGAGCGCGTGCTCGGTCCGGTTGAGCAGGGTACTGTAGGCCCCGATCTGGAAATTCGACACCTCCGACAGCGCGTCGTCGGCATAGCCGAAAATCTTGCCCGTGGTCTTCATGCGGTCGAGGTCGAGCAGGATGGCGCCGAGCGTCGGCACGATCTTCTCGCGCCAGACGAACAGATACAGGTTGGCGGCGATCCGATAGTAGTGACAGCGGTCGACGTCGGCGAGGCCCTGTTCGATGCCCGACAGGCAGTGCCAGACGTAGCGCTTCTCGTTCAGATAGATGTGCTCGTAGACCTCGTGCGGGTTGTAGCGGTGCTGCAGCCTGAGCCCGATCAGGTCGGTGGTCGGCGTGTGCAGCGGTGCCGCGGGATCGAACGGGCGGTCGATGGTCGCGGCGGCGAAGTGCGCGCCGACCGACGTCAGCTCGTGGCGGGCCTGGGCGCGGCGCAGGATGCTGGCATGGGCCTCGGCGGCGGCGGGCAGCAGGCCGGTGACGATGGTGGCGACGCCGGCGGCGAGATCGGCGACGATCGACACCGAGCACGGCGGCTGGCTGCCGGCCTTGACGAAGTCGATGAAGTAGATGCCCGGCCGCGGCGAGGTCGCCACATAGCTCTCGCTGCCGCTCTCGGCCACGCCCGGACCGCTGGCGGTCCAGCTCAGCGCGTCGGCGGTGACGAACGCGCAGCGCATCGTGCCGCCCTCGGCGGTGTGGAGTGTGAAGCTCTTGCCGGCGAGCTCGTCCGACCGCGCCAGGATGTTGCTGTCGGGGGCGAAACTGTCGGCCAGCGCACCGACGGAGATCCAGTTGGTGGTTTCGGGGGGGCTGGTTGTCATGTTGCTCGCGTCGCTAAAGGGCTTCGGTGAGTTCGTCGCGCGTCTCGCCGTCCACGCGGCCGCGGCTCAGGATCCGAGGTCGCGCGTCGCTGCGCCATCAGCCTTACGGTTGATCGGCCGCGGCGCGGGACGGACAACAAATGGCGCGATCAGTCAATCATGGCCCGCATTTTGCTTGACTGAGACGGTGGACTGTCTCAGCCTCGTGCGCAACGGGGTGGCGCCAGTCACGAGCGCGAGCCGATTTTCAGGTCTTTCCGTTCCGCTCTGGCGATCGCGCCAGGAACCTCAGCCGGGAACCTCAGCCGGGAACCTGATTGCGGGTGGGACCTTACACTCTTTGCGAGGCGTTGGGAGGAAGCCATGCTGACGATCATGGGCAACATTGCCGATCCTGCGGCGACGCGTGCCGTGCAATTCGCCTACGACGTTCTCGAGGCCAGCGGCGCCGCGTTCTACCGGGTCAATGGCGACATGGTGCTCGACGACTTCGTCCTGATCAGCGTGCCGCCGGAATTTCACCGGCAGTACGTCGAGGGAATGAGCCGTCACGATCCGCTCCACGTCAGCCGCATGGTTCCCACCGGGCGGCAGGTGGCGCGGCTGGTCGAGGAGATCGCCTGTGCCAACATCGACGATGCCGCAGCCTACCGCTCGTTCTCCTCCCATTTCGGCATCGGCGACATGCTCGAGTTCTTCTTCCGCCGCGACAATCGTATCGTCGCCGGCATGAGCGTGATGTGGCGCGACGGCATGCGCGTCCCGGACAATGCCATGACCATGGCGACCAAGATGCACGACTACATCGAGTTCAACCTGCTGCGCGGCGCGCCGGAGCTGGCCGCGACCGTGCCCACCGTTGCAGCCAAGGCCGCACGCTACGGCCTGACCGCGCGGGAGCAGGAGGTGATCGAGCTGTTGTGCTGCGGGCGCACCAACCGCGAGATCGGCGATTGTCTGCAGATCAGCCTCGCGACGGTGAAGACCCATCTGCTCCACGTTTTCGAGAAGCTCGGCGTCGAGAACCGCTCCGCGGTCGTGGCGATGATGTCGCGCCTGCACTGATGCCGCTGCGTGGCGGCCGCCGGCCGTCAGCCCACTTCGCTTCAGCCCATCTCCCGTGACCCCTCTGTGATCACGATCGCGCCGACCGGCTCGGCGGCGTCGTGCTGCGCGCGCTCACGCCGTCGCGGCACAGGGGGCCATCAGCCGAACGGTTGATTGCCCGGCGCACCGCGGGGGCAATGATCGGCTGCGATCTTTGGCCGGCATTGTGAAGCGGGGAAACGGGCGAATGGCACGGGATGCTGAAGCGGCCGACGTGATCATCGGAAACGGCCGCATCTACACGGTCGACCGCGCGCGCCCGTGGGTGAGCGCGCTCGCCGTCAAGGCCGGCCGCATCATCGCGCTCGGCGGCGACGCCGAGATGAAGGCCGTGACCGGCGCCGGCACGCGGGTTGTGGACCTCGGCGGCAGCATGGCGATGCCGGGCATCGTCGACGTGCACACCCACATCATGATGGGAGGCCAGGCCGAACTCTACGAGACGCGTTTTCCGTCGACGCTCGGCGTCGCGGAGATCTGTGCCCGGGTCGCGCAGGCGGCGAGCAACGCAGTCGAAGGCAGCTGGATCGTCGGCGGCCAGTGGGGCGTCGAGCAACTCGCCAATCTCAACACCGCGGCGGCGCTCGCCGCCCTCGACGCGGCGAGCGGCGATCATCCGGTTCTGCTGCGCGACGAGACCTATCACAACCGCTGGGTCAATTCGGCGGCGCTGCGCATCGCGGGGGTGACGCGGGACACGGCGGATCCGGACAAGGGCGAAATCGGCCGCGATCCCGCAAGCGGCGCGCTGACCGGCGTCATGATCGAGGCGGCGTCGGGAATCGTGGAGCGCGCGCTGGCCGCCTCCGGCCACTATACCGACGCCATGGACCGCGCGGCGCTGAGCCAGTCGATCGCGGTGCTCAACTCGTTCGGCGTCACCGCGTTCCTGGACGCCGCCAGCATGCAGCCGATCCTGGCGGCACTGAAGCAGCTCGACGACCGCGGCGAACTGACGGCGTGGGCGGTGGCGGCGATGCCGGCGATCGAGCCGTCCTTCATGTTCGGGCTGGCCGGCGACGAGCTGTTCGCGCTGCGCGAGACCTATCGCGGCGCCCATGTCAGGCCGGACTACGCCAAGATCTTCCTCGACGGCGTGCCGGGCGCCAAGACGGCGGCGTTCCACGACGCCTATACGCCGGACCCGATCCACGGCTGCTGCTTTCGCGGCGCCACCATGCTGACGGTTCCCGATCTGGTACGGCTGGTCGGCAAGTGCGAACGCCAGAACATCGCGGTCAAGATCCACTGCGCCGGCGACGCGGCGGTGAGCCAGGCGCTCGACGCCGTCGACGTGGTGCGCAGCTTCAACGGGCCGACCGCGCTGGTCCATCACATCGCCCATGCGAGCTACATCCGGACCTCAGACATTCCGCGCTTCGCGCAGCTCGGCGTCGCCGCCGATCTCTCGCCGATCATCTGGTATCCGACCGTGTTCCTCGAGGCCCACAAGATGGCGATGGGCGAGGAGCGCGCCACGCGGTTCTGGCCCAACCGCAGCCTGCACGAAAGCGGCGCGCTGATCGGTGGCGGCTCCGACTGGCCGGTGATTCCGAATCCCGATCCGTGGGACGGCATCGAGGGCATGGTGACGCGGCAGAATCCAAAGGGCGATTTCGCAGGCGTCGCGCTGTGGCCGGAACAGGCGCTCGACCTCGCCACCGTGATCGAGACCTACACCATCAGCGCGGCCAGGATGCTCGGCCTCGGCCGGACCATCGGGTCGCTCGAGATCGGCAAGTCCGCCGACATCATCGTGCTCGACCGCAACGTGTTCGAGATTCCCGCGACCGACATCGCCGAGACCAGGGTGATCACCACCTTCTTCGAAGGGCGCGTGGTCTACCAGCGGGACTGAGCTCATGGCGGCGCGCCCGACCCTCGTTCCGATCACGGTTCTCACCGGGTTTCTGGGCAGCGGCAAGACCACGACGCTCAACCACCTGCTGCGGCAGGACGGGCTGCGGGGCACCATCGCCATCGTCAACGAATTCGGCGAGGTCGGGATCGACCACCTGCTGATCGAGACCACCGAGGAGCGTTTCGCGCTGCTCGACAACGGCTGCGTCTGCTGCACCGTGCGCGGCGATCTGGTCGACACGCTCAAGGCGATCGCGGCGCGCCGCGACGCGGGCGACCTGCCGGACTTCGACCGGGTGCTGCTGGAGACCACCGGGCTCGCCGATCCGGCGCCGGTGCTGCACACGCTGATGGTCGATCCCGCGATCGGCGCGCGCTATCGCATCGACGGCGTCGTGGTGACGGTCGACGCGGTCAACGGCGCCGCGACGCTGGCGACATATCCCGAGGCGGTGAAGCAGGTCGGCGTCGCCGACCGGCTGCTGATCACCAAGACCGATCTGGTCGACGAGACGCGACTGCGGACGCTCCGCGCCCGTCTCACCGCCGTCAACCCCACCGCCGACCTGATCGCCATCCGCGACGGCAAGGTCGCCGCGGCGGCGGTGCTCGATATCGGCCTGTTCGATCCGGCGGCGCGCAGCGCCGACGTGGTCGCCTGGTTTGAACGCGCCGCCGCGGCGAGCGCCGGCGCCCATCACCACGATCACTGCGCCGGCGACGCTTGCGACCATCCCGCTCACGATCACGCCGCGCATGGTCCCGACGACCATGGCGTGCACTCCTTCAGCCTGCTGATCGACGGCCCGGTCGAATGGGAGCCGTTCGCACGGTGGCTCGACTATGTCGCCTCGCTGCGTGGCGAGGATCTGCTGCGCTTCAAGGGCATCGTCAATGTCGCCGGCAAGTCCGAGCCGGTGGTGGTCCACGGCGTCCAGCACGTCTTCCACCCGCCGAAGGATCTCGCTGGCTGGCCGACGCCGGAACACCACACCCGGCTCGTCTTCATCGTCAGGGACATCGAGCCGTCCCTGATCGAGCGCACGCTCGGCAAATTCGCGTCGATCGACGCAAACCGGATTCGCAGGCCGCCCCGGGAGGGCGCGGTGCACCACGACCATCTGACCACAGCCTGATTTCGACCACCGGAGGGGATGACGATGACGAGCTTGCATAAACTACTGTCGGCGGCCGGCGTCGCGGCGCTGTGCGTCGCGGCGCTGTCGGGCGAGGCGCTCGCGGCGGGGCCGAGCTGCAGCGGCGGCACCATCAAGGTCGGCGCGGTGTCGACCGTGACCGGCCCGGTCGATTTCAGCGAGGTGCCGAAGGCGACCCAGGCCGCGTTCGAGCAGTTCAACGCCGCCGGCGGCGTCAACGGCTGCAAGGTCGACTACACCATCTCCGACGACAAGGCCGACCCGCAGGTCGCCGCCCAGGCGGCGCGCGACCTGATCGACAACAAGGAAGTCGTGGCCATGGTCGGCGGCGCCAGCCTGCTCGAGTGCCAAGTCAACGGCGCGACCTACAAGCGCAAGAACGTGCTGGCGGTGCAGGGGCTCGGCGTCGACGCGGCGTGCTTCAATTCGCCGAGCATCGCGCCAGTCAATGTCGGCCCGTTCACGCTGACCACCGCGGTGAGCTACTATGCGACGCGCTCGCTCGACATCAAGAAGCTGTGCGCCTTCTTCATCATCATCGGCGGCACCCAGGAAGCCTACAAGGCCGCGATCGAGAACTGGGAGAAGATCACCAGCCAGAAGGTTCACGTGCTCGATCTCACCTTGCCCCTTCAGGGCGACCTGACCCCCTATGTGGTCAAGGCGCGCGACGCCGGCTGCGACGCCGTGATCAACAACGCCGTAGAACCGGGCGTGGTACAGTGGATCAAGACCGCCGACGCCCAGAAGATCACCGGCATCAACTGGCTGTTTCTGTCGCCGGGCTACACCGAGCAGGTCGCCAAGGCGCTGGCCGACACCAGGCAGCCGGTCTATGTCGGCACCGAATGGGAGCCCTACACCGACGTCAATTCGGAGGCCAACAAGACCTGGGTCGCCTCGATGAGCGCCGCCAAGCGCCCGCTGACCGCGTTCTCGCAGGGCGGCTATCTCGCGGCGCAGGTCTTCATCGACATCGTCAAGGGCATCGATGGTCCGGTGACGCGCGACGCGGTCACCCTGGCGCTCCTGAAGATGAAGCCGGCGAAGTATCCGCTCGCCGGCTCGCCCTACGTGTTCGGCGAGACCCCCACCCATTCGCCGATGCAGTCGACCAAGATCATGAAACTCGAAAACGGCGCGTGGAAGGTCCAGACCCCCAGCTGGGTGGTGCTGCCGGCGACCTGATGGCCGGCCGGCGATCATGGACGTGCAGCGCATAGCCGGATCGCCGCGCGGCGGAACTCTCCGCCGCGCGGCACTTGAGGAGCCGCGATGAATGCCCTTCTGACATCCGTCGTAGCGGGATTGACCGGAGGTGGCGCCTACGGACTGCTCGGAGTCTGCGCGGTGTTCACCTATCGCCTGGTCGCGGTGGTGAATTTCACGGCCGCGGCGATCGGCACTACGGGGACATTCGTCCTCGTGATGCTCTACGAGGCCGGCGCGCCGCTGTGGCTTGCGATGGCGTGCGGTCTGGTCGCCGGAACGGTCGCAGGCATCGCGATCGGCCTGGTGATGACGGCGTGGTTCGCCGAGTCGAGCGCCTCGACCAAGGCCGCGGTCACCGTGGCGCTCCTGGTCGGGATCGTCGCCATCGGCCTGCGCCTGACCGGCGGCCAGCATCCGCATCACTTTCCGGATCTGTTTCCCGGATCGGCGATGCGGCTCGCCGGCGTCGAACTGACGTTTTCCTCGCTTCTCACCATCGGCCTCGGCGTGGTGTTCACCGTCCTCGCCGAGACGTTCCTGACCCGCACGCGCATGGGCCTGCACCTGCGCGCCCTGTCCGAGCGGCCGATGGCTGCGGAACTGATCGGGGTGCCGGTGCGGCGGCTTGCCGTCCTGGTGTGGGGCATCACCGGCGCGGTCACCACCTTTTCGCTGATGATCATCGCGCCGCAGCGCTCGCCGGATTTCGCGTCGCTGAGCTTGCTGGTGGTGCCGGCGCTGGCGGCGGCGCTGATCGGGCTGTTCCGCAGCTTCTGGATCACGCTGGTCGGCGGCATCATGATCGGTGTGGTCGAGGGCACCATGAGCGTGTTTCCCGGCCTCAGCCAGTATCGCGGCGCCGTGCCGTTCCTGATCATCCTGGCCGTTCTGCTGTGGCTGCAACGGGGGGCCCGCTGGGATGAAGCGCGCTAGTCTGCGTCCCGTTCTCGCCATCGTCGTCGCGGCAGTCGTCGCCGGCGCGATCATCACCGGCCTGCTGCCCGGTTATTGGACCTATCTCGCGACGGCCGTGCTGATTTCCGCCGTCGCGCTGCAGGGCATCGGCCTCGTCGCCGGCCGCACCGGCATGATCGCGCTGTGCCAGATGTCGTTCGCGGGCGTCGGCGCCTGGACCGTCGGCTTCCTCAACGTCGGCGGCGCGCCGGGCGGCCTGGCGGTCTGGATCGTCATCGGCGGGCTGGCGGCGGTACCGTTCGGCGTCGCCATCGGCCTGCCGGCGCTGCGGCTGCGCGGCATCAACCTCGCGATCGTCACGCTCGGCTTCGCCACCGCGTTCGACGCCATCCTGGCGACCATCACCTTTCCCGGCCAGACCCGGTTCATCTCGGTGGCGCGGCCGGCGATGTTCGATGGCGACGGCGGCTACTTCGTCTTCGCGCTGCTGTTCTACGTCGCGCTCGCGGTCGCGCTCGAATTCCTCGCCCGCACCCGGCTTGGCGCCATCTGGCTGGCGGTGCGGCACTCCGAGCGCGCCGCCGCGGCCCACGGCATCAGCATTCCGCGCGCCAAGCTGTCGGCCTTCGCCATCAGCGCCTTCATCGCCGGGATTTCCGGGGGGCTTCTCGCCGGCTATCTCGGCACGCTGGTGGCGGACAACTTCAGCATGATGCAGTCGCTGGTGCTGTTCGCGGTCTCGACCATGACCGGGGCGCAGTTCGCCGAAGGCGCGCTGATCGGGGGCATCCTGGCCGTCGCCTTTCCCGAAATCCTGCGCCGCCTCGACCTCGGCCAGGACATCGGCAACCTCCTGTTCGCCATCGGCGCGACGCAGGCGCTCAGCGCCGGCGAGGCCATGAGCGAAACTCTGCGGCGCAAGGTCCGGGGTTTCCGCGGGGCCCGACCGGCGGCGCCGCATCCCGGCGTCGCCATCGCGCCGCCGGCCCCGCCGCCGCGGCATCAGGGCGTTGCGCTGGCGACCCGCGAGCTCGGCGTGCGCTACGGCACCGTGGTGGCGCTGCACGGCGTCGACCTCACGGTGCCCGAGGGCGCGGTGGTGGGTCTGATCGGCCCCAACGGCGCCGGCAAGTCGACCCTGATCGACGCGGTCGCCGGCTTCCTGCACGCCTATTCCGGAAGCGTGGAACTCGGCGGGAGGGCAGTCGACGGACAGCCGGCGCATGTGCGGGCCCGCAACGGCGTCCGCCGCACCTGGCAGACCACCCGCATCGCGCCGGAATTGACGGTCGGCGATTATCTGCGCCTTGCCGGCGGCGACCTGCCCGAGGAGCAGGTCGGGGCGATCCTGAGCTGGATCGACTGCCCGCATCCCGACACGCCGGTGGCGAGCGTCGACGCCGGCACGCGGCGGCTGCTCGACGTCGCCGGCGTGGTCGCGGCGCGGCCCAAGGTCGTGCTGCTCGACGAGCCGGCGGCCGGTCAATCCTACGACGAGACCCTCAAGCTCGGCCGCCGCATCGCCGAGATCCCGAACCTGTTCGGCTGCGCGGTGTTGCTGGTCGAGCACGACATGGATCTGGTGCGCGCGGCCTGCTCGGAGATCACCGTGCTGGATTTTGGTCGGGTGATCGCCGCAGGGCCGCCCGCCGTCGTGCTGGAGGATCCGAGGGTGAGAAAGGCCTATCTTGGCATCGAGGAAGGCAGCGCCGCGGCATGACGAGGCTGGTCGTATCCGGATTGCGCGTCGACCGTGCCCACCTTCCGGTGGTGCGCGACGTCAGCCTCGCGGTCGAGAGCGGACGGATCAGCGTCCTGCTCGGCGCCAACGGCGCCGGCAAGACGACGTTGCTCGAGGGACTGTCCGGGGTGATTCCGGTCGCCGGCGGGACGATCGAGATCGACGGCCACGACATCCACCGGGCGCGTCCCGGCGCGCGGGTCGCCGCCGGCCTTGCCCATGTCGAGCAGGGCCGCACCGTGTTCCGCCAGCTCACGACCGACGAGAACCTGCGCGCCGGCGCGTGCGCGGCGAGCGACGTCGCCGCAGCCTACGAGCTGTTTCCGGAACTGCTGCCGCGCCGCGACGTCCCCGCCGGGCTGCTGTCGGGCGGTGAGCAGCAGATGCTGGTGATCGCGCGCGCGCTCGCCGGCCGGCCGAAGATCCTGCTGATCGACGAGATGTCCGCGGGGCTCGCGCCGACCATCGTCCGGCGGCTGATGGCGACGGTGCGCAGGCTGGCCGACCAGGGGCTCGCGGTGGTGCTGGTCGAGCAGTTCGCGGTGCTGGCTCTCGGCGTCGGCGATCGCGCCTATGTGCTGCGGCGCGGCGAGATCGTCTACGACGGGGCCTGCGCCGCGCTGCGCGACGCCCCCGACATGCTGCATCAGCTCTATCTCGGCGGTTCCGGCGACGGGCCCGCGTGACAGGTCTGCGCCGACGCACGGCACGCGGCGCAGCGTCGTCAAGGCTATTGATTCCCATGCCGGTTTCTCGGCGCGCCAAGCGTCCTGGAACCCGCGTCTCCATGACGGTTGACGGTTCAGGACGCGTCTCAGGGGCCGTATCTTGATACCCTTCGCGGTTGGCGCGGATCTTGTGCACAGCAGCGCGGGCGGAGACCGCGTTCACGCCATTTGGATGCGACTGTCACGTAACTGTCATCGTTCGGGAAGTACCATTTTCCTCAAACTTCTTGAGGCTTAGGGGAGAGTGCGATGACGGATCTAGCGTTACCCGGATCAATCGAGCCGGCCGTGCGGCGGCCCGATCTCGATAAGGGGTTCAATCCGCTCACGTTGATTCTGTTCTTGGGGGGACTTGCGGTCGGCCTGCTGTTCGTCGCCTACAGCCTCTATGTCGACGTCTCCGCGGTCGAGTCCCAGCCCAAGACCTACCTGCCGTATTTCCTGCTGTTCGTCGCCCTCATCATCGCGCTCGGCTTCGAGTTCGTGAACGGTTTCCACGACACCGCCAACGCGGTCGCGACCGTGATCTACACCCATTCGATGCCGGCGGAATTCGCCGTGGTGTGGTCCGGCTTCTTCAATTTCCTGGGCGTTTCGGTGTCGAGCGGCGCGGTGGCCTTCGGCATCATCTCGCTGCTGCCGGTCGAACTCATCCTGCAGGTGGGCTCGAGCGCCGGCTTCGCCATGGTGTTCGCGCTGCTGATCGCGGCGATCCTGTGGAATCTCGGGACCTGGTGGTTCGGGTTGCCGGCCTCGAGCTCGCACACCATGATCGGATCGGTGATCGGCGTCGGCGTCGCCAACGCGATCGAGCACGGCCGCAGCGGTACTTCGGGAGTCGACTGGAGCAAGGCGACGGAAATCGGCTATGCGCTGCTGCTGTCGCCGATCGTCGGCTTCGTGCTCGCCGCCGTCATGCTGCTGCTGCTGAAGGTGCTGGTGAAGTCGCCGGCGCTCTACAGCGCGCCGAAGAGCAACGAGGCGCCGCCGCTGTGGATTCGCGGCCTCCTGATCCTGACCTGCACCGGCGTGTCGTTCGCCCACGGCTCCAACGACGGCCAGAAGGGCATGGGCCTGATCATGCTGATCCTGATCGGCACCGTGCCGACGGCCTACGCGCTCAACCGCGCGCTGCCGGAAACGGCGATCGTCGAATTCCAGCAGACCTCGCAGGCGGCTGCGGCCGTGGTCGAAGGCAAGGCCTCGGGCCACGGCATCATCGGCAATCCGCGCCCCGCGGTCACCGCCTACATCGCCCAGCACCAGCTCAACGAGGGCACCTATCCGTCGCTCGCCGCGCTGATGCGCGAGATCTCGAAGGAGATCTCGGAGCCGGGCTCGGTCGCCAAGATCCCGCTGTCCGCGGTCGGCAACGTGCGTAACGACATCTACCTCGCCTCCGAGGCCATCCGCTTCCTGATGAAGGACGATGCGGCCGAGCTGAGCAGCGCCGACGTCGCGACGCTGAACGCCTACAAGAAGTCGATCGACAAATCGACCAAGTTCATCCCGTTCTGGGTCAAGATCGCGGTCGCCGTCGCGCTCGGGCTCGGCACCATGGTTGGCTGGAAGCGGATCGTGGTCACGGTCGGCGAGAAGATCGGCAAGACCCACCTGACCTACGGTCAGGGCGCCGCAGCCGAGCTTGTCGCCGCCGCGACCATCGCCGCCGCCGACAATTTCGGCCTGCCGGTGTCGACCACCCACGTGCTGTCGTCGGGCATCGCCGGCACCATGGCGGCCAACGGCTCCGGCCTGCAGCTCTCGACGCTGCGCAACATCGCCATGGCCTGGATCCTGACCCTTCCGGTCGCCATGACGCTGTCAGGAACGCTGTATACGATCTTCAGCAGGATCTTCTGAGGTTCGATTTCGCAACCGACGCGATGTCCGCGGCGAGCTTCGCTTGCTGCGGACAATTCGTTTGTCGGGACGATTGATCGCGACGGGACAACGCACAAGGGGCAAGCGATGCAGGAACAGGTGACGCAGGAACTGGAGCTCGACCGGCTGCAGGCGATCTACAAGGCTGCCGTCGAGGAGTGGATCGGCGCGATCCGCGAGGAAGAGGCGCTGGCGTCGGTCAACCACGAGATCGCCGAAATCGACCAGTGGGAAGCGGCGGCCTTCAGGGAAGACGACATCCGCAAGAAGGTGAGGGCGGCGAAGCGGGACTACGAGGACGCGTTGCGGAAGAAGTTCTTCGACATCTAGTGTGGTGGATTTAATTCGTTTCAGTACTGCCGCGAACTTTCCAAGCGAGTGTCAAAACCAAAACTACACTGGCATCCTATCGTTGCTGGTGTCCCTGTGATTCCAACATTCGCTGATGAGCAAGCCGCAAGGTGATGCGAATGTTAGTATCGGAATACTGGTAGTGGCGGAAACCTGTATTTGCGGGTTGTCCGTCGGAAGCTCGTGCAACAAGTGTATTCCTGCATTGCGCCCGTTATGCGCGAGTTGGCGGTTTTTGGCTATACTTTGCATCAATTGGCCAAGCATTGAATTAACCCTTTTGCGCGAGGCTTCAGCGAGCCGCGGATCGCACCCGTCTTTGGCGAGCGGTGAGGTTCCCGGAGGTTTTATTGATGTTTGCCCGACGCCCCAACAAGACCGATGTTGTCAAATCGCTCGCGACCGACGCGTTGCTGACCGCCAACGTCATGGTATCGGATGCGGACCTCAACATCGTCTACATGAACCGCGCCGTCACCGAGCTGTTGAGGGAAGCGGAAACCGACATCCGCAAGGACCTGCCGAACTTCAACGTTGCCGCCCTGATCGGCAGCAACATCGACGTGTTTCACAAAGATCCGCGCCACCAGCGCCGCATGCTGGAGAGCCTGACGGCGACGCACAGCGCGACCATCAAGGTCGGCGGCCGGACGTTCGATCTGGTCGCGACCCCGCTGACGGACGCCGTCGGCAAGCGAACCGGTACTGTCGTCGAGTGGGCTGACGCGACGCTGCGGCTGCAGAACTGGGAGTACGCGGCGAAGGTCTCGGCGATCGGCCGGGCGCAGGCGGTCATCGAGTTCGCGATGGACGGCACCATCCTGACCGCCAACGAGAATTTCCTGCACGCGCTGGGCTATTCGATGCCGGAGATCCAGGGCAAGCACCACAGCCTGTTCGTCGAGCCGGCGACGCGCGACAGCGCCGCATACCGGGAATTCTGGGCCAAGCTCAATCGCGGCGAGTACGAGGCCGCGGAATTCAAGCGCATCGGCAAGGGCGGCAGGGAGGTCTGGATCCTGGCGTCCTACAATCCGGTGCTGGACCAGAACGGCAAGCCGTTCAAGGTCGTCAAGTTCGCCACCGACGTCACCGAGCAGAAGCTCAGGAATGCCGACCTCGCCGGCCAGATTGCCGCGATCGGCAAGTCCCAGGCGGTGATCGAATTCGGCATGGACGGGACCGTTCTCACGGCCAACGACAATTTCCTGCACGCGCTGGGCTATTCGCTCGGCGAAATCAAGGGCAAGCATCATTCGATGTTCGTGGCGCCGGCCGAGCGCGACGGCGCGGGGTACCGCGCCTTCTGGGCGGCGCTGAACCGCGGCGAGTATCAGGCCGGCGAATACTTGCGGATCGGCAAGGGCGGCCGGGAAGTCTGGATCCAGGCCTCCTACAATCCGATCCTGGATCTCAACGGCAAGCCGTTCAAGGTCGTCAAATACGCCACCGACACCACCAGGCAGGTGATCGCCCGCAAGCAGAGCGAGCACGTCCGTGGCATGATGGAGTCGGTCGCCGCCGGCGCCGAGGAGTTGAACGCGTCGGTACGGGAAATCTCTTCCGCGATGGTGAAGTCGAAGGAGACCGCGTCCAGCGCAGTCGGTCACGTCGAGGCGGCCGACCAGCAGGCGCAGCGCCTCAACGACGCGGCGCAGTCGATGAGCGGCATCGTCGAACTCATCGACAACATCACCAGCCAGATCAACCTGCTGGCGCTGAATGCGACCATCGAATCCGCGCGCGCCGGCGAGGCGGGACGCGGCTTCGCCGTGGTGGCGGCGGAGGTCAAGAACCTCGCCAACCAGGCCAAGCACGCGACCGACAAGATCAATGCGGAGATCGGCAGCCTGAACGGCATCTCCGGCGACGTCGTCACCGCGCTGAGCACGATCCGCAGCGCGATCCAGAACGTCAGCGAGTACGTCACATCGACGGCGGCTGCGGTCGAGGAGCAGAGCGTCGTCACCAGCGAAATGTCGGCCAACATGCAGCGCGCCGCCGCCGAGGCGGCGAGCATCGGGGGCTAAACCGGCTACCGGGATCCGGTGCCGGCGTTCCGACCGCTTCGGAACCCGGCGTCCCGGTTCTGGCATTCGCATCGGTCGGCCCCGACGCGGCGGGTCAGCTGGCGCCTTGCGGAGCAAGGGGCGGCTATGGAATGTTGTGCGGAGCACAACGGACGCCGCGAATGCCCCCACGAATCGACGATAGCGAAGAACCCCGGACGCGCGACGACGACCCCCAGGGGAGCGGCGCCGAGGACCGCGCGCTGCGCCACGACATCCGCCGGCTCGGCCGGATCCTCGGCGACACCGTGCGCGAGCAGGAGGGCGAGCAGGTCTTCGGTCTGGTCGAGCGGATCCGCCAGACCTCGGTGCGCTTCCACCGGACCGAGGACCAGCAGGCGCGGCACGAGCTCGACGCCATCCTGACCGGGATGTCGATCGGCGACACCGTGCGCATCGTCCGCGCCTTCAGCTATTTCTCCCACCTCGCCAACATCGCCGAGGACCACCACAACCTGCGCCAGTGGCGGGCGCTCGAGGTGGCGGGCGCGGCGGCGCCGTCCTCGACCTTCGCCGCCGCCCAGGCGCGCGCCCGCGCCGCCGGCCTTTCCGCCGCCGATCTGCGGCGGTTCTTCTCGACCGCGCTGGTCAGTCCGGTGCTCACCGCCCATCCGACCGAGGTCCGCCGCAAGAGCACCATGGACCGCGAGATGGAGATCGCCGCGCTGCTCGACCGCGGCGAGCGCACCAACCTCACCGCCGGGGAGCGGGCCGACAACGAGGAGCAGCTGCGCCGGGCGGTGCTGACGCTGTGGCGGACCAACCTGCTGCGCCGAACCAAGCTGACCGTGCTCGACGAGGTCGCCAACGGTCTCGCGTTCTACGACTATACCTTCCTGCGGGAGCTGCCGCGGCTCTATACCGACATCGAGGATCGCCTGGCGGCGGAGCAGGGGGGCTCGGGCGCCGAAGCGCTGGCCTCGTTCCTGCGGATGGGCAGCTGGATCGGCGGCGACCGCGACGGCAACCCGTTCGTGACCGCCGACGTGCTGCGCGACGCGCTGCGCCTGCAGAGCACCCAGGTGCTGCGGTTCTATCTCGGCGAACTGCACCGGCTCGGCGCCGAACTGTCGCTGGCGGCGCAACTGGTCGAGGTGACCGACGACCTCGCGACGCTGGCGCGGCAGTCGCCGGATCCGTCGCCGCACCGGCGCGGCGAGCCCTACCGGCTCGCGATTTCCGGCATCTACGCGCGGCTCGCCGCGACCGCGCACGCGCTCGGCATCGATGCCGACCGCCAGCCGGTCGGCCGCGCGCCGGCCTATGGCGGCGTCGCCGAGTTCCGCGCCGATCTCGAGGCGATCCACGCGTCATTGGTCGCCAACAACGCCGCCGTGATCGCGCGCGGCCGGCTGCGCCAACTGCGGCGCGCGGTCGACTGTTTCGGCTTTTCGCTGGCGAGCCTCGACATCCGTCAGAACTCGGCGGTGCACGCGCGCACGATTGCCGAGCTGTTCGACGTCGCCGAGCCGGGCCCGCGTTACGCCGAAACCGGCGAGGAGGGGCGGATCGCGCGGCTCGCCGCCGAGCTCGAGCGTGTGCGGCCGCTGGTGTCGCCGTTCGCCGCCTATGGCGAGGAAACCCGCGGCGAACTCGAGGTGCTGAACGCCGCGCGCGAGGCCCATGGCCGGTTCGGCGAGAGCGCGGTGAGCCAGTGTATCGTCTCGATGACCGAAGGGGTCTCGGACCTGCTGGAGGCGGCGGTGCTGCTCAAGGAGGCCGGGCTGGTCGATCCCGCCGGCGGCAGCCGCGTCAACGTGGTGCCGCTGTTCGAGACCATCGGTGACCTGCGCCGCTGCGCCGGCGTGATGGACGCCCTGCTGTCACTGCCGGCCTATCGTCGTCTGGTCGACAGCCGCGGCGGCGTGCAGGAGGTGATGCTCGGCTATTCCGACAGCAACAAGGACGGCGGTTTCGTCACCTCGGGCTGGGAACTCTACAAGGCCGAGATCGGCCTCGTCGAGGTGTTCGATCGCCACGGTGTGCGGCTGCGCCTGTTCCATGGCCGCGGCGGCTCGGTCGGCCGCGGCGGCGGCCCGAGCTATGACGCCATCCTGGCCCAGCCCGGCGGCGCGGTGAACGGCCAGATCCGGATCACCGAGCAGGGCGAGATCATCTCCAGCAAATATTCCAGCGCCGAGGTCGGCCGCCGCAATCTCGAGGTTTTGGTCGCGGCCACGCTGGAGAGCAGCTTGCTGCAGCCGCGCCAGGCAGCGCCGCGCCAGGGCTACCTCGACGCCATGGAGGAACTGTCGGCGACCGCCTATGCCGCCTATCGCGACCTGGTCTACGACACCGAAGGCTTCGAGGACTATTTCTGGCAGTCGACGGTGATCTCGGAGATCGCGACGCTCAACATCGGCAGCCGACCGGCGTCGCGCAAGAAGACCCGCGCGATCGAGGACCTGCGGGCGATCCCCTGGGTGTTCAGCTGGGCGCAATGCCGGCTGATGCTGCCGGGCTGGTACGGCTTCGGCGCCGCGGTGGAGACCTTCATCGCGCGCCACCCGGAGCAGGGACTGGCCTTCCTGCAGGAGCTCTACCGCGAATGGCCGTTCTTCCGCACGCTGCTCGCCAACATGGATATGGTGCTGGCCAAGAGCAGCATCGCGATCGCCTCGCGCTACGCCGAGCTGGTCGCCGACGAGGCGCTGCGCGAGCGGATCTTCCAGCGCATCCGCGCCGAATGGGACAGCGCGATCCGCATGCTGCTCGCCATCATGGGGCAGGACCGGCTGCTGCAGGGCAACCCGCTGCTCGAGCGCTCGATCCGCAACCGCTTCCCCTATCTCGACCCGCTCAACCACCTGCAGGTCGAGCTCTTGAAGGCGCACCGCGCGCAGAGCCCCGACGAGCAGGTGCTGCGCGGCATCCAGCTCACCATCAACGGCATCTCCGCCGGCCTGCGCAACAGCGGGTAGTCACGTGAGCTGGGTTGGGTTTTGCGTTATCGTCATCCTCAGCCAAACTCCTCATCCTGCCTGAGGAGCCCGCCAACGGGTCCGCGCGAAGCGCGGCCCGATGACAGGCTCCGCGGGCGTCTCGAAGGATGAGGCCACCAACGGCGCGCGCGCCGCAGGCCTCATGGTTCGAGACGGCGCAAGTGCGCCTCCTCACCATGAGCCTCCAGCGCCGAAACTGGCGCTGCACACGCACCATGAACACGGTATCGTGGCTGCGGGGTTCCGCCTCGTCTGACAGCGTGTTCATGGAGAGGAGGATCAGCTAAACTCCTCATCCCGAGCGGCTCCGACTCAATCATCGCTCGCAGGAACGCGGCTGGCACAGGCACATCATGGCACAACACTTTCACGGCGTGTTTCCCTACCTGGTGTCGCCGTTCGACGCCGACGGCGCGGTCCGCACCGCGGTGCTCGGCCGGCTGTGCGACGACCTGATCAAGGCCGGCGTGCACGGCCTGACGCCGCTCGGTTCGACCGGCGAGTTCGCCTATCTCGACGCCGCGCAGCGCACCCGGGTGGTCGAGGCCACCATCGAGGCGGCGGCCGGCCGCGTGCCGGTGGTCGCCGGCGTGGCCTCGACCTCGACGGCCGACGCCGTCAGGCAGGCGAAGGCGTGGCAACAGCGCGGCGCCGACGGCATCCTCGCGGTCCTCGAATCCTACTTCCCGGTCAGCGAGGCCCAGGTCGAGGCCTATTTCCGCGCCATTGCCGATGCCGTCGACCTCCCGGTGGTGATCTACACCAATCCCCAGTTCCAGCGCTCCGACCTCACCCTCGACGTCGTCGAGCGCCTGAGCCGGCATCCGCGGATCAACTACATCAAGGACGCCTCCACCAACACCGGGCGGCTGTTGTCGATCATGAACCGCTGCGGCGACGACCTTAAGGTATTCGCCGCCTCCGCCCACATCCCGGCCGCGGTGATGCTGATCGGCGGCGCCGGCTGGATGGCGGGCCCCGCCTGCCTGGTGCCGCGTCAGAGCGTTGCGCTGTACGAGCTGTGCAAGGCGGGGCGGTGGGACGAGGCGCTGGCGCTGCAGCGGCGGCTGTGGCGGCTCAACGAGGCGTTCGCGCGCTTCAACCTCGCCGCCTGCATCAAGGCGGGGCTCACGCTGCAGGGCTACGACGTCGGCGATCCGGTGCCGCCGCAGTCGGCATTGACGGCGGCCGAGCGGCAGGCGGTTGGGCGCCTGCTCGATGACCTGTAGCCGTACGGCGTGGGTCCGGGCGGTTATCCCGAGCCGGCCGAGGTGTCTCGGCGCCGCGCGGCACGAAATCCGCTATGGTGCGGTCATGCCGAATCAGTGCGAGCGAGCGCCGTTGACGCGTCGAGCCGTCGTCCTCGCCTGTGGCGCGCTGGGCGCCGCGGCGATCGGCATGCGCGCCGCGACCGCCGCTCCGTTCTTCGATTCCCCGGCGATCGCCGAATACAAGCGCCGGCTCGCCGAGTATGAGGAAGCCCATGGCGCCTTCGAGGCCGAGGCCTCGGCTTACTGGAGCGAGATCTCCGCCAAGCGCCGCGAACGCAACGCCAAGCGGCGGGACCGGATTCCGCTCGCCGCCGACGACTACGTGCTGACCCAGCCGCCGGTCTATGACGGGCCGAAGCGGCCGGTCAATCCCAATCCGGAACTGGTGCCCGAGAAGCCGCCGCGTCCGCCGAAATACATTCCCGTGGTGGCCGACTTTCTCAGCGCCGCCCAGGCGCACTTCCAGTTCGTGCCGCAACGCCCGTCGAAAGAGGCCGAGTTCAAGCGGGCCTATGTCAGGACCGCGCTCGCCGAGGGCCTGACGAGGGACCAGATCGTCCGGGTCTATGCCTTCGAGACCGGTGGCAACGGCGCCTACACCATGCAGTCCGGCTTCGCCTCCGGCCGCGCCGACGCCCACGCCATCTCGACGGCGGTGGGCTACAATCAGTTGCTCACCACCAACACCGTGGAGCTGCTGGCCGAGAAGGGCGAGCATTTCGTGCACGTGCTGACCGAGAAGGCACGTACGCTGGCCGGCGCCGAGCGCAAGGCGCTGGAGCACAAGATCGCGGTGCTGAAGCGCATGGTCGCGCTGTGCCGCTCGGTGCCCGACGAGTGGAACGAGCACGAGAAGATCGCTAACACCGAACAGGGCTGGGGCGTGCATGCCATGGTGCTCGACATCGACGTCGGACCGCTGCTGCAGACCCACAAGCTTCTGACCTCGGTGCTGTTTGCGCGCGAGAGGGGCGTCACCCGCCCGCTGACCGCGGCCGAGCTCGAAATGATGAACCTGACCGGCGATGGCACCGGCCTCGACATGGTGACGATGCCGCAGGCCCTGCGCGAGCGGGTGCCGACCGCCAACTTCTTCCAGCGCGGCGGCTACGAGCGCAACCCGGTGGCGGTCCGCCACAACACGGTGGCGCGGCTGTTCGCGGTGATGAACGCGCGGATGGACGGCGCCCAGGGCGCCGCCGGCGTCAAGGACATGGCTAGCCTATTCTGAGGAGCTCGCTGCGAGCGGTGGCGGCCCGGTCCGTGATGGGGCCGGGCCGAGGCGCGTCAGGCCGCGCGCACCGTCTGCAGGAAGCGGCTGACTTCGGACTTGAGGCGTTGGCGGTGGGGGCCCACCCGCCCGGCGGCGGGCCCCAACCGCGTCGCGGCGGGGCGGGTGTCGTATGCGCCCCCCCCGCCCAGGCACATTT
>JARLJA010000024.1 GCA_031291445.1 Xanthobacteraceae bacterium | reverse complement strand
TCCAACCGCCCCCATAAGCCAACTGCGTCATGTATGAGACGTCTGCGGTCGCTTTCTCGGGCTAAGTCGGCTTGAATATAGCCGGCAGATTTAAGCTCGGCCGCAAGTGACCGACCTTTATCCTCGGAATTACGAGAATGAAGGATAACATTATACCCTTCCTGCACGAACCTCCGGGCAACGGATTCGCCAATTCCAGATGTTGAACCAGTGACAAGGGCGACGGGACGATAATCTTCCACCAGGCTCAACTCTTCTCTCAATTCCTGTCCCTCGCTTATGGCTGCCTTCCGGAAAAATCAAATGATATGGCAGTGACGGCCTTGGGTCGATAGCTGCCTGGCCGCTTCCATAGTTCGCCAAATGCTGTTTCAGCATAGGCATGAGCCGATATGACCTGACCGACTTCGAGTGGCGCGTGATCGAGCCGCTGCTGCCCAACAAGCCACGAGGCGTACCGCGCGTCGATGACCGGCGCGTGCTCAACGGCATCTTCTGGGTGCTGCGATCCGGTGCGCCATGGCGAGACCTGCCCAAGTCTTATGGCCCGCGCACCACATGCTACAACCGCTTCATTCGATGGCGAAAGGCGGGCGTTTGGGATCGGATGATGGATGCCATCACCGCTGCCTATGACGGCAATATCCAGATGATTGACGGCACCTCCGTCCGCGCCCACCAGCAGGCCGCGACGGCAAAAAGGGGAAGTGCGGATCACTGTCTTGGTCGCTCCCGAGGCGGCCTCACGACCAAAATCCACGCGGTCGTCGACGCGCAAGGTCTTCCAATCCGGCTCCGCCTGACCGCTGGGCAAGCGCACGACGGCCAGGTCGCCGTCAAGCTTCTCGATCAGCTCAGCCCACACACCATCGTCCTTGCCGATAAAGCCTATGACGCTGACCGCATCCGGGCGCTGATCAAGGAACAAGGCGCTACGCCCAACATCCCGGCGAAGAGCAACAGGCGTTGGAAACCCTGCTTCAGCAAGCATCTCTGCCACAAGCGTAACCTGATTGAGCGATTCTTCTCCAAGCTGAAGCACTTCCGTCGTGTGGCCACCCGATACGACAAGCTCGCCGCCAACTTCCTCGGCATGATCCAACTCGCCTCAATGCGGCTCTGGCTCCGAGCCTATGAGTCTACGGCCTAGAGTTGGTCCAGCCGCTTCAGCCAGTCGGAGATCTTTTCCAGCGCATCGTTGGCCGCGGGAAGCACCTTTCCCATGGTGACGAAGCCGTGAAACTGGCCGGGATAGGTGTGGTACTCCACCGCCACGCCCGCCGCCTTCAGGCGCTCGGCGAAGTCGTGGCCCTCGTCGTGGAGGGGGTCGGCTCCCGCGGTCAGGACAAAGGCGGGCGGCAGCGCGGCAAGCGAGGCGACGCGCGCCGGCGACGCCTTCCAGTGGTCGGCGTCCTCGGGGCGATCGAGATAGTGGTCGCGAAACCAGCGGATGTTCGGTCCCGTCAGGATCACATAGGTGTCCGGGTCATGATGCGACGGGTGCGACATGGCGAAATCGGTCGCCGGATAGATCAGCACCTGGCCCGCGAAAGTGAGCCCGGCCTCGCGGGCATGAAGGCAGGTCACCGCCGTCAGGTTTCCCCCCGCGCTGTCGCCGCCCACCACGAGCCGGGACGGGTCGATCCCCAGGTCGCGCGCCGAACCGGCGATCCACGTCGCCGCGGCGATGGCGTCATCGGCGGCGGCGGGAAACTTGTGTTCGGGCGCGAGACGATAATCGACTGAAACGACCAGGGTCTCACCACCGGCGGCCAGGGTCCGGCACACCACGTCGTGGGTGTCGAGGTCGCCGATCACCCACCCGCCGCCGTGAAAATAGACCAGCGCCGGAGCCAGGCCCTCGCGCTGGCGCAGCGTCAGCGGCCGGTAGAGGCGGGCCGGGATGGGGCCGGCGGGACCGGGGATATCGATCGCGGTGACCGAATGCAGCGGGGGCGGCTCGGGATTTACCACCTCGCGGCTCGCAAGGTATTGCTGGCGGCCCTCCTCGGGCGTCAACGTTTCGAGGGCGGGGCGTCCGGCCTCCTGGAGGGCGCGGACAATCGCGGCGGCGTCGGCATCGAGGGTGACTGACATGGGGCGATCCTGACAGCGCGGGATCGCCGCTGTCAAATCCACCACACTAGAAGACCGGCGCCACGGCGGTGGCGGTCGCGGCGACCACGGCGTTGTCGTCGTAGCGCTGGATCCCGGCATCGCCGATGCTGAAGATCGGCTCGAAATGCGACATGGCCTGAAAGCGGATGAACTGGGAATCCTCGAGCATCAGCAGGCGACGGCTGTCGAGAATGCGCCAATGGTGGTCGACTCGCACCGCGACCACCGCATGGTCGGCGTGCAGCCGGTCGTCGCGCAGGATCACGAGACGCAGGTCGCGCGACGGTACGCCGGCTTCGCGCAATGCGACGAATTTCGCGATCGCGTAATCCTCGCAGTCGCCGGCGCCCGCGGTCAGGGTCACCAGCGGCGAGGTCCAGAAGTCTTCGACCTGGTAGAGCTCGATGTCCGCCGCCGGCCGGATGTCGAGATTGATCGCGCGGTTGATTTCGCCGACCTTCGCAAGCCCTTCGCGCTGGCGGGCGCGCTCGACGATCGAGAGGAATTCGATCGCCGCGGGCGAGGGACAGAAGGCCAGATCGAGACGGCACAGGGTGAGGAGGCTCAGTTCGGCGTCGATTGATTGCTTGACGGTCTGCCATTTGCCGATCAGCGGGCTTACGCTGACCTCGGACGTCGGGCGGCCGAAGGGCTCGCCGCTGTCCCTGTTGTCGTCGGCTGCGGCACCTTCCGTGGCGAGCGGCGTGGTGACCGGCTCGCCCGGCGCGGCGCGCGCCCTGGAGGGCGTCCCCGCGGCCAGCAGCCCGAGGACCGCGACCAGCGCAAGAGTTCCCGTCCGCGCGCGCAAGCGCCGCGGCGTTGCAGCCGTGCCCAACATTGTGACGCCCCAGTGGCTGGGCATCGGTGGGCGCCAGGATCGAGAAGCTGCGCCCACACGTGCCGCAATCCGTGTGGGCGCAGGATGAGGGAGGGGCTCTTCCACCCGCTTAACGGGCGCGGGCAAACGATTTTCGCGGTGAATCCGGCCCGTGCGGGACCCGGCAAATTTTAGCGAAAATTGCCCGCCTTGGTTAAGGCCGGCCCGCACCAGAAGAGATCAAGAATTGATCGCGACAAGGCTCGCTTTATCCCGGGGCGTCCGCGCAAAGCGCGGCCGACTGCGGGACATATGCCAAGACGGATGCCATCTCTACTTGCGGCGATGAATATCTCCCCCTGTATTAGCCAATATCGACTTATTGGATTTGTGAATATGACATATTCACGGGAATCTATACTTTGGGATGGACAGCGAATTTCTAGCTCGATACTTGATTAACCTGGTATTTCGGTGGCCTGTCCCGGTGCATGCACTTTGAATTGCGGCGCAATGGTGGTATGAGCAATCCATTGTTAACAAATTGGTAACCGGTTTCATTGGGATGAACGAGGCGCATTCTCCCTCAGACGATGCCGTTCCCGCAGCGCGGGAAGTCGGCGTTTGGCAGGGGAAGGATCTGGCGGGCCTCGCCGGTCACTCTCCCGATTCGGCGCATCACGACCTCGACCACCAGGCGGGCGGCCACTTCGTCGTCGACGACGCGCATCTGTTGTTTTCGGGCCGGTTCAGCAAGTCCGGCAACGATCTGGTGCTGTCGGGGGACGGCCGCGAGGTCACGATCCACGATTATTTCCGAGGCGAGGCGCGGGCGCCGATCTATGCGGCCGATGGCTCCAGCCTGTCGGGCCAGGTCGTCTCCGCGCTCGCCGGCCATGTCAGCTTTGCCCAAGCCGGCGATCCGGCGCCCGCCGCCGGCACCGCAATCGGCCAGGTTGCGAAACTCACCGGCACGGCCGGCGTCGTTCGCAACGGCGTCACGGTCGAACTGCACGTCGGCGACAAGGTCTACAAGGGTGACGTGGTCGAGGCCGGCGCCGACACCGCGCTGGGCATCACGTTCATCGACGGCACCGCGTTCAGCCTCGGCTCCAATGCGCGCATGGTGCTCAACGAGATGGTCTACGACCCGAACGGGTCGTCCAACTCGTCGTTCCTGAGCCTGGTCCAGGGCTCCATCACGTTCGTTGCGGGGCAGACCGCGAAGAACGGCTCAATGAAGATCGACACCCCGGTCGCGACCATGGGCATTCGCGGCACCGCGGTGTTCGTCGATATCGGGGCCAACGACGGCCCGACCAAGTTCTCGGTGCTGGTCGAGCCCGGCAACCACGTCGGACTGTTCGAACTCTTCAACAAGGTGACCGGCGACAAGATCGGCGAGGTCGGCACCGCCGGAATCCAGGTGCTGGTCAGCTTCAAGGGATTCGACAAGCTCACCATCAGCGAGCAGGCCAAGACCCTGGCGGACCTGCAGACCGAGCAGGCTCTCATCCAGCAAGTCTTCTCGATCGCCTTCCAGAAGGTCAACGACGCCGATCCGAAGTTCAATTTCTCGGCGATCGGTTCCGGCGTTTCGCCGTTCGGCGGCCTCTTCTTCTACCCCTTCGCGCCCCAGAGCCCGCCGGTGATCAAGCTGACCAGCCTGAACGGGCCGAACGGCGAGAACAACGCGCTGTCGCTCACCTTATCGATCTCGGAGAACCCGCCGCCGATCGTGAAGACCACCAACGCTTCGACCGTGCAGTCCGGTGGCGGTGGCGTCAGCAACGTGATGATCACGGAGAAGGCCGCGCCCGGCAGCTTTGCGATCGCCGACCACGTGACGATCATCGATCCGGCGGTGGGCGTGGCGCCGTTCTACGATATCGCGGTGCCTTACGTACCCAACACCGGGGTGCTCGCCAGCGCCGTCGACCCGTCGTTTCAGGCGAAGCAAGGCTATCCGCTTCCATTCACGCTCGCCAGCCTGGTCTCGATCGATCCGGCAACCGGCATCATCAACTACCAGCATTCGTTCGATTTCCTCGCCCAGGGCGAAAGCGTCGTCTACACCTTCAAGTTCGACACCTATGGCGGCCCTCCCGGGGAGCCCGAAAACAACTACGCGCCCTATACGGTCCAGGAGACCATCACGCTCACCATCGTCGGCGTCAACGATCCGCCGGTGATCCAGAACCCGACGATCCAGAATCCCCAACTCTCCAAGGTCCAGGATCCCGGGGTCCAGCTGCCGAGCGCGCAACTGCCCAGCGGCTCGGCGCACCAGGCGAGCGGCAGCTGGGTTGTCGACGGCAATACCTACACATTCACCGATCCCGACTTCAACGATACCCACAAGATCGGTGCGACTTTCGATGCTGCCGATAGCAAGCTGGGAGCGTTCGCCACCCCGTTTGCAAACACGCCGCTCGGCACGTTTTCGATCGACGCCACGCAAACCGACAGCAGCGGCACCGGGCTCGGCTCAGGTGGCGTTGTCGTCAATGCGACGCCGCTGCACGACAGCATCAACGGCGCGACCGGAAGCTTCGCCTGGACGCTGACGCTGAATGCCGCCCAGCTTGCGTATATCTACGATAATACCAAGTGGGGCGCGGCGCTCACCGAAGTGTTCGACGTCACGGTCACGGACAACAATGGCGGCGTCGCCACCCAGGTTGTGACCATCGATCTGCCGATGACCGATACCTGGATCGGTGGAGCGAGCGGCGACTGGTCGATGACCAGCAACTGGTCCGCCGGCGTTCCGGGGCCGATCAGCAATGTCGAGATCGAGAGCGCCACCATCGTGACGCTCTCGTCGTCGTCGGGCGACTTGATCTACGGCCTGAACACCAGCGCCGACGCGACCCTCGACATCACCTCGGGCACGCTGACGATCGCCGGGTGGTCGACCGGCAATGCGATCGGCGGGCCGGTCAACAATGGCGGCACGATCGAGGTTAAGTCGAACCTCACGATCGACGGCGCGACCATCACCGACACCACCGCCACGGCCGGGCTGACCGTCGATGCCGGCGCCTCGCTGACGCTGCAGGCCGGCGCGAAGGTGATCGGCGGCAAGCTGGTCAATGACGGCACTGTGGCGATCGAGGCCTCGACCGGGGCGACGCTGGACGGCGTTGCCGTCACGGGCGGCGGCGGGATCCAGGTTGACCTTGCAACTGGCGCGGCGACGCTGCTGCTGGACGACGGCACCAGCATTACCGGCGGAACGCTGTCGATCGGGGATGTTGGCACGCTGGACGTCGAGCAGGGTCGCGCGGCGATCACCGGCGCCGACGCGACGCTGGACGGCGTCACGGTGACCGGCACCGATGCGGTGCTGACCACGACCGGCGCGATCGTGACGCCTGCGAGCGTGATCGAGATCGGCGCCGCCACGGCGGCGACGCTGCTGCTGGACGACGGCACGTCGATCACCCACGGGACGCTGACGGTCGGCAGCGGCGCGACGCTGGAGATCGGCGGCGGGGCGGGAGCTTCGCTGGCTGACCTGAGCGTTGGCAACGCCGGCACCATCAAGGTCGACGC
>JARLJA010000160.1 GCA_031291445.1 Xanthobacteraceae bacterium | reverse complement strand
GGCGGCGGCTTCCGGCGCGGGCCCGGCGGCGGCGCCGCCGTCGCTCTTGCCGATCGAGCTCTCGAGGCAGTCGATGAAGGCCGCCTCCAGCGTCGCGGCGCCGCGCTGGCGCACGATCTCGGCCGGCGACCCGACCGCGAGCACGCGGCCGGCGTTCATCAGGGAGATGCGGTCGCAGCGCTCCGCCTCGTTCATGAAATGGGTCGAGAGAAAGATGGTGACGCCATCGTCGCGCGACAGCCGGATCAGGTAGCGCCAGAATTCGTCGCGCTGCACCGGATCGACGCCCGAGGTCGGCTCGTCGAGGATCAGCACTTCCGGCTTGTGGATCACCGCGACCGCGAGCTGCAGCCGCTGGCGGATGCCGAGCGGCAGGCTCTCCGGCCGGCTGTCGACGAACCGCGCGAGATCGAACCGCTCCAGCATCTCGCGGACGCGCGCCGTGATGCCGTCGGCCGGCAACCGGTAGAGATGAGCGTGGAGATCGAGGTTCTCGCCGACCGTGAGTTCGCCGTAGAGCGAGAACGCCTGCGACATGTAGCCGATCCGCAGCCGTGTCGCCATGTCGCCGGCGTCGATGGCATGGCCGAACAGCCGCGCGCTGCCTTGCGTCACCGGCTGCAGCCCGGTGAGCATCTTCATGGTGGTGGTCTTGCCGCAGCCGTTGGAGCCGAGGAAACCGAAGATCTCGCCGCGCGCGATCCGGAAGCTGACATCGTCCACCGCCGTGAAGGCGCCGAACCGGCAGGTCAGCCCCTCGGCCTCGATCGCCGGCGCGCCGCCCTGGTCGACATGAGGCGGCACCACCACCGGCTGGTAGGCGGCGCGCTTTGCTTCCGGCAGCAACCGGATGAACGCGGCCTCCAGCGTCGCCTGGCCGGTGGTCTGCTTGATCTCTTTCGGCGCGCCGTGGGCGATCACCTTGCCGTCGTCCATCGCCGCCAGCCAGTCGAAGCGGTCGGCCTCCTCCATGTAGCCGGTGGCGATGATCACGCTCATGCCGGCGCGGCGGCCGCGGATGCGATCGATCAATTCCCAGAACTGGCGTCGCGACAGCGGATCGACGCCGGTGGTCGGCTCGTCGAGGATGAGGAGGTCGGGATCGTGGATCAGGGCGCAGCACAGCGCGAGCTTCTGCTTCATGCCGCCGGAGAGCTGGCCCGCCGGCCGGTCGGGAAACGGCGCGAGCCCGGTGGCCTCCAGCAGCTCGGCGATGTGCGCCGCGCGCTGGCGCGCCGACAGCCCGAACAGCCGGCCGAAGAAGTCGATGTTCTCGAATACGCTGAGGGTGGGATAGAGGTTGCGGCCGAGCCCCTGCGGCATGTAGGCGATGCGGGCATAGCTCGAGCGGCGATGGCCGATGTCCTTCATGTCGCCGCCGAGGGCCTGGACCTCGCCGCGCTGGATCCGGCGCACGCCGGCGATCAGCGCCAGCAACGTCGACTTGCCGGCGCTGTCGGGCCCGATCAGCCCGGCGATGCAGCCGGCGGGGATCTCGAGGCTGACGTCGTCGAGCGCCGCGGTCGCGCCGTAGCGATGGGTGACGCCCGCGATTCGCGTCGCGAAGGCTGAGCTCACTGCGGCAGCCTGGTCTGCAGCGCGTCCGGCCAGGGCCGGTCGCTTCGGGTGCGCACGAAGCCGAGCCCGCGCACGCCGGTCTTCACCTGGCTCTCGAATTTCTGCAGCAGCTCGGAAGGAATCCTGAGCTTGACGCGGAACGTCAGCTTCTCGCGCTCCTCGGCGGTCTCGACCGATTTCGGCGTGAACTGGGCGTCGGCGGCGACGAAGCTGACGCTCGCCGGCACCACGTATTGCGGAACGGGATCGAGGATGATGCGCGCCTCGTCGCCGACCGCGAGCCGGCCCACGGCGTCCGCCGGCAGGAACACGGTGAGGTAGACGTCGGCGAGGTCGATCAGGGTGAGGATCCGCGAGCCGGCGCCGGCGACCTCGCCGGCCTGCATCAGCTTGTACTGGATGCGGCCGCGACGCGGCGCCGTCAGCACCATGTCGGCCAGCACCGCCTTGAGCCGGACCACGTCGGCCTGGGCGGCCTCGAGCGCGGCTTTCGCTTCGCCGACACTGGAGACGCCGGCCGCGACGGCGGCCTCCGCGGCGTCGGTCGCCGCGCGCCGCTGGTCGAGCGTTTCGCCCGTCGCATAACCCTTCTCATGCAGGTCCGCGGTGCGGGCGAGCTCCTGTTTCGCCAGCGTCAGAACGCTGGCGCGCAGCGTCACCGCGTGCTCGGCCTCGTCGATCGCCTGGGTGGCGCGGCGGACCTGGGCCTCCGCGGCCCGCAGCTGCGCCTCGGTCTCGGCGGCATCGAGCCGCACCACCACGGCGCCGGCGTCCACCATCTGGCCTTCCTCGACCAGCACCTGGGCGATGCGGCCCGGATACTTGCTGGTGATGTCGACCTGCTCGGCCTCCAGGCGCCCGTTGGAGCTGACGATCCAGTCCGGGTACGGCGAGCGATTGAATTCGCGCCAGCCGACATAGGCGGCCACAGCCAGCGCAAGCACGCCGACGCCGGCCAGAATCCACGTCCGTTTGGTCATATTTCGGCTCTCACCATCTGCCTGATGCCTCCGGGGGGCACGTTTCCGCTGAAGGGCTGTGGCGAACGCCTTGGCCTCATTGCATTTTTAGGCTCCATACCATGCTGCGACGCAGCGAATTTGACCAAACGCAAGGACCGGGCGGGCTGTCTCCGACAGGTGCGCGGCAAGGATCGCGGCGGCGTGCGGCCGCTCATGAACGAGCCCCCCAAAATTCCCGACCGTGACGAAACTCTAGCTTGGATAGCGGTCGTCATTCGCTAAGGTTGCAAGACAAAGCTGATGCACGAAATTAAATTGTGCAATGGCTGCACATTTCACCATTGAGTTTGTGCAACCATTGCACTAGATTTCTCGGGTCGAGGCAACCATGGCGAGCCTGGATTCCAACCTATCTAATTGTAAAATCTACATATATCCGGGAGACCACAACCCTCCCCATTTCCACCTCAGGGGGCCGGACTCCAATGCATTGGTGGATATCGGCACCCTGGAGGTCATCAAGGGAAAGGCGTCGAAGAGGGATCTGGAGGAGGCGACGGCTTGGGCAGCAGACCCGGCAAACGCGGCAATCCTGGTCGCAGAGTGGAGAAGGCTGAATGAGCGCGAATGAAGTCATTGATAGCGGCATCACCATGCCGCGAATTGCGGTGATCGAAGCGCTCCCGTCCCACTCTCTCCGGGTCGTTTGGGCGGAGGGTCCGCGTGCGGGTCGCGAAGATCTGGTCGATCTGCGACCGGCTGTCTTCAGCTACAAGATCTATCGCCCGCTCAGGGACGAAGCCCTTTTTCTGAAAGCTGCTCTTGTGGACGACGGCAATGCCGTCGCATGGGACGGCGAGGATTTGGTGATGTCGGCGGACGCCATCGAAGCTCTCGCCCAGGAGAGCATGTCACCGGGCGATTTCACGGCCTTCCTGGCGCGTAACGGACTGACCCAGGAAGCCGCCGCGGCGCTGCTCGGAAGAAGCCGCCGACAAATCGCCAACTATTGCTCGATCGGCCCCATTCCGAGGGTCATCGCGCTGGCGTGCTATGGATATGAGGCCCGCAAGCGCGACGCCACGACGGCGCGTGACAGGGAGACAGCCGCTTAGCTCGTAGGGCGCAATAGCGAAGCGTATTGCGCCATCTTCGCGAATGCGGCGGGTTACGCCTTCGGCTCACCCGCCCTACGCGTGCTGAGGACGCGCGCGCTATCGCGCGTCGTATTCGGATTGCGATTCCCTGACCTGCTCCCAGTTCGCCTTGGCCCAATCGACCAGTCCCTGCGTGGGGCGCAGCAGGCTCTTGCCGCGATCCGTAATCTCATACTCCACGCGGGGCGGCACCTCCGGGAATAGCTCGCGGACAACCAGCCCGTCACGTTCGAGGTTCTTCAAGGTCGAAGACAGCATGCGCTGGGAAATACCCGGAATCGCGCGGTCGAGTTCGGAGAACCGCGCGCGCCCGCCGAGCAGGTCGAGCGACAGCACCACGAAGATCGTCCACTTGTCGCCGATCTTGGTCAGCAGTTCCCGAACGGCCATGGGATCGGAGCTCTTGCAGATCGCGGCCGGATCTAACGGTCTGACTTTTTTCGGATTTTCCATGACTTACCTCGACGTAAGCGACTGATTTGAAAGTGCCTTCTTTTTTCGTATCAGCTTCCGAGCTACATGTAGCTCACCTTTAGTAAGCGAACAAGCGAAGCGCTCGGAGAGAGTCCCATGCCAAAGAAGACCTACGCCGCCTACGCACATGCCAAGCCGTATTTCGAGCTGGTCCGCGGGGCGCTCGGCGACCTCGTCGACGGCGATCATTTCTTCGACGTCGTCGCTGGCGACGTCGTCTATCAGGTGCTCTACGACGTCGCCGGCTGGCCCCGAGTGATCCGCGGGCGCGCCGATCTGATGGCCCAGTTCGCCGGCTATTGCGATCACATTCAACTCCAGGCCGCGGATCATCTCGTCCGCCACGAGACCGACGATGGCCATGTCGTCGTCATCGAATACCAGGTCCACGGCACCATCCTCGCGACCGGCGTGAAGTACAGCAATCGGTTCTGCTCGATCATCAGGATCGAGGGCCGGAAAATCGCGCATTGGCGAGACTACATGGACTCCCTTGCGGCGTGGAACGCGCTGACGGCGCGCGCCCCCTAATGCCCCGATTCCCCCAAGACATGATCCCCCAAGACATAGCGAGGCTGCGATGAACAACATCCTGATGATCGAAGTGAGCCCAAGGGGAGCGGACTCGGCCAGCCGATCGGTTGCCGATACGCTCGCCGCACGGCTCGGCGACCTCTATCCGTCGGCAAGGCTCGTGCGTCACGACCTGGCCGTCGAGCATCTGCCCCACCTCGACGATGTCACCTTGCGGGCCATCACGACCAGGGACCCGGCCGAGGCATCGCGGCTGAAGGAAGCGGCCCGTCGCTCCGATCAACTCACCGACGAGCTTCTGCAATCCGATCTTCTGGTCATCGCGACGCCGATGTGGAATTTCGGCATCCCCTCGGTGTTGAAAGCCTGGATCGATCTCGTGGTGCGGCCCGGCAGGAGCTTTCAGTATTCCAATGGCAGCGTCGTCGGCCTGGCGAAGGACAAGAAGGCCATCCTGGTTCTGGCTTCGGGCGGCGTGTTCACGGAAGGCCCGTGGCGTGCGTGGGACTTCGTCGAGCCCTACCTGCGCCAGATCCTGGGCTTCATCGGCATCACCGATGTGCAGACGCTTCGCGTCGAGGGAATGAACATCCCCGCGCTGGCCGCCGACGCCGTACCAAAGGCGAACAAGGCCGTCGCGGACCTCGCACTGTAGGCGCGCCGCCTGCCACCGCATCCGAACACAAATCACCACCCACCTCCAACAAAACCGCAGGAGCACAGCCATGGACACGATTTCCACCAAGGACGGCGTCGACCTGTTCTACAAGGATTGGGGCCGTGGTCAGCCGATCATGTTTCACCACGGCTGGCCGCTCAGTTCGGACGACTGGGATTCCCAGATGCTGTTCTTCCTCCAGCACGGATACCGTGTCGTGGCGTTCGATCGTCGCGGTCACGGCCGGTCCAGCCAGGGGGCGGACGGCCATGACATGGATCACTATGCCGCTGACGCCGCCGCCGTCGTGGAGCATCTCGACCTGCGGGACGCCGTCCATATCGGCCATTCGACGGGAGGCGGGGTCGTTGCCCGCTATGTCGCACGTCACGGCAAGGGCCGGGTCGCCAAGGCCGTGTTGATGTCGGCCGTCACCCCCATCATGGTGAGGACACCGGGCAATCCGGACGGACTGCCGATCGAGGTGTTCGACGGCCTCCGCAGCGGCCTGGCGGCAAACCGGGCCCAGTTCTATCGCGACGTTCCATCGGGGCCGTTTTATGGCTTCAACCGCCCCGGCGCGAAGCCGCTCGAGGGTGTGATCGAGAACTGGTGGCGGCAGGGCATGATGGGCGGCGCCAAGGCCCATTACGATGGAATCAAGGCGTTCTCCGAGACCGACCAGACGGACGACCTGAAGACCATCGACGTGCCGACGCTCGTGATGCACGGGGATGACGATCAGATCGTTCCGTACAAGGACGCGGCCCTGCTCGCGGTCAAGCTGCTGAAGCATGGCACGCTGAAGATCTATCCCGGCTTCCCGCACGGCATGCTCACCACCAACGCCGACGAGATCAACCGGGATCTCCTCGCCTTCATTCGCGGCTAGAGCGCGTGGTTTCGCGGTCTCCCGGCTCCTCCAGGTCGGGAGGCCGCGATCGAATGATCACGGATTGGCGGGTGGAGAAATCCACCCGCGCGAGGTTCGATTCTGTCCGGAGACAACGATGGATCTATTCTCCCACTTCCCGTCCCGCAGACGCGCGATCGCGCTGGCGGCGACGGTCTCGGTCGCGGCGGCGTCATTCGCCCTGGCGCAGCATCCGATGAGAGCGGATCAGGTCCGCGGCGCGAAGCCGGTCCAGTCCGTCGCCGATCGCCCCGACGTGTCCGCCGAACAGCCGTTCCTGGCGGAAAACGACGCCGCCATGACCAGGATGATGTCGGACATGACGATCAAGCCGACCGGCGACATCGACCGCGATTTCGTCGCGATGATGGTGCCGCATCACCAGGGCGCGATCGACATGGCCCAGGCCGTGCTCCGCCATGGCCACAACGAGCAGCTTCGTCGGCTGGCGCAGGAAATCGTCGTGACCCAGCAGCAGGAAATCGCCGCCATGCGGCTTGCGGTCGGCGAGACCTTGCCGCCGTCGGTGGCGTCCCCGACGCAGCCGGGCGCGGCGCCCGCATCGCAGCCCGGCTCGGCGTCGTCCTCTGCGAGTTTGCACGACGCGATGTCGCGCCATCTCATGAACATGAAATAGAGGTCGAACATGACGCGTGGACTTTCGATGTCGGGTTTTCTTGCAAGCCTCTGCCTGATGGGACTGCCCGCAGCCTGGGCCGGACAGGCGCCCGGTGCGGCGTCCGACCCGGATCGTGCGATCAGCCACCGCGACCGGGTCTATTCGGCGGAGCAGTTCTCCAACACCGTGTCGGTGACCGATCCCGTCGACAACAGGCTGCTCGGCGTGATCAGGCTCGGTGACCCGCAGCCGGCCAACTTCAGTCCGCTCTACAAGGGCCAGCTCCTGGTCCACGGGATGGGTTTCTCGCCGGACCACAGGACCATTGCGGTGGTTTCGATCGGCAGCAATTCCGTCACCTTCATCGATACCGCGACCAACGCGGTCAGACACACCACCTATGTGGGGCGATCCCCGCACGAGGCGTTCTTCACGCCCGACGGCAAGGAGGTCTGGGTCACCGTTCGCGGCGAGGACTATATCGCCGTGCTCGATGGCCAGAGTTTCGAGGAGACGTCGCGCATCAAGGTGCCGGCCGGGCCCGGCATGCAGATTTTCTCGCCCGACGGCAAATACGGTTATGTCTGCTCCTCGTTCAATCCGGAGACGGTGGTCATCGCCGTTGCCGATCACCAGATCGTCGGTCGCGTCAAGCAGGACAGCCCGTTCTGTCCGAACATCGCCGCCACGCCCGATGGCAAGCAGGTCTGGTTTACGCTGAAAGACGTGGGCAGGACCGAGGTGTTCGACGCCAAACCGCCGTTCTCCGTCCTGACATCGATCGACACCGGGCCGATCACCAATCACGTCAATATCGCCCACAACGCCAACGGGACCTTTGCCTACGTCACGGTGGGCGGACTGAACGAGATCAAGGTGTTTCGTACCGATGACTTCTCGCAGGTCGCCACCATACCGGTCGGCAAGCTGCCGCATGGTGTCTGGCCGTCCGGCGACGGCAGCCGGGTCTATGTCGGGCTGGAAAACGCCGACGGCATGGCCGCGATCGACACGCTGACCAACAAGGTGATCGCGACCAGCCCGGTCGGCCAGGCGCCGCAGGCGATCACCTATGTTCCGAACGCGGTGCCGGAGGGCGACGGAACGCAGGGCCTGCAGCCCCTCGGCGTCGCCGGCCAGACCACCCATCTTTCGCTCGGCGCGGCGGCGCGCCGCAGAACGGCCGCGGGCACCGGGCGGATCGTCGGAGAGGACGAGGCTCCCACCAGCGTCTCGCTGTTCGACCAGGGCCTGATCCAGGTGCTGCAGGCCTCCGTGACCGGCCTCGCGCCCAAACATCCCTACATTCTTGCGCTCGCGCATGGGCCGGATGGCGAGGGCCCGTTGCAGCCGCTGGCCGCCTTCATGACCAATCCGGCGGGCTCGGCGATCGTCAACGCCACCGGCGCGATCCGGCAGGTGGTGCACGGCGAAGACAGGATCGAGCGGCGCTATCTCGTGATCGCGGAAGGCCATGCCGACAAGCCGGGCGGCGTGGTGCAGGTGCAGCTGAAATAGCGAATGATGGCGTGGTGCGGTTCGGCGCTGACGTGACGGGTTCGTGTTTGCGTGCGCCCGATCACCGCCCCCGCGCGATCCGCGGGACCAAAGCGCCGACCTTCGATCGGGGATATCTTCACGGTTGGCCTCAAGCAATAATTTCATTTATATCAATGGCTTAGATATTTTAGGGCAGCCGAGATAGGTTTATTTTGATTTTGCCTTTGAGAATCCGTATCTTCATTGTAGATACGACGGGGCGTCGCGCAGGGCGCTGCGGGATCGCGCCGAGGAGGACACCATGAACGCTCATTTCTCGAAATGGGGAAACAGTCTGGCCTTGCGCATCCCCAATTCGATCGCGAAGGAGTTGAAGGTTTTCGAGGGCAAACTGGCGGATATCCAGGTCCGCGACGGCGCCCTCGTCGTGACTCCCGTTGACGTTGCGCCGAGCTATGACATCAATGCTCTGGTTGCGCTCATCAAACCAGAGAATCTGCATGGCGAAATCGACACCGGCGGCGCGGTCGGCAACGAAATCGGCTAAGGCCGCGTATTGTCCGGATTCCGGCGATTTCATCTGGCTTCAATTCAATCCCCAGGTCGGCAACGAGCAGGCGCTGCGCCGGCCCGCGCTCGTGCTGTCGCCGCGTTCCTACAATGCGAGGAGCGGCCTTTGCGTCGTGTGTCCCACGACCAATCAGACCAAGGGTTATCCCTTCGAAGCGGCGCTCCCGGACGGCTTCCAGGTGAGCGGGGTCGTTCTTTCCGACCAGGTCAAAAGCCTGTCCTGGCCGCTTCGGGACTCGACATTCATCTGCAAAGCGCCGGCAAGCATCGTCGCCGACGTGAGAGCGAAAATCAAAGCGCTGGTGGAATTGTAGCTAGGCACAGCTCGTAGGGCGCAATAGCGAAGCGTATTGCGCCTTCTTCGCGCATGCGGCGGGTTACGCCTTCGGCCAACCCGCCCTACGCGTGCTAACGATATGGTGGGGAGAGGTTGATGCGACGGCTCATTTTCTCATTCGGCATAGCGGCCGTCTTGTCGACGACCGCGGCAGGCCAGGACGATTGCCGTTGCTGGACTCCGAATGCGGAACAGATCGCCGGCGTCGAAAAGCGGATCATGAGCAAACCGCTGCCGCTTGGCAGCCTCGATCGATATGCACGGTACTATGCGGGCGTAGTCGACATGAGCGGCGATCGTAAATTGATCCGGGGAAAGCTGGTTCCACTCGGCACCGGCGACCCGACGGGCATTCATGTTGTCGAAGGCCTGATGCCGCCGCTCCAACAGGAGGGTTGCGTCATTTCGTCGGAGCCGCGGGTAGGAACATGGATCTACTTCCGCTGTGCTCGACCAGGAGCCTGGACTCCCAGCGACGCACAGACCGCCGAGCTACAGGAAACCGTCCGCCGAAACTTCGAGGGACAGAGCGACAAATATGCCCGCCACTACGCTGGCGTGACCGAAGGCGACCACAAGTTCATCGTCGGCGTATTTGTTGCGAGACATCTTTCGGAAGAGCCCAGGGTTTACGTCGCGAGCGAGGCCGAGCTTCCGTTGATCGCCGACGGAGGATGTGGGGTTGTCAGGATGAGGTATGATCCGTCCAACAAGCAGATAGAATTCGTTTGCAATCCGATCAGATAGGCACCGGGCCCCGACCTCGAGTTCGCTGTATGGCGCGACCGCCCAAGGAGACCGACGGTGCGCTTTCAAGCGTCTTCCAGAACCAGTCGCCCATCCTTCCGTCATGGCCGGACTTGTCACCGCAAGCCCGGTTTACCTGGCTTGCGGTACTTATTGAGAACGCAACGCGGCGAGAGCCGCGTTGCTATGCCATCCACGTCTTTCTTGTTGCAGGGCTGCAAAGACGTGGATGCCCGCGACGAGCGCGGGCATGACGCATCATTCAGACGGGGATTCTCCAGCGATACTACGCCCGCCGCTCATCGAGCGAAGGGGCGAGCTCCCGCTTCCAGTGACGATTCTTCGCCTTGCTGAAGCAGGCCCTGGTATTCTCAAGCGGGTCGAGCTCGGCGAGCTTTTCCAGCATCCTGCGGATGTGGCCGTCGCCGCCGGTGTACTCCGCATAGAGCGCACGGAGCAGCCGATCGGCCGTGCCCGGGATCTTCTTGTTGCGATGCTTCTCCCAGAGCCGCAGCGTCTGCTCCGTCGCTCCGATGATGCCGGCGAGGTCGCGCTGGGTGGAGTCCATCTCCAGCCGCAGAAAGCGCAGCTCGGCACCGTTCAGCGGCTTCGGCTGGCCGATCAGCCATTTGCCGATGGCCTTGTGAAGACCTTCGGTGTCCTGGATCGAGACGCCCTTTCCGTAAGGGGTTTCGTGGATCTGGAAGCCGCTCCCGACGAGATAGATATTATCGAGGCCGCTCTCCGTGTAGTGATGATGCAACATGGATCGCTCCTCCCTTCAAAATGTGGTGATGACCAAAATCCGGGTCACCCAGTCGATCGCCACGACGCAGGTGACCTGTTCCCCTGCTGCGTGTCGATACATGTTCATCTGCCAGTGCCCGTGACCGTTCAGAAAGGGACCTTCCGAAATCGTGCCCTTTTGCACACACAGTTCGATCTGGCGCCGCGTGATCCGTCTCTGCCCCGCCCGCTTCTCGGCGTGAGGAATCACGACGATCTTCCCGGTATCGACGGCGATCATGCGAATGATCCTGATCGCGTCCGCCGCAGAAAGCCGATCAGGCTGGGCCGTTGGCGGGAACGGCCTCTTGAGCTGGACGACTTTCGCCGAACGGGCCGTTTCAGTGGCCGTCTTCGGCTTCGCCTTGGGCGGATCCGGATCGGTCATGAACCTATAAATATTATAGGTCGACGTCCTGTCAACAGGAGGTTTACGAAATCGTTCCTGGGCAAGATTAATTCGCCGAACGCCTCGATTTTCAGCGGAAAGGCGGCGTTGCCGCACCGCCGCGACATCTCGTCAGCCCCCCTCACCCGATCCCCCACAGCGCCGCCAGCCGCTCGCCCGCGTCCCGCAGCAGCTCGGTCGCCGCCGCTCTCGCCTGCGCCGGCGTCTTCCAGTTGAGCGCGAAGCCCGCCATCTCGAGCGTCTGCTCGGCGCAGACCACGCGCTCGACCACCAGCGCGGCGCGCAAGCCGATGTGCTGCACCGCCTCGCGATAGCGCTGGCGGTGGAACACCTGGCGCTCGGTCTTGGCCATGCCGGAATAGTTGCCGGGATCGGACGCGAACACCCGCGCCAGATCGATCGAGCCGATCGAGGGCGAGAGCCCGGCCTGGACCCAGTGCGCCTTGAACTTCATCAGCGCCGAATATTCCTTCGGCTCCAGCGCGCCGCGGCTTTGCATGCGTTCGATCGGCGCGTCGCGCAGCGTATAGACCCGCGCGCCCTGGCCGTCGTCGCCGATCTCGACGGCGCCTTCCGCGTGACGCAGCCGCTCCTGCGTCGGCGCGCCGCGATCGCTGGCGCGCTCGCGCAGGCGGCCGACCGCGCGTTTGGGTTTGCCGCGTTTGCCCTTGATGGTGACGATGGTCATGGCGTCTCCCTCTGCGGTGAAGCTGGAATGAGCGGGCGGCCGTCGGGCGCGAGCCCGTGCCGCGCCAGCAAGTCCGGCGGGGCGCGGCAGCCGGCGAGGCCCGGCGCGGGGCCGGCGAAGCGCGACCAGTGCCCGGTGCGGGCGTAGAGCTTCACCGCCTCGGCGACGTCGAGTTCGGCCGGCGCCTCGGACGGCGGCGCGGCGGCCTCGTCGGCGAAGCGGTGCTGGGCGAGGAACGTCAGCGCCTGCGGCACGAAGCGGGTGCCGGCGGTCTGGCTGGCGGCGAGTTCGACGGCGAGGCGCTTCGCCGCCGCGATCATCGCCGCCGGGTCGATGCCTTCGGCCACCAGCGCGCGAAACTTGCGCCGCGCCGGCTCGCGCGGGTTGGCGCCGCCGCGCCGCGGATAGGCTTGCCAGAACGCATCGAACGCGCGCGCCACCGCGTCGGCGCTTCCCGATTCCGATTCCGGATCAGATTCCGAGTCCAGATCCGCAGCGAGCCCTCGCGAGGCCTCGCGCGCCGTCGCGGCATCGTCGTCACCCGGCGGCGCCGGCAGCCGCGACGGCGTCGGCCGGTCGATCTTCTGGTGCTCGGTCCAGTGGCTGATGGCGAGATAGCGCGCGCCGCCGGTCTCGTAGCAGACGACAAGGCCGCGGCCGACCAGTTCGTCGAGCCAGCCGTCGATCCGCTCGGCCGCGTCGTCGTCATAGGGATAGAGCAGGCTCGCCAGCATCCGCGGCGGCGCGCGGGCGCGGCCGGCGTCGTCCACCAGGGTGAACAGCTGGAGAAACAGCAGCCGCGCCTCGCGCGTCAGCCGCCCGATGGTCTCCGACTGCGGAAACTCCGGCTTGATGGTGCGGATGCGCGGCATCAGCGCCCCCGCGACGGCGCCATTAGCGTCGCGCGCAGCTCGGCGACCTGCGCCGCGAGCTTCTCGTCGCTCGCCACCAGCCGGGCGATCTTGCGATGGGACACCAGCACGGTGGTGTGGTCGCGGCCGCCGAACCGGGCGCCGATCTGCGGCAGCGACAGCAGCGTGAGTTCGCGGGCGAGATAGACCGCGACCTGGCGCGGCCGCACGATCGCCGCCATCCGTCGCGGCGACAGCATGTCGTGGAGCGACACGCCATAGGCGAGGCAGACCGCATGCTGGATGTCGCGCAGCTCCGGGCCCTGGTCGACGTCGCGCTCGGCCTCGATGCGAAACCACGGCTCCTTGCGCGGCAGCGCCAGCAGCGCGGCGAACGGATCGGGCGCGACGTAGGCCGCTTGCGCCTCGGCAGCGGCGAGCGGTTCGGTGGCCGGCGCCTCCGGCACGACGCTCTCCACGACCGGCGGAGCGTTCGCGGCGGCATGGCGCGCGGCCGCCGCCGCAAAGCGGGCAAGCCGGGCCCGGCGCG
>JARLJA010000023.1 GCA_031291445.1 Xanthobacteraceae bacterium | reverse complement strand
GCCCGACAGCACGTAGTTCAACGCACCATAGGTCGGGTCGTAGATCCACTTCCAGATGACCGCCGCCGGAACCCAGGGGATGACCACGGGAATGTAGAACAGCAGCTCGAAGGTCGGTGCGGTACGCTCGATGCTGCGCAGCAGGACCGCGACACTGAGCGCCAGCAGCAGGGTGACGATGACGGACAGGATCGTGAAGTTGATGGTGTTCAGCAGCGCGGTGCGGAAAGGATCGTCATTGAACAGGCGGATGTAGTTGGCGAGCCCGACAAACGGGTTGTGCCGCTGGGTGATATTGTAGTTGTAGAACGACAGCCGGATCGTCTCGACGATCGGGTAGATCCGGATGAGCACGAACAACGCCAGGATCGGCCCCAACGCGCTGAGGACGAAACCGATGTGGTCGCGCTGCATCCGTGCCCAGTAGCGGCGCCAGCGCACCAGAGGGGCGGAGGGCGCCGCGGCAAGCTGCCGCGTCGCCCCGCTCATGACGGCACTCCGCCCGGAAAGCGCATCACGAAGCGTAGATGCCGGCGTTCTTCAGGATATCGACGGCGACATCCTGCGCCTTGAGGATCACCTTGCTCGCGCCGTCGCGGTTGTTCAGCAGCGAGGCATCGCGGAACGCTGCCAGGATCACGTCGCCGGTCCGGCTCGTCACTTCCACATAGGCGGTATCGGGCGCCTCGATCCAGGGCACGTAGCCCGGGATCGGCTCGAGGAAGGCCTTGTACTCAGGATTCTTGCTGAGGAAGCCCGAGAAGTCGCGATCCATGCGCAGCGGCACCCAGCCGCTTTCTTCCAGGATGTTGTCGAGATATTTCTGCTCCTGGAGCAGGCGGATCAGATCCCACGCCGGCTTCTTCAGCTTGGAGTCCTTGTTCACCGACAGGATTTCGATGAAGTTGAAGTTGCCCCAGGCCTTGCCGCGCGGCACCGGCGCCGTGCCGAAGCGGATGTTGGGCCCGTTCTTGCGGACGAAGGCAACGACCCAGTCCTCGCGCATCAGCATCGAGGCCGCCCCGTTGGCGAACCCCTGAGCGTCATGCTTCAGCGCCCAGTCGTCAACTTTCTTGGGTCCGTGCAGGTGTTCGATGTAATCGAGCAGCAACTGCGTCGCGGCGTCGAGGTTGTCCTTCAGCGTCACCCGCACCGTTCCGGGCTTGGGGCCGGGCTCCAGAACCTGAACACCGGACATCTCGTAGTACATGTCGCTGAATTTCTGCAGCCCACCCGAGCCTTCGGTGAGGCGAAGGGTGATACCGGCCCTGGTCAGGGTTCCGTCCGGCGCCTTCTTCGTCAGCTTCTCGGCGTATTCCCACATCTCCTTCATGGTTGTGGGCGGACCGGACAGTCCCGCTTCCTTGAAGTGATCGAGGTTGTAGAACAGCGCGCGGCTGCCCTTCCACCAGGGCAGGCCCCACGGCTTGCCGTCTCGGGTGGCGATCTTGGAGAACACCGGATCGACGATCTTTGGATTGTTGGCGACCGCCACCAGGTCGGCGGGCATAGCATCCAGCGAATCGTTTTCGTAGTAGTGCGGGAAAATATAGTCGTGCAGTGTGAGAAGATCGGGACCGTTGCCGGTGGGCACGGCGACCGCCAGCTTGGCCTCGTATTCATGCAGATCGAAGGTCAGTATTTCGATCTGGATATTGGGATACATCTCCTTGAAGGCCGGCATCGCCAGCTTGTACGCCGGCGCCGTCTCGCCGTAGCCGAGCCAGATCGAAAGTTTTCCGGAGACGGGATCGGGGGTGGCGGCCCTGGCGGACCTCAGTCCGGCCAACGCAAGCCCTGCACCACCGGCAAGGACGGCTCGTCTTTTCATTGGTCGCTCCTCCATACGGTAACTCGGACAGCGTTCAGTATTCTAGGATACTACAGGCAGTTCCTTAAGCGTGCAAGCGGCAAGTCGGGCGGGTACCGTCTCGTCGCACGATGCCTGCCAGCCGCCGGAACGTTCAATGGATCCTGGTGATCTTCGAGCCTTCAAGGCCGATACCGGCCATCAGGCCTTTCTGGTTGAAAATGAAGGCGTAGGCGTCCTGCGACAGCGTCGTCGAAGATATCTTCTTCGCCACGCCCTCATCGACGACAACCACGCTCGGTCCGACGCCGATTTCGAAGCCCTGCGAATCGTCGAGGTATTTCAGGGCCGCGGCATTCATGAAGAACAGCGCATAGCCGAACCACTGCACGCCGGCCTGCAGGCCATACGAGGCGGCGGCCGAGTTGTAGTAGCCGAGCGTCTTGCCGCCCTGGCGCAGCGCGCCCTCGCCATAGGCGCCGCCGAGCAGGAAGCCGACCTTCACGATCTTTGGGAACACCAATACGGCGTTCGCTTTCTCGTTCAGCAGACGCGCCGCCGTGTTGCCGGCGACCAGGCGCCGCAGCGCGGCGGCGGCGGCGTGGTCAAGCTGCGGATCGGTCTTCGGAGGATCGGCGAGGGCGGGAACGATCGGGGTGATGGCCGCCATGCCGGCAACCAATCCAGTCAAAGCAATTCTGGCACCGCCGGCGAGGGCGTCTCGTCTTTTCATTTATCGCTCCTTTAGTTGGCAACTTGGATATTGCCTAAAACCCTAGGAGCGGCCCTACAAGGGCGCAAGCGGTAAATCGCGCCTTACATCGGATTATCACGTCGTGTCATGGCCGTAACGCGACAGCGCTGAAATGGGATCATCGTGACCTCCCCAGCCCAAGCCGCGGCGGCAGCCTGGGCAGGAAGTTCGTCAGTCCGGTCGAAACAACAGGCCCGGAGCTTACCGGGGCTCCTGCTTCGCAATGGCGAGGAGACCGCGGCCCAGAGCTTCGAGAAGGGCACGGGCGATCAGTTGCTGGCCCTCTTCGGCGAGGAGCATCGCTTCGCCCATCCTGGTAAACGTCTTCATAGCCTTGTCCTTTCGGTTAGACCGGAATTCCGGTCTGGTGATCCAAAGGACGTTCCCGCCTTGTTATGCGGGACAACGTAATAGGTAGCGTTACCATTGCAAGGCGCAAAAACCCCCCAGGGTGGTATGCCTTTTTTGCATCCGTTCGCCACCACGGGCAGAACAGACGCTTTCTCAAACAAAAACAGTGGTTTGCTTACCGCTTCCCGCTACGGAGAATCTTGATCGCCGCGGTTGCCGCCCCGAATCCGTTGTCGATGTTCACCGCCACCACGCCAGGCGCGCACGATGCCAGCGCCACGCTCAGTGCCACCCGCCCGCCGGCCGCCACGCCGTATCCCACCGAACTCGCCACCGCGATGACGGGGGCCTCGACCAGTCCCGCCAGCACGGTGAACAGTGCACCCTCCATGCCGGCGACGGCGATGATGACCCGGTGTTGGCGCAGCGCCGTCAACTGTTCGGTCAGCCGCCACAGGCCGGTCACCCCGACATCCGCGGTTAGCGGCGCCGCATAGCCGTGAAATGCCAGGGTGCGCGCGGCCTCGCGTGCGACCGGCAGGTCGGAGGTGCCAGCCGCGACAATACCGATCCCCGCGATCATCGCCTGATCCGCGCAAGCCGCGCCCAGAAACGCCGTGTTCGAATCCGGATCGTAGTCGAGCGCCTCGCGCAGCCCGGTGGGCAGGGCGGCGAACATTTCCGCCGTCAACCGCGTGAACAACATCCGTTGCCCCGCCTTCAGCACCGCCGCGCCAATGGCCCTGACCTGGGCGGCGCTCTTGTGTTCGCAGAGCACGGCTTCCGGGATGCCCGTCCGCGCCGCGCGGTCCTGATCGTGGCGAAACTCCGTCACGGCGCCGTCCGCACGAAGGCCGAGCCCCGCACATAGTCCCTGATGCCGGCGAAACGCATAGCGGCCTGCCCGCACATGTCGCCGACGCGCCGTTCCAGCACGGTTTTTGTCGCCGCGTCGATCGGGCCGAGTTCCAGCACCACTCCCTCGCGCGTGATCCGGCAGCGGATTGTCGTTGATGGCGGCAGCGACTCTCCCGCCGCCTGCTCCACCGCATCGACAAAGGCGAGGTCGCTCTCGCGCACCGCGATCGCCGTTTGGATCCGGCTGGACAGGCAGGGTTGCGCCGGCAACTCCGCCAGATCCTCCAGCGCCATGGCATGCGCCAGCGCGCGCACGGCGGATTTGGCGAAGCCGGCCTCGATGAACGGATGCACCACATCGCGTTCCCTGGCGGCGATCAACCCCGGCCGGTAATCGTCGAGATCGTCGAGATTGGCGCCGGAGGCGATGGCCGCCGCGGTCAACTGGCGAATGCGGTCATAGAGGTTGGATTTGCAGAAATAGCAGCGGTCCGCCGGATTGGTGCGATACCGCGGATCGGCGAATTCCCCGGCGTCCGTCACGATCAAATCCCAGCCGAAGCGCGCTGCGTGATCGCGCACCCGCGCGGTTGCGTGGGCGGGAACGGCGGGCGAGGCGGCATGCACCATCACCACCCGCGTGGCCGTCGCGGCGTGGGCGAAATGCGCCAGCGTCATGCTGTCCACGCCGCCGCTCACCGCCACCGCCAGGCTCGCGTGGGCTTCGATGGCCTGGCGCAGCCCGTCCCGTAAAACGGCCACGTCGCTCATGGCGCGACTCCCTGTTCGGCGTCGTGCTGGCGCCGCCGCCGGTCGGCCAGGTCGCGCGCGTCGCGCAGGTCGTCGCTTTCCGCTTTTGCCGTCACGCTTCCGTCCGGCCGCCGTGCCGCTTTCACGCGCGGGCCGTCGCCGCCGCCCCGTTCCTCGCGGGCCAGCACCACGCGTTCCTCGATCCGCCAGCGCAGGCCGATGGTCGATGACTGTTGCAGGCAGACCACCCGCACCGCATCGAGCGCGTCCTCGCGCGCCATGACACGGAACCAGGCGAGCGGCCGGCCCTTCTTGCCGACAGCGCCCGCCATCGACACGTCCAGCACGCCGGGGCACTGGCGGATACGCTCGGCCGCGTCGGCGAGTTCCTCGCCGGTCATGTCGTCGATGTCGAAGGACACCACCGCTACCCGGTCGCTTGGATTTTCTCCAGCGCCTTCCTCGAAGATCAGCGCCCGCAGGATGTTCGGCAGGCCCGGTAGGTCGCGTGTTCCCGCGCCGGTTCCGTCCGCCACCAGCAAGCGCGCACCGCCAACCCGCGGGGCGGCGCCGACATGGCGCAGGATGGCCGCCCCCGTCGGCGTCACGCGTTCGCCGCCGACGCCGTCGTCGCGCCAGGCGAAGCCGCTCAGGATGGCGGCGGTGGCCGGCGCCGGAACCGGCAGCATGCCGTGCTGCGTGCGCACCAGCCCGCCGCCGCGCGGCAGCTCCGAGACCGTCCACAGCGTCTCGCCGAGGGCGGCGATTATGCTGCCGGCGCCGACCACGTCGGCGAGCGAATCCCAATCCGCGATTTCGTGGAAATGCACGTGGTCCAGCGGAACGTTGTGAATCCGCGATTCGGCCTGGGCGAGAATCTTCAGGATCGCCCCGGCGTGGTGCGCGGTGCCGTCGGCCAGTTCCGCCGCGGCGATGCGCGCCATGATGTCGGCGTATCCGGCCAGGGCGTGTGCGGCGTGATCGTGCGGATGGTCCAGCGCCACCGTGAAGCGCAGCGCCCGGACCGCGCCGCTCATGCCCTCCGCCAAGTCCACCGTGCCGACGGAGGTTGGCAGCACGGCGCACACATCGGCCAGCACGCGCGCGCGCAACCGCGGCAGCGCGTCCAGCATCGCGGCGACGAACATGTCGCCGGCGATGCCGCCGACCGTGTCCAGGTGGACCAGGCGCATCGTCAGGCCGCGGCGTAGATCGGCACGAGGTACGGCCCTTCCGGGATCACCGCGATGGTGGAATCGCCGTGCCGGGCGATACTTTCGGCGATCGCCGCGTCGAGCGAAGGCACCATTTCCACCGCCGTCAGCCGCCGTTCCTCGGCGTCGAGCCCGGTGGTGTAGAGCTGCACCCGCGCTATCCGCATCGGCTTGAGCTGCATTTCGGTTTGCCACTCGTCCATGTCGGCGAGCGACTTCGCGGTCAGCGTGGCGAGAAACCGCTCCGGCCCGAGTTCCACCAGTCGGGCCTGGGCGTCGCGGAATTGCGGCGAGCCGAACCCCTCTGAACATTCCGAGGCGACGATCAGCGTGCCGCCGGGCTCCAGGATGTCCATCGGCGTCACCATCCCCTTGACGGTCTGGTAGTAGGTCTTGTCCAGCGGATAGCCGGCCGAGGAGGTGACGATGGTCTTGAACCGGCGCGCCACCTTTACCTGGGCGGCG
>JARLJA010000159.1 GCA_031291445.1 Xanthobacteraceae bacterium | reverse complement strand
TGTTCGCACTTCACGCAGCATGGCAAACAGCGAGACAGTCTCGATGAAGAAACTACCGACTGGAGAGCCGTATGCGGGAAAACCGCCCGTACGGTTCGGAGGGCGGGGTCGGCGAAAGCCGATCCCGACCCCTATCAAGGAGGGGCACGGTACGCTCGCAAACGAGGTGATAGCGTTTGTGCTCTACCGCTTCACCACCAGCAGCACGGCGCCGGCGGCGATCAGCGCGATCCCGGTCCATCCCGTCGCCGACGGCCGCTCGCCGAGAAACACGAAGGCGAACAGCGCCACCAGCACGACGCTGAGCTTGTCGACCGGCGCCACCAGGCTCGCCGGACCGAGCTTGAGCGCCCGGAAGTAGCACAGCCACGACGCCCCCGTCGCGAGCCCCGACAGCACCAGGAACAGCAGGCTGCGCGGCGAGACCGCAAACGACGCGCTGAACTGGCCGGTCGCCAGCAGGAGCAGCGCGAAGCTCGCCACCACCACGAGGGTGCGGATGAAGGTCGCGAGATCGGGATTGATGCCGGCGACGCCGACCTTGGCGAGGATCGCGGTCAGCGCCGCGAACACCGCCGACAGCAGCGCCCAGACCTGCCACGTTACGCCGCCGCCAAAGCTCATGGCGGTTCAGTTACGGTCGTCCGGCAGGACCGGCAGCGGCGCGACCTCGATGCCTTCCTCGACCAGTGCGCGGGCTTCCTCGCCGGAGGCTTCGCCATAGATCGGGCGGTGCTCGATGTCGCCGTAGTGCATCTTGCGGGCTTCGGTCGGGAAACTGGTGCCGACATTGTCGGCCTTGCTGACGATGTAGTCGCGCAGCTCCTTGAGCTTGGCGCGCAGCTCGCGCTCCTTGGCCGACACCAGCGCCACCGGATCGGGCGCGGTCTCGGCGGCGGTCGCGGCAACGGCGGGCTCCTCCGCAGGCGCCGCCTCGCTTGCGACCGCGCCGCGCTTGGCCAGCCGCGGCGCCATGATCGCCTTCTCGATCGCCACCGAATTGCAGGCCGGACAGTTCACCAGCTTGCGCCGACGCTGGCTGTCATAGGCCGCCGAACTCTGGAACCAGCTCTCGAAGGTGTGGCCCTGGTCGCAGCGCAGCGCGTAGCGGATCATAATTAGCTCCGCACCAGGTGCAGGTGGCCCGGTGCGCTGGCGGGATCCATCACCGTGAAGCGCCGGCCGTGCTGCAGCGAGGGAATGCCGCGGCGGATGGTGGTCACCATGGCCGGATCGATCCGCGCCATCACGACGCCGGGCTCGGTGCCGCCTTCGGCGATCACGGTGCCCCACGGATCGACGATCAGCGAGTGGCCGTAGGTCTCGCGGCCGTTCTCGTGCTTGCCGCCCTGGGCGGCGGCGAAGACGTAGCAGCCGGTCTCGATGGCGCGGGCGCGCATCAGGACGTGCCAGTGCGCCTCGCCGGTGCGCTTGGTGAACGCCGAGGGAATGGTGATGAAGGAGGCGCCGGCCTCGGCCAGCGCCCGGTACAGCGCCGGGAACCGGAGGTCGTAGCAGATCGAGAGCCCGAGCCGGCCCCACGGCGTTTCCGCCACGACGGCGGCCTCGCCGGGCGAGTAGTTCGCCGATTCACGGTAGGTCTCGCCGTTGTCGAGATCGACGTCGAACATGTGGATCTTGTCGTAGCGCGCCACGATCTCGCCGGCCGGATCGATCAGGAACGAGCGGTTGGCGGCGCGGTCGGGGCTGACGCGCACCGCCAGCGATCCGACATGGACGACAATCTTCAGCTCGCGCGCCAGCGTGCGGTAGCTGGTGAGCGAGGAGTCGTGGTCCTCGTCCTGGAGCAGGGCGAACAGCGACTTGCGGTTCTCCTGCATCAGGTTGCTCATTTCGGGCGTCAGCACGTAGTCGGCGCCGTCGTTGCGGGCCTGGCGGATCAGGGTCGCGGCCTGCCCGAAACTGGCCTCGGGCGACAGCCCGGTCCGCATCTGGATCATCGCGGCGGTGAACGGTGCCGCCGCGCCGGCACCCGGGTCCACGGGGGCCGGGCTCACGACATCGCCTTTTCGCCCGCCAGCAGCGGATCGAGGCCACCCTCCTGGTCCAGGGCGTAGAGGTCGTCGCAGCCGCCGACATGGGCATCGTTGATGAAGATCTGAGGTACGGTGGTGCGGCCGCCGGCCCGCGCCACCATGGCCCGACGCAGCTCCCCGCCGGCCGACACGTCGATCTCCCGGAACGCGACGTTCTTGCGGGTGAGCAGCGATTTGGCGGCGCGACAGTAGCCGCAGGTCTGCGTCGTGTAGATTTCCACGGTGGCGGTCATCAAGGGCCTCGGGCAGGTTCCGATCTTGAGCGTATTTATATGGGAGTTTGGAAGCTCTCCACAACCCGCGCGAACACCAGGACGTCGACCTGGGCCGCCCGGGCGCGCAGCAGGGCGCGGGCGCAGGCGTCCACCGTGGCGCCCGAAGTGAGGACGTCGTCGACCAGGACGACATGGCGGCCCTCGATTGCCGGCCGGCGCTCGACGGCGACCTTGAACACGCCCTGCACGTTCAGCGCCCGTTCCGACCGGCTCAAGCCCACCTGCTGACGCGTCGACCTGACCCGGCGCAGCGCGTCGGGGGCGAGATCGACGCCGCTGCGCCGCCCGATCTCCCGGGCCAGCAGGCCGGACTGGTTGAAGCGCCGGCTCCAGCCGCGGCGCCAGTGCAGCGGCACCGGCACCAGCACGTCGGCGTCGGCGAGCAGGTCGTGGCCGGCGCGGGCCATCCAGCGCCCCATGATCGGCGCGAGGTCGGTGCGGTCCTGGTACTTGAGGCCGTGGACCAGCCGCTTGGCGACGTCGTCATAGCGCACGGCGGCCCGCGCCCGCTGGTAGGCCGGCGGCGCCGCGATCGCCTGCATCGACAACAGCCCGGGGCCGGGATCGTAGACGAAGGGGATGCCGAGGCGCGGACAGTAGGGTTGCGCGATGAACGACAGCTGGTTCCAGCAGCGGGCGCAGACGCCGTCGCCGGCGACCTCGTCGCGGCAGGCGACACACAGTGTCGGCAGCGCGAGGTCGCGCACCAGCCGCGTCGCCGCGCGCGCGGCGCCGGCACAGCCCGCCGCGAGGCCGCGCAGCCGCTCGCCGAATGAACGCGTCGCCACGGGAAGGCCGTCCATCGCGCAGGTCCGGTGTCTGCCTGAACATGTCCACGCTATCGCCGGGGCGGTCGGCCGGCAAGCATGCCAGGATGGCGACGCCGGGCGGCCCGGATTGAGGCATTCTTAACCTCGAACAGGGAAGCTCCGGCCTTCGGAACGCGCGATTTGCGGAGGTCCCATTGACAGCGATTTCTGCACCCGCGCCGTCGATCGGCGAAACGATCGCCCAGCTGATCGCCGGCGCTTCCGGCGGACTTCCGACGTCGGTCGCCACCAACACCAACTCCGCCTCCTCGTCAGCCACGACATCGTCCGACGGCGCCGGACCCGCGACCTTCGTCACCCTGTCCGACCAGGCGAAGGCCGCGACCGCCGCCAAGGCGCAGTCCGACCAAGCCGCGGCCGACCGGTTGCAGGCCTATGTCGAGGCCCACCGCGTCAGCGGCACGCCCGGCGGCGCCGACGCCAGCACCCAGCCCGCGGACGCGCAGGCCACGACCAGCGGCGCGAAGGTCGAGGCGATCGTGGCGCAGATCAAGACACTCGCCAACGCCAACGACCCGCAGCCGTTCCAGACCTTCACGCCGACCAAGAGCCTGTCGAACAGCGTGACCTATGACGGCTACACGTTGACGCTCGATACCAATGCCGGCACGCAATATTACGGGATCGAGCTGAGCGGCAACGGCGTCCAGGCCTACAGCAAGCATTTCGGGCCGAGTGACGGCGCCGGCGGCGTCAACGCGTCGCCTCCCGGCGTCGCGATCAGCTCCGGCATTCCCGGCAGCAACAACGAGGCCGAGGACGCGATCACCATCACCCGGAACGTCGCGACGGCCAGCAGCGCTTCGGTCTCCTCGTCGTCCGCCGGCTCGGCGTCGACGAGCTCGGTGAACGCCCAATCGTCGTCGCTCTCGTTCCTGGTCAACTATGCGACCGGCCAGATCAGCGTGGAGCAGTCCGCCGCCGCGGTGTCCGCGCAGGCGACCCAGATCAGCCCGCCCGGATCGACGCTCTCGACGCTGGCCTGAACGACCCGGCGCGCGGTTCGGCGTGAGCAGGTCGCGCGCCTGAGTCACGGGCGGAGCAGCATGGCCGCCGGTCGGTAGCCGTCCATGGCGCAGGTCCGGTCACATTCGCGCTATCGCTGTGGCGATCGGCCGGCAAGCGTGCCAAGACAGCGGCGCGGCATCGGCCGCTCACGACACCAGGACGGAATTCGCAGGCGATGGCGCAGGGACGCGACCAGGACGGGCAGGCGGCGCCGGTGCTGTTCGACCACGCGCTGCTCGGCGCGCGGCGGCAGCGGGCGCAGCAGCTCGGCGCCGCGACGTTTCTCGCCGACCGCGTCGCCGACGATCTCGTCGAACGTCTCGACGCCGTGCTGCGGGAGTTCTCCGCCGTCGCCGACATCGGCTCGCCCGGCGGGGCGCTGGCGAACCGGCTCGGCGAGCGGTTCGGCGCGGTTGCAGCGGTCGATCTCACCGCCGGCGGCGAGGAGCGGCTCGGCCTCGCGCCGCAGTCGCTCGATCTCGCCGCCTCGGTGCTGGCGCTGCAATTCGTCAACGACCTGCCCGGCGTGCTGGTGCAGATCCGCCGCGCGCTCAGGCCCGACGGCCTGTTCCTGGCGGCGCTGGTCGGCGGCGACACCCTGACCGAACTGCGCCAGTCTTTCGCCGCGGCCGAGGTCGAGATCGAGGGTGGGCTGTCGCCGCGGGTGGCGCCATTCGCCGATCTGCGCGATCTCGGCGCCCTGCTGCAGCGCGCCGGCTTCGCGCTGCCGGTGACCGACGTCGACCGCCTCGTGGTGCGCTACGATCACGCGCTGGCGCTGATGCAGGACCTGCGGCGCATGGGCGCGACCAACGTGCTGGTCGAGCGCCGCCGCAAGCCGCTGCGCCGCGCCACGCTGCGGCGCGTGGCCGAGATCTATGCCGAGCGCTTCGCCGATCCCGACGGGCGGATCCGCGTCACCTTCGACGTGGTATGGCTGTCGGGCTGGGCGCCCCACGAGAGCCAGCAGCAGCCGCTCAAGCCGGGCTCGGCGAAAGCGAGCCTCGCCGAGGCGCTGAAGCCGCGGAAGTAGAATGTCGAGTGAGGTGTCGTTGCTTGGGTGAATAGAGGCGGATCAATCACTCCGTGTCGGCGACTGATGAACGCGACGGCGACGCCAAATTCATCGTCACCCGCGGGCTTGCCCCGCGGGGCCACGTTTTGGAGAGGCTGCTGTGAAGTGAAGAGTGGATGGCCGGGTCAAGCCCGGCCATGACGAGCTATCTACCAGACGGCCAGGACGGAGAAACTACAACAACAGATCGATCAAATGCGGGATCAGCGGCAGGTCCGCCGGCGGCATCGGGTAGTCGCGCAGCCTGTTGGCGCGGACCCAGGCGAGCTGCTGGCCCTCGCGCGCGGTCACGGTGCCGTCCCAGCGGCGGCAGACATAGAGCGGCATCAAGAGGTGGAAGTCCTCGTAGGCGTGGCTGGCGAAGGTCAGCGGCGCGAGGCAGGCCTCGCGCACGGTGATGCCGAGCTCCTCGTCGAGCTCGCGGATCAGCGCCTGTTCCGGGCGTTCGCCGGGGTCGAGCTTGCCGCCGGGAAACTCCCACAGGCCGGCCAGCGCCTTGCCCTCCGGGCGCTGGGCGATCAGCACCCGGTTGTCGGCATCGACCAGCGCGACCGCGACGACGAGAGTAAGTTTCATCGGATCGCGCGTCAGGACGTCAGGGCAACACAGACGGGAATGACGCTACCCTCCTTGTCAGACTTGAAGAGTTCTTGTTCCGGCCTCGCTGCTGTCGTCTTGGCTGCGCCAGGGCGAACATCGACTTCCACGTGCGTCAATCTTTGACCCCAAGGAAATTCTACGAGGTAGTCAAAAGTATCGGCACCAACATACCCCGGCTGCGGATTGTAGAATAGCCGCAGCCCTGCGATCCGCTTGCCGACACATTCTTTCGAGCCGGTTGGAGCGTAGTTGCGCGGCGGCATGATGATCGATGAGCGTGCGCAGACGCTGCCGTGGGACGGAGCGATTTTCAGTGTCAATCGGGGTGGTGGAAGCGCAGCACAATTGCCGTCCCACAGAACCGAAACGCTGACGGCGCTTTCCTTGCCTGAGGTGGCGACGTTGACGATCCTGTCCATGGGAATGTCGGCTTGGGACGGGTTGTTCTGCTGAGCGTCGGCACACTGCGCCCACAGCGGCAGGCCGAGCCAGCTCGCTATCAGGGCGCGCCACTTCATGAGCGGTAGTCGCCGTTGATGGCGACGTATTCCTTGGTGAGGTCGCAGGTCAGCACGCGGTCGCGACCCTTGCCGAGGCCGAGCGCCACCTTGATCTGGATCTCCGGCCTGGTCATCGCCTCCGAGACCTTGGCCTCGTCATAGGCGGGGTCGCGCGCGCCCTTGTGGGCGACGCGGATGCCGTTGAACGAGATCGAGAGCTTGTCGCGATCGGCCGGCTGGCCGGCCTTGCCGACCGCCATGACGACGCGGCCCCAGTTGGCGTCCTCGCCGGCGATCGCGGTCTTCACCAGCGGCGAGTTGGCGATCGACATGGCGATGCGCCGCGCCGCGGCGTCGGTGGTGGCGCCCTCGACCACCACTTCCACCAGCTTGCGGGCGCCTTCGCCGTCGCGGGCCACCTGCTCGGCGAGGGTGGCGAGCACTTGGTTGAACGCCCTGGTGAAGGCTTTCAGGCGCGGGTCGGAGGCACGGCTGATCCGCGGCGCGCCGCGCCTGGCGGCGGCGCCGGTGGCGAAGGCGAGCAGGGTGTCGGAGGTCGAGGTGTCGCCGTCGATGGTGACCGCGTTGAAGGTCGAGCCAACGCCGGCCTTGAGCAGGGCCTGCAGCGCGGGAGCTGCGATCGGCGCGTCGGTGAACACGAAGGACAGCATCGTCGCCATGTCGGGGGCGATCATGCCGGCGCCCTTGGCCATGCCGTTGATGGTCACCGTGGCCTTGCCGAGCCTGACCGTCGCGGTCGCGATCTTCGGGAAGGTGTCGGTGGTCATGATGGCGCGGGCGGCGTCGTGCCAGTGGCCCGGCGTCGCCTCGCGCGCCAGCGTTCCGAGCACGCCATCGAACTTGGTGGCGTCGAGCGGCTCGCCGATCACGCCGGTGGAGGCGAGAAAGACCTCGTCCGGCCGGCAGCCGAGCGCCTTGGCGGCGATGGCGGCGGTGAGCGCGGTGGCCTGCCGCCCGGTCTTGCCGGTGAAGGCGTTGGCGTTGCCGGAGTTCACCACCAGGGCGCGGGCGGCCTTGCCCTTGAGGTGGTCGCGGCACCATTCCACCGGCGCCGACGGGCACTTCGAGGTGGTGAACACCCCGGCGACCGTGGTGCCCTCCGCCAGCGTGGCGAGCAGCACGTCGGTGCGCCCCTTGTAGCGGATGCCGGCGGCAGCGGTGCCGAGGCGGACGCCTTCGATTTCGGGCATCGCGGGGAAGACGGTGGGGGCGAGCGGAGAGACGGCGCTGGACATGGTGGCGTTCCAAGTGGCGGGAGAGCAGCTATGTACCTGCGCCGGGCGCGGTTGTCGCGGGGGTCGCCGCAAGTCTTTTGCCGGGACGACGGTGGCGCCGTGCAACCGCCGGCAAAGCAAAAGGGCCGGGACGATGCGTCCCGGCCCCTGGCGTGGGCAATCCCGAGGCCGCGGCCGCGCCTTACTTCTTCTTGGGCTGCTCGGTCTTGGTGTCCGGCTTGGCTTCGGGCTTGGCGTCCGGCTTCGCGTCGGGCGCGTCGGCCTTCGGCGTCGCGGCGACATCGAAGCGCTCGACCTTGGCGCCCTCGCGCAGCTTGGCGACGTAGTCGGCCTGCGCCTTGCGGGTGACGAAGGTTTCGATCTGCGGCTTGACCTGGGCGAATTCCGGCGGCTTGCGGCTGCGCTTTTCCTCGACCTTGATGACGTGCCAGCCGAACTGGGTCTTCACCGGATCCGAGATCTTGCCGGGCTCCAGCGCGAAGGCCGCGGTCGAGAACTCCGGCACCATCTGCTCCTTGGTGAAGAAGCCGAGATCGCCGCCGTCGGCGGCGCCCGGATCCTTCGACTTCTTTTTGGCGAGCTCGGCGAAATCGGCGCCCTTCTTCAGCTCGTCGACGACCTGCTTGGCCTCGTCCTCGGTCTCGACCAGGATGTGGCGCGCGTGCACTTCCTGCTCGCCGCCGATCTGCTTGGCGGCGTCGTCGTAGACCTTCTTCATGGCGTCGTCGGTGGCGGCGTCCTTGCCCTGCTTGGCGAGCAGCGCGTCCATCAGCAGCCGGTCGTGGGCGAAGGCGGCGCGCTTCTTGAAGTCGTCGCTGTCCTGCATCTTCTTCTCTTCGGCGACCTTGGCCGCGAGCTTGAGATCGATCAGGAAGCTGACGACGTTCTGATGCTTGGCCGCCGGATCCATCTGGGCGAGGCTCGGCCCGAGCTCCTGTTCGGCCAGCGTCACATCACTTTCATGAATCTCGGCGCCGTTGACCTTGGCGACGACCGGATCGGTATTTTCCGCGCGCGACGGCTGGGCGGAGAGCAGTGCCACGGAAAGACAACCGGCCGCGAGGGCGAGGCCCAGGCGCGAAACGGTCGTCATGCGGGACGAGGCAGCGATCATGGAAAATCCTTATCTGTCGAAGGCGGGTTGAGGCCGGCGTTTCGGTCCCCGTCCGCGCGGGCACAGGGGTGGGTAAAAGCGGCGGGACACTCGCGCAACCCCGGGCGTTTGGCAACGTCAATTATCCGACAGAATCATGAAATTTCTGAATTGCTTGCGGCGTTGACAAGGCATTGAGCCCCTCATATCTGTGCCCCCGCCAGGGTCGTCAGATCATGGTGCGTTTCGGTTGCGCCAGTGCCGGTGCCCCGCCAACCGTCGGCCCCTTCATTGCAGCGCGATTGCCCGCGCAAGGGACTGCCGGAACAACGGTTTTCAGGCTCTCGCGGACCGTCGACGCCAGCGTGGCCGGGCTCCGTGCGGGGCGCATCTGGCGGCGACCTTCGGCTACTAACAGACAGGAACTGCGATGATCGGCGCGATTGCCCGCAAGTTTTTCGGCTCGGCCAACGACCGGCGGATCAAGTCCTACCAGCCGCGGGTCGATGCCATCAACGCGATGGAGCCGGAACTGGCCGCGCTCTCCGACGAGGCGCTCAAGGCGCGGACCGTCGAGTTCCGCAAGCAGCTGGTCGAGGGCAAGACCCTCGACGACCTCCTGGTGCCGGCCTTCGCCACCGTCCGCGAGGCCGCCAAGCGCACGCTCGGCCAGCGCCACTTCGACGTCCAGCTGATCGGCGGCATGGTGCTGCACGAGGGCGACATCGCCGAGATGCGCACCGGTGAAGGCAAGACGCTGGTCGCGACGCTGGCGGTCTATCTCAACGCGCTCGCCGGCAAGGGCGTCCACGTCGTCACCGTCAACGACTACCTCGCCCGCCGCGACGCCGACTGGATGGGACAGATCTACGGCTTCCTCGGGCTCACCACCGGGGTCATCGTCCACGGCCTCGACGACGCCGAGCGCAAGCAGTCCTACGCCTGCGACATCACCTACGGCACCAACAACGAGTACGGCTTCGACTACCTGCGCGACAACATGAAGTACCGGCTCGAGGACATGGTGCAGCGCGGGCACGCCTTCGCCATCGTCGACGAAGTCGACTCGATCCTGATCGACGAGGCCCGCACGCCGCTGATCATCTCCGGCCCGCTCGACGACCGCTCGGACTTCTACAACACCATCGACACCTTCATCCCGCGGCTCGACAAGACCGACTACGACGTCGACGAGAAGCAGCGCACCGTGGCGCTGACCGAAGCGGGCATGGAGAAGATCGAGACGCTGCTGCGCGACGCCGGCCAGCTCAAGGGCGAATCGCTGTACGACGTCGAGAACGTCTCCGTCGTGCATCACATCAACCAGGCGCTGCGCGCCCATTCGCTGTTCACCCGCGACAAGGACTATATCGTCCGCGACGGCGAGGTGATCATCATCGACGAATTCACCGGCCGCATGATGCCGGGTCGCCGCTATTCCGAGGGCCTGCACCAGGCGCTGGAGGCCAAGGAACACGTCCAGGTCCAGCCGGAAAACCAGACGCTGGCCTCGATCACGTTCCAGAACTATTTCCGGATGTACGACAAGCTCGCCGGCATGACCGGCACCGCGGCGACCGAAGCCGACGAGTTCTTCGACATCTACAAGCTCGAGGTCCGCGAGATCCCGACCAACGTCATGGTCAAGCGGCTCGACGAGGACGACGAGGTCTATCGCACGGCCGCCGAAAAGCATGCCGCGATCCTCGCCGAGATCGAGCGCGCCAATTCGCGGCTGCAGCCGGTGCTGGTCGGCACCGCCTCGATCGAGAAGTCCGAACTGCTCGGCGAATACCTCAAGCAGCACGGCTACAAGCAGATCGATTTCGCCAACACCAAGGCGCTGGAAAAGCTCTACGCGGCGGCGCGCGCGGGCAAGCCCGCCAAGCTGTTCGCGGTGCTGAACGCACGCTTCCACGAACAGGAAGCCTACATCGTCGCCGAAGCCGGCGTGCCGGGCGCGATCACGATCGCCACCAACATGGCGGGCCGCGGCACCGACATCAAGCTCGGCGGCTCGCTGGAGATGCGCGCCGCGGCCGAGATCGCCGGCATCACCGACGAGGCCGAGAAGGCCGCCAGGATCGAGCAGATCAAGGCCGACATCGAGCGGTTCCGCGAGATCGTGCTGAAGGCGGAGGAGGTCGTCGAGATCGAGCCCGCCAAGGGCAGCCGTCCCGCCAAGACCGTGACCAAGCCGGGCGGCCTCTACATCATCGGCTCCGAGCGCCACGAATCGCGGCGCATCGACAACCAGCTGCGCGGCCGCTCCGGCCGCCAGGGCGACCCGGGCCGCTCGAAATTCTTCCTGTCGCTGGACGACGACCTGATGCGGATCTTCGGGTCCGACCGGCTCGACAGCATGCTGACCCGCCTCGGCCTCAAGGAAGGCGAGGCGATCATCCATCCCTGGATCAACAAGGCGCTGGAAAAGGCGCAGCAGAAGGTCGAGGCGCGCAACTTCGACATCCGCAAGAACCTGCTCAAGTTCGACAACGTGCAGAACGACCAGCGCAAGGCGATCTTCGACCAGCGCATCGACCTGATGAAGGACGAGAGCGTCGCCGAAACCGTCGCCGACATGCGCCACGTGGTGGTCGAGGACCTGGTGTCCAAGCACGTCCCCGAACACGCCTATGCCGAGCAGTGGGACGTCGCGGGATTGAAGGAAGAGCTCAAGCGCGTGCTCGATCT
>JARLJA010000022.1 GCA_031291445.1 Xanthobacteraceae bacterium | reverse complement strand
TGCGCAACACCGGGTCCTGGGTGGCGACGCCGACCGGACACGTGTTGAGATGGCACTTGCGCATCATCACGCAGCCGGCGGCGATCAGCGGCGCGGTGGAGAAGCCGAATTCGTCGGCGCCGAGCAGGGCGCCGACGACGACGTCGCGCCCAGTGCGAACGCCGCCGTCGACCTGGACACTGATGCGCGAGCGCAGGCCGTTGAGCACCAGCGTCTGGTGGGTTTCGGCCAGGCCGATCTCCCACGGGCTGCCGGCGTGCTTGATCGAGGTTAGCGGCGAAGCGCCGGTCCCGCCCTCGTAGCCGGAGATCGTGACGTGGGCGGCCTTGCACTTGGCGACGCCCGCCGCGACCGTGCCGACGCCGATCTCGGACACCAGTTTGACCGAGACCTGGCCGTCGGGGTTGACGTTCTTGAGGTCGTAGATCAGCTGCGCCAGGTCCTCGATCGAATAGATGTCGTGGTGCGGCGGCGGCGAGATCAGGCCGACGCCGGGGGTCGAATGCCGCACCTTGGCGATGGTGGCGTCGACCTTGTGGCCGGGAAGCTGGCCGCCTTCGCCGGGCTTGGCGCCCTGCGCCATCTTGATCTGCATCATGTCGGAGTTGACGAGGTATTCCGTCGTCACGCCGAACCGGCCCGAGGCGACCTGCTTGATCGCCGAGCGCATCGAATCGCCGTTGGGCATCGGCTTGAAGCGGTCGGCTTCCTCGCCGCCCTCGCCGGTGTTGGACCTGCCGCCGATCCGGTTCATGGCGATGGCGAGCGTGGTGTGGGCCTCGCGCGAGATCGAGCCGAAGCTCATGGCACCGGTGGCGAAACGCTTGACGATGTCCTTGGCCGACTCGACATCGTCGAGGCTGACCGGCTTGCGCCTGTCCTCCTCGGCGCTCCGGATCCGGAACAGGCCGCGGATGGTGAGCAGGCGCTCGCTCTGCTCGTTGAGAATTCTGGCGAAGGCCTTGTAGCGCTCGAGCGAGTTGCCGCGCGCGGCGTGCTGCAGCGCCGCGACCGATTCCGCGGTCCAGGCGTGGTCCTCGCCGCGGGTGCGGAAGGCGTATTCGCCGCCGACGTCCAGCGCGCTCTTGTAGACCGGGGAATCGCCGAAGGCGTCGGCGTGGCGGCGGGTGGTCTCCTCGGCGATCTCGGCGAGCCCGACGCCCTCGATGCGGGTGTGGGTGCCGGCGAAATACTTGGCGACGAAATCGGCCTTCAGTCCGACCGCGTCGAAGATCTGCGCGCCGCAATAGGACTGGTAGGTCGAGATGCCCATCTTGGACATCACCTTCATCAGGCCCTTGCCGATCGACTTGATGTAGCGCTTGACGATCTCCTTGTCCTCGAGCTTCGCCGGAAGCTTGTCCTTCATGGCGACGATGGTCTCGAAGGCGAGGTAGGGGTTGATCGCCTCGGCGCCGTAGCCGGCGAGGCAGGCGAAGTGGTGGACCTCGCGCGGCTCGCCCGACTCGACCACGAGGCCGACCGAGGTGCGCAGGCCGGTGCGGATCAGGTGGTGATGCACCGCCGCGCAGGCCAGCAGCGAGGGGATCGGGATGCGGTCGACGCCGACCATGCGGTCGGACAGGATGATGATGTTGACGCCCTCGCGCACCGCGGCTTCGGCGCGGCCGCACAGCTCGTCGAGCACCTGGTCCATGCCCGAGGCGCCGAGCCCGGCGTGGAAGGTGATGTCGAGGGTGCGCGACTTGAAGTGGGAATCGGCGATCTCCGAGATCGAGCGGATCTTCTCCAGGTCGGCGTCGGTCAGGATCGGCTGGCGGACCTCGAGCCGCTTGGAGTGCGACACGCCCTCGATGTCGAACAGGTTCGGCCGCGGGCCGATGAACGACACCAGGCTCATCACGATCTCTTCGCGGATCGGGTCGATCGGTGGATTGGTGACCTGGGCGAAGTTCTGCTTGAAATAGGTGAACAGCTGCTTGGGCCGGTCCGACAGCGCCGAGATCGGCGTGTCGGTGCCCATTGAGCCGGTCGCTTCCTCGCCCAGCGACGCCATCGGCTGCAGCAGGATGTTGATGTCTTCCTGGGTGTAGCCGAAGGCCTGCTGGCGATCGAGCAGCGGCAGGTTGGAGCGCGCGCCGTGGTTGGGGGCGTCCTGCAGGTCCTCGAGCACGATCTGGGTGCGGTCGAGCCACGCGCGGTAGGGATGGCTCGCCGCCAGCGCTGCCTTGATCTCGTCGTCGGGGATCAGGCGGCCCTGTTCGAGGTCGACCAGCAGCATCTTGCCGGGCTGCAGGCGCCACTTGGTGACGATCTGGTCCTCGGGGATCTTGAGCACGCCCATCTCGGACGCCATCACGATGCGGTCGTCGCGGGTCACGAGATAGCGGGCCGGGCGCAGGCCGTTGCGGTCGAGCGTGGCGCCGATCTGGCGGCCGTCGGTGAAGGCGATCGCGGCGGGGCCGTCCCACGGCTCCATCAGCGCGGCGTGGTATTCGTAGAACGAGCGCCGGCGCTCGTCCATCAGCGGGTTGCCGGCCCACGCCTCCGGAATCATCATCATCACGGCGTGCGGCAGCGGGTAGCCGCCCTGGACCAGGAATTCCAGCGCGTTGTCGAAGCAGGCGGTGTCGGACTGGCCCTCGTAGGAGATCGGCCACAGCCGCTCGATGTCGTCGCCGAACAGGGTCGAAGAGACCGAGGCCTGGCGCGCCGCCATCCAGTTGACGTTGCCGCGCAGGGTGTTGATCTCGCCGTTGTGGGCGATCATGCGGTAGGGATGCGCCAGCGACCAGGTCGGGAAGGTATTGGTCGAGAACCGCTGGTGCACCAGCGCCAGCGCGGATTCGAAGTCGGGTTCGCTGAGGTCGGGGTAGTACTTGCCGAGCTGATCGGCCAGGAACATGCCCTTGTAGACCACGGTGCGGCACGACAGCGACACCGGATAGTAGCCGGCCAGCGCGCGTTCGCGGCGCTGATAGATCGCGTTCGAGATCGACTTGCGCAGGATGTAGAGCCTTCGCTCGAAGTCGTCCTCGCTTTCGGCGTCGTCGCGGCCGAGGAAGATCTGCATATGGGTGGGTTCGGTCGGCTTGACGGTCTCGCCGAGCGAGGAGTTGTCGATCGGCACGTCGCGCCAGCCGAGCAGCTTGAGGCCTTCGGCCTTCACCTTGTCGGTGATGATGCTCTTGATCACCTCGCGCCACGACTTCTCGCGCGGCATGAACAGCGCGCCGACCGCATATTGTCCGGCGGCCGGTAGCGCGAAGCCGAGCTCGCGCGCCTTGCGGGCGAAGAAGGCGTGCGGGATCTGCACCAGGATGCCGGCGCCGTCGCCGGCGCGCGGGTCGGCGCCGACCGCGCCGCGATGCTCGAGATTGCACAGGATCGACAGCGCGTCGGTGACGATCTTGTGGGTCTTGCGGCCCTTGATGTCGGCGATGAAGCCGACGCCGCAGGAATCCTTCTCCAGGCTGAGGTCGTAGAGGCCTTCCGCCGGCGGCCGGCCGGCGAGGTCGGACCAGGTCGGCTCGGCGGCCGGCGCATGGGTTGCGGTGAGGGACGATTTCGCATGGTGTACCGCCGCCGCCGTGCTGGCCCCGGTCTTGCCGCGCTCGAACCCTGATCCGTTCATGTCAACCCTCTCACCCCGGCAACCCCCGTCTGTCGCAGGACGCCTCGTCGTATCGCCATCGGCGCAGGGAGGGCGCGGCGGGAACCACTTGCCCGCATCATCGCACCGGCCCGAGCCATTTCAGGAGACGCTTTTCGGTGCCCGCCGGCCCGGCAGGCACCTGGACATCCACTCCGTCGTCGCGTCGTCGACGAAGCGCCGGTCGCCCGGTCAATTTGGGACAGCGTCAAATGGGACAGCCGTGCTGTCCTAGCCTCGACCTTGCCAAATTTTTTTCTATCACACAAGCGCGTGAAAGTCCCCGCTGCTGTGGGGGCGCGGCGGCGGCGCCGCCGCCTTTGCGCCGCGCTTTCGGGCGGATGCGCCGCGATCCTGCCCAAGGACCGCCGAAATCAGCCGCGACGCTCCGCCCCGACCGTTCGCGGAGCAACGACGGCGGTGGGGGCTCGGACGGACGGTATCAGAGGAGCAAACGATGATGCGTACCATCTGGGGATGCGTGGCGGTATCCGCGCTGCTCACGGCGACCGCCGTGCAGGCGCAGACGCTGGTCACGGACGAGATCCCCGCGCCGTATTCGTCGCGGGACGAGGTGGTGGTCGAGCGCGGGCCCTATGCCGCGCTGCCGCCAGCGGGCGTCTACGGCTATGGCGAGGAGATCATCCCCCCATTCCAGGCCGTCAGGAACCTGCGCGCCACGGGCTACGAGCCGATCAGCCGCCCGGTCCGGCGCCGCTTCGTCTACCTGGTCGCGGTCATCAACCCGCAGGGGATGGAAGGCCGCGCCGTGCTCGATGCCCATAGCGGCCGGATCCTGCGGTTCGTACCGGCCGGCTATGGCGACGACGACGGGATCGGGGCCTATGGCCCGTCGGTTTCGCCCGGCCCGCCGCCCGTGCCGCGGAAGTTGACCACGCGAAGCTCGCTGCGGCCGCCGGCGTCGGTGCCGCATGTCGCATTCCCGCCGCCCCCGGCGGTCTCCGGCAAATCCGACGCGCGCCCGGGCGAGGCGACAAAGTTGCCGGCCGGCCAGCAGCAGGCCGCGGTCGCGCCGCCGAAGCCCGCCGCCGACCCGGC
>JARLJA010000158.1 GCA_031291445.1 Xanthobacteraceae bacterium | reverse complement strand
CGGGCTGGCCGGCTTTGTCGAGCAGGCCGACCTCAACGGCTGGGAGATCATACCGACCGTCGCCTGCGCCGCCAGCCCCTCGGCGCATGTCACCGAGGATGCCTTCGAGCGGATCGTCAAGGTGATGATCGACGGCATCGCGGCGGCGGGGCCGCTCGATGCCGTCTATCTCGACCTCCACGGCGCCATGGTGGCCGAACACCTCGACGACGGCGAAGGCGAGTTGCTGGCCCGGGTGCGCAACGTCGTCGGCAACGATCTGCCGCTGGTCGTCAGCCTCGACCTCCACGCCAACATCACCCCGGCCATGGTGGCCCATGCCGACGCGTTGATCGCCTATCGAACCTATCCCCATGTCGACATGGCCGACACCGGGGCCGCCGCGGCACGGCATCTCTCCCGTCTTCTGCGATCGCCGCGGCGCCTCGCCAGCGCCTTCCGGCAGCTGCCGTTCCTGATCCCGATCAGCTGGCAGTGCACCACGGCCGAGCCCTGCAAGAGCATCTATCGCGCGCTCGCCGAGCTCGAGAGCGACGCGGTCCCGACCCTGTCCTTTGCGCCGGGATTTCCCGCGGCGGATTTTCCCGACTGCGGACCGGCGGTGATCGCCTACGGACACACCCAGCGCGAGGCCGATGCCGCGGCTGACCGCCTAGCCGCCCTGGTGCTGGACAGCGAGAGCGCCTTCGCCGGAAAGATCTACGGCCCCGATGAAGGCGTCGCCCGCGCCATGACGCTCGCCGCCGGCGCCCGCAAGCCGGTCGTGATCGCCGACACCCAGGACAATCCCGGCGCCGGCGGCGATTCCGACACCACCGGCATGCTGCGCGCCTTGCTGCGGCAAGGCGCGGCCCGCGCCGCGCTCGGCGTGATGGTCGACCCGGCCGCGGCCAGGGTAGCTCACGCCGCCGGGCGCGGTGCGACCGTGACGCTGTCGCTTGGCGGCAAGTCGGGCATTGCCGGCGACGTGCCGTTCCATGGTGAATTCGTCGTCGAGGCGCTGTCGGACGGCCACTTCATCGCGCCTGGCCCCTATTTCGGCGGCCGCCGCATGGACCTCGGGCTCTCCGCCTGCGTTCGGATCGGCGACGTCCGTGTCGTGGTCGGCTCGCACAAGGCCCAGCTCGCCGATCAGGCGATGTACCGGTTCGTCGGCATCGAGCCGACCGAACAGGCCATTCTCGTCAACAAGAGCTCGGTGCATTTTCGCGCCGATTTCGAGCCGATCGCCGAGACGATCATCGTCTGCGCGGCGCCCGGCGCCATGCCGGCCGATACGGCGGCGCTGCCGTGGACCAGGCTGCGGAAGGGCATCCGCATCGCCCCGCTCGGCCCGACATTCGCGCTTCCAGAACCCGCCCACTCCTCCTGACCCCCCAACGACGGGATCCGACATGCCAACGCTTCCTCGTATCGACAGCTTCGCCGCCGAACTCACCGCCATCCGCCGCGACCTCCACGCCCATCCCGAGATCGGCTTCGAGGAGCACCGCACCTCGGGCATCGTAGCGGCGAAGCTGCAGGATTGGGGAATCGAGGTCCATCGCGGCATCGGCGGCACCGGCGTGGTCGGCATCCTGAAAGGCAACGGCGAGAGCGGACGTCGGATCGGCCTGCGCGCCGACATGGACGCGCTGCCGATGCAGGAGACCACCAATCTGCCGTGGCGGTCGACCATTCCCAACCGCTTCCACGGTTGCGGCCACGACGGCCACACCACCATGCTGCTGGGCACCGCGCGCTATCTGGCCGAGACCCGCAATTTCGACGGCACCGTCGTGTTCATCTTCCAGCCGGCGGAAGAAGGTCTCGGCGGCGCCCGCGCCATGCTGGCGGACGGCTTGTTCGACCGCTTTCCCTGCGACGAGGTCTATGGCCTGCACAACGCTCCGGATCTCGGCCCCGGTGAGGTCACGATCTTTCCGGGCCCCAGCATGGCGGGGGCGGACTTCTTCGACATCACCATCGCCGGCTACGGCAGCCACGGCGCGATGCCCGACCGGTCGCGCGATCCGGTCGTCGTCGCGATGACGCTGGGCCAGGCGCTGCAGACCATCGTCAGCCGCAACGTCGACCCGCTCAAGTCGGCGGTGCTGTCGATCACCCAGATTCACGCGGGATCGGCCTACAACGTGATTCCCGGCGAGGCCAGGCTGGCCGGCACGGTTCGCGCCTTCTCCGACGAGGTCCGCGCCCTGGTGCGCGAGCGGATGCGCGCCATCGCCGCCGGCATCGCCGCGGCGTTCCATGTCGAGATCAATGTCGACATCCGCGACATCTTCACCGTCCTGGTCAACCACGAAGAGCATTCGCGGGCGGTGGCCGAGGTTGCCCGCGACGTGGTCGGGGCCGACAACGTGTCGACCACGCCGCGGCCGAAGATGGGCAGCGAGGATTTCGCCGACATGCTGAAAGCGGTGCCCGGCGCCTATTTCTGGGTCGGCCACGAAGGATCGGTGCCGCTGCACAACCCCGGCTTCGTGCTCGACGACGGCATCCTGCCGGTCGGCGCGAGCCTGTTCTCGCGCCTGATCGAGACCCGTCTGCCGGTGTCCCACGCCCGATAGCCAATTGTTTCACTCGTCATGCCCGCGCAGCGCGATCCGTCTTCGACGGATCGCTAGGACCAAGGTCTCGCGGGCATCCACGTCTTAGAAGTGAGTCGGCAAGGAAGGCGTGGATGGCCGGGACAAGCCCGGCCATGACGGAGCAATGAGACGCCAGGAGTCGTTTCACGGCTTCGCTTCGGCGTAGGTGATGCGCAGCTCGCGCTTGAGCAGCTTGCCGGCGGTGTTGCGCGGCAAGGTCGTGGTGAAAATGAACTGCTTCGGCACCTTGAACGGAGCGAGGTGCTGCCGCGCGTGGGCCTCGAGCGCGGCCTCGTCGGGTTCGAAACCGGGGCGCAGTACCACGACGGCGGTGACCGCCTCGATCCATTTCGGATCCGGCAGGCCGATCACCGCGACTTCGGACACCGCCGGGTGCTTGAACAGCGCCTCCTCGACTTCGCGGCCGGCGACCACCACGCCCCCGCTCTTGATGATGTCCTTGACGCGATCGACCACGAAGAGATAGCCGCCTTCGTCCATGGTGCCGACGTCGCCGGAATGAAACCAGTCGCCGGCGAACGCCTCGACGGTCTCTTCCGGCTTGTTCCAGTAGCCCATGAGAAGCTGCGGCGAGCGATGGACGATCTCGCCCTGGGTGCCCGGCGGGACATCACGCATCTCGGTGTCGACGATCCGGGTTTCGACGTTGATGATCGGCCGCCCGGCCGACGCCGGACGCGCGTCGTGCTCCTCCGGCCGCAACACCGTCGCGAGCGGTCCGATCTCGCTCTGCCCGTAGCAGTTGAACGGCCGGACGCCCGGCAGCCGCTGCCGCAATTCCTCGAGCACCGGCACCGGCATGATCGAGGCACCGTAATAGATGTTGCGCAGCGTCGTCAGGTTGCGGCGGCCAAAATCGGGGTGCCGCAGCAGGCTGATCCACACCGTCGGCGGGGCGAAGAACGAGGTGATGCGATGCTCCTCGATCAGGCGCAGCACGAGGTCGGGCGCCGGCGCCTCGATCAGATGCGTGGTCGCCCCGACCAGGAGTTGCGGCAGCGAGAAGCAGTGCATCTGGGCCGAGTGGTAGAGCGGCAGCGCGGCCAGCGCGACATCAGCGCCGGCGAACTCGAGCTCGATGATGCAGCTGGCGTACTCCGCCATCAGTGCGCGATGGGTCATCATCGCGCCCTTTGGCGCCGCCGTGGTGCCGGAAGTGTAGAGCAGTTGCGCCAAATCGCCGTCGTCGATGTCCGCGGTCTCGAGCCAGGGCCCGGAGGCGTCGCGCGCGATGGCCAGCACGTCGAACTCGCCATCGGCCGCCGCCGCGAAACGGCCGTAGAAATCGACCGCAACCTCGGGCCGGATCGCCGACACGGTGCCGGCGAGGTCGGCGTCATAGACCACCGCCCGCGCGCCCGACTGCGTCACGATGTATTTGAGCTCGCCGGCGGTCAAAGCATAGTTGACCGGCACGTGGACGAGGCCCGACCGCGTACAGGCCAGCCACAGGATGAGATAGGCATCGGAATTGCGCGCATAGGCGGCCACCCGGTCGCCTTTCCTCAATCCGCGCGCCAAAAGCTGGTGGGCCACCCGGCCAGCCGCGCGATCGAGCTCGACGAAGCTCCACTGTCTGTCGCTGAAGGTCAGCGCGGTGCGGTCGCGAAACTTGGCCGCGGCGCGGCGAACGCCGTCGGCGATGGTATTGCGCCGCAGTGCGCCCGGGCCCGGCAGCCTGTCCGTCATCGCCATCCTCCCATGATCCTTATTGCCAGATCGATGGCGGAATTTAGCGCGGATGGCCAACCAGGCGATACCGATTTTTGTCGCCGACGAGGCAAGAACGTCGCAGCCCCGGTCCCGAGGGGACCGGGGCTTTCGAACGACGTGACAGACGTCAGGTCGGCTTCAGTTCGAACGCGGCGACCTCGCGGGTACGCTCGGACTTGGCGGCGGCGCGGTGGTCGGTCGCGATCGCCACGTAAACCGCCGGCAGCACGAACAGGGTGAACAGCGTGCCGATCGACATCCCGGACACAACCACGAGACCGATCGAGAACCGGCTGGCCGCGCCGGCGCCGTTGGCCACCAGAAGCGGCAGCAGGCCGGTGACCATCGCCGCCGTGGTCATCAGGATCGGCCGCAGCCGCACCCGTGCCGCCATCTCGACGGCGGACCGGCGGTCGAGCCCTTCCTTGAGCTGCAGCTCGTTGGCGAACTCGACCATCAGGATGCCGTGCTTGCTGATCAGCCCAACCAGCGTCAGCAGCCCGACCTGGGTGTAGATGTTGATGGTGGCGACTCCGAAGAACAGCGGAATCAACGCTCCGCTGATCGCCATCGGCACGCTGATCATGATCACCAGCGGGTCACGGATGCTCTCGAACTGCGCCGCGAGCACCAGGAAGATGATGATCAGCGCGAAGCCGAAGGTCACCGCGAGCTGGTTGCCCTCCTGCACGTACTGCCGCGAATCTGCCAGATAATCGTGGCCGAAGCCTTTCGGCAGCTGTTGCGCCTGGCTTTCGAGGAAATCGACCGCCTTGCCCATGGTGACGCCCGGCATCGGCACCGCCTGGAAGGTCGCCGCATTGAGCTGGTTGTAGTGGGTCAGCGCGTTCGGATCGGTCCTGTTCTCGATCGTCACCACCGTGGAGAGCGGCAGCTGCTGGCCACTCGGCGCCGTGATGTAGTAGCGGCCCAGCATCTCGGGGGTGAGACGGTTCACCCGCGGCACCTGCGGGATCACCTGGTACGACCGGCCCTCGAGGTTGAAACGGTTGATGTAGTTGCCGCCGAGCAGCACCGCCAGCGAATTGCCGATCTGCTGCATGGTGATGCCGAGTTCGTTGGCCTTGTAGCGATCGATCTTGACGCCCACGACCGGCTGGTTGAAGTCCAGGTCGCTGTCGGACACGATGAACAACCCGCTCTTGCGCGCAGCCGCCTTCAGCTTTTCCATCTGCTCATAGACGGTCTGGAAGCTGCTGGTCGAGTTGATCGCCATCTGCACCGGCAAGCCGCCGGGCCCGCCGGGCAGCGGCGGCAGGTTGAAGGCGAAGGCGTTGACGCCCTCGACCTTGCTCAACTCGCCCTGCACCGGCTGCTTCAGCGCGGTCGACGAGCGCTTGCGCTCGTCCCAGGGTTTCAGGATCATGCCGGCGATGCCCTGGCTCGGACCATTGATGCCGTTCAGCACGAAGCGCAGATCGGTCTCGGGGAAGCTGGCAAAGGCCTTGTCGAGCTTGTCGCCGTAGAAGTCGGTGTAATCGATGTTGGCGTATTTCGGTGCCTTGGTGACCGCGAACAGGATCCCCTGGTCCTCCTCGGGCGCAAGCTCCTTGGACGTGTTGACGTACATGAAGGCGACGAGGCCCAGGATGGTGGCCGCGAACAGCATGGTGATCGGCCGGTAGTCGAGCGAACGGTCCAGTTGCCGGCCGTACCAGCGGGTGGTGGCGCTAAATACCCGGTCGACGATCCGGGCGAAGCGGCCCTGCTCGACGTGGGTCAGGAGCACCGAGCACATCATCGGCGACAATGTGAGCGCGATCACGCCCGAGACGATCACGGACCCGGCGAGCGTGAAGGCGAACTCCTTAAACAGCGCGCCGGTGACGCCGCCGAGGAAGCCGATCGGCGCGTACACCGCCGCCAGCGTGATGGTCATGGAAATGACCGGGCCGACGATCTCGCGCGCGCCCTCGAGCGAGGCGCGGACCGGCGACTTGCCCTCCTCCAGGTGGCGGTGAATGTTCTCGACCACGACGATGGCGTCGTCGACCACGAGACCGATCGCCAGCACCATGGCCAGCAGCGTCAGCAGGTTGAAACTAAATCCCAGCGCCAGCATCACGGTGCAGACACCCACCAGCGACAGCGGGATCGTCACCACCGGGATGATCACGGACCGCAGCGAGGCCAGGAACAGGAAGATCACCACGATGACGATCCCGACCGCCTCGATCAGGGTCTTTTCCACCTCGTCGATCGACGACTGGATGAACTTGGTTGAGTCGTAGGCGACCTTCATCTTCAACGACGGCGGCAGGTTGCGCTCGATGTCGGGCATCAGCGCCCGCACGCCTTTGACGATGGTCAACGGGTTGCCCGCCGGCGTCGCCTGCACGCCGATGAAGATGGCGTGCTGGCCGTCCATCGCCACGCTGGCGTCGGTGCTCTGGGCCGCGAGCTCGACCGAAGCCACGTCCTCGATCCGCACCAGGGCGCCCCCCTTGGCCTTCACCACCATGCGCCGGAACTGGTCGAGATTGGTGAGGTCGGTGTTGGTCGAGATGTTGCTGACCGTGAAGTAGCCCTTCTGCTGGCCGGCCGCGGCCTGGAAGTTGTTGGCCTGGATCGCGGTGGCGATGTCGGTCGCTGACACGCCGTGTCCCGCCATGCGATCGGGATCGAGCCAGATCCGCATCGCGAAGGTCTGGCCGCCCAGGATGTCGGCGGAGGCGACGCCGTCGACCGTGGACAGGATCGGCTGCACCACGCGGGTCAGATAGTCCGAGATCGCCGAACCGGAGAGCTCCTCGCTGGAGAACCCGATATACATCACCGCCGTGGTCTGCCCGGTCGACTTCAGGATCACCGGGTCGAAGGCTTCCTTCGGAATGAGGTATTTGACCGAGTTCACCTTGGCCAGAACCTCGGTGAGGGCCTGGCTCGGATCGAAGTTGAGCTTGACGTAGACCGAGATCGTGCTGGTGCTCAACACCGACGACGAGGTGATGTAGTCGACGCCCTCGGCGGAGGCGACCGCCTGTTCGATCGGGGTGGTGATGAAGCCCTGCATCAATTCCGGCGCGGCGCCGGGATAGGTCGTCGTGATCGTGATGACCGTGTTCGACAGCCGCGGATACTGCCGGATCGGCATTTTCAGCGCGGCATTGGCGCCGATCAGCAGAATCAGCAGGCTGACGACCAGCGACAGCACCGGTCGCTTGATGAAGATGTCGGTAAAGGACATGCGCCGTTCCCTGGATCAGTAGCGCGGCGGATTTGCCGGATTTTGCGGCTGCGGATCGGTGGAAATCACCACGGCGGCACCGGACTGCAGCTTGAGCTGACCGAGCGCCACCACCCGATCACCGGCCTGGAGGCCAGAAACAATCACGGTACGGCCGTCGACTCGCGTGCCGGTCCGCACGAAGGTGCGCTCCACGGTCAGCCTGGTCTCGCCCTTGTCGTCCTTGCTCTCCTTGATGCGGAAAACCGAGTCGCCGTAGAGCGTGTAGTCGACGGCGGTTTCGGGCACCGTGACCACCGCGGGCTGCGCCGGCAGCACCACCGTCGTCGACGCGAACATGCCGGGCTTGAGGGCGTGGTCGAGGTTGGCGATCGTGGCCTGCACCTTCACGGTCCGGGTGTCCGCGCTGATCTGCGGCTCGATCGCCGTGATCTTGCCCTCGAATACGCGCGAGGGATAGGCGTCGACCTTGACCCGCACGGTCTGGTCGACGGCGAGGATCGCGCGATCCTTCTCCGCCGCGGTAAAGTTGACATAGACATGCGACAGGTCGGTCAGTGACACGATCTGGCTGCCGGCGCTGAGGAACTGGCCGAGTTCGACCTTGCGCACGCCAAGATCGCCGCTGAACGGCGCCCGGATCAGCTTCTGCGAAATGATCGCCTCGGTCTTGGCGATCGATGCGTTGGCCTGGTCGAACGAGGCCTGGTTCTGGTCGACCGTCGCCTGCGGGCCGAACTGGCGCGCCGCGAGCGACTTCGAGCGATCGAGTGCCAGCGAAGCCGCGGTCGCCAGCGCCTTGAAGCTCGCGAGGTCGGCCTGGTCCGGCTCGTCGTAGAGCTGCACCAGCGGGTCGCCGGCCTTCACCGTGGTGCCCGCCTCGAACATGATCTTGGTGATGCGGCCAGCGACGTCGGTGGTCACGTCAACCTGATGAACGGCGGCGAGGTCGCCGATCGCGGTCAACAGGTGGGGGATCACCTCCGACTTCGCCTCCGCCACCGACACCGGGATCGGCGGCGGCTTCATGTTGGCGAAGAACTGCGCGATCATGTGGTTGCGGAAGGTGTTGAAGCCCCACAACAGGCCAACCAGCAGGACGAGCAGGCCGCCCACGATGATGAACCACCTCCGCATCCGCACGGGGCGCGGCGGGCTCGACTTTCCCTCGACGGCCTTTGGGGCGATGGGGGCCTCGGTCGAAATCGTCATGTCATGCACTTTCTGACACCAAGTGTGTCTTATGCGGGCGCACGATGGGCGTGCGGTCCAGATAAGTCGCGAATGCGTGTTCCTTGAGGCCCAGGCCGCGAAGCGTGAACTCGCAGATCTGGCGCTCCAGGTCTTCGCCATTGCTATAGAGCAACGGCGCGGTTTTCGGAATGCGGGTCAGCGCGATCATGTGCATCATCTGGTGGGAGAACCAGAACAGATTGATCGGGTCCCCCATGCTGGCCACCGCATCACCCGCCTCCACGGCCTTCTCGAGCGAGGCCACGAAGATCGGGCCGACGATCTCGCCGATCTTGCGATACAACAGCCGCGCGAACTCGCCATCTTCCAGATAACTAGACGACAGCAGCTTCATGCGTTGGAAGCTGTCGTCGTCCCGGTGCTCCGCCGCCTGAAGGAAATGCCGAACCATTTCCCTGATCAGCTGCACCAGCGTCGCGGTTGACGGCTCGAGCGACTGCAACCGCTTGAGCTCGCTGTCCGCCTCGCAGGCTTCGTCCAGGATCGCGGCGTAGAGCGCCGACTTGGTCGCGAAATGCTTGAACAGCAACCCTTCCGAGATGCCGGCCGCCGCCGCGACGCTCTTCGTCGTCGTACCCGCAAAACCATGCCGGGCAAAGCACGACTTCGCCGCCGCAAGAATGGTTTCCCGGCGGGCTTCGCTGGATAGCCTGATCGGACGCATGGGCTAAGTAAGCACTCACTCAGCTGAGGGTCAAGAATTTTTGCAAATGCGAACACGGGTCAATTTGCACGGCTTCCCCAAGCGTCGGGTAACGGTTTTGTGGTTCCATGCCCCATCTCCGCGGGACGCCAGAATGTTTACGTCCATCAATAGCTTCGACGTCGGCATGCTGCTCGCCCTCGCGGTCTCCGCCGTTGCGGGCTGGCGAGCCGGGCTGATCCGCAGCCTCGCCTCGATCCTGGGCTACCTCTCGGCGGCGCCGTTGGCCGTCGCGGTGTCGTCCCGCGTGTCGGCGCCGGGCGGCGCCCTGGGGGCCATCGAGGCGTCGGGGGCCGGTATCGGCGATTTCGGGACTTTCCTGGCGATCCTCCTCGCGGCAGGGCTGCTCATCGGTGCATTGCTGCGTTTTGCCGCCGATGATCTGTTCGGCCGCGGCGTTCATCCAGCCGATCGCGCGGGCGGCGCGCTCCTGGTCTCGTGCGCGTATCCCTGATCGCGATCGTCGTGATGGCGGTGTTCGACCGGCTGATGCCCGCGGACCGCCAGCCCGGGCTGCTGCGCGAGTCGCGCCTCAAACCGGTCCTGTCCCTGTGCGGGGGTCTTGGCCTGCGCTCGCTGCCGCCCGAACTGGCGGCACAGATCGATCGGATCAAGAAGGATCGCCAGATCTGAGACGAAATCGCCCCCCCCCCGCCAGGATCTCTCCCGCACAACAGCCCAGCGCCGGCGGCCGGCACAAGACGGTTGCCGCCGCCCCTCCGTTCGGCGATATCGGCCTCGTGATTCCGCGGTCCGGGGAGATTGAGGGATGGTCGTACGTGCAGGTCGTGAATTCCTGGCGATCCCGGGCCCGACAACGATGCCCGACGAGGTGCTGCGCGCCATGCACCGGCCGGCGGTCGACATCTATGCCGGCGAGCTGATTGCGATCTCGGACAGCCTGCACGCCGACCTCAGCCGGCTGTTCCGCACCAGCGGACGGTCCTACATCTACATCTCCAACGGCCACGGCGCGTGGGAAGCCGCCCTGACCAACGTGCTGTCGCGCGGCGACAAGATCCTGGTGCTGGAAAGCGGACGGTTCGCGGTGGGCTGGGGCCAGGCCGCCGCCCAGCTCGGCCTCGAAACCGAAGTCCTGCCGGGCAGCTGGACCGGCGCGGTGCGACCGGCCGACGTCGAGGCACGTCTGCGGCAGGACAAGGCCGGCACCATCAAGGCAGTGCTCGCCGTTCAGGTCGACACCGCCTCGGGCGTCGCCAACGATGTCGCGGCGATCGGCAGGGCGATCCGCGCCGCCGGGCACGATGCGCTGTTCATGGTCGACGCCGTGGCCTCGCTCGGCTGCGTTCCGTTCACCATGGACGACTGGTCGATCGACGTCGCCCTGTCGGCGTCGCAGAAGGGCCTGATGACCCCGCCGGGACTGGCCTTCGTCGCCGCCGGCCCGCGCGCGCGTGCGGCACACCAGAAGGCCGACCTGCGCACGCCCTATTGGGATTGGACCGCGCGCGAGGGAGCCGAGCACTACCAGAAATACGCCGGTACGCCGCCGATCCACCTGCTCTACGCGCTACGCCAGGCGCTCGACATGATTCAGGCGGAAGGGCTCGACGCCATTTTCAGGCGCCACAGCTTGCTTGCCGAGGCGGTACGCCGCGCCGTCGGCCGCTGGTCGCAGGCCGGCGCGCTGTCGTTCAACATCGCCGATCCCGCCGAACGCTCCGATACCGTCACCACGGTGCGGGTCGACGGATCGCCCGGCGCGGCCGAATTGAAGGATTTCTGCCGCGACAAATGCGGCGTCGTGCTCGGCAGCGGCATTGGCGCGCTGGCCGGCGCGGCGGTCCGGATCGCGCATATGGGCCACGTCAACGCCCCGATGGTGCTCGGCACTCTCGGCGTGATCGAGGTCGGCCTCATGGCGCTTCGCATTCCCCATGGCGAAGGCGGCGTGCTGGCGGCGACGCAGTGGCTCGGCGAGACCGTTGCCGCTTGACGGTGCACGCCGCCGGCGGTGTTATGCCATCCTGAAGCCACATCAGCCGCAGGCGTCATGGGCCGAGCGCCATAAGAAACGCAAGCGCGACAAGAACAAACGGGAGGGCGCCACATGAGTTCAGAGTCCGATTTCGAGTTCGTGACCGTCAAGCGCAACGGGCACATCACGGTCGTCACGCTGAACCGGCCCGAGGTGATGAACGCCCTGCACAAGCCGGCCCATTTCGAGCTGCACGAGGTGTTCAACGCGTTCGCCGGCGATCCCGAGCAATGGGTGGCGATCGTGACCGGCGCCGGCGATCGCGCCTTCTGCGCCGGCAACGACCTGAAGTGGCAGGCGGCCGGCGGCGAGCGCGGCTGGAATCAGAGCGGCTTTGCCGGGCTGACCTCGCGGTTTCACTGCGACAAGCCGATCATCGCGGCGGTCAACGGTGTCGCCATGGGCGGCGGCTTCGAGACCGCGCTGGCCTGCGATCTGATCATCGCCGCGGAAAATGCGACGTTTGCGCTCCCGGAGCCGCGGGTCGGCCTCGCCGCCCTCGCCGGCGGGCTGCATCGACTGCCGCGGCAGATCGGATTGAAGCACGCCATGGGCATGATCCTGACCGGTCGCCATGTCTCGGCGCGGGAGGGGTTCACGCTCGGTTTCGTCAACGAGGTGGTCGGGGTCGGCGAAGCGCTGCACGCGGCCGAGCGCTGGGCCGAACTGATCTGTCAGAACAGCCCGATGTCGATCCGGGCCTCGAAGCAGACGGCGATGCGGGGACTGAATGTGCCGCTGGCCGACGCGATCAACGAGCAGCGCGAATATCCCGCGGTGCAGGCCATGCTGGCGTCCGCCGACTTCGTCGAGGGGCCGCGGGCCTTTGCCGAAAAGCGACCGCCGCGCTGGCAGGGAAAATAGCGCGGCGGCCATTTTCCCCGCCGGCCGGCGATGCGAATGTCAGAGCCGGGACACTAGCGGCCGGTAAACCTCGCCGGCCGCTTCTCCAGGAACGCGGTCACACCTTCCCTGAAATCGTCGGCGGCGCCCGCCTTCTCCTGGCACTGGCGCTCGAGATCGATCTGCTCCTCGAAGGAGTTCTCCGGGCTGTCCCAGTAGAGCTTGCGGATGAGCGAGAGCGCGACCGTCGGCCCGTTGGCGAGATCGCGGGCGAGCTTCATGGCTTCGGGGATCAGTTCGGCGTCATCGAAGACTCGATTGACCAGTCCCCAGGACAGCGCGGTTTCCGCCGGAAGCCGCTCGCCCAGCAGCGAGAGCTCCAGCGCCCGCGCCCGCCCCACCAGCCTCGGCAGCAGCCAGGTCGACCCGCAATCCGGAACCAGCCCAATGCGGCGAAACGCCTGGAGGAAATAGCTCGATCGCGCCGCCAGGACGATGTCGCCCAGCAGCGCGAAGCTCATGCCGGCCCCCGCCGCCGGCCCGTTGACCGCGGTGACCAGCGGGCAGTGCAGGTGGCGAATCCGGCGCAGGAACGGATGGAACGCGGTCTCCAGCGCCGCCCCCGCGCGCCGGGTCGGGCTTTCCTGCTTGTTGCGGCCCTGCAGGTTGGCGCCGGTGCAAAACGCCCGGCCGGCCCCGGTCAGGACCACGCATCTCACCTCCGCGCGACGCTCCTCGATCGCGTCGAGGGCTTCGCCGAGGCCCTGCAGCATCTCGATCGAGACCGCGTTCATGACCTCCTGGTGGTCAAGCCGCAGGATCGCCACCGGCGCGTCGAACTCCAGAGTTACGTGCTTGAACTGCATAGTGCCTCCCCGATCGGCGCCCTATCGGTCGCCTGCGTTGTTCCCGTTTCGGATGGCGGGACTATGCGAGGGGCTCACGCCCGTTGTCCATGGTCAACAGCGGGCCCGCGGTTCCATGCAGGCCAGCTATGAGCGGGCCGGCCGGTCGGCCGCAGGCGACGCCCGGATCTTCTCCGGTAAGGCCGGAGCTGCTAGTTATTTCACGATGCACGCCCCCGCTGAAACAACGATCAGGCATTCGACCTGTCCCCACGACTGCCCCTCGGCCTGCGCCCTCGACGTCGAGGTCGTCGGCGGAGCCCGTATCGGGCGGGTCCGCGGATCGAAGCAGCAGACCTACACCGCCGGCGTCGTCTGCGCCAAGGTCGGCCGCTACGCCGAACGCATCCACCACCCGGACCGGCTGCTGTTTCCGCTCCGCCGAACCGGACCCAAGGGCTCCGGTCAATTCAGCCGGATCAGCTGGGATGACGCGCTCGACGCAATCGCGGAGCGCTTCAACGCCGCCGAGCGGGAATTCGGCAGCGAGGCGGTCTGGCCTTACTACTATGCCGGCACCATGGGGCTGGTGATGCGGGACGGCATCAACCGGCTCGCCCATGTCAAGAAGTACTCGCGGTTCTACAGCACGATCTGCTCGAACATCGCATGGGCAGGCTTCGCCGCCGGCACCGGCAAGGTTGCCGGCGTCGATCCGCGCGAGATGGCGAAATCCGACCTCGTGGTGATCTGGGGCACCAATCCAGTGTCGACCCAGGTCAACGTGATGACGCACGCCACCCGCGCCCGCAAGGAGCGCGGCGCGCGCATCGCGGCAATCGACATCTACGACAACGAAACCGTGAAGCAGGCCGACATCAAGATCGTGCTGCGGCCCGGCACCGACGGCGCCTTCGCCTGCGGCGTGATGCACGTGCTGTTCCGCGACGGCTTCGCCGATCGGGACTATCTCGACCGCTACACCGATTGTCCCGGGGAGCTGGAAGCGCATCTGTCGACGCGGACGCCGCAATGGGCCTCGGACATCTGCGGCGTGCCGGTCGAAGACATCGAGGCCTTCGCCCGCGCCGTCGGAGAAACCAAACGATCCTTTTTCCGGCTCGGCTACGGCTTCACCCGCAGCCGCAACGGCGCGGCGCAGATGCATGCGGCGCTCTGCATTCCGGCGGTCACCGGCGCCTGGCAACACGAGGGTGGCGGCGCGTTCTTCAACAACGGCTCGATCTGGAAGTTCAACACCTCGGTGATCGAAGCAACCGAGGCGATCGATCCGGACATCCGGCATCTCGACCAGTCGAAGATCGGCCGGATCCTGACCGGCGACCGCGAGGCTCTGCACGACGGGCCGCCGATCAAAGCGATGCTGATCCAGAACACCAACCCGGTGAATGTCGCGCCGGAGCAGGCGCTGGTCCGCCGCGGCTTCGCGCGCGAGGACCTGTTCGTCGCCGTCCATGAGCAGTTCTTGACGGAAACGGCGCAGATGGCCGACATCGTGCTGCCGGCGACGATGTTCATGGAACATGACGATCTCTATTACGGCGGCGGCCATCAGCACATTTCGGTCGGATCAGCGCTGATCCCCCCACCCGGCGAATGCCGCTCCAATCACGAGGTGCTGCGGGCGCTGGCGCCCCGGGTCGGGGCCCGCCACCGCGCCTTCGACCTGACACCCCGCGACATCATCGACGAGACGCTCAAGCTGAGCGGCCACGGCACCATCGAGGCGCTGCAGGCCGACCTGTGGCGCGACCTGCAGCCCGATTTCCGCGCCTCGCACTATCTCGACGGCTTCGCCCACGCCGACGGCAAGTTTCATTTCCGCGCCGACTGGTCGAGGGTCCCGGTGCCACGCAAGTTGAAGATGGGGCCTTGGACCGAAATGCCGACGCTGCCCGACCACTGGGCGGTCATCGAAGCCGCCGACGAGGCCCATCCGTTCCGCCTCGCGACCAGTCCCTCGCGCAGCTTCCTCAACAGCACCTTCAGTGAAACGCCGTCGTCGAGGGCTCGCGAAGGCAGCCCCAGCGTGTTGATTCATCCAGCCGACGCGGCAGAGATCGGCGTCGCCGACGGCGACAGCGTGACGCTCGGCAACGACCGCGGCGAGACCACCCTCGCCGTCCGGGTCTTTGACGGTCTGCGGCGCGGCGTGCTGATCGCCGAATCCATTCATCCCAATCACGCACATCGCGGCGGCCGCGGCATCAACACGCTCACCGCCGCCGACGCGGTGGCGCCCTACGGCGGCGCCGCTTTCCACGACAACAAGGTCTGGGTCAGGAAGGCGGCAGCGACACCTGCTGGTGACTAGCGCTACCGCTGGCGCCGAATCGCAACGCCATCCTCTGCCACCGCATGCCTGAGCGCGTCCAGGAGACGCCGCATGGCGTCCCTGGCGGGCTCGGGCAGCTCCAGCAACGGCCGGCGGAGCGTCGGCGACATCACGCCCTCGAGACTCATCGCGTATTTCAGCGCGGCCGGCGCACCGTCTTCGGCGAGCGCCGCCGCGAGCGCGGCAAGGCTGGCAAGCACGTTCGCGCCGATCCTCCTGCCCTGGCGCACGTCCAGGTACACGTCGCGACAGACCGCCGGCGCGATGGTGGCCAGCTGCGAAATGCTGCCGTCGCCGCCATGGGCCAGATAGCCGACCGCGGTGGCATCATCGCCCGACAGCAGGCGAAAATCCGGCCTCACCAGCGGTCTCAGCCGCAGTGGCCGTGCGGGATCGCAACTGCCGTCCTTCAGGCCGATGAACCGCGGCGACCCGGCGAGCTCCGCCACGGTCTCGTCGGCGATGCCGCGCGCCGTCCGCGATGGAGCGTCGTGGAGAATGATCGGCAGGGTGGTCGCCTCGGCAATCGCCCGAAAATGGGCGAGCAATCCCGACTGCATCGGCTTGTTGTAGTACGGCGCGACCGCGATCAGGGCATCGGCGCCGGCGGCCTCGGAATGACACGCCAACTCGACCGCGTGAGCGGTCGAGTTGGAGGACGCCCCGGCGATCACCGCAAGCTGCCCGTCGGCCTGCGCGGCGACGGCCTCGACGATGGCCCGGTGCTCGGTGAGGGTCAGCGTGGAAAACTCGCCGGCGGTCTCCGCGACCACCAGCGCCGGAGCCCCAGCGGCGAGCTGGCGGCGACAGCTCCGCCTCAGCCCCGCCCAGTCGATCGTGCCATCGCCATCGAATGGGGTCGGAAGGTCCGGGATATATCCCGCCAGCCAGGTCGCCGTGGTGTCACGTGCAGATGCCATTGCCGTTCGTCCCTTTCTTGCGGGCCGCCCGTCAGAGTGAGGCTCGATCGAGATGTGCTCGAGAGGTCCCTGCGACGCCATGGCGGCCACGGGTCAATATCCAGCCGGTCATGCGGCCCGTCGAACGGGCTCCCCGGCGTCGATCGCGGAATGGGATTGGGGGGCGGACGTCGGCTGCAGCCCGGCAACTTCCAATTCGAGGGTCTCGGGCGTCGCGACGATCGATGCGGGATTATGCCCGCTCTCGAACATCGCGTAACTCACGGCGGCGGCCCGGCTGATGAACAGGCCGCCATAAAGGCCATTGCGCGCCTGGGCGACCCACTGGCCGCGACTGTTCCGGCCGATCAGGAAAATGGTCTGATTCGACGACGGAGGTTCCGATTCACTCACGAGATATCTCCCAATGGTTGTAGACGCTCATTCCGGACAAGGCCGCGAGGCTCGTCGACCTCGTCGGGTCTCAAGATCTGCCTGCCCACATAGGAATGCGAGCGGGAGCCCGCTGCGATCTCATAGCCGGCTCATAAAGATGAATGACGTTCAGGCTTCGAACCCGGCGATGGGCGACAGACTTCACCCGTGCCCTGCCTGGCGGAGTATGAGCAGGCTGATGCGATTGAGAAAATGATCAGAAATTGTCGCAGCAGACGTAGTTGCGATCCCCGGCACGGGTCTGGGGCACCGAGACCGATCGCTGCTCATGGTGCGAACGGACTTCGCGCATCGTGTCGATCGCGACCATGACCAGGGCAAGCGCGAGATCGCGATGCGACGCCTCGACGGCATGGTCGAGCCATTCGGGCAGATCCGGCGCGCGCGACAACGCGCAGCGCCACTCGCCATCGTCGTAATCGATGCGGCGCAGCCGCCATGCCGCGAGCTCGACCTCGATCAGGACGAAGGCCGCGTCGACCCAGGCACCGCTGGCGGCGAATCTGTTCAGGCGCGACACGGCCGCTTGTCGAGGCATGGCCGCGAGCCGCACGGCGGCGCCGGCCATGATGTCGGCCCAAAGATCTTCTGACAACGCATCCGCCGCCCCGATCCGGTCGATGATCCGGTCGAGGCTGTCCCAGCGGCTGACATCCGTGGCCTTCATCTGCGCATCCCGCGACCGGCGCGACGGCCGGTCTCACGGACTATTAGAGCGTTTGCCGGTTTGAAAACGAGGCGAGTCCCAACTCAGGAATGTAGGAAGTCCATAAAGAAGTTCGCGGGCTGACCGGACGTGCGGCCAAAGATGCGATAGGGTGCGCGCACCGGGCCGACAGCCGTAAGCTGCTTCGAAAAAGCCCGGCCGTCTAGCCGACCCCGCGACCGCGCGCCGAGGTCGGCTGAAGCTCCGGTTCCGTTTATATTTTTGCAGCGCAACCAAGCGCTTAGACGCAGCATTCGACTGGCGAAGCCGCCGGCATCGGCCGGTATCCTTATAGAATTCCTATAATTTCCGGGACGAGATCCCCTCGAAATCGTACCGATGGAGTGGCACCTCATGCGAAATCCCGAGGCCGACACTTGGCCCAGATCAATAGGCCGCGTCCTCCCCGGTCCATTCTTGTTCACCGGACGCGCGCATCACGGAGGTTCTCATGTGGGACGTTATCATGGTTGCCATCGGCATCGGGCTCTTCGCCCTGTCGATCGGCTACGCCTATGCCTGCGACAGACTTTGAGGGGGACGCCATGCTGTTCGATTACACGCTCGCGGGCCTCGTGTCCGCCGGTCTTCTGATCTACCTCACCTACGCCCTGCTGCGGCCCGAGCGATTCTGACCCGCGCCACGCGACACCTTTTCGCCGCGCGAAAAGGCGGCTGACGCACCTTCCGGATATTAGAGGCACATCACCATGACACTCGTTGGTTGGGTTCAGATCATCGTGTTCTGCGCGATCATCGTCGCGCTGGTCAAGCCGCTGGGCGGCTACATGACCAAGGTCTTCAACGGCGAAGCGACCTTCCTCTCTCCCGTGCTCCGTCCGGTCGAAGCGGCGATCTATGCAGTCGGCGGCGTGGATCCGAAGCGCGAGCAGCACTGGCTGACCTACGCGGTGGCGATGTTGCTGTTTCACGTCGGCGGCTTCGCGATCCTCTACGCCCTGATGCGTTTGCAAGCGCTGCTGCCGTTCAATCCCGCCGGGCAGTCGGCCGTCGCCGAGGATCTCTCGTTCAATACCACCATCAGCTTCATCACCAACACCAACTGGCAGAACTACGGCGGCGAAACCACGGTCTCCTATCTGACCCAGATGCTGGGCCTGACCCACCAGAACTTCCTGTCGGCGGCGACCGGCATTGCCATCGCCATGGCGCTGATCCGCGGCTTTGCCCGCTCCACCACCCGTACCCTGGGCAATTTCTGGGTCGACGTCACGCGCTGCACCCTCTACGTGCTGTTGCCGATCTGCGTCGTCTATACGCTGTTCCTGGTCTGGCAAGGGATGCCGCAGACGCTCGGCGCCTACGTCGACGCGACGACCGTTGAAGGCGCCAAGCAGACCATCGCGGTCGGGCCGGTCGCCTCGCAGGTCGCGATCAAGATGCTCGGCACCAACGGCGGTGGCTTCTTCAACACCAACGCAGCCCATCCGTTCGAGAATCCGACCGCGCTCTCCAACTTCGTGCAGATGCTCTCGATCTTCGTGCTCGGCGCCGCGTTGACCAACGTCTTCGGCCGCATGGTCGGCGACCAGCGCCAGGGCTGGGCGATCTTCGCGGTGATGGGCGTGCTGTTCGTCGCCGGCGTTGCCGTCACCTACTGGGCTGAGGCCGCAGGCACCACCGGCCTGAACGAGCTCGGCCTGACCGGCGGCAACATGGAAGGCAAGGAAGTCCGCTTCGGCATCGTGGCATCGGCGTTGTTCGCCGTGGTGACGACGGCGGCGTCGTGCGGCGCGGTCAACGCCATGCACGATTCGTTCACCGCGCTCGGCGGCATGATCCCGCTGATCAACATGCAGCTCGGCGAAATCATCATCGGCGGCGTCGGCGCCGGCCTCTACGGCATGCTGCTGTTCGTGGTGCTCGCCATTTTCGTCGCCGGCCTGATGGTCGGCCGCACGCCCGAATATGTCGGCAAGAAGATCGAGGCCCGCGAGGTCAAGATGGCGATGCTCGCCATCCTGGTGCTGCCGCTGATGTATCTCGGCTGGACCGCGCTCGCGGTAGCGATGGCTCCGACCGCGGCCGCCATGGCCAATCCCGGACCTCACGGCTTCACCGAGGTGCTCTATGCCTACACCTCGGCCACCGGCAACAACGGTTCGGCCTTCGGTGGACTGAGCGGCAACACGCTGTTCTACAACCTCACCTTGGCGATCTCGATGTTCGTCGGCCGCTTCTTCATGATCGTTCCGTCGCTGGCGCTCGCCGGATCGTTGGCGCAGAAGAAGATCGTGCCGCCCTCGGCCGGCACGCTGCCCACGACCGGAGGCCTGTTTGTCGGCTTGGTGGTCGGCGTGATCCTCATCATCGGCGGCCTCACGTTCTTCCCGGCGCTGGCGCTCGGGCCGATCGTCGAGCACCTCGCCATGACCGCCAACACCCTGTTCTGACCCCGTTCGTTCGGAGAAATCTCCATGGAATCGATGAAACTGCAAAAGCGGGTCCCGGTGTCGGCGATGCTCGACCCGAAGATCATGCTGCCCGCGATCGGCTCGGCGTTCGTCAAGCTCGATCCCCGCGCCATGGTCAAGAACCCGGTGATGTTCGTGGTCGAGGTCGTCGCCGCCCTGACCACCGTGATCTTCGTTCGCGCGCTCGTGACGGGAGGTCCTGATCTCGCCTTCACGTTCCAGATCATCCTGTGGCTGTGGTTTACCGTGCTGTTCGCGAATTTTGCCGAGGCGGTCGCCGAAGGGCGCGGCAAGGCGCAGGCCGAATCGCTGAAGAAGACCCGCACCGAAAGCAAGGCCAAGCTGCTGACGGGTCCGGACAGGACCTACCGCATCGTCTCCGGTACCAGCCTCAAGGTCGGCGACGTGGTGCTGGTCGAGGCCGGCGACAACATCCCCTCCGACGGCGAGGTGATCGAAGGCGTCGCTTCGGTCAACGAAGCCGCGATCACCGGCGAATCCGCCCCGGTCATTCGCGAATCCGGCGGCGACCGCTCCGCGGTGACCGGCGGGACCCAGGTCCTGTCGGACTGGATCCGCGTGCGGATCACCGCGGCGCAAGGCTCGACCTTCATCGACCGCATGATCAAGCTGGTGGAGGGCGCCGAGCGCCAGAAGACGCCGAATGAGATCGCGCTCAACATCCTGCTGGCGGGCCTCACCATCATCTTCGTGTTCGCCACCGTCACCATCCCCGGCTACGTGGCCTATGCGGGCGGCGAGGTTTCGATCATCGTGCTGGTCGCGCTGTTCGTGACCCTGATTCCGACCACGATCGGCGCCCTGCTGTCGGCGATCGGGATCGCCGGCATGGATCGCCTGGTGCGCTTCAACGTGCTGGCGATGTCCGGCCGTGCCGTCGAGGCCGCCGGCGACGTCGATACCCTGCTGCTCGACAAGACCGGCACCATCACCCTCGGCAATCGCCAGGCCACCGCCTTCCGCCCGGTCCGCGGCGTGACCGAACAGGAACTCGCGGACGCGGCCCAGCTCGCTTCGCTCGCCGACGAAACGCCGGAAGGCCGGTCGATCGTGGTGCTCGCCAAGGAGAAGTACGGCATCCGCGGCCGCGACATGGCCGAGCTGGGCGCCACGTTCATCCCGTTCACCGCGCAGACCCGAATGAGCGGCGTCGACACCGAAAATTCGTCGGTGCGCAAGGGCGCCGTGGATGCCATCATCAACCACCTGAACGCGACGCCGCGGGCCGCCGCGGCCGCGAATTCGCTGGCGCGCGTCACCCAGCCGGTGGTGAATTCGGACGCGGCGCGCGAGCTCCACCTGATCGCCGAAGAGATCGCCAAGTCGGGCGGCACCCCCCTGGCGGTTGCCCAGGACGGGCGTCTGCTCGGCGTCATCCAGCTCAAGGACATCGTCAAGGGCGGCATCCGCGAGCGCTTCGCCGAGTTGCGCCGCATGGGCATCCGGACCGTGATGATCACCGGCGACAATCCCATGACCGCGGCCGCGATCGCGGCCGAGGCGGGCGTCGACGACTTCCTCGCCCAGGCGACCCCCGAGGACAAGCTGCGGCTGATCCGGGACGAACAGGCCAAGGGCAAGCTGGTCGCCATGTGCGGCGACGGCACCAACGACGCCCCCGCCCTCGCCCAGGCCGACGTCGGCGTCGCGATGAACACCGGCACCCAGGCTGCCCGCGAGGCCGGCAACATGGTGGACCTCGATTCGAACCCGACCAAGCTCATCGAGGTCGTGGAGATCGGCAAGCAGTTGCTGATGACCCGCGGCGCGCTCACCACCTTCTCGATCGCCAACGACGTGGCCAAATACTTCGCCATCATCCCGGCCATCTTCCTGGCGTTCTACCCGCAACTGCAGGCGCTGAACATCATGCACCTGGCGAGCCCGCAGAGCGCGATCCTGTCCGCGATCATCTTCAACGCGCTGATCATCATCGCGCTGATCCCGCTGGCGCTGAAGGGCGTCGCCTATCGCGCGATCGGCGCTGGTGCGCTTCTCAGCCGCAATCTCCTGGTCTACGGCGTGGGCGGCATCGTCATTCCGTTCATCGGCATCAAGGCCATCGACGTCGTCGTCGCTGCCCTGCATCTCGTTTGAGGACAACCACCATGTTCAGTGAAATTCGTCCGGCGCTCGTGGTTCTCGTCGCCCTTACGCTGATTACGGGCCTGGCCTATCCGCTCGCCATGACTGGCGTCGCCGGCGTGGTCTTTCCGACCCAGGCCCAGGGCAGCCTGGTCGAGCGCGACGGCAAGGTCGTCGGCTCGGCTTTGATCGGACAGGAGTTCAAGGGCGATCAGTATTTCCGCGGCCGCCCCTCGGCGACCACCACCGCGGACCCCAACGATTCGACCAAGACGATTCCAGCGCCCTACAACGCCGCGAATTCGTCGGCCTCCAACCTCGGCCCGACCAACAAGGCGCTGATCGACCGGGTCAAGGAGGACGTCGAAAAGCTCAAGGCCGAGAATCCGTCGATGCCGGTGCCCGTCGACCTGGTCACCACGACCGGGAGCGGTCTCGACCCCCACATCTCGCCCGAGGCGGCGCTGTTTCAGGTCCCACGTGTTGCGAAAGCGCGGAAGATGACCGAAGATAGCGTGCGCAAACTCGTTAGCGATCGGATCGAGGGGCGCCTGTTCGGCATCCTGGGTGAGCCCCGCGTCAACGTGCTGGCGCTCAACTTGGCGCTGGATCGCGCCGGCGCCGCCCCGAAGTGATCACCCGTCGCGATGGACCCGTTCGGCACCGTACGATCGCATCCAGAAGGCGAGCTCCGGCGGATGAGGTCCTGAACGTGCCTCCCGCGGTGCGCGACAGCAAGGCGAACGAGGACCTGACTGCCTGATGGCGACCAACGTTTCCGACACACGCCCGTCGCCGGACGCGCTTCTCGAAGCCGCCCGGCGCGCCGAGAGCCACCGCGGCCGGCTCAAGATCTTTCTCGGCGCCGCGCCCGGCGTGGGCAAGACCTACGAGATGCTGCAGAGCGCGCATGCCAAGCGGCGCGCCGGCATCGACGTGGTGGTCGGGATCGTCGAGACCCACGGCCGCCTGGAGACCCAGGCGCTGCTCGCCGGCCTCGAAATCGTTCCGCGGCTGCGCGTCGATTACCGGGGACAGGTCGTCGAGGAGATGGACCTCGACGCCCTGCTGGCGCGCCGTCCCCAGATCGCGATCGTCGACGAACTTGCCCATAGCAACGCTCCGGGCAGCCGACACCCGAAGCGCTTCATGGATGTCGAGGAACTGCTCGACAACGGCATCGACGTCTACACCGCCGTCAATATCCAGCATATCGAGAGCCTCAACGACGTCATCGCGCAGATCACGCGGGTCCGGGTCCGCGAAACGGTCCCGGACTCGATCTTCGACCTCGCCGACGCGATCGAACTGATCGACCTGCCCCCGGACGAGCTGATTCAGCGCCTCAAGGAAGGCAAGGTCTACGTCCCCAAGCAGGCGGAGCGGGCGCTCGAACACTACTTCTCCTCCGGCAACCTCACCGCGCTGCGCGAGCTGGCGCTGCGCCGGACGGCGGAGCGGGTCGACGAGCAGCTGCTGACGCACATGCAGGCCAACGCGATCGCCGGCCCCTGGGCCGCGAGCGAGCGCATCCTGGTCTGCGTGAGCGAGGATCCGCGCGCTCCCGGCCTGATTCGCCATACCAAGCGTCTGGCGGACCGGCTGCACGCGCCCTGGACCGCGATCTGCATCGAAACCCGGCACAGCCTGCAGCTCAGCCAGGTCGAGCGCGATCGCCTGGCCGAAACGCTGCGCCTCGCGGAATCTCTCGGCGCCGACGCGCTGACCATCCCGGCGGTCGACCGGCGGATCGCCGACGACATCCTGAGCTTCGCACGCGCCAACAACGTCACCCAGATCATCGTCGGCAAGTCCAGCCGCTCCTGGTGGTTCGAGTTGATCCAGGGCTCGGTGGTCCACCAGTTGGTGCGCAAGGCGGGCCTGATCAGCATCCATGTGATTGCGGGGAATCAGCTCGATACCACAACCGAATCCCCGGCCAAGGGGGTGCGAACCGCGGAGCCGTCGCAGCCCTTCAATGCCATGCCCTACGCCGTGGGGCTGCTGTTCACCGCGATCGCGCTGCTGGTCAGCACGCTGATCCGGCCGCTGTTCGGCGTCGAAAACGTCGACCTCGTCTTCCTCACCGCCGTCGTCGTCACCGCGGTGCGCTTCGGGCTGATGCCCTCGCTGGTGGCCAGCGTCGCGGCGTCGCTTTTCTACAATTTCTTCTTCCTGCCTCCGATCTACACGTTCACGATTTCCGACCCGACCAATATCGCCGCCTTTTTCTTCTTCATGCTGATCGCGCTGATCGTATCCAACGTCGCGGCGCGTGTGCGTGGACAGGCCGTCGCGGCCAACGACCGCGCCCGCACCACGGAGTATCTCTATTCGTTCAGCCGCAAGCTGGCCGGGACCGCCACCCTCGACGACGTGCTGTGGGCCACCGCCTATCAGACGGCGCTCATGCTCAAGGTCCGTGTCGTCCTGCTGCTGCCGGAAGCCGAGGTCCTGACGGTGATGACCGGTTATCCGCCGGAGGACGAACTGGATTCCGGGGACCTCGCGGCGGCCAACTGGGCCTGGAGCAACGATCGGCCGGCCGGGCGGGGATCCGACACGCTCCCGGGCGCCAAGCGCCTGTTCCTGCCGATGCGGACCGGCCGCGGCCTGATCGGCGTCGTCGGGATCGACGACGACCGCACCGGCCCGATCCTGACCCCGGACCAGCGGCGGCTGCTCGACGCCCTGATGGACCAGGCGGCGCTGGCGATCGAGCGCGTTCACCTCGTCGACGACGTCGACCGCGTCAAGCGGGAGATCGAAACCGACCGCCTGCGGTCGGCGCTCCTGACGTCGATATCGCATGACCTCAAGACCCCGCTGTCCTCGGTGCTGGGATCCGCCAGCGCGCTGCGGGATTTCGCCCCGCGCCTGACCGACGCGGAGAAGACCGACCTGCTCGGCACCATCATCGATGAATCCGAACGCCTCAATCGCTTCATCGCCAACCTGCTCGACATGACGAAGCTCGAATCTGGCGCGGTGATCCCGAATTTCGCCGTCCATGACCTGTCCGACATCTTCGGCAGCGCGCTGCGCCGCGCCAGCAAGATCCTGGCCCAGCACCGCGTCGAGCTGGATCTACAGACCAATCTGCCGATGCTCGAGCTCGACGCGGTGCTGTTCGAGCAGGTCATATTCAATCTTCTCGACAACGCCGCGAAATACGCGCCGGCCGGCAGCACCATCACGGTGCGCGCCTGGCGGGACGGCAAGGAAGTGATGCTTCAGGTGATCGACGAAGGTGACGGGATTCCGCCGGAGGATCTGCCGAAGATCTTCGACAAGTTCTATCGCGCCCAGAAAGGCGACCACGTCCGCGCCGGCACCGGACTTGGTCTGGCGATCTCGCGTGGATTCGTCGAGGCGCTGCACGGCACCATCACCGCGGACAACCGGACCGACCGCAGCGGTGCGGTCCTGACGATCCGTCTGCCGGTGCCGGCCAGGCAGACAACGGTGGAGACCGACGCATGAGTGCAGCCCCGCTCAAGATCCTCGTCGTCGACGACGAGCCGCCCATTCGCAAGCTGCTGCGGATGGGACTGAGCACGCAGGGATACCAGATCCTGGAGGCGCCCAGCGGCAAGGTGGCGCTCGAACTGCTGGCGCAGAATCCCAATCTGGTGATCCTGGATCTCGGCTTGCCCGACATTCAGGGCCACGACCTGCTGCGCATGATCCGGGCCCGCAACGACAGCGTGCCGATCGTGGTGCTCTCGAGCCGCGGTGACGAGGCCGGCAAGGTCCAGGCGCTCGATCTCGGCGCCGACGATTACGTCACCAAGCCGTTCGGCATGGATGAACTGCTCGCGCGTATTCGCGCGGCGCTGCGGCATCAGTTGCAGGTCCAGGGCGAGCGCCCGATCTTCCGGACCGGCGACCTGACGGTCGACCTGGTGCGTCGGATCGTCAAGGTCGGCGACAAGGAGGTCAAGCTGTCGCCGAAGGAATACGAGCTGCTGCGGGTTCTGGTCCAGCACGCCGGCAAGGTGCTGACCCATCGCTTTCTGCTGGGTGAATTGTGGGACGACCTGACCGATGCCCAATATTTGCGCGTCTATGTACGTCAGCTGCGCCAGAAGATCGAGGGCAACGCCGAGCAACCGCGCTACATTCTGACCGAGGCGGGGATCGGCTACCGGCTTCGCGCCCCGGACTGATGGGTGGTTGGTTCGGGGGCAAGCGGCGCTCGCGGCGGCAGCGCCGGCCCCGGCCCAACGACAATAACGAGAGAACAGATGAAGATCTCCGATTTCGTGTCGCCATCCGATGTTGCGGTGGATGTCCGTGCCGACACCAAGCAGCAGCTGCTGCGCGACCTGTCGGCAAGAGTGGCGGGCGCGGCAGGCCTCAAGGCCGAAGACGTGGCCGCCGCAATCCTGAAGCGCGAGGAATTGGGATCGACCGGAATCGGGGACGGGGTCGCGATTCCGCACACCCGGCTCAAGACCGTCAAACGGCCTTTTGCCGCCGTGGCCAAGCTGCGCCACCCGATTCCGTTCGACGCGATCGACGGTCGCGACGTCGACATCGTCGTGCTGTTGCTGCTGCCCGACGCCGCCGACGCCGATCAGCTGGTGGCGCTTGCCGCGGTGGCTCGCAGACTGAAGGGCCAGGAGACCCTGCCGCGCATGCGCGGCGCAAAGACGGCGGCGGATCTCCATGCCGCAATGACCGACTGAGACCGGAAAGCCGCCGCCGGGTCGCGGTCGCTATTTCGTGGTCAGGGTGAAGACGCCGTCCCAATCCGCGCCAGGCGGCTGCTCCCGAAACGCGGCGATGCGTTTTTCATAGATGGTGCAGCACTCCGCGAGCCGACCCTCGCCGTCGGTGGCCCGGATCTTTTCGATCGAGCCCAGGGCGCCGTCCCAATCGCGGCTGCGGTAGTGCGCCAGCAGCGCGATATTGAGGTCGCGCAGGGCCTGGAATTGGGGCGAATGCAACAGATCCTCGCGGCCGAACACCGCATAGACGATTTCCGGCTCAGTCTTGCCCTTGACGCGAATGAAGTCGATCTCGATCACGGCGAACTTGTCCTTCACCGCCTGCGCCGTGTTCGAGCCCAGCACGATCGGAACGCCATAGGTCTTCGACTGGCCTTCCAGCCGAGAGGCGAGGTTCACGCTGTCGCCGAGCGCCGAATAGTCGAAGCGAAGGTCGGACCCCATGTTGCCGACCACGCAATTTCCGGTGTTGAGCCCGATCCCGATATTGATCGGGATGAACGGCGCCCCGCCCTGCTCGGCCTCGGCGCGCCGCGCGACGTTGAGCTCCCGCATCTCTTCCATCATGTCGAGCGCGGCGTTGCAGGCGTTGGCTTCGTGCGCCGGATCGTCGAGCGGCGCGTTCCAGAACGCCATGATGGCGTCGCCCATGTACTTGTCGATCGTCCCCTGGCGGTTGACGATGGCGTTGGTCAGCGGCGTCAGCAGCCGGTTCATCAGCGAGATCAACCCCTGCGGATCGTTCTTGTAGGTCTCGGACAGGGTGGTGAAGCCGCGCACGTCGCTGAACATCACGGTCAGGGAGCGCACCTCGCCGCCGAGAACGAGATCCTCCGGTGATTTGGCCAGCCGCTCGACCAGCGCCGGGGAGAGGTATTGGCCGAACGCCGAGCGGATCCGTCGCCGCTGCGCCTGCTCGCTGATGTAGTTGGTGAAGACCAGAACGATGTAGATGAAGAAGCTCGATACCAGCGGAAACGTCGGATCGATCAGGAGTCGCTGCGCCGTAAACAGGTACCAGGACGCACCGGCGATCACGACCGCGATCACCGCGCCGAACAGCATAATGACCAGCGGCCCGAACACCGGAACCAGCCAGACGATGACGCCGCCGACCACCAGCGCCACGACGATCTCGGCGGCGGTGGCGAAATTGGGCTGCGACAGCGTCGAATGGCCGAGCACGTTCTCGAGGATCTGAGCGTGCACCTCGACGCCGGGGACCACCGGATCGACCGGCGTGGTCTTGGTATCGAGCAGGCCGACCGCCGAGGTCCCGATCAGCACCACATGGCCGGCGACGCGATCGGCCGGCACGCGCCCTTCGAGCACGTCGACCGCCGAGACGAACCGGGCCGGATCGTGGTGGGAGAAGTGCACCCAGATCTGGCCGTTGCGGTCGGTCGGAATCTCGAAGCCGCGCAGCTTGACGCTGCTGACGCCGAGGTCGTCCGCCTTGATCAGCAGCGCTTCCGAATTGGACGCCACCCGCAGGATCTCGGTCGACAGCGAGGGCAGCGGGTTGCCGGCAGCGCGCATCACCATGGCGACGCGGCGGATGATGCCGTCGCGCTCGGGCTTGATCGAAATCAGGCCAAGGCCGGCGGCAGCCCCCTCCAGCAGCGGAATGTTGCGCAACAGTCCCGGAAACTCGAACAGAAACGGCGTCGCATCGGTGCCGAGCATGCCGACCCCGTGAGTCGGCTGCGGCACCGTCTGGTTCTGGCCCGGCGTCGGCACCCCGGATTCCCCGAGAACCACGCGCGTCTGGCGGAACGCCTGGGCGAGAACCTGGTCGTTGTTGGGGGCGCTGCGCAGCCGCTCCCGCGTCGCATCGTCGAGGCCCTGGAACTCGCTGGCGGCGACGTCGGGCGACAGGCGGTCGGCTTCGGCGAAGATGATGTCGAAGCCGATCACCACCGCGCCGAGCCGGCCCAGTCGGGTCACGAGATCGGCAACCCGGGTCCGGGCCCACGGCCACTGGCCGAGGCTGTTGAGGCTCCTGTCGTCGATATCGACGATGACGACGGGCCGCTGGGTCACCTCGCGCGGCGACAACAGCTGGAACGAGTCGAAGGTCCGGACCCGCAATTCCTCCATGGGCCCGGGATCGGCGACCCGGACGCCGACCAGCGCCAGCAGCAGGAGCACGCTCAGCGCGCGGGCGCGTCCGAACCGCTGGGCCTGTCTGCGCAGCCATCTCATGGCGAACGTCTACTTCTCTCTGAACGCGCGCATGAACTGGTCATGCAGCGGCTTGGCGAGATAGGCCAGCATGGTGCGGTCGCCAGTCTGGACGAAGGTCTCGACCGGCATGCCCGGAAGCAGCCTGACGTTGTCCAGCCGCGCCAGCTCGGTGCTCGGGATCGCCACCCGGATGGTGTAGAAACTCTGGCCCGTGCGCGGATCGGTCGTGGTGTCCGGCGACACCCTGACCACAACGCCCGCGAGTTCCGGCGTGGTGCGCTGGTTGAAGGCGGAGAGGCGCAGCAGGACTTTCTGGCCGATCTTGACCTGATCGATGTCCTGCGGATTGACCTTGGCCTCGACCGCCAGGGTATCCTGCTGGGGAACGATCTGCATGATGGTGTCCCCCGCGGTGATGACCCCGCCCACGGTGTGGACGTTGGACTGCAGCACCACGCCGTCCTGCGGCGCCCTGATCTCGATGCGCCGCAACTGGTCCTCGGCGGTCACCTTGCGCTCGACCAGTTCGCCGATCTTGTCGTTGACCTCGCGCAGCTCCTTGGAGACCTCGGTGCTGAGGTCCTTGTCGACCTGGATGATCTGCAGTTCGGTCTCGGCGATCTTGCCCTTGGCCTGCGCCTTGGCGGCGACGAACTGACCGCGGTCGCCCTCGAGCCGGGCGGCGTCGCGCTCGAGCGCGGTCAGCCGCGAGATCTGGACGAGGTTCTTGGCGTAAAGGTCGCGCACGCCGGCGAGCTCCTTGTTGATCAGCTCCACCTCGCGCGACTTCGCGTCTTCCTGCGCCGTCAGTCCACGGATTTCCTCCTGGAGCTGCGACACGCGCTCCTGAAGCTGGGCGCGCTGGCCGGAGCGGCCGGCGCGGCGAACCTGAAACTGGTTCTCCTCGCTCGCCATCACCGTCTTGGCGTCGGGATCGCCGGCCTGGTCGAGCAGGGATTTCGGGAAACTCACGTGATCCGCACCGGTGCTTTCCGCCTGCAGCCGCGCGGCGCGCGCGTTCAGCGCATTGAGGCCCTTGGTGACGATGGCGAGGCTCGCTTTCGTCACGGTGTCGTCGAGCCGGACCAGGATATCGCCGGCCTTGACCACGTCGCCGTCGCGCACGCGCACTTCGCCGACCACGCCGCCGGTCGGATGCTGCACCTTCTTGACGTTGGAATCGACCACGATCGAGCCGGGAGCCACCAGCGCGCCGGAAATCTGCGCCGTCGCCGCCCACCCGCCGATGCCGCCGGCGAGCAACAGCACCACCACGAGCCCCACCAGCAGATGGCGGCGGATCGAGCGTTGCGACGGGGTTCGCTCGCGCCTCATGGCTTGGCCATGCCTTCGCCGGGGGCGGCCCGACGCGGCAACGGAGAGACCCGCGCCGGCTGCAGCACCGTATCCTTGGCACCGAAGGCCTGCCGGCGGCCGCCGTTCAGGACCAGCACCGTATCCACCGCCGTCAGCCCGACCGGCCGATGCGCGACCACCACGACAATGCCGCCCCTCGCCCGGACGCCGGTGATGGCCCGGGCCAGCGCTTCGTCGCCGTCGTGGTCGAGATTGGAGTTCGGCTCGTCCAGCACCACCAGGAACGGGTTGCCGAACAGCGCGCGCGCCAGTGCCACCCGCTGCGCCTGCCCGGCCGAAAGCACGCATCCCTGCTCCCCGATCTGGGTGTCGTATCCGTCACGCATGGCGACGATCAGGTCGTGGATGCCGGCCTGCGTCGCCGCGGCGATGATCTCCTCGTCGGAGGCATCGGGCTCGAACCGTGCGATATTCTGGGCAATGGTGCCGGCGAACAGCTCGACATCCTGGGGCAGGTAGCCGATCCGGCGGCCGATCACCTCGTCCGACCACTGGTCGAACGTGGCGCCGTCGAGACGCACGGCGCCGCGCGCGGCCGGCCAGACCCCGACCAGCGCCCGCACCAGCGACGATTTTCCCGACCCGCTCGGGCCGATGATGCCCAGGCCCTGGCCGGATTCGAGCTCGAACGACACCTCGCTCACGACCGCCAGGGTCCCGCCCGGCGGTGCGACCGTGAGGTTTTCCACGGTGAGCCGTCGCGACGGGTCCTCGAGCCGGGTGGGCGCCCGGTCCGGCATGCGGGCCAGCAGGGCCTTCAACCGCTGCCAGCCTTGGCGCGCGGCGACGAAGCTCCTCCAGTGCGCGATCGCGGAATCGACCGGCGCGAGTGCCCGCGCGCTCAGGATCGAACCGGCGATGATGATCCCGGCGGTCGCCTGCTGATTGATGACGAGCCAGGCGCCGACGGCGAGCACCGCCGACTGCAGCATCATCCGCGCCACCTTGGCGATCGCGCCGAGGCCGGTCGCGGTGTCGCTGATCCGCCGGCTGCGCGCCAGGAATTCGCGGTTGGCGATATTCCAGCGCCCGGTGAGATTTTCGACCATGCCCATCGCCACGATCGCCTCGGCATTGCGCCGGCTCGCGGATGCGAGTTCGCTGCGCTGCGCCGCGAGCCGCGTCACGTCCTTGGCGCGCGCGCTGGTCAGCCGCTCCGTGAGCATGGTGATGATGACGAGAATGATGGCGCCGCCGAGCGCGGTAAAGCCGATCAGCGGATGAAACGCGAAGCAGATCGCGAGGTAGAGCGGCAGCCACGGCAGATCGAACAGTGCGCTCGGCCCCATGCCCGACAGGAACCCGCGCACCGTGTCGAGATCCCGCAGCGGCTGCAGCCCGACCTCCCGCGTTCCGGGCATGAAGGGCGAGCGGACGATGCTCTGGTAGATGCGATCGCCCAGGGTCTCGTCGATGCTACCGCCGACGCGGACCAGCACGCGGCTCCGGATCAGGTCGAGCACGCCCTGGCAGACGTAAAGGCCGCCCGCCAGGATGCACATCCCGACCAGGGTGGGCACGCTCCGGCTGGGCAGCACCCGGTCGTAGATCTCCAGCATGAAGAACGAGCCGGTCAGATAGAGCACGTTGATCATCAGGCTCATGGTGCCGAGACCGACGAAGGCGGATCGAAAGCCGCGCAGGGCCGACGCCAGATCGCCCCGGGGGACCCGGGCGACGATGCGTGGTGAACTCGATCGCGCCGCCTTCATGCCAGCCGTTGATCCCAGCCCTGGGGTGTCCGTTCTCGGGAGCGGGGCCGCCCCAGGTGGGCATCCGCACCGACACCAGATTCACGCTATTGGGGCCGTGAACGCAAGCCCACGTGCATTAACCAACGCGGTTTTTGTCGGATCATTGTTTACGAATGAGCGCTGCTACCGGGATGCAGGATGAAGTCGTTGGCCGACAGGCTGGCGACGTACTTCAGCAGCAGCGTATCCGTGTGGCCCGGATGGTTCGGGTCGAGAACCAGCAGGGTGTTGGCGCCCTGGTGGATGATGCCCCCCGCCGCGGCCCACTGATCGAACGTCTCGGGCTGGCCGGCGGCCGTGGTCGGATTGAAATAATCCAGCTCGATCTTGTCCAGACCCGAATGGAAATCCGTCAGCGTGGCCTGGCCCGAGCCCGGGGCGAACACGAAGACGTCGTTGGTGGCGATCACGGATGCCTGGCCGGAGCCCGTGGTCGATGTCACCGGCGGATCGTAGACGATGGTGCCGCCATTGCCGTCGGATGTGAACGAGAAATTGGCGGCCACGTAGGCGCCGACGAACTGCAGCGTCGCCGAATGGCTCCCGTCGCTGACGGTCAGGACATCGGTCGCCGAGTTGAAATGTTCGCTGAAATGCGTCGAGTGGTAGTTGATATTGGCCAGGTCGATATGATCGGAGCCGGCAAGAGTTCCATCCCCGGAGAATCCGGAGACGGTCCCGTGGAAGTTCTGCGCATGGTCGAGCAGAAGCGTTCCGGTCTTCGCATCGAACGATATGGTGTCGCCAGCCGCGACCGAAGCAGAGCTGTCGATTTCCAGCGTCGCTCCGGCATCGATGATGATCTTGCCCGTCCCGGTCACGGCGGAGCCGATCTTCGAGCTCCCCGACTGCACCTCGATTGTGCCCGCATCGGAGATCGCGCCGCCGCTGATCGTATCGATCCCGGCAAGGTTCAACGCAGTGCCGCTGCCAATATTGATCGAGCCGTGGTCGGTGATCGCGGTGCCGGTCACCGTCACGTTGTCCAGCGTCAGCGTCTGGTTGGCATCTACGGTCAGGTGGCCCCCGGTCACGGCGTCGAACGTGGTCGAGCCCTCGATCGTGCTCGATCCGCTGATCTCGATGGTGCCGTGGTCGGCGATCGTGGTGCCCGTCACCGTCACGTTGTCCAGCGTCAATGTCTGGTTGGGGTCGACAATCAGCTGCCCACCGGTCAGGGCGGCATCGACAGTCGTCGGATGGAAGCCGGACGTGGTCGTGCCCTCGATCGTGCTCGATCCGGTGATTTCGATGGTGCCGCCGTCGGTGATCGTACTGCCCGTCACCGTGACGTTGTCCAGCGTCAGCGTCTGGCCGGTGTCAATGGTCAGTTGACCGCCGTTGAATCCGGCGTCGATCGGAATGAATCCGAAGGTCGTGCCTTCGATGGTGCTCGACCCGGCGATCTCGATGGTGCCGTTGTCGGTGATGGTGCCTCCGACGATGGTGGCGGTGTCGAGCTTCAGCGTCCCGTCCACCCGCAGGACGCCGGCGTCCGTCAGGCTGTCGCTCTTGAGGGTGGTGGTGCCGGTGACGTCGAGCGTGCCCGCATCGGTGATCCCGCCGCCGGTGATCGCATCGATCCCGGCCAGGTCCAACGTTGTCAACCAGTCGACATCGATCGAGCCGTGGTCGGCGATGGTGGCGCCCGTCACCGTCACGTTGTCCAGCGTCAACGTCTGATGGGCATCCACGATCAGCTGGCCACCGTTCACGGCAGCGTTGACCGTCGTCGGGTGGAAGCCGAACGTGGTCGTGCCCTCGATCGTACTCGATCCGATGATCTCGATCGCCCCGGCGGTCGTTCCAGGCTCGGCATTGATGGCCCCGCCGTAGATCGTGACATCGGCCAGCTTCAGCGTCTCGCCGGCATCGACCTGGATGGCGCCGGCATTGCTGACCCTGACATCGTCGAGCGTAGCGCCGGAGCCGCTCGTCCCACTGGCGACCTCGATCACGCCGTGGCTTCCTATCGTCAGCGAACCGCCGGTGATGCTGGTGCCATCGTCCAAGGTCAGCGTGGCCGTGGCGGACGCCGCGTTGGAGACGCCGACCTCGATCAGGCTCGCCGGCCCGAAATATCTGACCGCGTCGGCGCCGGTGACGGTGACACCATCCAAAGTCGCGCCGGGGCCCCTCGCGCCACGCTCGACATCCACCACGCCGACGCGGCCAATGGACAGCGAGCCCCCGGTGATCGACGTGCCGTCGTCCAGGAGCAGCGTTCCCGGGGTTTCCGGCAGGTCCGTGACAAGCGTCCCGCCACCCGTCACGGCGACGCCGTCCAGCGCGGCGCCGGTCGAGGACTCGAGATAGACCGTCCCGGCGTTGACCAGCCCACCGCCCGTGACGACGGCGCCGTTCTCGAGCGTCAGCGTGTACTTGGCGTCCACCGAAAGCTTCGCGCCACCGGCCGTATCGGTGAACGCCGTGCCGCTCACGACCACATTGTCCAGCGTCAGCGTCTGGTTCGCGTCGACCGTGACGCCGCCGTTGTTTAGGCTGGCGCCAGTGATCGTCATCGGTCCGCTGATCTCGATGGTGCCGCCGGTGACGTTACTGCCATCGTTGATGGCGCCGCCGTCGATGGTGACACCGTTCAGCGTCAGGGTGTCGCCGCCCTCGACCGCCAGGATCGCCCCGGTCGCCGTGTCGGTGAAGGTCGTGCCCGTCACCGCGGCGTTGCCAAATGTTAGGGTCTGGCTGCCGTCGATCGTCACTCCGCCGTTGTTCAGGCTGGCGTTGTCGTCGATCGTGCTCGACGTCGCAATCTCGATGGTGCCGCCGGTGACATTGCTGCCGTCGTTGATGGTGCCGCCATGGATCATGACCCCGTTCAGCGTCAGGGTATCGCCGCCCTCGACCGCCAGGATCGCCCCGGTCGCCGTGTCGGTGAAGGTCGTGCCCGTCACCGTGGCGTTGCCAAACGTCAGGGTCTGGCCGGCGTCGATCGTCACTCCGCCGTTGTTCAGGATGGCGCCGCCATCGATCGTGCTTGAACCACTGACTTCGATCGTGTCGCCGTTGGTAATCGCGCCACCGCTGACGGTGGCGTCGTTCAACGTCAGTTGGTCGG
>JARLJA010000157.1 GCA_031291445.1 Xanthobacteraceae bacterium | reverse complement strand
GTCTGCAGCAGGGGGGGGTGGCGGACCCCCCCCGCGGAATAATGTGAGGACAACGTAAAACCACCACCGCCCCCCGTACCCCACCCCGCCCCTTTACATGGCCACTTCTTAACGAAAATTAAAACACAAAAAAAACCCCCCACATAATTTAATTTATTTGGTTATTCTTTTTGGGCCCTGTTGGCCGGGCCCGGGGGAGCCGACGCGGCGGGAGCCCCCTGGCCGGGCATGACGAGTTCATCAATAACGGCCTGATTTTATTGGCTGCAATTTTGAGTCAGGCTCTTGAGGAGCGCCGCGAGGCGGCGCGTCATCGAAGGGTGAGGCCACGAACTGCCGCGCCCGGGCCTCATGGTTCGAGACGCGCGGCGTTGCCGCGCTCCTCACCGTGAGGAGAGCACCCAAGCTCGCCAAGAAGCGCCTCAATACGTCTCGACGTGGTAGCGCCCGCTGTCGCGCAAGGTGGTCTTGATCGCCGCCCAGTCGGTGGCGGCGTGGCGGCAGACGTCGGCGAAGGCCTCGTCGACCCCGCTCTCCATGCCGCGCAGACCGCAGATGTAGACGTGGGTGTGGGGATCGGCGAGCAGGGCTGCGACCCGCGCGCCCTCGCTGCGGATCCGGTCCTGGACATAGGTGCGCGGCTGGCCGGGCACCCGCGAATAGCAGAAATGGCGCGTCAGCAGCGATTCCGGCACCTTCTGCAGCGGTCCGAAATAGGGCAGTTCCTCGGGCCGCCTGGCGCCGAAGAACAACAGCAGATGCCCCGGCGCCTGCGGCATGGCGCGGCGGCGGCGCTCGGTGAAGGCGCGGAACGGCGCCGATCCGGTGCCGGTGCAGATCATCAGCAGATGGGCCGCGGGATCGTTGGGCATCAGGAAGGTGGCGCCGAACGGCCCGGTGACCTCGACCCGCGCGCCGCGCGGCAGGTCGCACAGGTAGTTCGAGCACACTCCGCCCGGCTCGCGCTTGACGGTGAGCGCCAGGTTGTTGGTGTTGGGCTTCTCGCCGTCGCGCTCGCTCGCCACCGAATAGAGCCGCGGCACGTGCGGCTTGCCCGCCGCGTCCACGCCCGGGGGAATGATGCCGATGCTCTGGCCTTCCAGCACCGGGAACGGCTGGTCGCCGAAGTCGAGAATGATGTGGCGGACGTCGGAGTCCGCCTGCGCGTCGGTGAGGCGGAAGTTGCCGGTGACGGTGGCGATCGCCGGCTTGCCGCGGTTGTAGAGGTTGACGGTGGGCTTGCTCGCCGACGCCGGCGCGACCGCCTTGCCGCCGAGCCCCTTGCGCGCCTCGGCGAGCAGGGCGCCGACGTCGTCCTCGAGCGCCTCGATGGTGGCGTCGTCGGCGGCGACGCCGGCCTCCTGCTTCGGCAATTCCTCCCAGGAGTACTGCTCCTCCAGGGAGTAGGCCCGCGGCACCAGCCGCCAGTTGTCGATGGCGCCGGTCGGACACGGCGAGATGCAGTCCATGCAGTAGTTGCAGATCTCGGCATTGACGACGTAGTTGTTGTCGTCGTGGGTGACCGCGTCCCTCGGACAGGTCTCCTCGCAGGTGTTGCACCGGATGCAGATCTCCGGGTCGATCACATGCTGCTTGAGAATGGCGTCTGCGTGCATGCTGCGTGGTCCAGTGAGGGGCCTGCTCCTCATCCCGCGGAGCGGCCGGTCGGCCGCGTCGCGAAGGATGAGGAGATCTTCCGGCTGATTATGCCGCGATCTTCACGTATTCGAAGTCGCCCGGCTTGTTGTCGATGCCGACCTTGGGCGGGGCGATCCACGGCGCATACTGTCCCACGCCGCTGACGGGCACCATCAGCGAGGCGATGAAGTCGCCGTCGGCCGTCGACGGCAGGTAGTCGTCGCGGACCCTGGCCCAGTCGGCGTCGCCGACGATGATGCCCTTCGGGGTCGCGTGGACGTTGGCGAACTCGCCGATCTGGCGGTGGAACGCGGTGTGGGGCAGCTCCAGGCGGAACGCGACGCCGGCCTTCTCGATGATCTTGTTCCAGCGTTCGACGCCCTTGGCGCAGTCGGCGCTGTAGTCGTCGCGCAGCCGCATGTTGAGCGCGGTCAGCGCCGGCTCGTCGACCAGCTTGATCTGGCCGTCGACCAGCTTCAGCACCTTGTAGGTGTCGTTGGTCAGCCGGTGGTCGTCCTCGATCTTGGTTTCCTGGAAACGGCCCTTGAGGCCGGCGTTGTAGAAGTTCGCCGCGTTGGTCGAGACCTCCGAGCCGAACAGGTCGAGCGACAGCGAGTAGTGCAGGTTCATCTTCTTCTGGATGGTCGGCAGGTCGACCACGCCGAGCGCGCGCACCCGGGCGATGTCGTTGGGGTCCTCGATGCCGGCCGCCTTCATCGCCTCGCAGGTCCGCTGCAGGACGCGGCCGACGCCGGTCTCGCCGACGAACATGTGGTGCGCCTCCTCGGTCAGCATGAAGCGGCAGGTCCGCGACAGCGGGTCGAAGCCCGATTGCGCCAGACTCTCGAGCTGCATCTTGCCGTCGCGATCGGTGAAGAAGGTGAACATGAAGAACGACAGCCAGTCCGGCGTCGCCTCGTTGAAGGCGCCGAGCATGCGCGGGGCGTCGGCATCGCCGGAGCGGCGGCGCAGCAGCTCATCGGCTTCCTCGCGGCCGTCGCGGCCGAAATACTTCTGCAGCAGGTAGACCATGGCCCACAGGTGGCGACCCTCCTCGACATTGACCTGGAACAGGTTGCGCATGTCGTAGAGCGAGGGCGCGGTCTTGCCGAGATGGCGCTGCTGCTCGACCGAGGCCGGCTCGGTGTCGCCCTGGATCACCACCAGGCGGCGCAGCATGGCGCGATATTCGCCGGGCACTTCCTGCCACGCGGCCTCGCCCATGTGCTGGCCGAAATTGACCTTGCGGCCCTCTTCCTGCGGCGCCAGCAGCACGCCCCAGCGATATTCCGGCATCCGCACGTAGTCGAACTTGGCCCAGCCCTTGGGATCGACGCTGACCGCGGTGCGCAGGTACACCAGCGATTCCTGGAAGCCCTCCGGCCCCATGTCCTTCCACCAGTCGAGATAGCCCGGATGCCAGCCCTCGAGCGCCTTCAGGACCTGGCGATCCTCGGTCAGGTTCACGTTGTTGGGGATCTTGGTGCTGTAGTCGACGTCGATCGTGTTCATGGTCGTCTCCCGTGGTGCGGTTCGGGTCCGCGCGGGTCGATGGAACGACCCGGCAGCCCTGGTTCGGTCAAACGCGCGTCATGTCGTAGATCGGCCGCTCGCCGGTGCCGTAGCGGCGCAGCGCGCCCTGCTCGCCGACCGCGTTGGGGCGCTGGAAGATCCAGTTCTGCCACGCCGTCAGCCGGGCGAAGATCTTGGATTCCATGGTCTCCGGACCGACGAAGCGCAGATTGGCCTCGAGGCCGGTCAGGCTGTCGGGGGAGAAGCTCGCGCGCTCCTCGAGGAACACGCGCACTTCGTCGTCCCAGTCGATATCGTCGAGCGCGAAGGTGATGAGGCCGAGCTGTTCGGCGGCTTCGGCGTCGAGCGGCTGGCCGATCTTCGCCTGCGCCCGTTCCACGTCCGACGGGTCGGCCTGGAACCGGGCGCCGAGCCGGGTGAGGCCGTGGCTCATGGGATAGGCGCCGAAATTGGTTTGCGTCAGGACCAGTTCCGCCGGCGGCCGGTTGTCGCCCTGCTTCTCGCCGATCAGCATGTAGGAGCGGTCGGCGGCGAACACCAGTTCGGCCAGCGTGCCGACGAAGCACGAGCCGGGCTCGACCAGCGCGACCAGCGTCCGCGAGGTGACGTCGACCCGCTTCAGCACGCGCTTCCAGTAGTGGCGGATCTCGTTGACCAGCCAGTGGTCCTTGTGCGCCTCGAGGAAGCCGTCATAGGCCAGCACCTGGGCGCGGTCGCCGTGCGACTTGAACACCAGCATGGCGATGCCGAGCTCGTTGATCCGCAGGTGGAGGATGGCGTCGTCGAGTTCGCGCGCGACCTGCAGCGGCCAGAACGCGGCGCCCTGCCGCGTCATCGCCGCGACGTCGGCCGGCGGCGCCGCCTCCGGCGCCTTGATGGTGATGGTCGCGGTGCGCGCCGCGCGGTTGATGTCGACGCCGACGAATTCGTAGCGCAGGCCGTTGTCGTCGATGGCGCGCGTCAGCGGCGTCAGCGCGATCCCTCCACCTTCGCCCTTGCGCGGCGAGCTGTCGGCAAACTCTTTCGCCCGCTCGGTCACCCTGGCGTCGAGCTTGGAGTTGGGGGCGATCTCGTCGACCAGGCGCCACTGCACCGCGCGCTTGCCCTTGATGCCTTCCTCGATGGTGCAGAAGAAGTCGGCGTGATCGCGGCGCACCTTGCGCTTGTCGACCACGCGGGTCAGCCCGCCGGTGCCCGGCAGCACCGCGAGCAGCGGCACCTCGGGCAGCGCCACCGCCGCCGAGCCGTCGTCGGCGAGCACGATGTGGTCGGCGGCGAGCGCCAGTTCGTAGCCGCCGCCGGCGGCGGTGCCGTTGATCACGCAGATGAAGCGCTGGCCTGAATTCTCGCTGGAATCCTCGATGCCGTTGCGGGTCTCGTTGGTGAACTTGCAGAAGTTGACCTTGTGGGCGTGGGTCGCCCCGGCCAGCATGCGGATGTTGGCGCCGGCGCAGAACACCCGGTTCTTGCCAGAGCGCAGCACCACCACCTTGACCGCCGGATGCTCGAAACGCAGCCGCTGCACCGCGTCGGCGAGTTCGATGTCGACGCCGAGATCATAGGAGTTGAGCTTGAGCTGATAGCCCTCGAACAGGCCACCGTTCTCGTCGACGTCCATGGTCAGGGTAGCGACGTCGCCGTCGACGTCGATCTTCCAGTGCCGGTAGCGCGCGGGCTCGGTCTGGAAATCGATGAATGATGCGCCATTGGCGAGTTTACGGTCCTCACCTGCCATGATGTCCTCTTTGGGCTGAAGCGCCGCGCCCGCGGGGAGAAGCCCCGGCGGCAGCGGCGTAATATGCATAATATTTCATATCACGTCGTGCGTCTAGGTCAAAACGACCAAAACATGCATTTTGTTGCAGTTCCATGGCCTAAATCGCCTGCTCGATCCGGCTCTCGCCATGCATGTGCAGGATGCGATTGGTGAAATCCGCCAGCACCCGCAGCGTGACGTCCGGCGCCTCGCGATGGGGCGCGTGGCCGACGGCGGGAATGATCTCGACTTCGACCGGGCAATAGCATTCGGCCCGCGCGATCTCGATCTGGCGCAGCGTGCCGTAATGATCGTCGGCGCCCTGGATGATGGCGATCGGCACCCGGATATAGGCCAGCGCGTCGGAAATATCCCAGGCCCGGAACGCGGGATCGAGCCAGGCGCCGTTCCAGCCATAGAAGGCATTGTCGACGTCGCGATGCCAGCGCGCCAGTTTGGCGCGGAGTTCGGTGGTCTCGTAGTCGACCTTGATTTTGGCGATCGACGCCACCGAGATGTCCTCGACGACGAAATGCGGCGCCATCAGCGCGATGCCGCCGACGCGGTGATCCTGCACCGAGCCGCCATAGATCGCGGCGATCGAGGCGCCGTCGGAATGGCCGACCAGGAGACCGCGGCGGAAACCGATGGCGTCGAGAATCCTGGGCAGCACCTCGCGTGCCTCGCGCTGCATGTAGTCGAGCGGCCGTGGCAGCGGCACCGGACTGGAGGCGCCGTAGCCCGCGCGCGAATAGGCGAACACGCCGGCGCCGGTCGCCGCCGCGAGCCTTTCCGGGACATCGCCCCACAGCGCCGCCGAGCCGAGCCCTTCGTGCAGCAGCACCAGCGTCGGCGCCACGTCGGGCGCGGGTCCGGTCATGCGGTACTCGAGGTCGCTGTCCCCGATCCTGAGAACGCCGGTCGGCGTCAGTGTGGTCATGGCCTGGTCCTGGATGCCGTCATGCCGCCGGGCCGGGGCCGGCGTCGTCGCGCAGCTTGAAGCGCTGGATCTTGCCGGTCGCGGTCTTCGGCAGCGCCTCGACCACGTCGATCCAGCGCGGATATTTCCACGGCCCGATCTTTTGCTTGACGTGATCCTTCAGCGACTCGCGCAGGCCCTCCTCGCTGGCTCCGGCGCGGAGCACCACGAAGGCACGGGGCTTGAGCAGCCCTTCCGGATCGGAAGCGGGCACCACGGCGGCCTCGAGCACGGCAGGGTGCGAGATCAGCGCGCTCTCGACCTCGAACGGCGACACCCAGATGCCCGACACCTTGAACATGTCGTCGGCGCGGCCGCAGTAGGTGTAGCGGCCCTCGGCGTCGCGGACATACTTGTCGCCGGTGCGGGTCCAGTAGCCCTCGAAGGTCTGGCGGCTCTTGTGGCGCTGGTTCCAGTAGCCGTCGGCGGCGGAGGGCGCATGCACCAGCATCTCGCCGACCTCGCCGTCCTCGGCATCCGTGCCGGCCTCGGTGACGAGCCGCACGGTGTAGCCCGGCACCGGCCTGCCCGAGGTGCCGTATTTGACGTCGCCCGGCGCGTTGGAGAGGAAGATGTGCAAGAGTTCGGTCGAACCGACGCCGTCGAGAATGTCGACGCCGAAGCGCTCCTTCCAGCTCCGGCCGACCAGTTCCGGCAGCGCCTCGCCGGCCGACGTGCACACCCGCAGCCGTCGCGTCCGGCCCGCGGCCTTCGACGCCTCGTCGTGCAGCATCGAGGCAAACAGCGTCGGCACGCCGCAGAAGATGCTGGGGTCGTGACGCCGGATCAGGTCGAACATCAAAGGCGGCGTCGGCCGCTCCGGATTGAGAATGGTGGATGCCCCGACCGACATCGGGAAGGTCAGCGCATTGCCGAGCCCGTAGGCGAAGAACAGCTTCGCCGCCGACAGCACCACGTCGTCCTCACGGATGCCGAGCACCTGGCGCGCATAGGTGTCGGCGGTGGCCTCGAGGCTGGAATGGCAGTGCCGCACGCCCTTGGGCATGCCGGTGGAGCCCGACGAATAGAGCCAGAACGCCGGCTCGTCGGCGTGGGTGTCCGCGGTCTCGAACGCGTCCGGCTCCTTCGCGAGCTCGTCGGTGAACCGCAGGAACGGCTGCGCCGGCCCCTGTACCTCGCCGCCGCTGACCACGACGTAATCGAGCCCGGTGAGACGCACCAGACTATCGCGCACGGCCGGCAGCAGCGCGGCGGAGATGAACAGCACGCGCGCGCGGCAGTCGGCCAGCACGTAGGCGTATTGCTCGGCGGTGAGCAGCGTGTTGAGCGGCACCGGCACCACGCCGGCGCGCATGGCGCCGAGGAACACGATCGGAAAATCGATGGTGTCGAGCATGATCATCGCCACCCGCTCCTCGCGGCGCACGCCGAGGCGCTTGAGCAGGTTGGCGAAGCGGCGGGTCTGCGTCTGCAGCGCGCCATAGGTGATTTCAGCGGCCGGATCCGTGAACACGACCTTGCCGCCGCGGCCGGCCGCGACGTTGCGGTCCAGCAGATAGCTGGTGGCGTTGTAGACCTCCGAGCCCTGGCTCACGGCCGTGCCCCCCGGCACTGGCCGGCGGTGGCGGGCGGACAGCCCGCAATCCGGCCCCGGCGCGACGTCATGTGGGGGCTCGCAGACCTGATCCCGCAGCTGAGCACTGTTCTTCCTCCCTGGAATTTTGCATTATAATGCACATAGGCGCGACTTGCTGTCAATTCTCAACAGCAATATGTTTCAGGGGAGGCCGATTCCGGCCTGGGATTCCAATGGCGCGGCGAATGCATTCCGGTTCACACCCCTCGACGGCTGACGCCATTGCTTCCCCGGACGACGGAGCGAACGCGGTGCTGCAGGAACAGGATTTCCTCCAGCAGCTCGGCCAGCGGGTGCGCACCACCCGCGGACGCCGCGGCATGTCGCGCAAGGTACTGGCGCGGGTGTCGGGGATCTCGGAACGCTATATCGCCCAGCTGGAGAGTGGCCAGGGCAACGTCTCGATCGTGCTGCTGCGCCGGGTGGCGCAGGCACTCGCAATTCCGCTCGACGACCTGATTCCGTCCGCGGGCTCTCCGGCCGACTGGCCGCTGCTGCGCGAGCTGCTGCGGCAGGCCACGCCCGACCAGATCGCCCAGGCCAAGGACGTCCTGATGGGGCACTCGACCACGCGGGCGGCCGGGCGGCGGGCGAGCGTCGCCCGCATCGCCCTGATCGGGCTGCGCGGAGCCGGCAAGTCGACGCTGGGCCGCCTGCTGGCCGAGCGGATCGGCTGGGCCTTCGTCGAACTGAACAAGGAAATCGAGCAGGAGAACGGCCTGTCGGTGGCCGAGATCATCGCGATGTATGGCCAGGAAGGGTTCCGGCGCATGGAGCAGGCCGCGCTGGCGCGGCTCTTGGCGCGCGACGAGCCGTTCGTGCTCGCGACCGGCGGCGGCATCGTCTCCGAGCCGCTGACCTTCGACCTGATCCTGTCGTCGTTCTTCACGGTCTGGCTGCGCGCCGAGCCGGAGGAACACATGATGCGGGTGCGGCGCCAGGGCGACCTCAGGCCGATGGCCGACGACAGCTCGGCGATGCAGGAGCTGCGCACCATCCTGCTCAGCCGCGAACCGCTTTATGCCCGCGCCTCGGCCTGCGTCGACACCGCGGGGCTTTCGATCAAGGAAGCGGCGGCGCGGCTGATCGACACCGTGACGCCGGTGCTGAACCGGCACGACGCGGATCTCGCACCCGCCGCGTCGTCGTGACTGCCGCCGCGCCCCAGGCGCTGGCCGACCTGCTGCGCGGCCGCAACCTCGCACCCGACGCCATCATCGCGATCCGCAACGATCTGCGCGCCGACCACATCTGCGACGATTTCCGCACCATCGACGACGTCGCGCGCGCGGGCGTGCTGCACCTCTACGACCGCATGCAGGACGGCCCGCGCATCGCCCATGACAGCCGTGTGCTGTCGTTCATGGCACTGCCGGGCGGCCGGGCGCGGCTGACCGGCTTCCGCCGGTTCTCGATGCGACGGCCGGGCGTCGTCCCCGGCGACATCATCTACGACCACGATGCATCGCACCTGCTGCACGGCTTCATCACCCTCGCCGCGGCGCCGGTGTTCTACGACGTGCAGGACGAGGCCGGGCTCGCCGATTTGATCGGCCGGCTGGAGGTCGCGTGGCCGGAACCGCTGGCACAGGATATCCGGTCCGCCGACGACCCCGGCCTGCGCGTCGTCGGCCCATCCCATGACCATCAAGATTAATTGAAGGAAATCGCAGTGCCCGGGCGCCGCAGATCCGCCTTGCATCGGCTTTCGGAATCCTCTTGATGGCGTGACGCGTCTGCTACGCTCGCAAGCTGCCACCAGGCCCGACCCGAGATGCCGTCCTCCGCCCGCCGCATCGTCATTCGCACCATCCTCGCGACCGCGCCGGCCGCCGCGGTCGCGCTCGCCGCCGACACCGTCGCGGCGGCGCCGGCGAGCGCGCTGTTGCCGCGCGACCTGACGCCGTGGGGCATGTTCATGACCGCCGACGTGGTCGTGAAGGCGGTGATGGTCGGGCTCGCCTTCGCCTCACTGGTGACGTGGACCGTGTGGCTGGCGAAATCCATCGAGCTGGCGCGCGCGGCGCGGCTGGCGCGGCGGCGCCTGGCGCTGCTGGAACGCGAAACCACCGTGGCCGGCGCCGAGCGGGCCAGCGCCGCCGGCGACGATGCCGTCGCCCAGCTGATTCGTTCCGCGGCGCGCGAGGCCGAATTGTCCGGCGACGTGATCGACGACGGCTTCAAGGAGCGCGTCGCGCTGCGGCTCGATCGCGTCGAGCACGCCATGGCGCGCCGGATCGCGCGCGGCACCGGGGTGCTCGCCACCATCGGCGCCACCGCGCCGTTCGTCGGCCTGTTCGGCACGGTGTGGGGGATCATGAATGCCTTCATCGGCATTTCCCAGGCCAACACCACCAACCTTGCGGTGGTCGCGCCGGGGATCGCGGAATCGCTGCTGGCCACCGCCATGGGGCTGGTGGCCGCGATTCCCGCGGTGGTGATCTACAATCACCTGACGCGCGCGACCGCGGCCTATCGCGCCCTGCTCGGCGACGCCTCGGCCCAGGTCCTGCTGCTGGTCAGCCGCGACCTCGGCCGCAAGCTGCCCGGCCTGATGCGCGCGGCGGAGTAGGCCATGGCGGTCAGGCTGGGCACCGGCCGTCGCGGCGGCGACGTCGACGACCTCGGCGAGGTGCACGACATCAACGTCACACCCTTCATCGACGTCGTTCTGGTGCTGCTCATCATCTTCATGGTGGTGGCGCCGCTCTCGACCGTCGACATCAACGTCGAGCTGCCGGCGTCGACCGCCGAGCCGGCGCCGAAGCCCGACCGGCCGGTGACGGTGACGCTGCAGCCCGACCACACCGTCAGCGTCGGCGAGATGGCGACGCAGCGCGAGGGTCTCGCCGCCGCGCTCGACGCGGCGACGACCGGCCGGCGCGACCAGCGCATCTTCCTGCGCGCCGACAAGACCGTGAGCTATGGCGAACTGATGGAACTGATGAACCTGCTGCGCGACGCCGGCTATCTCAAGATCGCGCTGGTCGGGCTCGAGGCCCCGACGGCGGCGCGGTGAGGCGCCATGCAGTCCGCCACGGCGCCATCGCCGATCGATCGAACCGCGCCGCGCCCGGCCGCCGCGCTCTATTCCCTGCCGCCGCCGGGCTTGCGACGCTGGCTGATCGCGGCGGCGGCGATGGCGCTGCTGCACGCCGGCGCCTTCGCCGCGGTGACGGCCTGGCCCGCGCTGGTGGCGGCCCCGGGGGCGGTGGCACCGCCGATCCTGATCGATTTGGCGCCGGCCTCCGCCGCGCCCGCCACCCCACTCGACCTCGCGCCGGGACCGCCGATGCAGGAGGCGCGCGCGCCGGCGCAGCC
>JARLJA010000156.1 GCA_031291445.1 Xanthobacteraceae bacterium | reverse complement strand
GCCGTCCTGGCTGCCGCCGGCTACAACTTCCGCCGCCTCATCAAATGGCTCAGCCTTCTGCTGTTCGAAATCTTCGCTCGCCCCAGCCTCGCACTCCGCCTCAGTCCAACCTGAAATCCAGGTTCTTCACGGCCGACTGGTGGGCCGATCCGGAATCTCGCAGTTTGCGCCGCTGAGAATCCCAACTTCGGGATTCCGGGTTCGCGCGCTTTGCGTGCACCCCGGAATGGCAAACTCAGCTACTGTCCCGCCGCCTCCCGCAGCTTGGCCTGGATCTTGGCCATGCCACCGATCCAGCGGTCGTAATTGTCGAGCTTGGCGCGCATGTAGCCCGCGACCTGGGGATGCGGCAGGATCAGGAACTGCTCGTGCGCGAGGCCATCGAGCGCCGAGAGCGCGACCTGCTCCGGCGCCAGGTTGCCGTCGGCCGATTGCGGCCCCTGCGGCAGCCCACGCAGCATGTTGGTGTCGACGCCCTGCGGACACAGGATCGAGACCTTGATGCCGTGGGCACGGTGCGAGATCGCGAGGTTCTCGGCGAAGCCGACCGCGGCGTGCTTGGTGGTGGAATAGGCTGCGCTGCCGACCTGGGACAACAGCCCCGCCGCCGACACCGTGTTGAGGAAATAGCCGCCGCCACGCACCTTCATCCGCGGCACCAGGTGGCGCGCCGCGTAGACATGGGCCATCACGTTGATGGCCCAGCTCTTCATCCACGGCTCGTCCGAGGTCCCGCCGGCGTTGACCGAGAGCGGATCGAAGCCGCCGCCGATGCCGGCATTGGAACAGAACAGGTCGATCGGGCCGAACCGGGTTTCGGTGTCCTCGATCAGATGCCGGATATCGGCCTCGTTGCCGACGTCGGTCCGGAACGCGGCACCGCCGATGGAGGCCGCGACCTGCTCCGCGGTGGCCATGTCGAGATCAGCCACCACGACCTTGGCCGCGCCCTCGCAGTGAAACGCTTCCGCGAGCGCCTTGCCTATTCCGTTGGCGCCGCCAGTGACGACGACGACCTTGCCCTGAACCTGCATTGAGAAAACCCCGGATGTCCGATGAAATACCGGCTGAAATGCCAGCCGGCGCGCCAGCTGCCCGGCGCCGGCCCGACGGTTTCAGGCCAGCAACACCAGATCCAGCACCGCCGAATAATGGCACGCCGCGCCCATCAGCACAAAGCTGTGCCAGATCGCGTTCTGGAAACGCAGCCGTTGCCAGACGTGAAACACGACGCCGCACGAATACATCAGGCCGCCGGCAGCGATCAGCGTCAAGGTCGGCGCCGACAGCGACGACACCATGGTGTCGTAGATCATGACGCCGCTCCACCCCATGGCCAGATAGAGCACGATCGACAGCCGGTCGAGGCGGCCCGGCAGCAGGATCTTGATCGCGATTCCGGCGATCGCGACCACCCAGACCCCGGTCAGAAGCCCGATCGTGAACAGGCTCGCCTTCATCTGGACGATGAAGGGCGTGTAGGTCGCGGCGATCAGCAGATAGATCGCCGAGTGATCGAGCCGGCGCAGCCACCACTTGACGCGCGACACCGGCAGCAGGTTGTAGGTCGCTGAAATTCCCAGCATGGCGAGCAGGCCGCACGAATAGACCGCGATCGCCGCGACCTGCCCGGCGGTCAGATAGAGGCTCGCCAGCACGATCAGGACCACCGCCGCAACCAGCCCGCAGCTGACGCCCACGATGTGAACGACGCCATCGGCCCACAATTCGGCACGGTCATAGTTCCAGCTCACGCCCCTGGGCGCGCCGTGCGGCGGTTCGGGCTTGTGATGTTTCAAACTGAAGATCGCCATCGCTTCCACTTGATCGGCAAGCGAAGCGGCAAAAGTGTGTCCCCCGCATCGGAGGCCCGCCGCATCGCGCGATCTCGAGACTAACCTCCAAACGTTGAGGTAATTTGAAGGCCTGATGTCGGGCGGAAGCGATCCGCTCGGGGTGCGAATCATTGCTTTTCGCGCCCGCCCGACGTTTGATCGGTTCCATGAGCCCGAGCTGGACCGACGTCGTCGAGGAAGCCCGCCTGTCGCTGCAGGCGATCGCCGACTATTCCGAAAACCTGTTCAACCCCACCTTGCGCCTGGGTGTCACAGGACTGTCGCGCGCCGGCAAGACCGTGTTCATCACCGCCCTGATCCACGGCCTGCTCCGCGGCGGCCGCTTCCCGGTGTTCGACGCCCTGGCGACCGGCCGGATCGGCCGCGCGTCGCTTGCGCCGCAGCCCGACGATGCGGTGCCGCGCTTCGCCTACGAGGACCACGTCCGCACCCTGGTGGCCGAGCGCCGGTGGCCGCAATCGACGGTCGACGTCAGCGAGCTGCGGCTCATCATCGAGTACCAGCGCTTGAACGGCGCCGACCGCACCCTGACCCTCGACATCGTCGACTATCCCGGCGAGTGGCTGCTCGACCTGCCGCTGTTGTGGAAGAGCTACGAGACCTGGTCGGCCGAGAGCCTCCGCCTGTCGCGGCAGCAGCCCCGGGCCGCGCTGGCGGCGCCTTGGCATGCCCACCTGGCGACGTTGCGGCCCGAGGCCGCCGCGGACGAGCAGGCGACACTGACGGCGGCCCGGCTGTTCACCGACTACCTGCGGGCCTGCCGCGACGAACGCTTCGCCATGAGCCTGCTGCCGCCGGGGCGCTTCCTGATGCCGGGCAGCCTCGCCGGCTCGCCGGCCCTGACCTTCGCGCCGCTCGACTTGCCGGGCCACGCCATGGTCCCCGACGGCTCGCTGTGGGCGATGATGCGGCGGCGCTATGAGGCCTACAAGAGCGCGGTGGTGCGGCCGTTCTTCCGCGACCATTTCGCCCGGATCGACCGCCAGATCGTGCTGGTCGACGCGCTCGCCGCCTTCAATGCCGGTCCCGAGGCGCTGCGCGACCTGCAGGCGGCGCTGATCGGCATTCTCGATTGCTTTCGCACCGGCCGCGGCACGCTGCTGAGCGCCCTGCTGCGCCCGCGAATCGACCGGATCCTGTTCGCCGCGACCAAAGCCGACCACCTGCACCACTCGAGCCACGACCGCCTGGAGGCGATCCTGCGGCTGATGGTCGAGCGCGCCGCGACGCGGGCGGAATTCGCCGGCGCCACCATCGACGTAGTGGCGCTCGCCGCCATTCGCGCCACCCGCCAGGCCAACGTGCAGCGTGGCCGCGAGCAACTGCCGTCGATCGTCGGCACCCCGATGGAGGGTGAAATCGCCGGCGGCGAGAGATTTGACGGCCGCAGCGAGGTGGCGACCTTTCCGGGCGACCTGCCGCAGGCGTCCGAGGCGCTGTTCACGACCGGTGACGCCGCCGCGCAGGCGTTCCAGGGCCTGAGCCATGGCGCCGCCGAGCACGCGGATTACCGCTTCCTGCGCTTCCGCCCGCCGCCGGTCGCCCTGGAGGATGGCGAAGCGCCGTCGCTGCCCCATATTCGCCTCGACCGCGCGCTTCAGTTCCTGATCGGAGACCGATTGCAGTGAGCCCGTTGCCATGACGACGCCGCGCAAGCCGGCGACCTTCAAGCTCGATGATCCGCACGTCGTTGTGCTGTCGGGTGAGGACGAGGCGGCGCGCCCGGCGCGCGGCACCGTCCAGGTGCGGCCAGAACCCGAGCCGGCGCTGCCGACAGTGGCGCCCGACCAGGCGCTGGCGCCGATGCGGCCGGGATTGCCATGGGGCCTCCTGTTCTGGACCTCGCTCGGTGGCCTGGTGCTGCTCGCGCTCGGGCTCGGCGTCAGCAATCTGGTCGAGGACCTGTTCAACCGCAGCCAGGGGCTCGGCTTCGTCGGCGCCGGCTTCGCGGCGCTGTTCGTCGTGGCGCTGATCGCGATCATTGCCCGCGAGATCATCGGGCTGTCGCGGCTCGCCACCATCGAGCGGCTGCACGCGCGCGCGGCCGATGCACTCATCGGCGACGACCGCCCCGCGGCCGAGGCGATCGTGCGCGAGCTTTCCGCCATCGCCCGCGGCAATCCCCGGCTCGCCCACGCCCGCGCCATGCTGCAGAGTCACAGCCGCGACATCATCGACGGCGCCGACCTCTTGAAGCTCGCCGAGCGCGAGCTGATGAGCCCACTCGACGCCGAGGCGCGGCGGCTGGTCTCGACGGCGGCGCAGCGCGTCTCGATCGTCACCGCGGTGAGCCCGCGGGCGCTGGTCGACATGCTGTTCGTGTTCGCCGCGGCGGCACGCCTGATCCGCCAGCTGGCGCGGCTCTACGGCGGACGCCCCGGCGCACTCGGGCTGATCAAGCTGACCCGGCAGGTGATCGCCCATCTCGCCATCACCGGCGGCGTCGCCGCCAGCGACAGCCTGATCCAGCAGATGCTCGGCCACGGCATCGCCGCCAAGCTGTCGTCGCGGCTCGGTGAAGGCCTGCTCAACGGCCTGCTGACGGCGCGGCTCGGGCTTGCCACCATCGACGTGACGCGGCCGCTGCCGTTCACGGCGCTGCCGCGGCCGGCGCTGTCCGATCTCGCCGGCGACCTGTTGCGCAAGCGCGAGCAGAACGACGAATCCGGCGCGTGAGCGCGCTATCTGGCGTCGTGGAAGATGATGCCCACCGTATGACGCAGGCCCGAGCGCACGCGGCTGACGCCGTGCCGCAGATTGACGCGATAGGATCCCCTGCTGCCCTGGACCGGCCGATGATGGACCGCGAAGGCCACCGCGTCGCCCTGCCGCAACGGCACGACCTCGACCCGGCTCTGCATGCGCGGGCGCTGTTCGGTCAGGACGAATTCGCCGCCGGTGAAGTCGGTCCCGGGGGCCGAGAGCAGGATCGCCACCTGAAGCGGGAACGCGAGATCGCCGTAGAGGTCCTGGTGCAGGCAATTGAAGTCGCCGGAGACATATTGCAGCAACAGCGGCGTCGGCCGGGTCTGGCCGCCGTCGTGGCACTGTTCGAGAAACGCGGCATGGGTGGCCCGGTAGCGCCGGTCGATGCCCATGCGGCCGTTCCAGTCGTTGGCCACCGCGGCGAGGCGCGGATACAGCGCGGTGCGCAAATCGGCGATCAGATCAGGCAGCGGGTATCTGAAATAGCGGTATTCGCCCTTGCCGAAGCCGTGCCGCGCCATGTGGATGTGGCTGCGAAAATGGCTTTCGTCGGGATACAGCCCCGCCAGTTTCCGGCATTCCTCCGGTGTGAGCAGCCGCTCCAGCACCGCGCAGCCGCGGGCGTCGATCTCCGCAGCCAGGTCCTGCCAGGGATAGCCGGCGACGCGGGCCTCCGCGGACGAGGCCATTGCGGCGTTCGACGGCGAACTCTTCGATGCAGTGGTGGGCTTTACGGTCATGCCGGATGTCTCCATGGCGCGCGGCGCCGGCCGGCGCTCACAGCGCGCCGCGAAAGGTGAGGTTGATCCGCGCACGGCCGAACCGATCGTGCACGCCGCCCTTCAATGCCGCGACGCTGTGAAAGCACAGGCGCGACGCGCCGCCCCAGACCACGACGTCGCCGTGACGCAGCGCGAACTCGCGAACCGGGTCGGTGCGCTTCAATCCGCCAAACTGAAAGATCGCGGGCAGGCCGAGCGAAACCGACACGATCGGGCGGGCGAAATCGCGCTCGTTCCGGTCCTGATGCAGCGACAGCCGCGCGCCCGGCTCGTAACGGTTGATCAGGCAGACGTCCGGCGCGAATTCGCCATAACCGGCCTCGGCCGCCGCGGTGGAGGCGAGCGCCTGGAACGCGGGCGGCATTTCAGGCCATGGCCGGCCGCTCTGCGGATCGACCGCATGATAGCGATAGCCGGTCCGATCGGTGACCCAGCCGGCGGCCCCGCAGTTCGTCATCGCCACCGACATGACATGGCCTCCCGGCGTCGTCATGCGGCGAAACGGCGCCTGGGCGGTGACGGTTTCGAGCGCCGCGAGCACGTCGCGCTCGAACGAAACCGCCTGCCCGCGCAGCAGCACGGCGCCCTCCGCGATCGTTTCCCGTGGCGGGTCGATCGGGCCGATGATGTCGAACAGGCTGGTCACGATCTCTGGTCCCGGGCGGGCGCGAGGCGCGGCGTGAAGAACGCCATAGCGGCGGCCCGCCGCATCCGCCACCCGTTTTCCGGCCGAACGCTACGGCCCGTTGCCGGCGAAACTGCGGTTCCAGGTCGGACTGATCAGGATCTCGTTGACGCAGACATGCGCCGGCATGTTCGCGACGAAGGCGATGGTGCGGCCAAGGTCGGCGGGCTGCAGCATGCGCGCCATGTCCTCCGCGCTCGGAGGCACCGGACGCGCCTTCATGATCGGGGTGGCGACCTCGCCCGGCGACAGCGCGCAGGCGCGGATGCCATGCCGGAACTCCTCCATGTTGAGCGAATGGGTCAGCGCGACCACGGCATGCTTGGTCGCGGTATAGGCCGGCCCGGTGAGCTTGGACACGATCCGGCCGGCCCAGGACGCGATGTTGATGATGCAGCCGTCGCCCTGCTCGCGCATTGCGGGCAGGACGGCGTGGATGCAGTACATCAGCCCGTTGAGGTTGATGTCGACGACCTGGTCGAAGCCTTCGATGGTCACGTCGGCCCAGCTCCGCTTCGGAATGTTGAGGCCGGCGCTGTTGACGAGGCAGTCGATCCGGCCGTGGCGCTTGAGGATGTCCTGCGCCGTGGCCGCGACCTGCGCCGCGTTCCCGACATCGAGGGTACAGGCGGAGGCGTCCCCGCCGCGATCGGCGATGGCCCGCACCACGCCGTCGAGCACGTCGGCGCGGCGGCCTGAGACCACGACGCGCCATCCGTCGGCGGCGAGCGCCTCGGCACCGGCGAGGCCGATGCCGGTGCCGCCTCCGGTGATCCAGGCCACGCGTCGAGCTGTCTGAGGCATCGATCTCTCCGTCTTGTTGCTTGACGCCGCTGCCCGCGCGCGTCGCGGGGCTGCGGACGTCGGCTGGTCCGTTCCGGTCAGGCCTTGCCGCCGGACTCCTTGCGAGTCTGCTCGACCGACGATCGCGCGAACTGCGCCATCAGGCCGCTGTCGCTGAACATCGTCACCAGCTTGAAGCCGAGCCCGATGTTGCGCGTCGCGCCGGCGGCGCCGCTGCAATGGATTCCGGGATAGATCCCGCGCTTGTCGCACTCCTTCAGCAGTTTGTCGTAGATCTTGAGGATCTCCGGCTCGTCGCGATCGAGCTTCGGCACCAGCCCGTAGGAAAATCCGAGGTCGGAGGGGCCGACATAGACCCCCGCGATGCCCTCGACGTCGAGAATGGCCTCCATGTTCTCAACCGCGGTTCGGGTCTCGATCATGGGAATGCACAGCGTCTCGACGTTGGCGGTCTGCTGATAGATGCCCGGAACGCCATAGAGGCCGGCGCGGATCGGCCCGTTGCTGCGGGTGCCGCGCGGCGGATACTTGCAGGCCGCGACGAAAGCTTCGGCCTCCTCGCGGGTGTTGATCATCGGGCAGATCACGCCGTAGGCGCCGCCGTCGAGCACCTTGCCGATGATGCCGGGCTCGTTCCACGGCACCCGCACCATCGGCGTCACGGGATGAGCGCCGATCGCCTGGAAGCACTGGACCATGGACATGTAGTCCTGAACGCCGTGCTGCAGGTCGACCGTGACGCTGTCGAACCCGCATTGCGCCATCACCTCGGCCGAAAAGCCCGAGGGAATCGACAGCCAGCCGTTGATCACGACCTTGCCGGAAGCCCAGATTTCCTTGACTCGATTTGCCATCTTGTTGTCCCGTGACTGAAAGAGGGCGGGAGCATAACGATTTCTCAGGGGCGCGCTATCCCGTAGCGCGCGCGATGTCCTGATCCGACATGCCGAGGTCGCGCGCGGTGCCGACGATCGCCGCCCAGACGTCGTCGGGGAGCGGCACGCCGCGGGCGAGACGCTCCGCCCGCATCCGCGCCTCCGGCTCGCCGGGGACGAGAATCTCGCCCTGCTCCGCCGCCGGCCGGCTGGCCTTGAAGTAGTCCACATAGCGCGAGATCTCGCCGTCGAAGAACTGGTCGACGTCGACCCGGGCGGGGTCGAGATAGATCGCGAACATGCCGTTGGCGAAGCGGCGGGGCGCGCTGGTGGCGCCGTTGCCGGTCAGGGCACCGCCGAGCAGCTCGCAGATCAGCGCCAGTCCCGAGCCCTTGTGCTCGCCAAAGGCGCGGATCGCGCCCGAGCCCCGGGAATGATCGCGCGGCCCCCCTGGCTCGAATGGCCCGTAGAGCAACGCCGGATCCTCGCTCAACACGCCGTCCGGGCCAATCAATGCGCCCTTGGGCAACGCCTTGCCGCCCCGGCTGGCGACCAGCACCTTGCCTTCGGCAACCAGGGAGGTCGCGAAGTCCAGTACGATGGGGGGCCTTCCGGCGCGCGGAATTCCGACGCAGAACGGCGCGGTCGATAGCCGGCGATCGGTGCCGCCGAACGGCGCCACCAGGATCGATCCCGCGGCGTTGACGAAGTGAACCGAGACCAAGCCTGCGGCGGCCGCCATCTCGGCCCAGTCGCCGATGCGGCCGATATGGCCGGCATTGCGCAGCGCGATCGCGGCGAGCCCCGACTGCCGGCACTTGGCGACGCCGATCTCCACGGCCTGCGGCCCGACGGTCTGGCCATAGCCGAAGCCGCCGTCGATCACGGCCAGCGCGGGGGTATCGACCAGGAGCTTCACAGTTTGATCCGGCACGAGGTCGCCGTTGTTCCTCCAGCGCATGTAGACCGGCACGCGGATCACGCCGTGGCTGTCATGGCCGGTCAGGTTGGCGGTGACCAGATAGCGGCCGATCCGTCCGGCTTCGGCTGCCGACGAACCGGCGCGGTGGAAGATCGCGGCGACGAAATCGATCAGCGCCTGAGCGGGGAGTGTCACCATCTGCTGCAACCTTGATGCGCACCCGGCGAAAACGGGTGGGGTACCCAGAATGGCCGCATCGCCGGGCCGGCGCAATCAGGCGGCATGACAACCCATGCAACGTGCGCCGCGGCCAGATCGCGCGCATGTGACTTGGTCCCGATTTGGAACACTTGCACAGTATTCCAGTTTGCACAGTCCCGCCCTTATCCGCATCTGATTCCGGAGAGCAGCCATGCCGTCAACGCATATAGTGACCGACGATGTCGTCGGTCTGACCAGGGCCGCGCCGCTGTCACGGCGGACCTTCATGACCGCGACCGCAGCCGGCGCGGCGGGATACACGCTCGCCGCCGGCCCGGTGCGCGCCGACGTCATCACTACAGATACCAAGGGGCTCGACGCGGGAAGCGGCACGGTGCGGGTAATGGACCGCGAGATGCCGGTCTATTTCGCGCGCCCCACGGGGGTCCGCAACCCGCCGGTGATCCTGGTCGCCATGGAGATCTTCGGGCTGCACGAGTACGTCAGGGATGTCACGCGGCGGCTCGCCAAGCTGGGCGCGCTCGCGGTCGCGCCCGACTACTACTTCCGCGCCGGCGTCGACCTCACCAAGATCTCCGACATCAAGGAGCTGCTTCCGCTGGTCAACGCCTTGCCCGATTCAGAGCTGTTGAGCGATCTCGACAGCACGGTGGCCTGGTCGAACGTTCAGGGCGGAAACACCGCACGCCTCGGCATCGTCGGCTTCTGCCGCGGCGGCCGCACGGTGTGGCAATACGCCGCCCATGACGCGGCGTTGAGGGCCGGCGTGGCGTTCTATGGCCCGCTGGTGGACCAGCCGAACCCGGCCTGGCCGAAAAGCCCGATGCAGCGTGCATCCGAGATGAAGGCGCCGGTGCTAGGGCTCTACGGCGGAGCCGATACCGGCATCCCCGTCGCGCAGGTCGAGGCGATGAAGACCGCGCTGGAGGCCGCGCACAAACCCGCGGAGTTCAAGATCTATGCGGACGCGCCGCATGGCTTTCATGCCGACTATCGCCCGAGCTACCGCAAGGACGCCGCCGAGGACGCCTGGGCGCGGACGGTGGGATGGTTCAAGAAATACGGGGTCCTCGACTGATCACCGCAGCCGCGCCGAACCAGGGTGGGCCCGGCCGGCGCCTCGCCGCTTCCGTGGCAGGCTTGCCGTGGGCCTTAATCCGCGACGATGTCGCCGTCACGCGGCGCCGAGGGCGACCGCTTGGCGCGATCGATCACGCCCATCAACCTGAACACCGGCGAGCGATCGGGCCCGTGAAGAAGATTGCGGATTTCGAAGCGACCGTCCTCGCTGATCGCCTTGACGGAGGCGATGATCCTGTTGACGTCCGCACCGTCCGAGAACGGCAGCAGGAGTCGCTCAAAGGTGACGGAGCGGCCATGGACATCGTCGATTTCGGCGACCGTGTAGACCGGGCGGGCGCGCCGAATGCACTCGTGGTAGACTGGAATGACATGGGCGGCGACCGCGGCCCCGAGATAGTCCGCGAGGTCCTGGCCGTGACGGCTTTCACCCGCCGTCCCGTAGGCCGCCGCGACGCGCGAGCCGTCGCTGGCGATCAAGATGCGCGGGGCACCGGGGTTCGCCTCGACGTGGTAGTAGACGAGATCGGCGCGCTCCTCCGCGATCCGGTCCGGCGCGTACGACGCCGCAGGCGGCGCCGACGACCCGGTCGCCGGCGGCAGCCGCAACCAGGCGTTCAACAGATCGAGCTGTCTGATCGACCTAATGGCCGACGGGTCGAGACTCTCAAAACGCATGTGGCTTCTCTGGCGCGGCGACCGGTGCCGTTTCCAGGCCGGGTTGCGGTCAGGCGGCGCGGACGGACTGAAGGAAATTGCCAACCTGATCCTTAAGCCGCTGGCTGTCGCGTGACAATGACTGCGCCGCGGCAAGAACCTGGGACGACGCCAATTCCGCTTCGTCCGCGCTCTGCTTGACCTCGGCGATGTTCGAGCTGACGCCCAGGGTTCCCAGGGCGGCATCCTGGATATTGCGGGAAATCTCCTGGGTGGCGGTTCCCTGCTCTTCAACAGCCGAGGCGATGGTGGATGAAATCTCGGACATCTGACCGATGATGAGGCCAATGTCCTTGATCACACTGACAGAATCCGCGGTGGCCGATTGCATTCCAGTGATCTGCTGACCGATCTCGCCGGTCGCCTTGGCGGTCTGGTCGGCGAGCGCCTTGACCTCCGACGCCACCACCGCGAAGCCCCGCCCCGCCTCGCCGGCGCGGGCGGCTTCGATGGTAGCGTTCAGGGCCAGCAGATTGGTCTGGGAGGCGATCGTCGTGATCAAGTCGACCACGTCGCCGATCCGCCGGGCGGACTGCGCGAGGTCTCCGATTCGTTCATTGGTGGTCTGCGCCTGCGCGACGGCCTCGGCAGCGATGCGCGCGGATTCCTGAACCTGCCGGCTGATCTCGTTGACCGAGGAAGCCATCTGCTCGGATGCGGAAGCGACCGACTGCACGTTGGCGGTGGCCTCTTCGGACGCCGTCGCGACCCGGGTCGCCAGATCCTGGGAACGACCAGCGTTCCCCGCGAGCGTCGAGGCCGCAAGTTCGAGCGCCGAGGCGGCGGAGGAGACCGTCTCGATGATGGAGCCGACGGCGGCCTCGAACTCGTCGGCGATCTTGCTCATGTCGCCCCTGCGCTGCTCGACCCTGCGGCGCTGGGCCTCGATCTGCTCCTCGCGATCGAACCCGAGCTTGGCCTGCAGCGCCTGCAGGTTGCGAAGCGCGGTTCCCAGTTCGTCGTCCCGCTCGACCGTGACCCGACTGTTGAACCTGCCCTGAGCGATGTTGCGCATCACCTCGATCAGGTGTCCGACCGGGCGGGTGATGGCGCGGATCGCCTGAATGCCCTGCACGGCGCCCAGACCGAGGCCGACCACCAGCAGACCGATCGCCACCACCATGGAGGCCGCGAAGCTTGCCGTCGCGCTGTCGTAGTCGGCATCGGCCCGCCCCCGCTCCAGAGCGATCAGCTTCTCGGTCTGCGCCCTGACCGGCGCAAACCGCGGACCCACGGATTCGATCATGCGATGCCGCACCTCGTCCAGCCTGCCGTCGGCCAGCGCGGCCAGCGCCGGCTTCAGTCCCTGCTCCAGGAACGCGTGCCGCATCTCGGAGAGCTGGGCCAGGATTGTCCTGTCCTCCGGAGCATCCGCTCTTGCGGCCAGTTGCTCGACGGTGCTGCTGATCGCCTCGGAATTCCGGCCGATCGCCGCGACCAGCTCCGCCCGCCGCTGGGGGGGCGCCCCGTCAGCGGCGGCCTCGTGCAGCAGCAGCATGTTCTCCTGCATCAGCCCCCTGGCCTTCTCCACGTCGGAGATCTGCTGCACACCCTCGCGCTTGAGGGACTGCAGATGATTGTCGACGTTGCAGGCCGCCAGGATCCCGACGGTCCCGACCACGAACAGCAGGACCTCGAGACTTGCAATCAGCGTCAGCAGGCGAGCCTTGAGCGTCTTCGACCAGAACGCGAACCGGCCGAACCTCGACCTCCGCCGGACGACGCCGCCCGCGACCGAATAGGCGCCGGCCTTGCCCTCGTTCATCAGGGCATAGACGCGCTCGGCTTCCTCGCGCTGGTCCTGCGGCAGCTTCGAGCGGATCGACATGTAGCCTGCGACCTGTCCGTCTTCGTAGATCGGCGTCGCGCTCGCCAGCACCCAGTAGAAGTCGCCATTCTTGCGCCGGTTCTTCACTGCGCCGGCCCAGGGTTTGCCGTCCCTGAGCGTCCGCCACAGGTCCTCGAAGGCCGCCGGCGGCATGTCCGGATGACGAACGATGTTGTGTGGTTGCCCGATGAGCTCATCTTCGGCAAATCCGGAAGCGGCGACGAACTGCCGGTTGAAATAGCTCAGCTTGCCCTTGGCGTCGGTCTTGGAGACGATCAAAGTATCGTCGGAGATCGGAAATTCCACGTCGGTTACAGGCAAATTCTTGCGCATGGCAATGCCCTTCGGAAAATGACGAAATCGGTTACGGGGATGCCGGAAAGAAAAAAGCTAGTCGACAAGCCAGGAAGAATAGGACGACAGTGCCAGCGCCATATCGAGCGCGACAAACCTGTCGAGAGTCGAAACGAGACTGATTTTCTTTGCCACGGAAAGCGGCGAAGCGAGGATGTGTCCGGAAAATCTGAGTTTGATTTTGTGGTAACCCGCGATGTACCACTTCGGGTCGAGACCGACTTCTCGGTGTTTGATCCCGACGAGCGACATCCGGTTGAAAAGACTCTGATCCAATTCGTCGTTGAGCAGCGACTTCCAGTGCTCTTTCTGCTTGGTCGCCAGCCTGTCGATGGTGTCGCCATCGATGAGCGCCGGATCGACGCGGCGAATATCCGCGTAGAAGTCCCGCATGATTTCGTCAGTGTGGTCCTCGATCAGGGCCCACACCGCCCTGGCCTCCTGCCGGGCCTGATCGTCAATGTTGAGAAAGGAGATCAGCCTTTCCACGGCACACCTCCGCCGGGACTTTCGTCCCGAGGTCGGCCTGGCATTCCTTGAGGCGATCGACACACCTCCCGGTAGCGTGGGGGTGCCGCGCGTCGCGACGATTGTTGCGTCTGCAACTGCGGCGGGTCCGCGTCATCCGGGTGGCCCCATTGCCTCCATCCCGATTTCCGATGAGGAATTGCGAAGGGCCATTGCCACCAACGCGCAGTCGGGTATGACATTTTTCTTCACCATGTCTTCGCCGCTCATCACCTATCTTGATGCAACATCGTATAATGCGATGGTTAATACCTCATTAATGTGCGGTGTGTTGGCACCGTTCGTTGCCTGTGCCACGGAAGCGGTCTGAGGGACGGAGATGCCGAAAAAGGCCGTACGACGCGAGATCAGCATCGACCTGCTCAGGTCATTTCTCGCCGTTGTCGAAACCCGCAGCTTCAAGAGCGCGGGCCTGGCGCTCAGGCTTTCACAACCCACGGTGAGCGGCCACATCGCCCGCCTCCAGCAAGTGCTCGGCGTGGCACTGCTGGACAAGTCGCGTCCGGGGGTGTGGTTGACCCCGGCGGGAGAGGTCACCGCCGAAAGCGCACGGGAAATCCTCGCGCTCCACGACAACCTGCCCAAACGCATCACATCGCGGATCGGTCAGCCGAGCACGGCGACCGAAATCTCCTTCGGCTGTCCCGACGAACTGCGCTGCTGGCTGCTGGTGCCGGCTTTCGCCGAGTTCCAGAAGAAGCATGCGGACGTTCGTTTCATCGTCAAACGGGGCACCTCGGAACAACTGCTGGACCTGGTAGAGGCCGGCAAGCTTTCCGCGACCGCGGTGCCGACGCGAGTCAAAATGCCGAGCGCGTCCAGGTCGTGGCAGCAGCCCCTGAACTGGGTCGGTCTGCCGGGACAGGAGATCGACGGCATCGCCGCGATTCCGTTTGCGGCCCCACCGGACGGGTTGCTCAAGGATATCGTGACCGAAGAGCTCACGCGGCAGCAGATCCCCTTTGCGATCACGTTTCAGGCGGCCCATCTCGACGGGGCGATCGTGGCGGCACGCGAGGGACTTGGCGTGACGGTCGTGAGCGGCCCGCACATCCCCACCGGCCTGACGCGGCTCTCCGGCAACGGGCGCCTGACCGACCTGCCCCATGTCTGGTGGGGCGTTTATGTCTCTTCAGACGATGTGCGGACGACGGAGCTGATGGAAGAGCTCGCGACCATGCTCGAAACGTCGGTTCAATCGGCCCAACACACGTGAACGGCGCGTCAGCCCTTCCCGACACGAACTTCGGAAACGAAGGGTCCTAGACTCATTTGCCAGTGCCCTTTTCGAAGTTCGTGAATGAGGTTACCATGATGGATCACGAACTTCGAAAAGCGGGCGCCAGGCACCCCATCCCGCGCAAGCTGTCACCGATCGCCTGATCGAACGGCGTCCGCGGCTCGCGGCCCAACAGTCCGACCAGCTTGCGGTTGTCGAGCGCCAGCGGCTGCTGCCAGAGATATTTCATCTCCAGCAGTTCGCGAAACAGCAACACGAACGGCGACAGCAGCGTGACCGCGAACCAGGGAAACCTGCGAATCGGCAGCCGCGGATTGCCGGAGGCGCGCCGGACCGCGTGGGCCATCTCAATTCCCGGCGCCAGCCAATGGCCTGCAAAGTGGAAGGTCTCGAACGCAGGCAACCCCCGCTCGCGATCGGCGATTTCGGCGAAGGTCTCGGCGAGGTCCGGCAAGTAGGCCCAGGCGTGGCCGACCGAAGGCGTGCCGGGATAGACCACCGACCGCAGCGGCCGGCCCGGCCTGACCACGATGTTGGAAAAGTTCGACGATGGTGCATGGCCACCGAAGAAGTCTCCCGCACGGATCACGATCGCGCGCACGCCCTCGCGCGACGCTGCACGCAACATGGCCTCCATCTCCACCCGCACGGCGCCCTTGCGGGTCCGCGGCCGCTGGACATCGTCCTCCGCGATCGGGCTTAGCGCCTGCGGATCGAAGTTGTAGACATTGCCGGGAAACATCAGCCGCGCCCCGCTGGCGCGGGCGGCCTCGATGGCGTTGCGCAGCATCGGGATCGCCAGCCCCCGCCAATTGCGATAGCGCGGGGGATTGACGGCGTGCACGATCACGCTGGCGCCCTGCACCGCGGCGACGACGTCCGCGAGCCGCGCCGCGTCGCCGGCGACGCATTCGACGTCGCCGAGCGAAGCCAGCCCGGCCCCGGCTTTGACCGGATCGCGGACCAGCGCCCGCACCCGCCAGCCGTGGCCCAGCAGCGCCCGCGTCACTTCATGGCCGAGGCCGCCGCCGGCACCGATGATCAGGGCCGTAGGTCGGGTGTTTGGTGCGGTGGTGCTCATGGCTCTCTCCGTCGGGCTTGATCGTTGCCCGAGGATGGTGCCCCGTCGCCTCAACGTAAATTGCATGTTTGCGTGGATATGTTATACATTTACGTATGACATCGTCGGCACCGAGCTGGGATTTCTATCGAACCTTTCTCGAGGTCGCGCGCGACGGCAGCCTGTCCGGCGCGGCGCGACGGCTCGGCCTGACCCAGCCGACCGCGGGACGCCACATCGACGCGCTGGAGCGATCGCTCGGCACCAAGCTGTTCACCCGGTCCCATCGCGGGCTGACGCCGACGCAGATCGCGCTCGAAATGGTGCCCCACGCCGAGCGGATGACCTCGGCGCAGGACGCGCTGCAGCGCGCCGCCTCGGGAGAGGCGCGGCAGGACCGCGGCACCGTCCGGCTGACGACCAGCGAGGTGGTCGGCTGCGAAGTCATCCCCGGAATCCTGTCGCCCTTCTGTGCGCGGCATCCCGAGATCGTGGTCGAGCTCGCGGTCAGCAATCGCGCCCAGGACCTGTTGCGGCGCGACGCCGATATCGCCATTCGCATGATGCGCCCGAAACAGGAGGCGCTGATCGCGCGCCGCATCGGTTCCGTGCGCATCGGGCTGTTCGCGCACCGCAACTACGTCCGGGCCCGGGGACTGCCGTCGTCGATCGACGACGCCGCCGGCCATCGGCTGATCGGCTACGACCGCGACGAGGTGTCATTCAGTTCGCTCAAGGGCAGTCCGCGACCGAGCCGGGAACAGTTCCAATATCGCTCCGACAGCGACCCGGCCCAGATCGCGGCGCTCCGCGCCGGGATCGGCATCGGCGGCTGCATGCTTGGGATCGCCGCGCGCGATCCCGACCTCATCCCCGTCCTGCCGCGGGACGTCATGTTCAAGCTCGAGGTCTGGCTGGCGATGCATGAGAGCTCAAAGGCCGTTCACCGCATCAGGCTGCTGTTCGACCACCTTGCCGAGGGCCTTGCCCGCTTCATCCGCCAGGATGCCGCGCTATAGCCGCGGATTGTCAGGACCCGCCGCGGCAGGTCACGGGCGGCGCGACGTCGGCCCTTCGGCCCGCCAGATTGAACAGGTTGGCGACCAAAATCACCCCTGCTCCAAGCACGGTGACGAGATCGAGCCGCTCGGCGTAGACCAGCCAGCCGACCGCGGCACTCAGCGGCACCCGCAGGAAATCCATCGGCACCACGACGGTGGCCTCGGCGAAGCGCATGGCGTTGGTCAGGCAGTAATGTGAGAACGTTCCGCTGAAGCCCAACAGCACCAGCCACGGCCACAGCTCGGCCGACGGCCAGCTCCAGACGCGGAGCGCCGGAAGGAACCCCAGCAGCGACTGCACGATCAGCATCCAGAAGATGATGACGACCGTCGAATCGGTACGGGTCAGGGATTTCACCATCACCACCGAGATCGCGAAGGTGACGGCGGCGAACAGCATGATGAGCTGGCCGGCATTGGCCGCGCTCATACCGGGCCGAACGATGACGACGACGCCGACCAGGCCGAGCGCGATGGCCAGGCCCTTTCGCAGCGTGACCCGCTCACCAAGGAAGATGCTCGCCAGGACTGCCGTCCAGATCGGCATCGTGAATTCGATGGAGACGAGCTGCGCGATCGGAATCATCGACAGCGCCAGGAACCAGAGATACTGGCCGCTGTAATGCGCGACGTTGCGGCCGAGCTGCATCAGCGGCCGCTTCGTCGCCATGCTGCGGAGGCCGCCGTGGCCGACGATCAGCGGAGACAGCAGCACGAGCCCGACCAGCGAGCGCAGCTCCATCACCTCGAAGGGATTGAGTTCGGCCAGCACGGTGCGGCCGGCGACGATCATCATCATCATCGCCGCGAACCAGCCGACCATCCAGCCGGCCGCCCTGGTGTAGGAGGTGGTGTCCGCGGCGGCGATCGCCGGGGCCGAAGGTGGCGTCACGATGGAGTCTCGATACTGGGCAGGAACGGTCCCGTCCTATGGACCAAAACGCGTCGCCTCACCAGACCGGCCTGTCGCAAGGCAGGCCTACGTTCCGGCGCCACCTCGCAGCTCCGCGGCGGCGGCCGCGATCTTCACCATGGTCGCGTTGAACTGCGCGATCTCCTGCGGCGACAGTCGGCTCAGGATCGCAGCCTCCCGCCGGCCCGCCAGCGGCACGATCCGCCGGTATAGCGAACGGCCGGCCGCGGTGAGCGCCACGATCTTGCGCCGGCGGTCGCCGGCAGCCTCGAAGCGCCTGATGATTGCCCTGTCTTCGAGACTCTGGATCGCACGGCTCACCTGCATCTTGTCGAGCGTCGTGGTCCGGCAGATCTCGGTGGTGGAAATCTCGGCCCGCGCGCCGACCACGGCGAGAATGCGCCATTCCTGGCGCGACAGACGGAACCGCGTCGCGTAGACCGGCGCCACGGCAAGCGACACCTGCTCGGCGAGCACCGCCAGCCGATAGGGAAAGAACGCCTGCAGATCCATGGTGACGTCCGCGACGTCACCAACCGGCGCGGCGCGGGACCGCGCTCTCGACGATACCGGGGATGGCGTGACAACTCGTCTCCCGGCATGCTCGCGTGATTTCAGGTCAATCATCCCGCCCGGCCCCTTGCGCCATTGCGCACTTTCGCTTTGCTGATTGCGATCTCCACCGCGCCGGCACATTGATCTGCGTCAACGCCCGTTGATCGTAACGAATGTTACGAGAAGCGCAAGATGCCGTCGTCCATGCGGACACGGTCCAACAATCTGCAGGGAGCAACAGTCCATGGGTCAGATCGTCCTCGCCGCCAAGGTCGCGCACGTTCCATCACTGATGCTGTCCGAGGCCGAAGGCAGTCCGCTGAAGGGAACACGCAAGGATGCCATCGAATCGCTGCGTGAACTGGGGCGCCGCGCCAGGGACCGCGGGGTCACGACCTACGTGGTGTTCGACACCCACTGGCTGTCCAATTTCGGCTACCACGTCAACGGCAATGAGCATCACCGCGGCTCCTACACCAGCCACGAGGCGCCGCACATGATTCAGGATCTGCGCTACGACCTGCCCGGCAATCCGGCGCTCGCCGACTCGATCGCCAGATTTGCGGGCGAGGCCGGCCTCAACGTCCGTTCGCACCACGTGCCGACACTCGCCCTCGAATACGGCACCATTGTCCCGATGCACTACATGAACGGCGACGGCGCGGCCAGGGTGGTGTCGATCGCGGTCCCGATCTTCACCACGGTGGACGAAAGCAAGATTGTCGGCGAAGCGACGCGACGGGCCATCGAGGCCTCGGGCGAGCGGGTCGCCATCATCGCCAGCGGATCGCTGTCGCACAAGCTGTGGCCCAACAAGAATCTCGGCCCCGAGGCGTGGACCACGATCGCCAGCGAGTTCAACCGGCAAGTCGACCTGCGGGTGCTCGAACTGTGGCAGCAGCGTCGCTACCGCGAGTTCATCGCCATGCTTCCCGACTACGCGGTGAAGTGCAACGGCGAGGGGGGCATGGCCGATACCATCATGCTGTTCGCGGCGCTGGGGTGGGATGCCTATGACGGCCGGGCCGAACAGCTCTGTGAATATTTCCCGTCGAGCGGCAGCGGCCAGGTGAACGTCGAGTTCCACGTCGCCGCCTAGTATCATCAAGCCAGCCCCCACCTGAAACCGACGCCCCCGCGGCGCCGGCATGTTTTTTGGGCCGTTCGGCAGGCCTTGAGTGCCGGGAGTTCGCGGGTCATGCTCGGCGCCACGCCCGACGGCGCGCGTCGCCCCGCAATTCACAGGTCGACGATCGAGACCACGGCGGGGTTGATGAATCACCCGGCGCTGGCCATAAGCGCGGCTCCGCCGGCTCCGGCCGGGTTCCTTGCAGATACAGGTGCGCGTGATGAAGTCCATCTTTCAGCGGATCGCAGATGAAATCGGGATTCGCGAACAACAGGTCGAGGCCACCGTCGGCCTGCTCGACGGTGGCGCCACGGTGCCGTTCATCGCGCGCTATCGCAAGGAGGCGACCGGGGCGCTGGACGACGCACAGCTGCGCACGCTGGAGGAACGGCTCGGCTACCTGCGCGAGCTCGACGCGCGCCGGACCGTGATTCTCGATTCGATCCGCGAACAGGGCAAGCTGGACACCGCCCTCGAGGCGGCCATCATGGCCGCCGACAGTAAGGGCCGGCTGGAGGACATCTACCTCCCCTTCAAGCCCAAGCGCCGGACCAAGGCCGAAATCGCCCGCGAGTCCGGCCTGCAACCCCTGGCGGAGCAATTGCTGGCGCAGCCGGAGAACGACCCACAGGTGGTGGCCGCGGGGTTCGTCAACCCGGACAGGCAGGTGGCCGACGCGGCCGCCGCACTCGACGGAGCGCGCGCCATCCTGGTGGAAAAGATCGCCGAGGATGCCGACCTGATCGGGGCGCTGCGCGAGCGGGTGTGGGCGAACGGCGTGCTCACGTCGCGGCTGCGCGACGGCAAGCGCGAGGCCGGCGCCAAGTTCAGCGACTATTTCGAGTTCAGCGAGCCGCTGCACAAGCTGCCGTCGCACCGCATACTGGCGCTGTTCCGCGGCGAGAAGGAAGAGGTGCTCGACCTCGGCATCGACCCCGAGCAGCCGCCACCGCCGCCTGCGAGCCCCGGATCCTACGAATTGCAGATCATGCAGCGTTTCGCGATCGCCGAGCGGGGCCGCCCGGGCGACCGCTGGCTGGTGGAGACCGCGCGCTGGGCCTGGCGCACCAAGATCCAGGTTCACCTCAACGTCGACCTGCGGATGCGGCTGTGGAGCGCCGCCGAGCAGGACGCGGTCAAGGTGTTCGCCTCCAATCTTCGCGACCTGCTGCTGGCCGCGCCGGCCGGCGCCCGCGTCACCATGGGGCTCGATCCGGGCTATCGTACCGGCGTCAAGGTCGCCGTCGTCGACGCCACCGGCAAGGTGGTGGCGACCACCGCGATCTTCCCGCACGAGCCGCAGCGGCGCTGGGACGAAGCGCTCGCCATTCTCGGCAAGCTCGCCCAGGCCCACCGGGTGGAACTGGTGGCGATCGGCAACGGCACGGCATCACGGGAGACCGACAAGCTCGCGACCGAACTGGTGCGGCTGCTCCCCGATCTCAAGATGGCCAAGATCGTCGTCTCCGAGGCCGGCGCGTCGGTCTATTCGGCGTCCGCCTTCGCCTCCGAGGAGCTGCCCGATCTGGACGTCACCCTGCGCGGTGCGGTCTCGATCGCCCGCCGGCTGCAGGATCCCCTCGCCGAGCTCGTCAAGATCGAGCCGAAATCGATCGGCGTCGGCCAGTACCAGCATGATCTGTCGGAGACAAAGCTGTCGCGCTCGCTGGACGCGGTGGTCGAAGACTGTGTCAACGCCGTCGGCGTCGACGCCAACACCGCCTCGACTCCCCTTCTGGCGCGGGTCTCCGGCATCGGTTCGGGGCTGGCGCAGGCCATCGTCGACTTCCGCAATGCCAATGGGCCGTTCCGGTCGCGCAAGGCCCTGAAGGAGGTGCCGCGGCTCGGCCCCAAGGCGTTTGAGCAATGCGCCGGCTTTCTGCGGATCGCCAGCGGCGACGATCCGCTCGACACTTCGGGCGTGCACCCGGAAGCCTATCCCGTGGTGCGACGCATCCTCGAAGCCACCAAGAGCGACATCAAGACCCTGATCGGCAATGCCGAGATGCTGCGGAAGCTCAAGCCCCAGGCCTTCGCCGACGACACCTTCGGGGTGCCCACCGTCACCGACATCCTGCGCGAGCTGGAGAAGCCCGGCCGCGATCCCCGTCCGGCGTTTCGCGCCGCCACGTTCAAGGACGGCGTCGAGACCCTGAACGACCTCAAGCCCGGGATGGTGCTGGAAGGCGCGGTCACCAACGTCGCTGCGTTCGGCGCTTTCGTCGACGTCGGCGTGCACCAGGACGGCCTGGTGCACATTTCGGCGATGTCGCGCACGTTCATCAAGGACCCGCGCGAGGTGGTCAAGCCGGGCGACATCGTCCGCGTCAAGGTTCTCGAGGTCGACGTGCCGCGCAAGCGCATCTCGCTGTCGCTGCGCCTCGACGACGAGCCCGGCGCCAAGATCGACCGTGCCGCGCCGGCTCCGGGCGCAGCCGCGCGCAAGGCCGCCGCCCACGGCGGGGGCCGGGATCGCAATGCGGGCGCGGCCGGGGGTGCGCTCGCCGACGCCCTGCGGCGCGCGGGCCTCGGCAATCCTTCGTCGCGCTAGATGGCGGCCTGCCGATGCGGCGCCGGCTCGATCATCAGGGTCGGCACGCCGCAGTTTCGGTTGCGCACCGTGAACAGGCGCGTGTGCGGCTTGCGGCCGGGCCGCACCTCGGACACGTCGACGCCTGCAGCGGCGAGCCGGGCGTGGGCGGCGTCGGCATCGGCGACACGCCAGCTCAGTCCCATGAAGCCGTCGTTCCTGGCGGCGCCGTCGGCGGTTTCGCCGAGCCGCTTGGCCAGTTCGACGATCAGGTCGCCGCAGCGAAAGAACATCAGCCGAACGCCCCAGTCGGCGCGCGCGAGATCGAGCCGCATGTCGAGGCCGAGCTTGGCGCCGTAGAGCGCCGCCGCGCGCTCGGCATCGGCCACCGTGATGACGAGGTGGTCGAGGCCGGTCACGGCAGTCGCATCGGTCGGGGCCGAAAGTGGCCGTTCATCCCCGCGCTCCAGGAAGAACAGCCTGACGCCGTGAGCCGCGGCGGGCGGAATCCGGGTGCGACGCCAGCGCAAGGCGGCGTCGGTTCCGATATCGCGGCTTTCCGCATCGACGACGGCCTCGGGCTGCAACTGCAGCCGCGTCAGCCGGCGCACCACGCGATCGATATCCGCCACCCGAAAGCAGGCGCTCGCGAGCCCCTCGCCGCGCTCCTCGAGCGCCGCCCGAACCCGGTCGCCCTGCGGCCCGACCCCGTCCGGCGCGACGATTTCCAGCGACGTGTTGGCCAGCGTGAACATCACCGTCATGACGCCGTCGCCACGGCTGCGCCACGACGGCAGCCGTCCGAGCAGGACCGTGGTGTCCTCGACCGCGCGCGGCAGGTCGCGCGCCAGCACGGTGACGTGATCGAGACTGGTTATCGGCGTGGTCATGGCTTGCCTCGCGGGCGCGCGGCGGCCCACGCAATGCGGCAGAGGCAATGGGAATTCCCACGCGATGTCAACCGGTCGCGACCAAGCTCTCGGCCGAAATGCCGAGGAATCCCTCGAACATATTGACGAGCTGGGGGCCGCGATAATGGTCGCTCAGCTTGTCGGGATGGATGAATTCGTCGCGGAACCAGGGGAATTCTCGCGGTTCGAACGCTGCCACGATCCAGTCGATCATCTTGCGCACGCGCGGGATCTGCGCGACCTCGGGATGGTAGGCGAGCCAGATGTCGTACGGAAAGACGAGGTTGACGTTCACCGGAATCACGCGGGCGCCGATCGCCATCGCATAGGTCGGCAGCCAGCCGATGCCGGCGCCCTTGGCGATCGCCCAGTAATGCGCGCTGCTGACATTGTTGATCATCGAGACGAAGCCGACCTGGGCCTTGCCGGGAAACATCTGCTCGTAATACTGCTCGCCCTTGGTCTGGTCGGCCATGTGAAACACGACGCGGTGATTGAGCATCTCCTCGTGGGTCGTCGGGCAGCCATAAGTGTCGATATAGGACCGCGAGGCGAACGGCGAGACGTGCATGCGCCCGAGCCGGACGATCTTGAGGTCGGGCGCCGTGGGCCGCTCCAACTGGATCACGACGTCGGCTTCCAGCCGCATGACGTCGGCGTGCCTCATCGAGCACTGCAGGTCGACCAGGAGCCGCGGATACGCCCGCTGAAATTCGACCAGGCGCGGCACCACCCAGAAGGTGCCCAGGCCCTCGGTCACCGCCAGCCTGACCTTGCCCTCGATCGGCTTGTTGCGCTCGCCGGCCCTGGTGAAGCCGAATGAGGCCGCCTCCATCTGGGCCGCAGCAGCCAGCACCGTTTGCCCCTCTGGAGTTACCTTGATACCGGTGACGTGGCGGGTCATGAGCTTCAGACCGAGGGTCTGCTCGAGCTCCATGATCCGCCGGCGCAGAAGGTTGATCGACGTGTTGCAGTGCTCGGCGGCGGCGCGGAAGCTGCCGTGCCGGGCCACCTCCAGAAACAGGCGGATGCACTCCCAATCCGGTCCCCTGCGGGCCGGATCGACACGTTCTGCAGGCGGAACACGTCGTGACTGATTTGAATACATACACCCCTCTGCCTTCCAAATATCTTTGCAAATTGAAAGCCAAACCACAACTGGGAGATGGTGGTCATGACAGCCCACGATCTGCGAGTGACCGAAGCCGCACGTCTCGTTGCTATGCCGCCTCGGCCGGTGGAGTATCCCCTCGATGACCTTGAGACGCTCCGGCTGGCCCGGCGGCTGGTGGTCTTCAACCCTTCAGGCGAGGATATCGACGCCCTGGTCGCGCGCGCCGCTGCCGACATTCCGGGACTGACTGGTGCCGACGTCGTAAAGCGTATGGTTGCGCACAATCCGGATTGCCTCTGGGCAATCTCCCGGCGCGACCATTACGACGCCTCCCGTCCGAAGGGGGAAGGCCTGCTGGCCTTCCTGATGCTGAACAACGAGGGGGTGCGGCAGCTCATCCGTGGCAGCTTCAACGCGGCCGACCCGGACCCTGCGCTGCTGACGTCGCAGCACGAACGCCCTGAAGGTATTTACGTGTGGGCTTGCCACGCCAAGGGGGCGTTGGCCGCGGGCGTGCCGCTGGCGTTCCAGAAGATCTGGACACCGCTCTACCGCGACGCGGACATTTTCACACGCTCGATCAACCTCCCCGCGATCCGCTTCGTCGAAAGCATGGGCTTCCGCCGCGGGCCGAAGATCGCCGGCGTGACCGCCTCTCACCTCCATGTCTTCCGCCGCACGCCGCTCGCCGACAGCGAACGGCCGAGCTACGACAGCGTCACGCCATCACCGCAACCCCGGGCGCTGTCCGTCGCGGTGGCCCGGTCGATCGAGGATATCATGCGGGTCATATCGATCCGCAGCGCTGTCTACATGGCCGAACAGAACTGTCCCTACCTGGAGGAGTTCGACGGCAACGACTTCGCGGCTACCCATCTGATCGGCTATGTCGGCGGGGAACCGGCCGGCTGCCTCAGAATCAGGCACTTCGCCGACTTCGCAAAGATCGAGCGACTCGCGGTCCGACATGAATTCCGCTCGACCCGGCTGGCTTTCAAGCTGGTGCGGGGGAGCATCGACCTGTGCCGGATGAAAGGCTACCGGCGGCTCTACGGGCACGCCCAGAAGCGGCTGGCCAATTTCTGGGGACGCTTCGGCTTCCAGCCGCTGCCGGGAGGGCGCGAGCTGGTGTTCTCGGATTTCGACTACGTCGAAATGGTCTTGGACACCGATCCCCATCCCGACGCCATCAGGATCGGCGACGATCCCTACCGCATTCTGCGGGCCGAGGGAAAATGGCATGAGCCGGGACTGCTCGAGCGATCGACGAAGCGCGGCGTCACCCGCCCGAGCGTGGACGTGGCGCAGGTATGAGTTCGGTAGTCGACTTCCGGACCTTTCTCGCGTCTGGGCCCGTGCCCACGCTGGTGCTGCTCGATCTGCAGCAGGACTGCCTCTCGGGAGCGCGCCGGCTCGACCTCGATCACAGTGCGCGCGCCCTCGACAACTGCGGCGAAGCGCTGACGCACGCACGGCGCATGGGATTCCCCATAGCGTTCGTACGGCGGTCGAGGCGGACCAGCGCGCCGGGCCCGGCCGCCGCACTCGCCCGGTGGATCGAGCGCTTCGAGCCGCGTGGCTCGGAGATGGTGTTCGAGCGCGACAAGCCGTCGTGTTTCGCAAGCCCGCTGTTTGCCGACGTGATGGCGACATCGGGAGGGCCGATCGTTCTGGCCGGCTTCTCGGGTGAATCGGCCTGCCTGTCGACTGCGATCGACGCGTTTCACCGCGGCTACGACTTCACGTTCCTGAGCGACGCTTCTGCAAGCCGCGCCGTCGGCGGCACCGAAGCCGGCCAGGTCCACGCGCTTCTGACCCAGGTGATCCGATTGTACGGCGACGTCGCCGACACCGGGCGGTGGGTCAGATCGACCACGGCAATTCGGGCCTACAAGTGACGATGGCTATGGGGATGGGGACTGAGATGACGGACGACGCCGCAACGGTGAAAGAAATGATCGACAGCCTCGAGGACACGATCGGCATGGCCCGCGGCCGGTCCGATCCCTTCGTGGCGCGGCTTCTCGAAATGGCCCGGCTTGAACTGCTCCTGCAGTATCATGGCATCCAGGAACGCGAACTCGACACCTTCTGTGAAGCCCTGGAGCAACAACACGGATCTCAGCGCGAGCGCCGCTCCATCCTGCTGGGCGACGCCAGCCCGCGGCGCGCCCGTCGCGGTCGCTCCAAGAAGCGGCGAAATTCACCGCGGTCCGCCGGTCACGTCTCGATCTGACTCGATCTGACCAGTGACCGGCCGTTCGAGACCGCACCACGCGGCGGCCGCAGAACATTTCGCGGCCGCTGCGCTTCGCTTGAACAATGCCCGCCCGTCGCAGCCGATGCTCCGGTTCCTCGACGCGGGGCGTTGCTGACGATTTAGTCGGCCTTGTCGGCCAGCCTCTCGCAGAGATCCACCACCAGGTTCTGGGCGGCGGCATCCTTGATCTTGGAGAAGTGCTTCAACAAGCTGATCGCGCGCGAACTGGTGATCAGTTCCTGAACGCCGGCAGTTCCCAGCCCCGACTTCGATGCATAACGGTCGGCGCCATAGAGGACCGCGATCGGCAACTTGAGCGCGATGGCGATCTCGCGCAACCGCGCAGCGCTGACGCGGTTCGCGCCTTTCTCGTACTTCTGCAACTGCTGGAATGTAACCCCGAGGCGATCCGCCAGATCTTCCTGCGACATGCCGCGGGACAACCGCTGCGCACGTATCCGCTTACCGATCTCGACGTCGTATGCTCCGCTTCTGCGCGCCATAACTTTTTGCATTTCCTTCTAAGCCAACCTCATTTTGAGTTCATTCACATCCCTCGAGATAACGATGACGATGACGATCGTTCGAGGAGTTCAATGACCGCGCGTTGCACATACGCGTTAGTATGGCAACCATCATTTCGAACATACCGCATTTGTCCAGATCATCGACGTGTTCTCGCAAAATTATTAGTGTTCCACAGGCGGAACGCCGCACCTTCAACCAAAGGTAGCATCCTCCGGACACAACTTGTCTCCGCTCATTTTCCGCAACGCTGCTCCATGGTTGCAAACTCCCTGCAACACCGCCTCACAGGATCGGAGGGCGAGGCAGTCTGGCCTCTCCCGCTTCCAGCACGAAGGTGTGATCGAGTGCAAACCAGGGCGGAGTGACGTCGGCCGTGTCGGGATGCCGCGAGTCGTGGCGCACGAATTGAGCAGTGAGCGCTTCCGTCACGCCGAATTGCACATCCGTATCGAGGTTCGCATCGTCGTCGGCGTAGATCTGCGAGATCATCGTCTTGAAGCCTGGCTTGAAGATCAGGGCATGAACATGAGCGGGCCGATAGGGATGACGCCGTTGCGCGGTGAGCAGCCGTCCCACGACCCCGTCCGTCGGGATCGGATAGCCCGCCGGCTTCACCGAACGAAACCAGAACTTGCCGTCGGCGTCAGAAACAAACTTCCCGCGCAAGTTGAAGTCCGCCTGATCCGGATCCTGGTTTTCGTAGAGGCCGACCGGCGACGAATGCCAGATATCGATCTCCGCCCCCACGACCGGCCGGCCGGCGGCGTCCAGCACGCGCCCCGACATGAACAGTGCCGGCCCCGGCGTCTGCGAGCGCACGATCGACCCGCCGTTGTCGACGCGGGGCGCGTTGATGCGCCAGAACGGGCCAAGCAGGTTCTGCGAGGTCTCGGTGGTCCCGCGATCGCCGTTGTTGAGCAGGCACACCAGTGACGACACGCCGAGCGATCCGGCCATCAGCACGGTCTCGTTGTGGCCGTTGTTCGACTGCCGTCCCATCTCGTTGAGGATCGCAGTCGCCTCCCGGAACTCGTCCTCCGTCAACCGCACGTCGCGGACGAATGCGTGCAAGTGGCTGACCAGCGCGACCATGATCTCGCGCAGCCGGGGATCCGTGGTGCGCTCCATGACCGCGAGCACCGCCGGAGTGACGTCGTCCTGTCGCTTGATGCGCATCCAATCAGCCTGCACGAGGGTGAGCCAACGCCAAATCCCGCGGTGCGTGCCGCTTCGGGACGGTGCCTTATAACCTTACAATGCGGCAAAGCGATGCCGACCGGCGGTTGTTCGTCCCCGCCGCCTCCAATACCCGGTTGCGTACTACGGCCAGAGCACCCTCGATCAGGGAGCCCGACTCTGGCATCTGTAGAAGCGTCAACAGTTCGGGCGCGGCTGCGGCCGAAGCAGGGAGGGCCGTCGTGGCCAGAACGAGTGATGCGTGCACCGCCGACGCGCCGTCAGCGCAGCCATGGGCGCCGCGGCTGAGCCAGGAAGAACGTCTGCGCGAACTCGACGCACTGCTCGCGCAGCCTCCGAACGCCGCGACCGACGATCTCGCCGTCGAGCGCGCGGCACTGCTCGCCGCGCTCGATCGTCGCGACGCGGCGCAGGAGGCGTTCGTCGCGATCCTGCGGCGCGCCCCGACCCACTTCGCCGGCCTGAACGAGTTCGGCGCCCTGCTGACGCGCATGGGCGCGGTGGATGCAGCCTGCCGGGTCTATGCCGAAGCGATCGCCCACCACCCAAACAATCCGATTGCCCACGTCAACCTCGGCAATCTGGCGTGGCGCGCCGGCCGCCACCAGGAGGCGCGCACCCGGTTCGAAGCCGCCCTGAAAATCGATCCTGACCAGGCGGCCGCGCACCAGGGGCTCGGCGCCGTGCTCTCCGACCTTGGCGATATGGCTGCGGCGCAAGCCCATTTGGCGCGCGGGTTCCGCGACCGTGCCGTGGTCACCCTGCCCTATCGCGGCGCGCGGCCACCGCTGCCGGTCCTGCAGTTGATTTCCTCGGGCGGCGGCAACATCCCCACCGCGCCCTTTCTCGATGACCACGAGTTCCTCGTCACGGTCGTGGTCGCCGACCATGTCGATCCGTCCGTGGCGCTTCCTCCGCACCGGCTCATCTTCAATGCCATCGGCGACGCTGACCGCTGCGGTCCGGCGCTCGCCGCGGCGAAAGCCCTGATTGCACGCACCGCCGCGCCGGTGGTCAATCCCCCCGCCGCGGTGGAACGGACGAGCCGCCTCGAGACCGCGCGGCGGCTCGGCGCACTGACGGGCGTCGTGGCGCCCCGCATGACGCTGGCCGCCCGCGGCGACCTCGAGGGCCCCATGGCGGCCGCCACGCTCGGCCGCGTCGGCCTGACGTTTCCGCTGCTGCTGCGCTCGCCGGGCTACCACACCGGGCAGAATTTCGTCCATGTCGCGACGGCAGGGGACCTGCCCGCGGCGGTGGCGGCGCTTCCCGGCGACGAACTGCTGGCCATCGAGTTCCTCGACGCCCGTGGCGCCGACGGCCAGTTCCGCAAGTATCGCGTGATGTGCATCGATGGCGCGCTCTACCCCGTGCATCTGGCGATCGCGCGCGACTGGAAGGTGCACTACTTCACGTCCGACATGGCGGAGCGGGCCGAACACCGGGCCGAAGAGGCGGCGTTCCTCGCCGACATGCAGGGCACGCTCGGTGACCGCGCGACAGCCGCGCTCGAACGGATCCGCGATGTCCTCGGGCTCGACTACGGCGGCGTCGACTTCGGCATCAGCCGCGCCGGCGACCTCCTGCTGTTCGAAGCCAATGCGACCATGATTCTGGTGCCGCCGCCGGCCGACGCTCGCTTCGCCTATCGCCGCGAGGCCGCGGCGCGCGCGCTCGAAGCCGCGGCGGGGATGACCAGGTCGCGCGCACGGTGAACCTTAGGCCGGCGCCAGCGTCACGCGCAGGCCGTCTTTCGGCTTGGGGATCGGCCACATCTGCCAGGCCGGAGTGTAGCCGGATTTGACCGACACCGTCAGTTCCCGCAGCAGATGCCAGGTGAAGCATTTCGCCTGCATGTAGGCGAAGTTCAACCCGAGGCACATGTGCGGACCGCCGCCGAACGGCACATAGGCGAAGCGATGGCGAGCGCGCTGGGCTTCATCGGTGAAGCGCATCGGATCGAACGTTTCGGGTTCGGGCCACAGCTCGGGGATGTGATGGGTGTAGAGCACGTTGACCCCGGTCAGGGTTCCGGCCGGGATGCGGAAGCCTCCGAAGGTGAAGTCGCGCGTCGCGCGGCGCGGCATCGACGGCACCGGCGGATTGAGCCGCATGGCCTCCTTGAACGCCATCTCGGTCAGCGGCATCGCGTCGAGCTTCTCGAACGGCAGGGGCTCGCCGGCCGGCACGCCGAGGCCGGCGACTTCCTCGCGCAGCCGGCGCTGCCACTCGGGATTGGCCGCCAGCAGGTAGACGAACGACGTCAGCGACGAGGTCAGGGTGTCGTGCGCCGCCATGGTCAGGAAGCTCATGTGGTCGACGATGTCCTGGGTCGACAGCAGCGCGCCGTCCTCATGGGTTGCCTGGCAGAGCTGGGAGAACAGGTCGTCGCCGCCGCGCTCGCGGCGGTGCGGGATCTGCTCGGCGAAATAGGCGACGATCTGCTTGCGGCCGGCGACGCCGCGCGCCATCTGGGTACCCGGCAGCGGCGAGCGGATGACCGCGACCGACGCCGCAACCATGTCGACGAACGCGGCCGTCAGCGCCTCGACCTGCGGGCCGATATCGGCGCCGAGGAACGAGGTTGCCGCGAGATCGAGCGTGAGCTGCTTCATCGCCGGATAGAACAGCATCTCGCCCGGATTGGCGCGCCACTGCGCCACCCGCGCGCCGATCCCGGCATCGAGCTGCGCCAGATAGGACTTCATCGGGCCGGCCTTGAAGGCCACCGACAACGCGCGGCGGTGCAGCCGGTGCTCATCGAAGTCCAGCAGCATCAGCCCGCGCGGAAACAGGAGCCCGAGAATGGAGCCCCAGCCGTGGGTGGACGAGAACAGCTTGGTCTGGTCCATGTAGACGAATTCGTTGGCCTCGGGCCCCATCAGCGAAACGCTGGTCTCGCCGAGCAGCCGGGTGCGGTAGACCGGCCCGAACCGCCTGGTCATGGCCTGAGCCTCGCCCAGCGGGTTCGCCAGGGCGTTGAACGTGCGGCCGATCAGGGGCCAGCCCTCGTCGCCGGGAATATGGCTGAGTGCCGCCCGGTCCACCCGCGGACTGTCGGACGGGACGACGACGGATGAGGTCAGGCTCTGGGTCGCCATGGCGTGGATCCTCCGATCGGCCCGCCTCTGCCGGGGGTGCCGTGAGCGCAAAGGATGTCCCGACTTGACCGCCATGACAAGGCCGACCGCGTGCGACGCCGCAGCGCGGGATCACGGGCTTTCGCCTTGCGGAGTGACGCGCCCCGGGCTCATATTTCGCGGTGGGGAGCCCCGGCGTTCAGGATCGGGGCCCGATCGGGAGGACATCATGGGTACCAGACTGACCCGACGTGGTTTTGCGGAGTTTGCAACCTGCGCGCTGTGCGCGCTGACCGGATTTATGGCAACCGATGCGTCCGCCGACGCAAATCCCCCGCCCGCCGCGACGCCTGGGCTCAAGCGCAAGATCCTGTCGCAGATCGACGGTCCGGCGCCCGGCTACGTCACCATCAATGCCGAAGTCGAAATCGATCCGGGCCTTGCGGTCGCACGCCACACGCACCCCGGCATTGAATCGAGCTATGTGATCGAAGGCGAAATCAGCCTCGAGGTCCAAGGCCAGCCGATGCGCACCTTCAAGACCGGCGACGGCTTCCAGGTGCCTCCGGTGACGCCCCATGGCGGCAAGAACGGCAACGGAAAGACCCGGCTTGCCATCAACTATATCGTGGAAAAGGACAAGCCGCTGGCTTCGCCGGCGTGAGCGGCCCCATGCACTCGCACCGATCATTCATCGGAAACTGGTCGGTGCGAACCTGCAGGTGCCGACACAGGTTCAGGCCACCAGGGTCCATGACGCCGTTGAACCGCGTACCAGCGCGCGCCGGCCCTCCCCGGTCAGGGCGAGGCTGTCCTGGCGCTCCGCGACCAGTCCGCGGGCGATCAGGTGCTTCGCGAGCCAAGCGCCGGGCGACCGGCCCTGGACCAGGATCAGCCTGAGGCCCGCCAGTTCGTCGAGGGTGAGGTCGTCCTGTGGATGGTCCACGCGAATCGCTCCGCTCCATGTCATGGCCGCCGTATAGCGGCGGGCGGTGACACTGGGCTTACGGAAATCCGACTCAATCGTGACGTCGGCCGCGAGCAGCGTCGAAGTCACCTGTTTGTTTTTCCATCCACAATCTAGTTGAAACAAGTGGCCCTGCGCGCCTGCGATACGTGGTCCGGTCGTTCGCAGAGACCGAATCCCCAGCCTTCCGTCTGTCGCGGCAGGAACCCGGGAAGACACAGAGGCGCGACTTCTCTACTCGAGGCGCACCCCAAGCGGGCACTGCTTCACAGAGTGTTCCTACGGACAGGTATATCGAATTCCGTCGCAGCCGAGATATGTCCCCGATGCTGGATCGTAGGACGGAAAAGCCTGCTCGCAGCCCACGACCGTCGCACTTCCGGCGTAAGCGACCTGGGGCGCGTTGTAGTTGGCGTATCCTCCGCCCCAGAACCCGGGTGCGGCCGCTCCGCCGTTGCGGTGAAGGACAGCCTCACCCCGACGAATCTCCGGGGACCTGCAGCGATGGAATCCACCTCCAGCATGGGGGGATGCGAGCGCCGGTGAAGACATAATCGCCGCAGCAAGCCCAAGCGCTCCAATTCTCAAACCAAGAGCCGGATGTTGAAGTTCGAACATCGCACGTGACTCCAGAACGTTCAGAGACCCCCACTCCAAAACTCAGACACTGTCCGGTTGATCAACACGAACAAACGCCGCCAGAAGGAATTCGTTCCCAGCAACATTTTTGGCGGCAACCATGTCTTGGCAACCTTGAATGCGGCTTTTGCGCTCAGCCTTTGCCTCGCGACCGATGAAATGCCTGCGCGCACACGGCCCGAACATCGGGCCTTCGCGATAATTCCGGCCGACCGATCCGTCCGACTGTCGAGCGCCACGCCGAACATGCCACGTCCGCTCGACGCACCACCTGTAACGGATCTTTAAGCGCGTTCGCCTATCATTGCCGAGCGGTGGGAGAGTGCGGCGTGCCTCAGATCTGGATGACGTATGACGAACTGGGGACCTTGATGGATTGCGACGCAGCGAGCGCACGCGCCAAGGTCGCGGCGTTACTCCTCGACCGGCGGAGGAGCCGCGATGGGCAAACCCGAGTCAAGCTCAACAACGAGCTCACCGAGATTCTCCTCGATCGCCTCGCACGCCGGTGGATCGACCGCGAGATAGCAACCTGCGCTGCGGATCTGTTCGCGATGCACGGCCGGATGGCTGAGCATACGCGCGAAACGGAACAGGCGCCCTCGGTCATGACCGGATAGGCCACCCGTCCAGCGGAAGCGCCGACCGCTCGGCTGCAACTCGGCGTCTGCTGCACCGGCCGCCCCAACGCGCCGCCGACGGCTTGGGTCCCGCGTCGTTGCCCCAGATTTCCGACGATCGGACGCACGGCCCGCGAAAACTCATCATCGCGTCCAGATCACGCTGGCCAGAGTTCGCTGCAGCAACCCAGGGCACCGGCAACCCAGGTCAGCCAGATCCCGAGCGCAAGGTGAGGCCCGAACGCGATCGCATCCCGCCCGGTCACCCTGTTCCCCTGCAGGCGCTGCAGGATGACGCATGCCAGCGCCGATACGACGGCGATCAGAATGATCGCGGGCACCGGCCCGAGTCCGGTCCACAGCACGCCCGCTGCCGTGAGCTTGACGTCGCCGAGGCCGAGCCCGTGAAAACCCCGCACCCGAAAATAGCTGGCGCGAAACAGCCAGGCGCCGGCCAGCATCATCGCGGCTGCGATAGTCCGCTGCACGGGATCGACTCCGGTCATCGCCATCTCCAGGCATCCGCCGCACGCGATCGCGACGACGAGCCCGTCGGGAATGATGCCGAATCGAGCGTCGATGGCGCAGATCGCCATCAGCGGTCCGAGCAGCAGCACCACCGCAACGCTCGTGGTGGCCCAGCCAGCTTCGTTGAGGGTCTCCGCTAGAAGCAAGAGCAGCCCCGCGATCATGGCGTAGACCAGCGGAGTATAGCGCCGACCGTCTCCACGAACGGCAAGAGCGGCAGCCGCGAAACGCGTGGAGCGGTCGATGGTTTTCCCAATCATGCGCAGCGCCGGCGGCAGCCGACGGAGGCCGGTCGGAGCCGCTGCGTGCATCACGGGACCGGCAGTCCCGAGGTCCCTGTCGCCGCCGCGGGGACGGCGAGATGATCAGTGCCGGCAGCAGCGCGTGCCGCGACGAACGCGGCGCGGGCATCGAATGCCAGTGACAGCAGCAGCCCGGACAGAAGCCCCAGCACGATCGACAGCAGGTAGACGACCGAGGCGCGGGGCCAACTGACCCGCAGCGGACGCGAGGCGCGTGACAGGATCCGGCCCTCGGTCCCCGGAAACGAAACCTGCTGCAGCGTTTCCATATGCCGGTGCAGGAAATCGTCGTAGAGGGTGCGGTAGGTCTGCGCCGCGCTTTCCAGCTCCCGCAGCGTCACCTGCGCGTTGTTGGTGCCCTCGGTGCCGGCGATCGCCGCCGCCAGTTGCTGGCGCAAGTTGCTCTCGCGCTGCTCGGCGACTTGGTAGTCGCTGCGATAGGTCTCGGCGATGCGGCGCAGCTCCGCAAGCATGGAATTCCTGATCTCGCGCATCTGGTCGCGCAGCCCGACGGTGGCGTTGTGGTCCCGGCCGTAGCGGACCTCCCATTCGGCCTCGCGGTTGGCGATCTCCAGATACTGGGTGCGCAGCTTGGTGATGATCTCGCTGCGCAACGCGTCGGTGACAGCCGGGTCGACCCTGGAATCCTCGGCTGATACGTCGTTGAGAATGGAGTCGATGTGCTCGAGCCGGGCCTTCGCTTCCGCCCTCTGTCCCGTCGCTGTCACGAGTTGGCTCGACACTTCGCTGATCTGCTGGTCGTTGATCAGCTTGCCGTCGGTGCTGACGATGTTGTTCCTGGCCTTGAACTCGACCACCGCCCGGTCGGATGCGATCGCCTGCTGGCGCAGTCCATCCAAACTCTCCTGCAGCCAGTCGATGGCGCGGCGCGTGATCTCGGTCTTGGCATTCTTCGCGTCCGCGATGTAGGCCTCCAGCGTCGCATTGGCGATCGCCGCAGCGAGCTCGGGATCCGACGAGCGGAACGTGATCTCGATGATGAAGCTCAGCCCGACGCGCTTGGCGGCGAGCCGGCTGTCGAAGACGCGCAGCGCGCGCTCCGTCAGCTCGTAGTCCGGCGGCGGCGAGGCTCCGCCGACGCGACGAGCGAAAAACTCGATCGCATCGCCCAGCAGCCCGCCGGTCGATTTGACGAATTCGGGGCGGCTGGTGAGATCGAACCGCCGGATGACGGCGAGCTCAACCGCCCGCGATCGCATCACTTCGACCTGGCTCTCCACGAAGGCCGAATCCAGCGACTGGTCGGTAACCATCGGCTTGGGGTTGTTGAACTGGACGTTGCGCATGTCCAGGATCAGCGACGCGCCCGCCGTGTAGGTCGGCTTGGTCATGGCCATGTAGACGTTGCCGAATGCGAGCCCGAGCACCAGGCACAGGTAGATCAGCTTGCGGTGGCGCTTCAGGAAGTCCGCCACCATCAGGGCGATATCGAGCAGCGATGGCACGGAGGGGTCGATCGGAGGCGGCGGGTAGCCGGTATCGGTCATGGAACACTCGGAGCAAGCTGTGATGCGACGCGGCCCCCAGGGCCGCACGTCCGGACTACCGTTCGAGACAGCGGAGTCCTCGCCGCCGACGGTCGGTCCGCGTCGATTTTAACGGCACGATGACAATTCCACTCATGGTCGATCGCGCCGCATGCAGTTTCCACGCGAGACGGCCTTAGCATTGTTCACCCAAGGTGCCAACAGATCCGGCGCGCTCGCCGGCGGCTTCACAGAACTGTCGCACAATCCCGCGATAGGTGTTGCCGCGCGCTGTCCGCGCCCGTCCCTCCCGCGATGACGTGGCCCTGCAGATGTCTCGTTCCGGCGCTAAGCCGATCTTCATTGTCGGCCCCTTGCCGCCACCGGTCCACGGCGCCTCGGTGATCACCCGCGCGGTGGCCTCCCTTCTCTCGGTCGCAGGCGCCGCGACCGTGGAATGCAACATCTCGCCCACCGCCCGTACGCGGGGTTGGCGGTGGCATCTCAGCCGGGCGCGCGCCTATGCGCGGACGCTGCGCACCCTGCTCACCGGACCGTTCCGCGCGACGGTCTACGTCTCGCTCTCCGGCGGCAACGGATTGTTCTACGACCTTCTGGTGGTGACGGCGGCACGGCTGCGCGCGAACCGCGTGGTGCTGCATCACCACAGCTTCGACTACATCGACCGCCGCCGCGGCGTACTGGCGCTGCTGGTCCGGATCGCGCCGCGCGACCAGGTGCACGTCGTGTTGTGTCACGACATGGGCCGCAAGCTCCGCGCGCTCTATGGTGCCGAGTTGCGCTGCGTCCGGGTCTCGAACCTGTGCTTCTTTCCGGCGCAGGCGACGCTCGCCACGCCGCGGAGCCATCTCGCACGCATTGGCTACCTCTCGAACATCTCCCGCGCCAAGGGTGTCGACCGCTTTCTCGACGTCGCGGCGCGCTTTGCCGGCGACGACGGTGTCGCCTTTGATCTCGCCGGGCCCTACGCCAATGACGCGGAGCGGGAGTTCGTTGAGGAGCGCCTGTCGCGGCTTCCGAACGTGACCTATCACGGTCCGCTCTATGGCGAGGCCAAGGAGGCGTTCTACCGGCGTATCGACGCCTTCATGTTCCCGTCGCGCTATTCCAACGAGGCCGAGCCGCTGGTGGTCTACGAGGCGATGTCGGCCGGCCTGCCGGTGGTGGTGACGTCACGCGGCTGCCTGTGCGAAATGGTCGATGCCGATGGCGCCGTGCTGCTCGACCGCGATGGCGACGATATCGAGCCCGCGGTCCGCCGCATCGCGGCGTGGAAGCAGAGCCCGGCGGATTATCGCAGGGCCAGCGAGGCTTCGTTGCGCGCGCTGGCGCGGTTCGAGGCGACCCGCGAGAAGACCGAAGCCGCGCTGCGTGCGGTGTTCGATCCGGAACTCGGCGCAGCGCCTGCTCCGGTCCAGCCGGCAGCGCAAGCCATGTAAGTGAAACCGCGAACGCGCCGCCTCAGTGCAGCGCCGCCAGGTGAGCGTGGGTGAGGTCGGTGACCGCGCGCAGCCTGGCGTTGAGGCCGGCGAGATCCGGGCCGCGGCCGGCGAAGCTGCGCCAGCGGCCCCGCGCCCCGGCGATGCGTCCGCTGGCGCCCGGCCATGACGGCTCGCCGAAAGTGGCGACCGGCACCGTGCCGGTGACGGGATAGCCGCGCGCGGCGAGCTTGGCGCGCACCCGCTGGCAGTAGTCGACCGAGCGGTAGGAGAAGCGGGTCTCGCCGTGGCCGGCGCGGTATTTCATGGTCGCGGTGCAGATGTCGCCGCCGGCGAGGCGCCAGGCCTGGGCCAGATAGGTCACGCCGTAGTGGATGTTGATCGCCGGCGTCGCCAGTTCGTCGGCGGAGCCGGTGAAGCCGAGCATGCGCGCGGTGCCGGGCATCACCTGCATCAGGCCGATCTCGCCGGCGGCGCCGATGGTCCCGGCGTGGTAACCGCTCTCGACCTCGGTGACCGCGTCGGCGACCTCGGGCGGCAGCCCAGCGCGCACCGCTTCGAGCCGCACCAGCGTGCGGCTCGAGCTGCCCGGCGCCAGCGCGGCGATCAGGCTCGGCGGCAGCGGGGCGGCGGTGGCCGGCAGCGCGCCCTTGAGCGGCGACGGTGGCGGCATGTCGACGGCGTTGTCCGGATCACTGGCGCGGGCGGCGCCAATGAGCGCGCCAAGTAGCGCCAGGCCGGCCATGACGCGAGCCACCGACTTGACGACCGAACTGATGATCTCCCCCGCCACGTCGTCTGAGCCCTACCCGCTGGTGCCGTCGCGCCGCTTGGTGTTGCCGGGGCCGCCGGTGGTGTCGTTGTCCTGACCCGATCCCGCCGGCGCGGCGTTGTCGTTGGTGCCGCCGGTCGAACCGGTGGCGCCGCCCGTCCCGCCCACCGAGCCGGTCGGCAGGTTGTCGCCGCCGCCATAGCCAACGATGTTGACGATGATCACGGACGGCTGGCTGGATTTGGTCGTGCTGGCGGTCGTATCGGGGCCCACGTGGGTGTTGGCCTGGTTCGTGTTGACGTTGGTGTCGCCGGTAAATGCTTGTGAGGAAAGAGCTGGCCCCCCTTTTGTACCCCCGCTGGCTTGAACGCCTCCGGTGCCGACAGGCGGTACCGGCGAGACATAGTCAAAGATGCCAGTCGCACGGATGCCGGCGTCGCCGGTGTCGATGATACCGTTCGGCGCCAGCAGCGTGATGTTGCCAGCCGGCACGTCCGCGGACGAGGCGAGCGTGGCGATGCCGGCGCCGGTGACGAGACCGCCGCGGTTGATGCTCTGGAAATCGTTGTTGTCGATGAAGACCTGGAGGGCATTGAGCGACAGCGTGGTGCGCGAGCCCTCGCCGGCGTTGAGGTCACCATTCGACGTCCACATCAGGATGCTGCCGCCCTGCTCGGTGAACACGCGGCTGGCATTCACCAGCACGCTGCCGTCGGTGAAGGTGTTGATGTCGCCGCCGCCCTCGGTGATCAGGCCGAGATTGTTGAGCTTGAGATTCGAGTTGGGCTCGATCGCCAGCGAACCTACCTTGATCGAGCCGCCGGGCCCGAAGATGTCGACGTCGCCGCCGTAATCGGTCTGGATGGTGGCATGCAGCAGGTTGAGCGCGCCGGTCGACACCAGCTGAGTCGTCGGCGCGCCGAGGGTTCCGGTGGTGGCGTTGTCGGTATAGCCGCGAGCGATCGGGAACATGGTGTCGACCGCCGTGTAGCCGATCGCGCTCGTGGTTTGGTTGGCGGCACGCTGTATCTCGCTGAAGAAGACCTGATCCAGGAACATGTGCTGCAGGGACGAAGGGATCTGGCTCCATGTGCTCCAGGCCGCCGCCGTGCTGCTGACCGCCGGATAGCCGTGAGCGTCGAGGAAGGTAACGAGGTCCGCGAGATAGACGCCGGAGGTGCCGGCCGAATAGGCGACCGCCGTGGTCGGATCGAGATATCGTGTTACTACGGCACTGTAGTCGATGGCCGGCGTGATCTGGTGCACGAACTGCTGTTGCAGACCCAGCGACAGACCCGAAAACACGTTCACCAGCTGCGCCGCGGATGCCCCCGACGGCACCGTCGAACCATTGGCGACCAGGAAAGCCTGCAGCGTCGATAGATTCGTGACAGTAGCGTCAGCAAAGGCGGTCACCAAGCCTACATAGGTCAGCGACGGATCTGCCTGAGCCAGAAACGCCTGCTGCGTCGCCAGGGACAGCGTGCTCCACATCGACACGACGACACTTTCACTGGTAGCACTGGTCACCGGATAGCCGCGGCTGCCGAGGAAACTCTTGAGGTCGGCATAGTGAACCTGAACGAAGCCGAGATAGTCGGTGCTCGGCGCGACCCCGAACAGCGCGACGATGGTCGCGCCGGTCGACGGAAGGAGGAAATTCTGCGTTCCCAGGCGGTGGCCGGCGCCGCTGACGGCGCCGAGGAAAATTGTGCTTGGATAACCGACGGCGGTGTAGAGGTTGTTCCCGACCGGGAAGCTCACTGGACCTTGGGTTGTCGAGCTAATGACACTGTCAAAAGTCGCCGCGTTACCGCTGGAGACGATACCCTGCTGGGTATAGGTCGTCTTGCTACCGTCGGCGGACGCAACCAGGAACGGCCCGAGATTGCGTCCCGCCTCGACGTCGAGGAACCCCGGCCCCGCAATCTGCAGGCCGCCTCCGGTGTTCGCAGCGTTGCTCACGGAAAACGCATCGTATGTGATGTCACGTCCCGCGATGATCTGGCTCACGTCACTGGTTCGGATGTTCTGCGCGGTCAGGTTGAGGTCGACGATGTCGAGCCCGGCCTTTACCAGCACCGGCCGCGGGATCTCAATATCGGCCTGCCCGCCGGTGATGCTGCCCGTGGCCGCATAGATCAGGTCGTACAGGTTATCCGCGCTGTCACTGGCATGAGCCAAGACCGGGGTCGTGCTCCCCAGCGCCGTGTTTCCCGGCCACAGATTCGGCTCATAAGGATTGAAAGCTTGGTCAACCAGGGCCGTGCCGGCGCCGATCGTTCCGCTCGGGTTGCTCGCAGCCGTGGTCCCGCCGCCGATCAGGTTCACCGAGCCGTAGGCGAGCAGCGACAGCGATGCCGACGGCGAATCGAACAGGGTCATGCCGGCCTGCGGCGTCGTGATGTTGCCGCTCAGGGCTTCGATATTGACGACGGCGGGCAGCACAAACTGCGCTGTGCTGGGCGTGATGCCGTTGCTAATGAGAGCTGGCGTGGAATTCACGGTCACGTCGCCGCCGATCGACGTCAGGCCGACCGTGCTGTTTGGACCATAAGTGACCATCGTCGTGCCGCTAACGCCATGAATTTGCGCCGGATTGAGAATATCCGTAATCGTGATTGATCCCGCCGCCGTGAGGTTGATCGACCCTGTATCCACGGCCAGTACTGTCGACACCGACACGGGAACCGTCGTGACCGGTAGCGCATTTGTGACAATCGCGCCGGTCCAATCGCTCTGCACCGAGCCGCCGACCGTGATCGTCGCCGTACCAGATCCCTCGTAGAACGAGCCGCTGTCGAGATTGCGCCCGACCCTGATGACCATGTTGCCGCTACCATAGAGAGTAACCTGCGGCAGGCTGGTCGACGTCTGGCCGCCACTCACGGCGCCGGTGGTCGGCAGCGACACCGAGAAGTCCCTCAGGTCCCGCCCGGCGACCACGGTGACGTTGCCGCCGGCGCTCATGACGCCCTGGTCGAACCGTCCGTACTCGATCCACCAGGCCGTCTGCCGCTCGTACTGGGATCCGGTGGTCACGTATGCGCCGTCGCCGCTGGATCCGCTGGCCTGCACCAGCAGCCAGGGCGCATAGAACTGGTACGCTGGATTGGACGTGGCCAGCGAGGCACCCAAGGCGTAATTGGCGGTCGCAAACACATTCTGAAAGCCGATAATGTCCTGCTGCGCGCGGATCACGATGTCTCCGCCGTCGACCGGAAACGCCGGAGCGGTGGTCGGCCCGGCAAGCTTCACAGAGGCGGTTACGCCGCCGACCGTCTCGCTCAAAAGCTCGTCATAAGGTGTAACGGAGCTGGTGGCATCTCCCGCGTAGAACAGGTTGGGCGGCGTGAATCCACTCGGCAGTTGCGCGTTGACGCCGGCGCTGTAGATCACGCCCGGCGCCGAGGTGTCGGCCAGCACGACGTCGCGGGCGGCGTCGATGATGATGTCGCCGGTGCCGGTGCGCAGCATGGTCGGAAGCGCGATCGTCAAGGTCGGCGAGCTGCTGAAAGTGCCCCCAGCCTTGTAGGAATAAGTCGTGTGGCCATTGACAATCACATTGCCCTGACCGGCCAGCGCGCCAGTGGCACCGTCACCATAGGTGGCGACGGTGCCGACGGCGTTGGGATTGGCGCTGCTGAAGTCCGCGCCGGCGGTGAGGCGATAACTCCAAGATCGGGGCTGCGCCGTAGTGGTGGCCCAGGAGCTTGCGCCGCCCGGCGTCTGGACTACCAAATTGAGCGTCGAGGGGAACAGATCATAGCCCGCGAGCCCACCCGGATTGGCAGTCGTCACAGTCGGGCTGAAGCCGTTGGGGTTCGAAAGATTGCCCAGGAGCGCATTCTCTATCGCGGTGAATGTCGCCGTCGACAGCGCGGTTGGTGCGCCGCTCGGGATCGATCCGACCACCTGCTGGGTGGCAGACGTTGACGTGACGCCCGACAGGTTCTCGGTGTCGAAGAAACCGTCGGAGATGGAAGCGTTGACGTTGATGTTGCGTACCGCCTGCAGTGTGAGGTTGCCGGGCGCGTCATAGTAGGTTGCCGAGGCCGCGGTGCAGGACGGCACGCAATAGCCGAAACGATAGGCGAACAGAATGTCGCTCGCGGACTGGCTGAACTTGCCGCTCACGGGATTGACGATCACGCCGGCGGCCAGGTTCCAGGCGCTGGCCACGGTGATGTCGCCGTTGTTGACCGCCATGGAAGGATTCTGCAGCACGACTCCCGGGCTCAGGATCAGCGGAACCGGCAGCGACGTTCCGAACGCGGTGATCGGGCTCAGGGAGGGCTGGTCGACAAGCTGGCTCAAAGCATTCTGCGTGAAGTTGACGAGCGTGTTGTCATAGAATGCCTTGTGGTTCGCTCCTGCCAGCGCGGCGGTCGTGCCGGCCGGATCGATGATGCCATCGAAATGCTGGGCTCCGGTGGTATTGTCCGTGGTGCTCCACGTCGCGTAGACGTCGAGCGCGACGGCGGCGACCCCCACCAGCGCAGTCTGCGGATTGGCGCCGGTGTTGATCCTCACGCTGTACTGGGGCGTGCCGCCCGTGGCCGCGGTCTCGATCAGCGGCGCCCGCAGCGTCAGCGTACCGTTGCGCACGTTGCCGGATGAATCCGGCATGCCGGAGAGGTTCACCGAGAATGTCGAGCCGAGGGTCAGCATTCCGTCCAGGAAACCGGTCGCAGGGTTGTCCTGCACTGACACGATCTCGAATCCATAGGTGGCATCGTATTGCCGGCTGGCGGTCAGCCGGGTCCCGATTGTTACAGAGCCGCCCGCCTGGCCCGCGCCGGTGGCGTGAGCATCGAGCACACCCTCGACATCGACGCTGCGCGCGTAGATTTCGATCGTACCGCCCGAATTGCCCGAGGCGTCGAGCTTCGTTCCGGACCCCAGCACCACACGGCCGAGGATCGGATCTGTGGAATCGGCGGTCAAGGAGATGATGCTCGCCGTCAGGGCTCGCATCTGACCGGCGCCGAGACCGACATTGTCCAGCACGAGGCCGCCGGTGCGGGTCTCGATGCTGACCTCGTTGGTGAAGCCGCCCGTGGTCAGGCTGTCGACGAGACCGTCGAGCGAGTTGTTGGCGAGCCCGCCGCCGATATCGAGATGGAAGATGCCGCCGGTGGCGCCATTGGCAGCGCCGTAGGTGACTCCGAGGATGCGGCTGGCGAGCACGCCGACGCCGGCGGTGCTGACGAGGTTGCCGTTCTGCGCGGTGATGTCGATCTCGCCGCCCGACGCAAGGCCGCCCGCCGGCTGGGAGACGTCAATCGTGCCGGTGGCCGACGTGACGATGTCACCGTTGTCGGACGTGAGGCTGACGTGGCCGCCGGACGAATAGCGGATCTGATCGATCAGGGTTCGGGCGTAGCCGCCGGCGGCGAGATAGCTCGAATCCCCGAGCAGGATGTTGCCGGAGGTCCGGCCGGCGTTGGAGCTGCCGGTCGCGTGCAGCGAGATGGTCCCGGACAGCGCCTCGATCGAGGCCTGATCGAGCTCGATACTGGCGGCCGTGATGGCGATGCTGCCGCCGATCTGGGAGGTTGCGGCCGGTGCCGAGCCGTCGCCGCGCAGCAGCAGGTTGCCCTGCGTGGTCAGCGCGAACTGCGAGGTCGTGCTCGAGGAGGTGGTCGTCGCGGTGCCGACCAGGAGATTCGGCGTCAGCATCACGAGGTTGACCGGCGTCGCGCCGGAGCCGGTCGCGCCGAGGGTGAGGGACCCTGCCCCCTTGACGAAGACCTGCTGGCTCGCGATGAGATCGACCTCGGTATAGCCGTTGATGCTGGAATTGCCGCCAGCGAGATCGATCTCGTTGGCCGCGATGGCGAGATGACCGCCGGGGTAGGACTGGCTGTTGACCACGAACGTGGCGTCCGCCGCGGACGCGGCGCCGACGCCGGAATTGACCAGCGTGACCGTCCCCGCGGCGTCGATCGTGGCCCCGAAGCCATGACCCACGATCGCCCCGGCATCGAGCGTCAGGTTCTGCAACGTGACGCCGTCGCCGATGCCGATCTGGCAGCTGGCCGCGCAATTGGGCAGGTTCTGGTAGGTATAGAGGTCGATGTTGCCGGACAGCGCCTGCAGCGTCAGCGAGCCCTGCGTGAGTTGCGCCATCAGGTCGTGGCCGAGCACGACGCTATCCGCTGTCCCGCTGCTGTCGCCGATGCCGATGCTCGGCGCCGCCACGGTGACCGACTGGGCCCCGACAACTGCGCCGGGCTGCACGTTGATGGCTCCGGTCTGTCCCGTGGCGCTGAGGATGAGCACCTTGGGCTGGGTCGACGATCCGGGGGCGGCGCCCGCAGTCACGCTCTGGCCGTTGCCGCCGACGGTCAGCGTGCCCGGCGACGAGGTCGGGAGCGACAGCGTGTAATAATAGGTGTTGGTGGTGGTCGGCGACAGCGACTGGAACTGAATCTTGACGCCGCCGGCGGGCAGCAGGTTGCGGGTCACCGACGCACCCGGGGCGTTGGACGCCAGGAACAGGGCGCCGGCCGCATTGCCGGACATGAAGTTCGCAATGGTCGACTGCACCGACGACGCGTAGGTCACGCCGGTGATGAGCGGACCGCCTGAGGTCGATGTGGTCAGCGTGCCGCCGAGCTGCGACGCGAGCGCAGCCAGCGAAGAGCTGCCGAGAACGTAGCGCCGCCCGGTATCGGCGCCAGTGCTGCCGTTGGCGGTAACCACGCCGGATGCGATGGTGACGTTGCCGGTTCCCGGCTGGAAAGCGGGCACGGTGAAGCTGGCCGGCGCGGCCGGCGCCGTCGCGGTGCCGGTCTCCGTCACCGTATAGGATGCCGTCGCGCCCCCACTTGCCACCGCCGGCGCCGCGACCAGGATCACTTCCGGCGCGGTCAGCGGCGTCGTCGACAGATCGACCCGAACGTCGGTGGCCGTGGGCGTGATCAAAGTGGTTCCGTTCGACTGGTCGGTGCGGAAGCCGCCGATCAACACGCTCTCGAAGCCGGCGCTGTCGATCTCGCTGGCCTGGATGCCGACATAGCCCGCGAGCGCGGTCGTTCCGCTGTCGATGATGTCGACCTTGGCGCTCGAGATGTCGAGCTCGCCGCCGGTGCCGCCGGCGGCGGCCTGGGAATTGATGGTGCCGCTGAGGACGAGCGACACGGACGCGGCGATCGACAGCCGGCCGCCATCGATCGGCAACACCTGGGTGGACGCGACATGACCGGCCGAAGCGGTGAAGTAGGTGTTGGCGGAACTAGGAGTGAACTGGGTGTATTGCTGCCAGACGCTGGACGATTCGACCGAGAACAGCTCGGTGCCCGAGGCGCGCAGGCCGAGCGACGACTGCCCATACGCGCCGCCCATGATGACGGTGCCGTCGGGCAGTGTGGTTCCCACCGCCAGGCCCGGATTGGCGAGCGAGCTGCCGTAGTCGACCACGCGGTAAGCGCCCGGCAGGGTGGCGTAGTGCGCCGGATAGAGCGTGTACCAACCGGCGGCGAGGCCGGCGCCGCCGCTGAGATAGACCTGCTGGCCGGCCAGCGGCTCCTTGTCGCCGAGGTAGGAATTGAAATCGATGTCGTAGGCCGCGACGCTGGCCTGCGACCCGCTCGGCAGGATGGCGTAGACGGTGGAAGAGGCCGACGTATAGGTCGTTCCATTCTGGACCACGTCGGACAGCACGTCCTTGGTGCCGCCCTTGCCGGAAACCCACTCGAAGGACTGCAGGTCGCCGCCGCCGCTGATATTCAGGTTCGAGCCGGCCGCCACCGTGATGTTCCCGCCCTTCAGCAGGACCGCCTTGGTCGGTGGCCCGGTGAGCGGCGACGTCGGCGCGTTGTAGAACCAGTTGGTGCCGTCCTCGGTCTGGCCGTAGGGCACGATCTGGCCGGCGAGGGACACCGAGGTCAGGCTGCCCGCGCCGAGCGTCACCGACTGGGTCACCACCGCGGTGCGATGATCATTAGGGTCCCGATCGGCGTTCGACAGCGTTCCCAGCGAAATCGTGCCGAGCGGCGCGAACAGGTTGCCGTCCTGGATGATGGTCGCCGCCGACACCGTGAGGCTGCCGCCGGCCGACAGCGGCGTCGATGTATTCGAGCCGGCGGGCGCGGTAAAGGTCACCGTCCCCAAGGATCCGGTCAGATCGATGGCGAAATCGACGGCGGTCGCCGGATAGATGCGTTGCGCGCTCAGGGTGAGGTTGCCGCCAGTCGCGAGCTCGCCGAAGAAGGCGCTCGAGCCGGTCGAAGCATTGACAATCTCAGTACCGTTGACGAGGTTGACACCGTCGTTCACCGGCGGCGCCATCAGCCGGATGTCGCCGGAACTTGCCAGCGTGACATTGAGGAAATTGGAGAACGCCGCGCTCTGGACGTCGATGGTCTGCCCGCTGATGGTGAGATTGCGCTGCCCGGAGGACAGGGGCGGAGCCGAAGCGGGATTGCTGGAGAGCAGGACGTAGTTTGCGGCGAAGTTCACGCCCGCGCCGCCGGTCGGTGTCTGATCCACGATTGCCAGAGCCGAGATCAGCAGGCGGTTGCGAACCGTGAGATCGACGTTGCCATAGACCTGAAGCGGCTCCCAGACGGTCTTGGCCGACGTATTGCCGGCTCCCGGAAGCGCAGCCGAGATGAAACCCGAACCGCCGGTGAGCGCGTTGGCGGGATCGTAGGCGCCCGCATAGAGGTAGACCGTATCGAACGCGGCAAGCTGATCGGCGGCGGCAATGATGGTCGACGTGCTGGCGCCCGCCAGGTTGCTCATCGACGACACCAGCGAGATGGTGTTGCCGCCGAGGTTGAGGGTGCCGCGGTTGCCCTGCGGCCCGCCCGCTTCCGCCTTGAACTTTCCGTTCCAGTTCAGGCTTCCGGTGTTGATGTTGACGGTGCCGGCGTCGCTCCAGGACGCCACCGAAATGGTCTCGCGGACCGGCGTCGTGGTGTCGTAGCCCTCGATCGTCGCCGCGGCGCCCGAGACGTCGACCACCGCGCCGGCGGCGGCGGTCACCGATCCGGAGATGGCGCTGCCGGAGGCTTCGCCGCCCGGCTTCGTCGTATCGATGGTGAGCGTCCCGCCGGCCAGCAGGGTGCCGCTTTGCAGCGCCGTGCCGAAGGTGCCGAACGTCGAGCTCGGAATGAAGGTGCCCGAGAGGTCGATCACCGAGCCCGCGCCGAGCTGCACGGAATAGGCCTCCATGATCACCGTGCCGCCATGATCCGTGATCGAACCCGAGACCTGGAGGCTGCTGGCTGCGTTCGTGACGTCCAGAGTGACCTTGGCGCCGGGATCCGTGGCGATGGTCGAGCCAGCGTCGAGCGCGATACTTCCGGCACTGCTTCCCGTGGAGGTGACGCCGGTCTGCAGGGTGAGGTTGACCGGCTTGCGCTGATCGCCCGGCAACGTCACCAGCGGCGCGAAGTCGGTGACGTTGGCGCCGGTTCCGATCCCCGTGTAGGCGAAGCCGTTGCTCGCGAAATTCTGCTGCTGCAGCGTCACGGTCTGATTCGGCGCCACAGTGATGAAATTGGCAAAGATCTGGGTATCGTTCGGCGTCTGCAGCACATAGGAGGCAAAGCCGTTCTGGGTGAAGAACGCCGTCGGAAGATAAAGCGTATTGGGATCGCCCGACGGCGTTCCGCCGATCTGGAACGACGGCGTCGAGATCGTCAGCGTTCCGCCGGTCGCGAAGCCATAGCTGCGCACCGTTCCGTCCATCGTCACGATCGAATCGTGGGCGCCGGACTCGAGGGGGTCGGGCGACCCCGCAAGACCGGTGAAGCCGGCACCCTGGAATACAGCCAATGAAATATTGCCGCCATTTCCGGCCAGCGTACCGGACGACGTGGTCTTGGCGACACCCTTGGTATTGACGTAGCCGCCGCTCGACGCGTCGAGCAGGCTGCCCGCGGTAAGTGTGATGTTTCCCGTCCGGTTCACCGCGCCGCTGGCGTCGGTGCCGTTCAACGTCTGCAAGGTGATTGCGCCGCCGTTGATGAATCCAGGTCCCGTTTCCGTCGCCGCGGTCAAGCCGGTGTCGTTGACCCAGAGCCCGCGCACGTCGAGCGTGCCGCCGACCGTGATGTCGGACTGGCCCGATGCGTTGACAGAGTAGGAGTAGAGGTTGTCAGCAAAACGGAGCGAAAATCCCTCCGTTGTCAGGCTGATCTGCCCGCCGCGCGCGGCGACGGTGCCTTCGACGTCGATCGCTCCGGCCGTGGTGGCGCTGAAGGTGCCACCGGACGCCATCGCGACCGTCGTTCCGGCGGGAATGTAGAGATCGTTGCCGGTGATGCTGAGGCTGCTCAGCCCATAGCCGTTGAGCTGCGAAGCGGAGACCTGGATTACGTTTGAGGTGCCGGGCTGAAATGCCGCGCCGGAGTAGCTCGGGGAACCATCCGTGATGACGAAGCTTTCCGGAGCAACGATGGTGAGACCGCCCTGCGACGGAATGAGGTCGCGCGCCTCCACCGCATACGCAACCGCCGTGCCGCTCGCCTCGCCGAGCGCCGCCTGACGCTGGCCGACGATGGCGCCGAACTGGAAGTTCGCCTGCCCCAGCCCCGCAACGGAAGCGCCCTGGATCGAGATCGAGCCGGCGCTGTAGCCCTCGACATAGCCTGGCTCGTAAACCTGGTTGAACTTGCTGATATAGGTTCGGGTCGCGGCCGCGCCCCAGCGCGCGTCGGAGGTCACGAACTCGCCAACGATGCCGACATAGGTGAGATTCGGATTGGCCTGGCTGATGTCGTAGACGTGACCGTCGCTTCCAATCAACCGGGTATTCGGAACATACCCGCTCTGGTAGCTGACGGAACCACCGGCGACGTTAATCGACGCGCCCGGACTGAGAACGATCCGGCTCCCGGCCGTCGTCAGGGAGGTGCTGAAGCTGACGTTACCGCCCGCGGTCAACAGCTGCTCGATGCTGCGACTAACCTGGGCCACGTAGCCGCTGGCGTCGGCCACCGGCGTTCCGATCCAGGTCGAGCCGTCGGCGTTGGTTCCGGTGTTGCGGATATCGACCGAGATATATTGCCCGTTCAGCAGTCCGCTGCGCTGAAGCGGATCATTGGCAAGCTCCGTCCCGGTGACCTTGAAGGTGACGATGTTGTAGTCGGCCGCAAGCTGCACATTCTCGAGCCCGGAGACATCGATGGTCGCGCCGGAACCCATGGTTATCTGCTGAACCGAAGATGCTCCAGCAGAGAGGCCTGCGCCGAAATTCTGGGTGGTCGTCGCCGCCGCCACCGACGCGCCCGGCGCGCTGATCAGGGACGTCGACGCCAGATTGACCTGGACCGCGCTCATCTCGATGGACGGCGGCGTGAACGTGACCACCGTGCTTCCGTTCGACGACGACGAATTCCCCCCCCACGGCAGTGGGGTGTCACCGTTGTCGAGCGGCTGGATGCTGATGGTACCCGCAAGATTGACGCTCGCCACCGCGTCGAGAAACACCTGGCTGTTGCGGCTGATCGACGTGTCGGCGGAAATGACGCCGGTTGGCGCGACGGCGACGGCGTAGCCGTTGAGAATCGTGACCCCCGCCGGCGTCGAGATGATGCCGCTGTTGATCACGCTTCCGGTATTCGGCTGATAGGTCTGGGCGGCAGTGCCGGCGCTGACACCGCTGGTGATAAAATCGGGAGTGATGGCGAAGCCGGTGCCGCGAATGTTCGTGATGGCGCTGGCAGCCGTATTGTCGCCGATAGCTTCATTGGTGGTCGGCGCATATACATTGGGAATGAGCGCGACAGCACGCGCGGCGACGAGACCCACCTCGCCGGCCGGCGCCGACAGGATGCCGTCGTTCTCCACGTTCGGCGCGAACAGATAGATGAAGCCGGGGCTGCCGCTCGACAAGCCGGGACCGACCGCTGTAATGCTGGCACCCTGCAGGACGGTGACGTTGCCCTCCATACCGCCGGTCGGCGCGAGCGTCGAGGAGAAGCTGTCGAGGTACGCAGTGTTGGCTGCGTTCTTCGCCTGCGACGCGATGCCGTTGGTGAGGTAGAACGCGTTGCGCTGCGCCTCGGTCATGCCGTAGCCGCCGACGTCGAGCGAGGACGCGATCAGGCTGCCGACGTTGATCTGCGCGCTCGGGCCGAAAATGATGCCGTTCTGATTGATGATGTAGACGCCGCCGGTCGCGTTGATGTGGCCGAGGATCTGGCTCGGATTCGCCGAACTGCCGGTGACGCGGTTGAGCACGCTCCAGCTCGGCGAACTCTGGACGAAATCGAGCTCCGTGTTGGCGCCGATGTTGAAGCTGGTCCAGTCGATGACCGCCTTGGCCTGGGTCTGCTTGATGGTGTCGATGACGGTGTTGCCGCTGGTGGTCTGCGTCATCCCCGAAATGCCGACCGTCTGGGTGCTGTTGGGATCCAGCACCAGGCCGCCCGGCGCGTTGCCATTGGGAACCGCAGCGCCGCCATTGCTCGACAGGTTCAACAGATACGTGCTGTGGGCGATGCTGTTTCGGCTCTGCGCCGCCTGGATCGCCTGGGCCGCCGCCGCCATGGCCGCGGCCTGCTTGGCCGCGGCGGCCTGCGCCGAGGCCGAGGCGGCGGACTGCGCCGCCTGGGATGCGGCCGTCGCGCCGGGATTGCTGGCGCCACGCAGCAGGTAGACGCCGAACGCCGGAGGGGCCGCCCCGACGATCGCCGTCAGCGCCGTCGTCGCCAGCACGCGCAAGCGCCAACGCCTGAGCCAGGTCTGGCCCGGTTCGTTCCTGCCCTGACGGCCGGCGGGTTCGGAGGTCATCTTCTCGGCCATCGGACAGCCTTCACGCGTTAACGCTTCCTACACCGGTGCCGCTCTAGGATGCGGCATCGGCCTGAATCTGCGGTGCGTTTGCGCCGCGGACTGGTGGGGCTCTCGCCATCCGGCGCCGGCGCACGAACAAAACCGGAACCAACGTGCATGTTGGTTCCGTGCGCACCTCCGCGATGGCCGACCGGCGCCCGGAAGGCGCCGATCAGACCGACATTTAAATCGAAACTAAATCATTTCGATGACGACGCCGGCGCCTCGATTAATTTCGACAGCGCGATTTCATTGATCGTCATGGGATTTTCGTCGGCAACCTTACCGAGAAAGCGGCGCTGATTGGCATTCTGCCGGTCCTCGCGCAGCCGCTGCTGGAGCAGTTCGCGGACCTCGGAGAGCGGCAGGGTGTAGGCCGGCTTGGTATCGGTCAGCTTGAACACGTGCCAGCCGTCCTCGATCCTGACCGGTTCGCTGACCGCGTTGACCGCGAGGCCGAAGATCTGCGACTTGATTTCCGGACGGATCTGGTTCTCGCGGAGCCAGCCGAGGTCGCCGCCCTTGGCGGCGCCCTCGGGATCGTCGGACTCGCGCGCCGCGATCGAGGCGAAATTGGCGCCGGGCTCCTTCAGGCTCTTCCTGACCTCCTCGAGCTTCTTCTTCGCCTTCTCCTCGGCAGCCTTGTCGGCGTCCGGACCCTGGGCAATGAAGATCTGCGCCAGCTGGAATTGGCGAGGCACCAGGAAACTGGTCTTGTTGGCCTCGTAGGCGGTCTCCACCTCGCTGTCGCCGGGGAAGCCGTCGGGCGGTTGCGACAGCGACCGCAGGTAGGTCTGCACCAGTGCCTCGTCGTGGACGCGCTGCAGCTGCGCGGCGACCGCGGGCTGCTGGTCCCACTTCTTCGCCAGCGCCTCCTTCAGCACCAGCTGATTGGCGAGCAGCGCCCGGACTGTCTGGGACAGGACCCGCGGGTCGCGCTCGACCGCCGCACGGTCGCGCGGAGTCATCTGGGCGATGAGCGCCCGCACGTCGGCGGCGGTGAGCCGCGCGCTGCCGGCGCGGGCGACGACGTCGGCGTCGCCGGCCGCGGCTTCGG
>JARLJA010000155.1 GCA_031291445.1 Xanthobacteraceae bacterium | reverse complement strand
ATGCACCTGGAACACGTTCTTCGCAATATCCAGCCCAATTGTGCTAATCTTGTTCATGGACGGCTCCCTCGTCTGAGATCTTCAACGACCTCATTCTGGCACACTGATGCCGTTGGGGGCCGTCCACCCCATCATTCCGGACGGCCCGCGTCAGCGGGTCGATCCGGAATCTCGATATTTGCCGCGAGGTCGAGATTCCGGGTTCGCGCGCGGCTGGCGCCGCGCCCGCCCCGGAATGATGATGGAGGTTCACGCTTTGGCGCCGCCGCAGTCACATCATCGCGCTCTCGCCGTGCCGCGCAAAATGGCCAAGCGCCGGGCAGGCGGCTGAACATCGCGGTGAAGCCGGCCGGATTGTCGTAGCGCTCACGGTCACCGCCGCGTCGGGGGCTCGCGATCGGCGCCACGTCCCGGCGCATCCTACCGCCGCGACGGCGTGACCAGTGGTGGCACCAGCGCCGCCGCATCCTGCGGCCGGCGCGGTCCGGCAAAGCCCGGCGGCGGCCCACCGGCAAATTTCGGCGGCGGCCCGCCGGCCATGCCGGGCGGTGGGCCGGGAGGCCCCTCGATCGGGCGGCCCGCCCGGTCGACGCCCAGCACCAGCGAGGCCAGATAGCAGTCAGCCTCCTCCTTGATGCGGCAAAACGACTGGTGCGGGTCGTCGCGGCCCATCATCAGCACCATGTCGGTCTTGTTGATGGTGTCGCGCTCGGCGCGGCTGCTGTAGGGCGGGATCTTCGTATAGATGTACTCGCTCAGCGCGTCGGGAAAATAGAGTTGACCGACCAGCACCGACGTGCGGTCGAGAAACACCTTGAAGTGGATATGCGCGGTGCGGCCCTGGTACCATCCGGGATAGATGGTGTCGAAGCCGACCAGTCCGGCATCGTCGGTCGTCTGGATGCCGCGCAGGAAGGTGCGGCCCACGGTCGAGACGTCGTGCCCATCCGACTGGCCCTTGTAGCCCGAATACCAGCCGAGCGCGTCGGCGTGCCAGACGTCGACCCGCGCGCCCACGATGGGCTTGCAGGAGCCGGCATCGGCCACCTGCAGCGACAGCCGCAGCGCGATGCCCTCGCGGTCTTCGCGGATGTCGCTGCGCACCAGCCCGGGATCGAAATAATAGGGGCCTTCGATCTGTTGCGGCGTCAGCACGCACATGCGGGGGACGTCGGCAACCGGTGCCGCCTGCGCCGGCGCCGCCGATGCCGGCGCGGCCATCGCGGCGCTGGAGCCGGCGAGCGTCGCCAGCGCGTGCCGGCGCGTGAATGTAGTCTCGACCATCGCACTTCCCTCTTTCGCGGAACGAGCCGGACCGCCGTCGAAGGAAGGCATTTGCCGGTCGTCTTCGACCGCCGCGGCATGCGGCGGTGAACCAATCGGCAGGTCATTAGCCTGCCAGCCGTGGCATCGCGATGGCGCTTTTGTTTCGCATTGTATCTGCACCGAGGCATCGCCCGCGCGATACGGCCGGAGTTCGGAAACGGCTTCTCCAAAACGTGATGCGGTGTTGCGCCGGAGGCGGCAAGGCACCCGCAGGCATCGCGCGATGTCGGAACGGTTCGAAAACGCTCATGGCATTTTCGGTCGGGCTCGCAGGATGATCGAGCTGACCCGGCCTCACGTCGTCGCGCTCTCGCCGTGCCTTGCGAAGTACGCCCGCGGCGAGGCACCGAGCAGCCGGTTGAACATGGCGGTGAAGGCGGCCGGATTGTCGTAGCCGAGGTCGAGCGCGATCGTGGTGACCGCCTCGCCGGCGGCGAGCCGCGGCAGCGCGGCGACGACGCAGGCCTGCTGGCGCCACGCCGCGAAGCTGAGCCCGGTCTCGCGCCGGAACAGGCGGGTGAAGCTGCGCCGGCTCAGCCCCAACGCGTCGCTCCACGCCGCGATGGTGGCGTGGGCGGAGGGCCGGCGCAGGAAGCCGTGGCAGCGCCGCGCCAGCGCCTTATGCGCCGGAAACGACAGCGACAGCGGCAGCTGCGGCAGCCGGCCGATCTCGTGGGCGATCAGCGCCATCAGCGCGCCGGCCCGGCCGGCGACGTCGTAGTCGGCGGGAACGTGCACCGCTTCGATGATCAGGCTCCGCATGAACGGTGAGATGCCGACCACCTGGCAGTGCGCCGGCAGGCCCACGATCGCGTCGGGCTCGAAATAGAGGCTGCGCATCTTGACGTCGCCGAGCATGCGTACGGTGTGGACCACGCCGGCGGGGATCCACAGCCCGTGCTGCGGCGGCATCACCCAGGCGCCCTGGGGCGTCGTCACCATCACCACGCCGCAGATGCCGTTGAGCAGCTGGTGACGGCGGTGATGGTGCGGCGGGATGGCGTGGCGGTCGGCGTAGTCGGTGGCGAGCGCGACCACCGGCCGCGCCACGCGCCCGAGAAAGGCTTCGACCAGACCCGGTGACGCCATGCTGCGCTCCCCGACAACGCCCCGCCTGCAACTGCGGCGTTGGCCCACTCGCGTAAGTTGGCGGCCTGATCGCGGTGGCGGGCCGCCGCCGCGACACTAGTCTCGGTTGCGTGGCGTTGGCAAATCGGCCGGCGCCTGCATTCCTGCACGAGAGGGTTCGATCCGTGACTGAAGCCATCCTCCATCGGCCGGCGGTTGCCCGGCTGGCATTTCCGGTGCTGGTCGCCGCCAGCATCTGTCACCTGCTCAACGACACCATGCAGTCGGTGTTCACGGCGGCGTTTCCCGTGTTCAAGGCCGGCTTCGGGCTCTCCTTCGGCGAGATCGGCCTGTTGACGCTGACCTATCAGCTCGCGGCCTCGATCCTGCAGCCCTTGATCGGCCTCTACACCGACAGCCGCCCGAAACCCTATTCGCTGCCGTTCGCCATGGCGTTCTCCATGGCCGGCCTTTTGACCCTCGCCTTCGCGCCGAGCTATCCGGTGCTGCTGGCGGGCGGTGCGCTGCTCGGCGTCGGCTCGTCGATCTTCCATCCGGAGTCGTCACGGCTCGCCCGCATCGCCTCGGGCGGCGCGCATGGGCTGGCGCAATCGATCTTCCAGGTCGGCGGCAACGTCGGCAGCGCGCTCGGCCCGCTGCTGGTCGCCTTCATCGTGCTGCCGGGCGGGCAGGGCCGGCTCGCCTGGTTCGCGCCCGCCGCCGCCGTCGGCATGGTGATCCTGGCCGCGCTCGGCCGGTGGTCCAAGGACAACGGCCACGCCCGGCGCCGCCCGGCCGGCGCGCCGCGGGAGCACAGCGGACTGGCGCCGCGCCAGATCGGCGGCGCCATCGCCGTGCTGACGCTGCTGATGCTGTCGAAATACTTCTATCTCGCCAGCATCGGCACCTTCTACGTGTTCTACCTGATGCAGCACTTCGCGGTGGCGCCCGCCGACGCCCAGCTCTGCCTGTTCGTGTTCCTCGCCGCGGTCGCGCTCGGCACCGTGGCCGGCGGCCCGATCGGCGACCGCGTCGGGCGCAGGAAGGTGATCTGGGTCTCGATCCTCGGCGTGCTGCCGTTCACGATGGTGCTGCCTTATGTCGGGCTCACGGCCACCGTCGCGCTCAGCTTCGTCATCGGCGTGGTGCTGGCGTCGGCCTTCTCGGCCATCGTGGTCTACGCCCAGGAGCTCCTGCCCGGTCGCATCGGCATGGTGTCGGGACTGTTCTTTGGGCTGGCCTTCGGCATGGGCGGGCTCGGCGCCGCCGTGCTCGGCGCGCTGGCGGACGCCACCAGCGTCGAGTTCGTCTACAAGGTGTGCGCGTTCCTGCCGGCGCTCGGCATCCTCACGGCGCTGCTGCCGGACACCGCGGCGCCACGCAGCGCGCCGCCGCGCGGCTGATGCTTCTCAGAACAGCGGCGGCGGAAGTCCGAGCCACTGGAAGAGTGCACCGAGCACAGCCAGCGCAGCATTGATCGCGCAAAACACCAGCACCCCGCCTGTCGACGGATCGGCCGAGCCGGCGTCGAGCCGGGCGGGCCGGAGGTCAAGCGGGCTGATCGATTGGTCCACTACGCTCATGATGATCTCCTGCTCGCGGTCCCGGCCCTTCAGTGTCCGGTCGCGGCCGCGAGGTTCGATCGGCGTCCCGCATTTTTTCCGCCTGCCGCGCCTGCCGCGCCTCGCCCGCGGAACCGGTGACACGGAAATGTCAGGGAACTCACGACCGTGCAGGCCGGTTGTCGGTTCAACGATGAGGAGGACACCATGCTGTTCTGGAGCCTGCCCGAAATCTTCGTCAGAGCCTATGCCGACCTGTGGTTCAAGGCGCTTCAACCCCGGCCCAGTCCGTTGGCGCGCCGATCCGACCGCAAGCCCGACGAACCCGAGGCGTGATGTGCGCCACATCCCTGGCGCCAGCGAGCCGCTCTAGAAGAACATCGACCGACATATTGTTCGACCTCATGATGCGATCGGATGGAATCGCATCATGATCTGATCTGTTTGTTTGAGCATGATCGCTCGGATCAGGTCCGAGAGGATGCTTTTCGGAAAACCGGTTTCCACTTTTCCGGATCATGCTCTAAAGAACTTCCATGGCGCCTTCCAGCGGGCCGCGCGGCGGCCGATGACCCAACGATTGCCGAAGTCCGCGCTGTGGTTCGCCTGCGGCAACGTTTTCCTCCGCACCATCAAGCGTGAGGACGCCTCCGAGCGCTGGGCCGCCTGGCTCGCCGATCCGTGGACCATCGCGGCGGTCAACCCGCCGCGCACCACGCTCGGCAGGAAGGAGATCGCCGACTACATCCGCTCCTTCGACCAGCGCGCGCACCTCCTGCTCGGCATTTTCGAGCGTCACTCCCGCCGCCATGTCGGCGTGATCCGCGTCGACATCGATGCCGAGCTCCGCGAGGCTTTCGTCAGCGCGCTGATCGGGGAGGCCGAGGTCCGCAACAGCGGCGCCACCACTTTCGCCTTCGAGGCGCTGCTCAACCACCTGTTCTTCACCATGAAGCTCGCGCGTGTCTCGGCCTCGGTGCTGGAGCGCAACCGCGTGACGCTCGGCTACCTCGCAAAGCTCGGCTGGACGGAGCAGGGCGAGGCGGTGTCGACGCGGGCGAATGATACCGGCGAGCCGCTGCGCGCGGTCCGCGTCGGCATCGATGCCGAAGGCTACCGCGCCTTCAGGGCCTCGCCGCTCGGGCAACGGGTGCTGCGCCGGATCGCCGACGCCGCCCGCCGCGCCGAGCGGCGTTAGTCTAGCACCGGGCCTCGTCCGCAGGATTTTGGCGGCCAATGTGGCTTTAGGGCCACTAAATTCCGGTTCGGGCTGGTTCCAAAGCGGGAAGAATTGGAATATCGCTTCAGCATGAAACAGTTCATCGTGATCGGGGCCGTGCTTGCGGCGTCCTCCTCCGCCCTGGCCGCGGACCTCGCGCCGATGGCGACAAAGGCGCCCGCGCCGGCGTCGCTGCCCCATTATTCATGGAGCGGCTGCTTCATCGGCGCCCAGGCCGGCACCGGCCATCAGCACAACAGCCTCGCCGATCCGACCGGCACAACCTTCGCCCCGGTCGGCACCAGCGTCACCGGCGCCGCCAGCAATGGCCTCGTCGGCGGGCAGGCGGGGTGCGACTACCAGGTGATGTCGAACTGGGTGATCGGCGGCGCCGTGGAGTGGAGCGCGGCCGACTTCAACACCGCGAGCAACGCCACGATCTCCGACCCGCTGTTCAGCGGCAAGAACGTCACCAGTTTCGGCACCATGGCGACCAGGACCACGTCGCTTGGCAGCGTCACCGGCCGCCTCGGCTATGCCTTCCTCGATCGGTTGCTGGTCTATGGGCGGGGCGGCGTCGGCTTTTCCCAGGACCGCTACGGCATCGCCTTCGCCGCGGCGAGCAATCTTCCGTTCTTCTCGACGCCGGGGGCCAACTACACCGCATCGGCGACGCGGGTGGGATGGACCGCCGGCGCCGGCGTCGAGTGGGCGTTGTTCGACAACTGGTCCGCCGGGGTCGAATACGACCATTACGGTTTCGGCAGCCGCACGGTCACGCTCACCGACAGCATCGCCGGCGGCACCACGCCGATCGCGGTCAAGGAAGACGTCGACGTCGTCAAGGTGAGCCTCAACTACCGCTTCCGCCTGTACGGGCCATAGCGCGACGCTCACGCCGCCTGGTCGCGCTCGGCCTCCGCGACGATCGCCTCCCAGCCTTGTGGCGACACCGCGTAGGTGTCGACCGTGCCGGTGTGAAACCAGCGCCACAGCCGCGGATGCAACAGCGACATGACGAGCGCGAGCACCACTGGCGTCGCAGCGAGGGGATCGCCCGCGACCGGCGTCAGCTCCTCGCGCGATCCGGCATAGACACCGCGGGCAAGGATTGCGTCGTAAGCCTCGCGCAGCACCGCGCGACGGGTGCCGTCGTGCTCCGCCGCGCCGAGCACCGCGAGCAGGGTCTGGCGGGTGCGCACCCCGGCGCGGCCCGCCGCCTGCTCCACCGGCGCGGCGCCGCGGGCCAGCGCGAGCATGGCGCCGACCAGGTCGACACCGGCGGCCAACGCATTGGCGGGCTCGACCAGGCGCGGATTGACGTCGATCACGCGCAGTCCCTCGGCGGTGACGATGACGTCGAGCGACAAGCCGCCGTGCCAGCCGAGCGCGCCGGTCAGGCGCGCCAGCAGGTCGCGCAGGCCGTCGAGCGCGACGCTCTCTTTCAGCGCGGCGCCGCCCCCGACGCCCTCGCGGACACGCAGGTTGGCGTGGTGGGCGACCAGCCGGCCGTGGTCGGCCACCGCCTGGACCATGGCGAGCGGCCCTTCGGCTCCGGTCTGCACGATCAGCTCGGTCGCGCCGAGGCCGAGGGCGCGCGCGGCGCTGGCGAGCTCGGCCGCCGTCGTCACCCGCCGCACCCCCGAACTCGCGGTCGAGACCGGAAGCTTGATGAAGGCGGGAAACGCGGTAACGCGGGCGAGATCCTCGGGCTGCGTCACCACCACGGTCGGCGGCTGCGGCACGCCGATCGCATCGAGGGTGCGAAACGCGGAGATCTTGTCCTGCACGCGCCGCACCGCGGCGAAGTCCGGCACGATGGTGGCGACCCCGAGCCGGTCCCGCCGCGCCGCCAGGATCGTGACCTGCTCCTGGGTCGGAAACAGCAGGTCCGCGCCGCGATCGCGCGCGATCCGCACCGCCGCGTCGCACCAGCCGAACGGGTCGCGGCCGAACCGCGGGACGCGGTGCACCGCACGGACATGGCGGGTGAAGCGGGTCAGGCACAGCGCCGTCGACGACAGGATCTCGACCTCGTGGCCGAGTTCGCCGAGCCGGCCCGCGACCTGGCGCGAGGTGAGACCGGAACCTTCGCTGAGCAGGATGCGCATGAGCTAGATCAATCGGTGTAAAGGTGTCGTGATTGGATTGCTTGCGGTCTGGCTTTTGATGCTGCGATGTATAGTTGCGAACAATCGCAGGCTCGATGCGTTGGTAGAGATCATCATCATCTGACCCGGAGGTGGATTATGAAAAGGATTTTAATCACGGCCGCAATGACGGTCATAGCCGCGGCCGCGCTCGGCGCCCAGCTGGCGCGCGCGGACGAGTCCGGATTCTACCGCGAGCAGCCGTTGACCGCGCGTCAGGTCGCGGCCGAGCGGGACTACGTCTCCAACGGCTCGTTCGACTGGCGTCACCGGCGCCACGGCCAAGCCGTGCCCTGGTACGCCTACAGCCAGAGCGGCAACTGCTACGTCTGGACGCCGAACGCCTATCACTACGCCTGCGATCCGAATTCGCGCTACTGAACCGCGACTGAGCCCGGTCACCGCAGGATCTGCGACGTGTCGGGAGCAATGATCAGGCGATAGGCGACCAGCCCGGTAGCGTCTCTTTCCTCCAGCGGCGTGTCGCAGATGGCACAGCGATGGTTGTGCCCGCGCACCGCGGGCGCCAGGGTCGCGGATACCGCCCGGGCATAGACGGCTCCGCATTTGGCGCATGAGATGTTCGTAATCCGCATGGGCGACTTATAGCCGTTGAAGGACGGCTGTCATCCAATCTTCACACTTCGGCGGGAGGATTTCGATGGTTCGATCTCGCGCCAGAAACGGGATCGTCCCCCTTGGAAACTGTCAACCCGTCCGTGAGAGCAACACGGACGGGTTTTTTGCTGGTCCGCACGGCAAGCCAGCCAGCCCCTGATTCGGGGCCGTGCAAAATTGGTATACTGTATTCCTTATTTTGGAATACATTGTTCATGTGTGTGACAAAAATCGCACACTGATCCCGCGTCGCGGAAAACGCATTGCGTTGCGGGAACGGCTTGGATCGGTGAGGATTTTCGACAGTCCCGAAGAAAAGTCCCTCGCGGTTGCAGTAAATTGGCGGGTCAACCGCAAGCATCGACCGCGTTCGCCAACTCAGGCAGCTTGTCTCCGGCTCGGAGGTTGGGGCTGCACGTGCCTTTCCGGGCCGCATCGGGAGGGCAAAAATGACTAAGCGCGCGTTGGGCGCGGCCATCGTGGCTGCGGGGCTCATGACTCAGGCCGGGGCGGCGAGCGCCGATCCGGCATCGGACAAGCTCGATCTGGTGCTGAAGCGGCTCGAGGCGATCGAGCAGAACAATGCCAAGCTCGCCAAGGAGAACGCGAGCCTGCGCGAGCGGCTCAACAAGATGGACGGCAAGCGCGGGCCGACGGTGACCGCGGCGTCCTACACCCCGGCGCAGCAGAGCGGCGCGGCACAGCCCGTATCCGGCAACGCCAGCAGCGGCAACGGCGCCTATGCGATGGCATCGCCGAACGCCGGCGCCAGCACCAAGGCCGGTCCGCAGCGGGTCCCGCTCTATGGGATCCTCGACGACAACGGGCACTACTTCATGGAGAGGAAGGTCGGCGATCCGCTGACCTTCTACACGCCGGGCGGCGAGATCACGGCCTACGGCAATATCGACGTCTCGCTCGACGGCACCTCCAAGGATGTCCGCACCCTCAATCTCAACGGCGCCACGGCGCCGGTCGGCAATTTCGGCTGGATGCCGGCGGTCTCCACCAACCTGTCCTATCTCGGCGTCCGCGGCTTCCAGCGCGTGCCCAGCATCTCCTCGAACTTCGTCTACCAGTTGGAACTCGGCTTCGACGTCTCGGCGACGCCGGGCCTGAAGGAGACCAACAGCAACCTCACCAACACCGTCAACGGCGCGGCATTCAACCGCAACACCTATATCGGCTTCGCCTCGCCGGAATGGGGCGCCCTCAAGATCGGCAAGACCGACGCGCCGTACAAGAACTCGACCGCGGCGTTCAACCCGTTCGCCGGCCAGATCGGCGACTACCAGGTCATCATGGGCAACACCGGGGGCGACAACCGCGTCGAGTTCGGCACCAGGCTCGATCACGCGATCTGGTACGAATCGCCGAGCATCGGGGGCTTCCAGCTCAACGCGCTGTTCGCACCGGGACAGAACCGCGCCGACAACAGCGACAACATCGCGGCCGGCGAATCCGACTGCGCCGGCGGCAATACCCCGCAGAGCGGCGGCAACGTGCCGGTGGCCTGCAACGACGGCGCCTTCAGCAACGCCGCCAGCGCCAATTTGAGCTACACCAACGGGCCGTTCTACGCCACCGTCGCCTATGAATGGCACGACAAGGTCAACCGCTCCAGCGACATCACGGCGATCTTCGGTGGAACCGTTCTGCCCGGCGGAAACCAGGTCACGATGCCGACGCCCGGTCAGCAACTGCTCTACAATCAGGATACCGCCGCCGAAGACGCATTCAAGGTGGCGGCGCTTTATCACCTGCCGACCAAGACCACGATCGGCGGCATCTTCGAAATGATGCATCGCTACGTGCCCTCCGATCTGCAATTCCAGAACGAGCGCACCCGCAACGGCAGCTGGGTGTTCCTGAGTCAGGAGCTCACTGCGGTCGACAGCATCCACTTCGGCTGGGCGCACGCCTTCAAGGCGAACGGCGATCCCGGGCAGCACAACTCGGCGACGCTGGCGACGCCCGATGGTCTGGCGTTCGTCGCGCCGAACGACAACCAGGCGGACATGGTCACGGCGAGCTACAAGCGCAAGCTCAGTTCCAACCTGACCTGGTACGCCGCGGTGGCGGCGACCTTCAACGGCCCCAGCGCGCACTACGATCTCGGCGCCGGAGGTCGGGGCGTCACCACCGACTGCCACGACGCCTGGGCGGCGGACGGCGGCTACGGTGGGTTCCCGCATTGCTACACCGGCACCACCATCGTCGGCGTCTCGACCGGTGCGCAGTGGCGGTTCTGACCGCCCGCTCCGATCGTGTGCAGCATCGTCATCCTTCACCCGCGGGGCACTCGCCCCGCGGTTTCTTTTTGGCGCGACGCTGCCGCTGTTCGCGGCTGCGCTGCTGCACCCCTCGCGTCATCCGGCGAAGCCGATCTCCGTCTTGCCGATGGCGTCGACGTCCGAGCTGTCCACTTCCAGTTCCGTACCCTCGACGATCGTTCCCCCGATGGAGGCGATGTAGGTCGCGGTGCCCATTCGCCTGGCGACGATCCGGGTTCCCTGCTTCGGGATGTAGACCTGGTACTTGTAGACCTTGACCTTGTTCATGGTGCTTTCCTCATCTCCGCGGGCGTCGTTCGGCTTGCGACCTCTCGGGGTCGGCGACCCGTTTTCAGTTGATGAGAGCCGATTTTTACCGGCAATTCGGCAGCCGGAAAAGGGCAGCGGCGCTCGCACCACGTTCTGCGTCATCCCGGGGCGGCGCGCTCTCGCGCGCCGAGCCCGGGATCTAATCCGCGGCGTGAATTCTGACATGAAGCGTGGCCGGCTCGGTCGTCCTCACGGGCGCCGGAGCTATGGGTTCCGGGCTCGGCGCCAACTGCGTCGGCGCCGCCCCGGAACGACGAGGAATCTTGACGTGAGGGCCGTCACTCCGGCGGGTCCGGGCGCTCAGCGCCCTGCGTCTTCCAGCACTTTGCACAGCCGCAGCGCATCCTCGGCCACCGCGAACACGCCTTCTTCGTAGCCGCCGCGGATCCACTGCCGCGCGATCTGCACCACCGCGCCGGCGGCGCCCGCCCGCAACAGCGCGTCGCGCCGCGCCGTGGAGGAGCGCCGCGGCGACAGCGTGCGCGCCAGCAGCTCGCCGAACTCTTCCATCCAGGTCGCCAGCACCGCGTCGACCGCGGGGCCGACCCGCGCGATCTCGACCACGAACAGCCGCGCGCCGTCGGGATCGTCCTTGAGGATGCGGTAATAGGCCCGCAGCACCGCGCGCGCCGCCTCGGCCGGCGTGCTGTCGTGGCCGGCGCGGATGGCGTCGAGGCCGCGCAGCACCACGTGGGCGACGTGGTCGAAGGCGGCGATCAGGAGCGCCTCGCTGTTGTCGAAGGATTCGTAGAAGTAGCGCTCGGTGAGGCCGGCCGCCTCGCACACCGCCTTCACCGTGGCGTTGCGGTAGCCCTGCGCGCCGTAGACCCTGACCGCGGCCTCGATCAGGCGGTCGCGGCGGGCCTGCGCCCGCGCCTCGGCCGATTGCCCCGCATAGGTTCGCCGCCGTACCGCCATGGCCGCCTATTGACATGGCGTATTGTCAGATGTCAACGTTCGCTCAACAGCGGCGCCCGACCAGTGGCGACCGCGCAGGGAGATCGCGGCATGGACGGAGTGAACGCCTCGCGCGCCAGCGCGGCGGCCAGCATCGCATCGGCAGACACCGCATCGACGACTTCGGACAGCGCCGCGCCGTCGCAGCCGGCCAATGCTGTGGTCACGCCGCTCACGCCACGCACGGCATCGCACGCCGCCAACGAAGTCGACGTGTTGATCGTCGGCGCCGGCCTGTCCGGCATCGGCTTTGCCTGGAACCTGCAGACCCATTGTCCGACCAAGAGCTACGCCATTCTCGAGGGGCGTGACGCGCTGGGCGGCACCTGGGACCTGTTCCGCTATCCGGGCATCCGCTCCGATTCCGACATGCACACGCTGGGCTTCAGCTTCCGGCCCTGGCGCGGCGAGAAGGCGATCGCCGACGGTCCCTCGATCCTGGCCTATCTCAACGACACCGCCGCCGACTACGGCATCGACCGCAGGATCCGCTATGGCCACAAGGTGGTGCGGGCGGCGTGGTCGTCCCAGGATGCCAGATGGACGGTCGACGTCGCGAGCGCCGACGGCCGCACCGAGCAGTGGAGCTGTTCGTTCCTGCAGATGTGCTCGGGCTACTACGACTACGACGGCGGCTACATGCCGGGCTGGGCCGGCATGTCGCGGTTCAAGGGCAAGGTCGTGCATCCGCAGGCGTGGCCGGAAGACCTCGACTATAGCGGTGCCCGCGTCGTCGTGATCGGCTCGGGCGCCACCGCGGTGACGCTGGTGCCGGCGATGACCGACAAGGCCGCGCACGTCACCATGCTGCAGCGCTCGCCGACCTTCATCGTGGCGCGGCCGGCGCGCGACGTGGTCGCCAACTGGCTCTACGACAAGTTGCCCGAGGGCGCCGCCCACACCCTGACGCGCTGGAAGAACATCCTGCTGCAGATGTATTTCTACCGCCGGGCGCGCAAGTATCCGGAGCGCGCCAAGCAGTTCCTGATCAACATGGCGCAGCAGGCGGTCGGACCGGCGGTGGAGCGCAGGCATCTCACGCCCAGCTATTTCCCGTGGGACCAGCGGCTCTGCCTGGTGCCCGACGGCGACCTGTTCAACGCGATCCGCGACGGCAAGGCCGACATCGTCACCGACGAGATCGAGACCTTCACCGAGACCGGCCTCAAGCTGAAATCCGGCGCCGAGCTCGCCGCCGACATCATCGTCACTGCGACCGGGCTGAAGATGAAGCCGGCCGGCGGCATCGCCGTCACCGTCGACGGCCGCGCGGTCGATTTCGGCAAGGTGATGAACTACAAGGGCGTGATGTTCAGCGACGTGCCCAATCTCGGCTCGACCTTCGGCTACACCAACGCGTCGTGGACGCTAAAGGCCGACCTCACCGCCGAATATCTCTGCCGGCTGATCAACCACATGGACCGCAACGGCTTCGCCGCCGTGACCCCGCACAACAGCGATCCCGAGGTGGTGCCGGACCCGACACCGGCGCTGGCCTCGGGCTACTTCCAGCGCGGCGCCGCCGTGATGCCGAAGCAGGGCTCCAAGCCGCCGTGGAAGCTCTACCAGAACTACGCCCGCGACCTGATGACCCTGCGCTTCGGCCGCCTCGACGACGGCGTGGTGGTGTTCACCAGGCGCGCCGAGGCGCCGATGCGGAAGCGGGCGTGAGGTTTCACTGACGTCACCCGCGGTCTTGACCATTGCAAGTCGGGGCTGCCCGACTTGCAATGGTCAAGACGGACGCAGCTCGGCAAGAGCCGAGCTGCTACGGGCCGACGTTTTGTCGTTGTCAGGAAGGAAGAGTGGATGGCCGGGTCAAGCCCGGCCATGACGAGAAAAAGCAGCTCATCACCCGGATCCCCCCATGTCCCGCATGAACCTCGAAGGCCGCACCGTCGTCATCACCGGCGCCGCGAGCGGCATCGGCCGCGCGCTGGCCCGGACGCTCTCCGCGCGGGGCTGCCACCTCGCGCTCGCCGACGTCAACGCCGCGGGGCTCGAGGAGACCGCACGCCTGGTGCAGTCCAACAGCCTGCGGGTCTCCACCCACGTCATCGACCTCACCGACCGCGCCGCCATCGCCGCGCTGCCCGACGCCGTCGCCGCGCGCCACGGCGGCACCGACATCCTGATCAACAACGCCGGCGTCGCCATCGGCGGCACCTTCGACCAGGTGAGCGAGCACGACTTCGACTGGCTGATGGAGATCAACTTCTTCGCCGTGGTGCGGCTGACGCGGGCCTTCAGGCCGCTGCTCGGCAACAGCACCGACGCCCGGCTGGTCTATCTGTCCAGCCTGTTCGGGTTGATCGCGCCGCCGGGCCAGACCGCCTATTCGGCCAGCAAGTTCGCGGTGCGCGGCTTCGCCAACGCGCTGCGCCACGAGCTCGAGGAGGCCGGCAGCCGGCTCGGCGTCACCGTGGTGCACCCCGGCGGCATCGCCACCAACATCGCGGAGAGCGCGCGGCATGCGGAGAGCACCACGGCCGAGGAACGGCAACAGGCGCTCGAACGCGCCCGCCGCATGCTGAAGATGCCGCCGGAGCGCGCCGCCGAGATCATCACCGACGCCGTCGTGCGGCGGGCGGACCGGGTGCTGGTCGGCGGCGACGCCAAATTCATGGCCTTGCTGGAACGGCTCGCCCCGGTATCATATTGGAAATTTCTCCAACCTCTGGTGCGACGTTCATGACCATCCTGCTTGTCGTTCTCGCCATCCTCGCGCTGATCGTCGCCGGCCTCGTCGGCTTCACCGCCAATACGGCGCGCAAGATCGAGGCGGCGTTTCCGCCGCCGGGCCGCTTCATGGAGATCGACGGCCAGCGCATCCACTATGTCGACCAGGGGCAGGGCCCGGCGATCGTGATGATCCACGGGCTGGGCGGCAACCTGATGCACTATAGCTACGCGCTCGCCGACCGGCTGGCCAAGGACCATCGCGTGCTCATGATCGACCGTCCCGGCTCCGGCCATTCGCTGCGGCCCAAGGACAGGCCGGCCAACCTGGCGGCGCAGGCCGAGACGATCGCCACGCTGATCCGCAAGCTCGAGCTCGACCGGCCGGTGCTGGTCGGCCATTCGCTCGGCGGCGCGCTGTCGCTGACCATTGCCGCCAACCATCCGGACTGCGCCGGCGCGGTGGCGCTGATCGCGCCGCTGACCCATGCGCGCCAGGAGGTGCCGCCGGCGTTCAAGGGGCTCGAGATCGCCTCGCGGCCGCTGCGCACGGCGGTGAGCTGGACCATCGCGCTGCCGCTGTCGATCCTCAACAGCAAGAAGGTGCTCGGCTTCGTGTTCGGCCCGGACCCGGTGCCGGACGATTTCCCGACCCGCGCCGGCGGCCTGCTGGGGCTGCGGCCGAAGGCGTTCTACAACACCTCGAGCGACCTGATGGCGGTGAACGACGACATGCCCGCGGTGATGCAGAGCTACGGCGCGATCGCCTGTCCGATCGGCATGCTGTTCGGCCGCGGCGACAAGCTGCTCGACTACCGGATCGACGGCGAGGGCATGAAGCAGACATGCCCGCAGCTCGACCTGCGGCTGATGGAGGGCGGCCACATGCTGCCGCTGACCGCGCCGGAGCCCTGCGAGACGCTGATCCGCGACATCGCCGCGCGCCGCTACGCCGCCGCCGCGGCGTGAGGGTGGATGACGAAGAACGCCGGCTGTCGCCGGCCTAGAGCGTTATGACTTGAGGTTGGGTCAGTTCCGTCATCCTGATGGTGCGAGCCAACGGGTCCGCGCGAAGCGCGGCCCGATGACAGGCTCCGCGAGCCTCGAAGGATGGACGGCCCGGGCTGGCGCCCTTCGAGACGGACCGCTGCGCGGTCCTCCTCAGAGTCTGACTCAAAATTGCAGCCAATAAATTCAGGCCGTTATTGATGAACTCGTCACGCCCGGCCTTGTGCCGGGCATCCACGACTTAGCGGCGCTGCCGCAAGAAAGACGTGGATGGCCGGGAGACCTTAGTCCTAGCGATCCGTCGAAGACGGATCGCGCTGCCCGGCCATGACGGAAAAAACAGCAATCGCAACATCTTGAAAATGCTCGCTGCATTTTCGGTCAGACACT
>JARLJA010000154.1 GCA_031291445.1 Xanthobacteraceae bacterium | reverse complement strand
GTTGGCAAGTGACGTTCGATCCGCTGCCATTGCTCGTCGCTCAGCCAAAACAAATTCCTGCTCACGATCCCAATCCTTCCCTAAAGAGAATCAGTATCGTATTGTCACAGCAGAAAAATTAATGAGTTATCACCCTAGTTCCCGAAGGCGGCTCCTAAACTCAAACCTGAGGATCCTGGATCACGCCGCCATCAATGCTGGCTTTGACTTTCGTCGATACGCCATGAAGCCGACGCCAACGAAGCCGAGGATCATCATTGCCCAAGTGGAGGGCTCCGGAACCGCGGCGACTTCCAGGACGACGTCCCCGGCCGGACCAATTTCGTGATACGATGAGTTTGTCGCCGTAATATAAAGGTTTTCGACAGTGATCCCGAGAGGGGACGTCGAACCGTCAAGTGGGCCAACTTCAATCCCGATAATATCCCCCGTATTGCTCGCCAGAACGTAGTCCAATGTTCCGAAGTTGTAGCCCGTCAAATTATAGGTCCCGCCTGCGGGTCCGGTAGCCGAGAGCGCGGTCCCCGATATTGCGTTGGTCGTCAGGTCGTACGTGAATGATCCGCTCAAACCAAGTACGGTTCCGTCTCCAAAACTCACTGTTGGGGGCGAAGAATATGTATATGTATAAACGACATCGGCGAATGAGGCAGTCGCGGTCGCCAACATCAATATCGAAGCGACGCCGATAGCAGCAGCCGGACGCCGCAGCATTTTTTTAGCAGACGAATTCAACATTCAACTCTCCCACCGCCGGTGACATTCAACATCGGTAAGCAGCGTCCACCTAATATTAACTCGCGTCAATCGGCCGTATGGTGAATATTTAATGATTGAGGTCCTAGGACCTTCCAGGACCTTGACTTTTCAAACTGCCATTCGCCGTCGGACCAAGACTGCCTCGCCCAATCCAGACCGGCACCGAAAATCACATTATAATTTAACTCGGCGAGTGGCGGTCCCGGATATTTTCCGCCCCCCTTTCAATATAAACACGCCCGGCATTGGTGGCAGGTTGCCAACGTATCGATTGACGATTCGGAAGAGCGATGGGATCGCGGCCTGGTTGGTGGCGATCGAATAGAGATTAAACATTGAAGTCAGCGCGGCACCTTATTTGGGCAGCAGATCCCACCTGTTCTCATGCGCTTCGGCCAGCTTCCACAGGATGCCGGTCATAGGATAGTCGTCAGCCCGACCAAGCCGCGCAAGTTCGGTGCGGATGTAAGTGTTCACCTGCCTTTGGCTCAGGATGAAAAAGCGATTGACGGACTCATCCGGAACGAATGCCAAAACGTAGTAGAGACTATCTCTTGTCGCCTTTTTCTTAATCACCCAAGGGTTCCGTCGGTAGAGGCCTTTCACGTCGATCAAAAAACTTCTCTTCAATTTCGGGCTGACGACCATTAGGTCGGCCAAGGGGGTCGCGTTCCCCATCGTGAACGCGACCTCATAGCCGCGCTTGCAAAGTTCGGATGCAACCGAAAATTGTGCTGCCCATTGGGTTCGATGCGCCGACCTTTTTTCTTTAGCCTGCAAGTGGCCTAGTCGACATGAAAACAGTTCCTCCGCACTGCTTGGTACCTAACGCCCGCATCCGGCGGACAATTTGCACGGCCCACATCTAGAAACTGGAACTACGGCGGAGCCTTGTCCATTTGTACTCGGCTGCACCGCGTCTCGGACTTCCCGATCGCGGGTCTGCGGCACGTAGTATTCTTAGTGTCACCTAACCAGGCGTTTCAGGGGGCAGTGGTCTCGAAAACGCGCCGGGAGGGGACGGATTTTCCAGCAAATCAGGAGCGGCTTCGTCCGTAGCTGTAGCAAGCCAGGCGCGAAAGAGGCAGGCCACCGATTGGCGTCGGTTTAACCGTCGATGCCCGCGACCCCTTGGCGCGCTTCAGGGTGCCAACTGAGACAGCCAAAATAAGAAAAAATAAGAATAAGCCGTTGATTCTGCTGGTGCCGGCTGAGGGGATTGAACCCCCGACCTTCGGTTTACAAAACCGCTGCTCTACCGCTGAGCTAAGCCGGCGCCAAGGTGGTGGTACCACGCGCACAGCTACCAGCGTCCGGCGAAACCGTCAAACTTCGGATGGGATCATAGAATCGGAATCTGCCCACGCACTCGGACGCGGCAGGTTGCGTGCGTCAGGCGTGGAGGTAGGAAACCAGCAGCGCCGCGTTCACCGCGCAGGCGCACAGCAACCCGACAACGAGGGTCGCGTTCATCGCCGCTTCCTGACAGGTCGATTTGAGAATCGCGTAGATCATACGGAAATTCTGACTCGACTCGGCACCAGGAGTCTCGCGCTGAATTTTTCGCCGCGCCTCTTGCCGAAATCCGGCAAACGAGTCCGTCCGCCGATTCTCGTTCGCACCCGCTACCCGCGCCACGTCAGGCCGCGGGCGTGCGCCCCTCCTCCACCGCGACACACACCAGCGCGCCGGCGTCGGTCACGCCGGACGCCGCGGTGCGCACGATGCACTCGGCCATCTTGGCCTTGGTCGCGGGCGTGCGGTTCTCCGCGGAGATGCGATCGATGGCCTCGTCGAGCACTGCCCGCAGCATCACGACGAACTCGCTGTCGAACCTGTTGGTGAGCCCCGATGACATGCGCGCCTCCATCGTTCAACCGGTGGCGCAGTGTTGGCCGCAGTTCATGACCGCAGTGAGTCCTCCGCATTAATTCCATGTAATAGATGCAGTGCATCACGCCAGAGTGCGCGTGATCACGGAGTTTCTCACGCCGCCGCAACTCACGGGTTCGATGAATGAATCTTTCCGGCTGGGGCGCGACCCTGCTGCGTCGCGGCCACCGCAGCGCGTCAGTTCATCGCCAGAATGCCGGCATTCAGCGTGGTGGCGTAGACCACCCACAGAAGATACGGCAGCAGCAGAATGGCCGACAGGCGATCGACCCGCGCGCTGGTCACCACGGTTCCGAACAGCGCGACCACCAGGACGACGATCACGGCGAGCCCCGCATCGATGGCATGCAGGCCGAAGAACACCGGTGACCACGCCGCATTGAGCGCGAGCTGGACCAAGAAGAACGCGAGAGCCTGGCGGCGCTGCGGCGACGGCGCGGCGCGGTCCCACAGCCGCCACAGCGCCACGGCCATCAGGCCATAGAGCAGCGTCCAGGCCACCGGGAACACGACGCGGGGCGGCGTCCATGACGGCTTGGCGAGATCGGCATACCACGTGGCGATTTCCGGCGCGGTGACGAGCCCCGCCAGCGCGGCGATGACGAAGACGAGCGCGAGGCAGGCGAGCAGGCGAACGATCGATCGCGACATGGCGGGGGCCCCGGTCATTTGCTCGAAACAAATAGTCGTAACCGCAAGTCGGCGCGCAGGCTCCACTCCCGACACGCGCTCCTCAGCGCACCAGCTTCTCCATGTCGGGGAACGGCGTGTAGGTCGCCCCCGTGCACAACTCCCGGCCCTTCTCGATCAGCCGCTCCATCCGGCCGTCGACGAACACCGCGGCACGCTCGCCGCCACCGCTGGCGACGTCGCCCTGCCCCGACGCCGAATAGCGCAGGCAGACCACGTAGCGCGACCGCCCCCCGATCATGCGCTGCTCCGGCGAGGCGATCGACGCCCCGCGCACCGACTGCAGGTCGTTGAGATAGGTGTGCATGAAGGCGAGAATGTCGGCCCGGTAGTTGTCGGGATACGGCTGCACGGCCAGCTTGCCGCTGGGCATGAAGGTGCCGGGTTCCTCGTCGGTTCCCGCGCAGCCGCCGGCCAGCAGGACAAGGCAAAGGGCGGCAACGCGCTGCGGGAAGGCGACCACTCGACGACTCGTGACACACTGATTCATGACCTCATGGAGCTTAAAGCATTTCAAGGGTGAGGGAAAAGCCGGGGAACGGGCCGCGCCCGAAGAAAACCCCGGAGCCGAGGCTCCGGGGTCCCTTGACGAACTGGGCGGCGCGACGGCGGGGCGACAAGAAGCGTCCGGCCAGCCCGTCAACTCAGTGGAGCGGCGCTCAGCCCTTGGTCTTCGCCGGGGCGGTCTTGACCATGGACAGGTGCTTCGTGCCCGACTTCGCCTTCACCACATGGGCGCGGACCGACGTCTTCACACCGGCGACGTGCTTGTGGTGGCGATGATGCCGGTGATGACGGCCCTTGTGCATGCTGGCGCGGGCGTTCAGCGTCTTGCCGGCGCCGACGTCGGCGGTTTTGCCGGCGGTCGTCGAGGTCTGGGCGGCCGGCGCGGGCGCCGCGGTCTTGTCGGTGCCCGCGGCGAGGGCGGGCGCGGCCAGGATCGAGGCGGCAAGCAGGGCGGCGGAAATGGACTTCAACATGAGTATCTCCTCTCGGTGGTGATCACGGGATCGCCGGTCGGAATCGGCCGGTTCGGTGATCGTCGGGAGCCAACCTATCGCCTGGGCGCTGAACTCATCCTGAGCCGGCCGGACAGGCTGCGTTCATCTGCGTGAAATCTTGGTCATGTGCGGCCTCGCCGCGTCGCCGCGGTTTCGACATAGTGACCACGGGTCGGCGCACGGCGGAATTTTTGCCGTGATCGGGGGTTGGAATGGCGAGGCCGGCGCCCGCTGCGGGCGCTGACCGGCAACCGGAGGCGGCAGATGACACCAGACAGTCACGGAACATCGACCGATGCGCGGGCGGTCCGAACAGGCCCGACCGCTCTCATGACGACCACCTCGAAACATGTGACGTTGGCGACAGCGGCGCGGTGGGCGATGGCAGCAGGCCTCAGCCTCGCGCTCGCCGCGGCGCTGACGCCGGCGGGCCCGGCGCGCGCCGCTGGCGGCGAGACCCCCTCACCGCCGCCCCAGTCGGACAGCAAGCCACCGCCCAAGTCCAAGAAATCCAAGCAGCAGCCCCAGGCGAGCCTCGACAGCCCCGACTTCCTGGCCGGCTATCGCGCCGCCTACGACACCATCTACGAGCGCAACGACTATCGCGCGGCGATCGCCGAGCTCAAGGCGCTCGGCCAGGACGACCGCGCCGACGTCGCCAACCTGATCGGCTACTCCTACCGCAAGCTCGGCGACTACCAGCTGTCGCAGCTGTGGTACGAGCGCGCCCTGAAGGCCGACCCCAGCCACGTCAAGACCTGGCAGTATTACGGGCTCTGGCAGGTCGAGCAGGGCCACTCCGACCAGGCGCGGGTCCACCTCGCCAGGATCGAGCAGCTGTGCGGCACCTCCTGCCCGGAATATCGCTCGCTGGCCGCCGCCATCGACGGCAAGGCCCCGGAGGGACACCTCGCCTACTGAAGCCCTCGGCCTCCGCCGCCGCCGGCCTCCCCCGCCGGCGGCGCGGAACGGTCGCCACCCGGCGCGTTCACCGCGTTGGCTGCTTCCGCCTCGACAATGCCGGCAAAGCTCGTATAGACGGGATCAGCGCGCCCGCGGCCGGTGGCTCCGTGCGCTCGCCACGGTCACGTCGTCGGGCTGAAAATGAGCGCCTCGAAAAAGTACAAGCGTATCGCCTTCGTGGCGAGTTCCGGCGTCGAGGCCCAGCAGGCGCTCGCGCAACTGACCCGGATCCACCAGAACCACGCGCCCGAGGACGCCGACGTCGTGGTGGCGCTCGGCGGCGACGGCCTGATGCTGCAGACGCTGCACCTCCTGATGCGCTCCACCACGCCGATCTACGGCATGCATCGCGGCACCGTCGGCTTCCTGATGAACGAATTCGACGTCGACGGCCTGGGCGAACGCCTCGACGCCGCCAAGGTCACCAACATCCATCCGCTGCTGATGCGGGCCACCGACGTCCACGGCAAGGTCCATCTCCATCACGCCATCAACGAGGTGGCGCTGTTCCGGCAGACCCATCAGGCGGCCCGCCTGCGCATCCTGATCGACGAGGAAGAGCGCATGCCGGAGCTGATCGCCGACGGCGTGCTGGTGGCGACGCCGGCGGGCTCGACCGCCTACAATCTCTCGGCCCAGGGCCCGATCCTGCCGATCAACGCCGCGCTCTTGGCGCTGACCCCGATCAGCGCGTTCCGCCCGCGGCGCTGGCGCGGCGCGCTGCTGCCCAACACCGCCGTGGTGGTGATCGAGGTGCTGGAATGCGAGAAGCGCCCGGTCGCGGCGGTCGCCGACCATGACGAGGCGCGCGACGTGCACCGCGTCGAGGTGGTGTCCGACCGCTCGATCACCATGCACATGCTGTTCGACCCCGGCCACAGCCTGGAAGAGCGCATCCTGCGGGAACAGTTCAGCTACTGAGGCGCCGGCCGCAACCCTTCGTTAACACCCGCACTGCTATAGTTAACGATAGGTATATCCTGGGGATCCGGTCCCGAGCCGCACCATGCTTCGCATCGACTTCAACAAGCTGCGATTCCTCATCTGCGACGACAATCCGCACATGCGGCGGATTCTGCGCACCCTGCTGCATTCCTTCGGCGCGCGTGAAGTCTACGAGGCCGAGGACGGCGCCACCGCGCTCGAGATGTTCAGCCACTCGGCGCCCGACATCCTGATCGTGGACTGGGCGATGCCGATCTTCGACGGGCTCGAACTGACCCAGATCATCCGGCAGCCCGACGCCATCGGCAATCCGTTCGTCCCGATCATCATGCTGACCGGCCACTCCGAGAAGCGCCGGGTCATGGTGGCGCGCGATGCCGGCGTCACCGAGTTCCTGGCCAAGCCGATCTCGGCCAAGGCGCTCTACCAGCGCATTCTCAGCGTCGTCGCGCACCCGCGCCCGTTCATCCGCACCAAGAACTATTTCGGGCCCGACCGCCGCCGCAACACCACCACCGCCTATATCGGGCCCGAACGCCGCATCGGCGGCAAGGCCGACGTGATGCCGCAGTCGGCGCTGATCGACAAGGCGCGGGTCACGAGCTGACATCGGAGCTTCGAGGACGCGCCATGGCCAAACAGAAACCGGGTGAACTCAAGGTCGAGACCTTCGCCGAGCATCAGGTGATCACGCAGCCCAATCCGCTGCGCAGGGCGGTGCGCCGGGTCGACGACAACGACATCGATGACGCGGTGGCGCGCGCCGAACAGGCGCTGGCGGAGCTGTCGGGCGAGTTCACCGACTGGATGGCGACCGAGTGCGACCGGCTCGCCGCCGCCCTCGCCGCGGTGACGAAAGACGGCTTCACCGACGTCACCCGGCAGGAGCTGTTCCGCGCGGCCCACGACATCAAGGGCGATGCGGCGACCTTCGGCTATCCGGCCGCCGCGGCCGCCGCCGACAGCCTCTGCCGCCTGCTCGAGCACGCCCCGGACGTCGCCGGGATTCCGCGCGACCTGATCGCGTTCCACATCAACGCGGTGCAGGCGATCGTGCGCGAGCACGCCAAGATCGACCGGCTGGGAACCGCCGGAGAACTCTCCCGGAAGCTGCGCGGCATGGCCGACAAGTTCCTGATCGAGGCCAACCGCGACCGCCCCGAGCACCTCGAGGCGATCCTCGCCCCCAGCATCGTGCCGACGGCGTAACTTGCTGGATGCGACGCGTATGCGCGCGAGCATCCCCTTCTCCCGTCATTGCCGGGCTTGACCCGGCAATCCACTCTTCACCGGTGAGCGAGGCCGTAAAGAGTGGACCCGCGGGTCAAGTTTACAGCCGGACCGGCCGAAGGCCGGATCCGGTTGCCCGCGGGTGACGCAGAGAGTCCGGCGACCCAGCGGTCCCAATGCAACGCCTACGCCGCGATGAGGTGATCGTACAGCGCCGCCAGCGTGTCGTCGGCGACGAGCTCGTCGCCGAACAGCCGGGCTTCCTCGCGCGCCGATTCGGTGGAGAACCGGCGCAGCAGCAGCAGCAGCGGCTCGGCCGTCTCGGGGTCCATCTCGCACTGGGTGAGCACCCGCTCCACCATGCGCCGGTGCAGGCGGATCCGCCCCTCGACGGTGCCGATGAAGCCGATCTCCTGCGCGGCCGCGAGCGCGGCGCCGAAGGCGGCGAAGGATGATTCGGGAAATCCCGCGCGGGTCAGCAGCGCCTCGAGACCGGCGCCGCCGCGATCCGCGACGATGGCGGCGACGCGCTGGCGCGGCAGCCCCGACAACTCCACCAGCGCGGCCTCGAACAGGTCGATGTTGCCGCACAGGAGCGCGCGCAGGATCAGCCCGGCGGTGAGCTGACCGGTGGCGCGCAGGTGGTGCACCAGGCCGCGCAGATCGTCGCCGCGCGAGCCCGCCGCGATGTTGACGGTGGACCGCTCCATCGCCTCGGCGGCGACCCGGGCGGCGCGCTCGGCGCCGAGCCAGTTGCGCGCCGTGACGAAGTGAGCGAGCGTGTCGGACAGCCTGGCCGCCAGCGTGCAGCGCGTCGCCGCTGGCAGGTCCTCACGAATGAGCAGCGCCTCGCGGATCGCCGCGAGGTGGCCGTGACGTTCGGCGATGCGGTCGAGCGAACCGGCGGTGGTCGCGGCGGTGGGATTTTCGATCAGCTCCAGCGCCGCCGCCGGATGTCCGACCTCAGCGATGGCGGCGCCGATCGAGGCCGGCAGGCCGACGCGCCGCGCGATCGCGCATTGGGTATCGGGATGGCCGGTGGCGACGAGGTCGACGAGGTCGACGAGGTCGGCGTCGATCAGGAGCGGCGAATGTTCGAGCACGGGCAGCGCCACCGAGGGCTGATCCAGCGCCAGGGCCTGGACGATGGCCGCCGGTGCGTCCGCGCTGCCCGCGAACACCTCCGCCATGGTCTGACGGACCAGCGGCGAGCCGTCGTCGAGCAGCATCAGCAGCGCGCCTTCGGCGGCGGCGCGATCATCGGCCGTAAGATCGGAAATCAGCCAGGCCCGGGCCAGCGCCCGGGTCGCTTCGGCGCGCTCTCCCGCCGGAGCAGTCCTGACCCAACTAATGAACTGCCGAACGATCATGGGCTCTGCCGGCTTACGCAAACTTGAAACGACGCCGTCATGCGACGCCACTCAGACAAAATAAACCATGACGCTTAACAAAGCGTTCACCATAACCAGCTGCACGCGTTGACGTTTCGTTAAGCGCTGCGGCGCTGGCGCCTCGCCCGATCGCTTCGGGTACTAGAGCGAGATGAGTTGAGATTGAATCAGATCCGTCATCCTGAGGTGCGCGCACTTGCGCGCCTCGAAGGATGAACGGCCCGGGCTGCCATCCTTCGAGACGCGCTGCTGGCGCCGCGCTCCTCAGAGTCTGACTCAAAATTGCAGCCAATAAAATCAGGCCGTTATTGGAGAACTCGTCATGCCCGGCCTTGTGCCGGGCATCCACGTCTTAACGGCGCTGCCGCAACAAAGACGTGGATGGCCGGGAGACCTTAGTCCTAGCGATCCGTCGAAGACGGATCGCGCTGCCCGGCCATGACGGAAAAAATAGCAATC
>JARLJA010000153.1 GCA_031291445.1 Xanthobacteraceae bacterium | reverse complement strand
GGTGGCCGCGGAGCGGGCGACGTGGTATTCACGCACATGGGGCTTGTGTATAGGGATTCCGGGGTCGCGCCGGTTCGCGCCGCGCCCCGGAATGACGACGTCAAAACGCATCGCGCGGAATGGCATCGGCAGGCGTATCGCCCGCTTCAGCGATGCAGGCCGAGCTGTTTCAGCTTGCGATGGAGGGTGGCGCGCGACATCGCGAGGTCCCGGGCCGCCTTCGAGACGTTGCCGCCGGCGCGGGCCAGCGCCCGCTGCACCACGGCGCGCTCCGCGCTTTCGAAGTCGTCATGGCCGGCGGCGGCCCGGCCGATCAGGTCCGCCGCGGGGATCGGCCGCGTCAGCGACGCCGTGGTGATGCCGAGCGCGAGCCGCGCCGCGCGCGTCGCCCCGACCACGAGGTCGTCGTGATCGACCGCCAGCAGCGACTTGCCGGCGCGCTCGCCGGTCGGCGCCAGCACGATGCGGGCGTCGGGAAAGGCGAGCCGGAAATTCTCGGCCTCGATGTGGCGCGCGGCGTCGGCCACCGCGGTCGCGATCAGCTGGACGAAGCCCTCGGTGAGGTCGGCGCGGCAGGACGAGACGTCGAGCGCCGCGGCGATCTCGCCGTGCTCGTCGAAGATCGGCGCCGTGGTGCAGCTCAGGAGGTTGTTGCGGGCGAAGAAATGCTGGTCGCGGTGGATGGTCAGCGCGCGCGCGTCGACCAGGCAGGTGCCGATGCCGTTGGTACCCTCGCAATGCTCGCTCCAGACGGCGCCGGTCCACAGCCCCCAGCGGTCGAAGGTGCGGTCGTCCGACGGCGCGCCGCGGCGGTCGACCACCACGCCGTTGCGGTCGGCGAGCAGCACGCTGCAGCCGACCCCGCCGACGGCGAGAAACAGGCGGTCGAGGCTCCCCTGCGACGCGTGCCGCAGCGCGCCGAGCTTCTGCTGGGCTTGGGCGATCTCGGCGGCGCTCAGGCGGCGGGAGGGCGCGGTGGTGGCGGGATCGAGTGCGTGCAGGCAGCCGGAGCGGCGCCACGACGCCGCCAGCGCCGAATTCGCCGCCTCGCCGCCCGCGATCACCTTCTCGACCCGGCGCACATGCACCGCGTCAGACAGACGTTCCATCCCTGGATTCCATCTTGCCGTCGTCCCCCGGCGGCGCGCGCTACTTGAAAACCTCGCACACCGTCGGATGGCTGAGCGCCGGCAGGCCGGCGCCGCGCTGGGACACCGTACGCCACCACGCCTCGAGGCCGCCGCGGGTGGCCGGGATCTTGACGCTCATGCCCTCGGCGAACTTCAGCCAGGTGTCGAAACAGTAGTCGGGGACCGCGACCAGCACCGGAATGTCGGCGCTCAGCGCCCGGTCGATCAGGTAGAGCAGACCCTTGCCTTCGCGCTCCTGCTTGCCGAAGCGGTTGATCACCAGGAGGTCGGCGCCGCGGTCGATCGCCGCCGCGATCTCCTGTCCGGCGCGGGTCAGCGCCTGGATGTCGAGCCTGCAGCCCTCGGCGTAGGCGCCGAGGTCCTGGAACAGCTCGACGTCCTCGCCCGAATGCACCAGCACGGCGGAGAGCTGCGGCGCGCGGCCGACGCGGTGGCCGCCCTGGATCAGGCCCACCACCCGCACCCCGCGCCCGGTCAGGTCGGCGGCAAACGCGTTCAAGAGGGCGTCGGGCTGCTCCTCGGGGCCATACACCAGCGCCGCGATATCGCATTGGGAATCAAATGCATAAGGCTCGAACACGCCTCTGTCCCCTCCCGGTTTCCCCTGCCATCGCCCGGTTGCCGGGCCTGGTGCCGCATGCGGCGCGGCCACGCTATGGCTTGTCATATATCACGCCCTTCTATCACGCTCGCTGTGGCGCGGCCACCGTCCGTGAGAAGGAGGCCCCGGGCTTTGCCGCAGTGCAAAAGCTGGACGCCGGCACGGCCCATCGCTATATCTATCAGAATATAACGAAGACGGAAATGCCCCCTGGGAGTGCACGTGATGGACCTCGAAAGCCGGGAACTGACGACCTGCAAGGTGGCCGCCGACGGGCAGTCGGTGTCGCTGCGCTTCGTCGACGCCAGCGGCCGGCCTGCCGCCGTCAGCTTTCCGATCGAGCAGGTCGGGGCGCTGGCCATGACGCTGCCGGCGCTGATCGAAAAGGCGCTGCGCAAGCGCTACCAGGACGACAGCCTGCGTTACGTGTTTCCGCTCGGCTCCTGGAGCTGCGAGCCGGCCACCGATGCCGCGAGCAGCATCGTCACGCTGCGCACGGTGGACGGCTTCAGCGTCTGCTTCTCGGTGCCGCGGCGCCAGCTTGCCGAATTCGGCGAAGCGCTGACCGCGGTCCCCGAGCGGCCGGAGCTTCCGCTGGCGAATTGAGGCGGTTGGAGCTGCGCGTTACCGCGCCGCCTTGGCGGCGCGGCCGAGGTCGGCCTGCAGCACGGCGAGGTCCTTGCGCACGGCACTTGCGGCCTCGCGCTCGATCTTGCGGTAGCGCGCCACCAGTTCCTCACCGAACGGCGTCAGCACCGCGCCGCCGCCGTTCTTGCCGCCGGTCTGCCGCTCCACGGTGGAGCGGCCGCAGATCCGGTTGATTTCGTCGACCAGGTCCCAGGCCCGCTTGTAGGACATCTCCATGGCGCGCCCGGCCGCCGAGATCGAGCCGCAGGAGGCGATCTGCTCGAGCAGCGCGATCTTGCCCGGCCCGATGCGGGCATCGCCCTCGAAATCGATGCGAAGGCTCAGCGACGGCAGCGGTTTGCGGCTCGGCTTTTTCATGCAGTGCACCCAGCGCCTGGCGCGGCGGACACCGTCACGGGCGACGGCGTCGACTTATAACTAGCCGCCCCGGCCCGCCGCCTCAAGCGCATTCGACGCCCCCCGCTATTTGGCCGCCCCGACATCGCCGGCGACCCTGATCGCGATGCAGATGCACAGGCAGGCCAGAAACACGGCGATCAGCCCGAACGGCGTCGCCGCGTCGGCGCTGGAGACATAGGCGGTCACCACGATGGCGAGAATGCTGAGCCATATGCCATAGCCCGCGACCGTGTTGAGCCCGGGAGCGATCCTGATCCTCACGTCCACCCCTCCATGATGACCGGCCAAGTCTGTGAGCAAGCTGATGTCGGCAGGGTGATCGCGGCAAGATGATGGCGGCGCGACGGGCCGCGCCCGCCGCGGCGAAACCGACTATAATGCGTGGGGGCGACGGAGATCAAATAGCGGCCCGGCGCACCCCGGGCTATGCGGCACGAAAGGCCCATCATGCGCGAGAGCGGCGATCCCCACGAGCTTCAGCGTTTCGTCGACGCCCAGGCCGGCGTCTACGCCCGCGTCACCGACGAGCTGCGCGCCGGCCGCAAGCAGAGCCACTGGATGTGGTTCATCTTCCCCCAGGCCGAAGGGCTCGGCTTCAGCGCCATGGCGCAGCGCTACGCCATCGGCTCGCGGCAGGAGGCCGAGGCCTATCTCGCCCACCCCGTGCTCCGCCCGCGGCTGGTCGAATGCACCCGCCTGGTCTGCGCGGCGCGCGGCCGCGCCATCGGCGACATTCTCGGTTCGCCCGACGACATGAAGTTCAGATCGTCGATGACGCTGTTCGAGGCGGTGTCCCATGATCCCGTCTTCGGCGCGGCGCTCGACCAGTTCTACGGCGGCCGCCGCGATCAGGCGACGCGGGATATCCTCGCCCGGTGGGACGCCGCGGCACATCGGGCGTGAACGAAAAATCGGCGATGGCAGTCGTCGCCGAAAAAACCATCGCCGCGAAAAGCGCCACGATGATTCCCGATACATAAAGCACGATACATAAAGCACTATACATAAAAGAAGCCGCCGGGCTGAGCCGCGGCGGCTTCTAAGTCCAGGGAGGAAGCGCACGCTCCTCGAACCAGCGAGGCGACGCGCGGCGGCGCATTGCACGCCGTGACCAAAGTATGACGCAGATTTACGGTCGAGGGAATATCTCTGCTCAACCTGTGGGCAATTGTTGATAACTTCATGGAACCGGGGGTTCCCGTCAAGGGAACCGCCGATCCCAGCCGCGTTGGTAGTGCCCGGTTACCTAACCAATCGCCCGCAACATCCCGGTCATGGGATGACAATTGACATATTCGTAGGACTGCTCGTCCTCGGCCAGCACCATCACCTCGTGATAGAGCCGCAGGCGAAGCTGGCCCTCGCTCGCCTTCACCATTCGCATGAAGCTGCCGAAGATCGCCACGTGGGTCGGGTGCGACCCGGCCCAGATCTCGAGATGGGCGAGGCTGCGCCAGAAGCTCAGGCCGAAGCTCTTCCTCTGCGGCAGCCCCTGGCCATCGACATGGCGCATGTAGCGGTTGGCGAAACAGCCGATGGCGCGCCCATGGTCCCTGAGGAAAGTCATGCCCTCATTCAACACCGGCTCGACATCGCCGAGATAGATCTCCCGCTCCCTGCCCTCGGTGTCCGACCAGTCCTGGCCGGAGCGGATGACCGCGAGATGCTGCGGCGGACGGAGCACGATCCGGCCCGCGCTGCCTGTCGGCACGCGTCCGATCACACCGCCCGGCGCGAGCCCGTCGGTCTGCGCCAAGGGCAGGCGATCGCGGGCGCCGCCCCAGTAGCCGTGCTCGTAGATCTGGTCGCTGGGCGACGCCGCCAGCATCCCGACGCCCTCGAAACGATCGGGCGAGGAGAACAGCGTTTCGAGATGCGGCGCCCGCGGCGTGAAGATTTCGCGGAAGTAGCCCACGCCCTCCCGTTCCCGTTCCGGTGACGTCCACCAGATCGCCAGGTCCGACTCGGCCCACCACCGCTGGTAGGCCGGGACATCCCGCCAGTAGGCGATGAGGACCAGGGTTTCGTATCCGGCCTCGTCGACATGGTGGGCGACATCGTGATGCTGAGGCCCCTCCGCCGCGGCGCAGGCATCCACCAGCCGGCGGATCGCGGCGGACGCGACGCCCGCACGCGCGCTGCCACGATACTGCACCCCGAAACAGGCGATGGCGACCCGGCTCACGCTGGCGTCGAAGCGCGCGACCCACGCCGGCACCGGAGGGACGTAGTCGTCCGGGGCGCGACGGGCCTGCGACCGCGGACACCGCAGGTGTTCGGGAATGGCACTTTCCATGATGACGTTTCCCTGATGCCGGTGATGCAGGCGGTCCCGGGGGGCGGATGCCCCCCGGAAGCGGTGTCACGCCGGCGGCGCCGACGGGTCGGCCGGATCGACCGGAAGCGAGAAGTACTCGACCCGCCGCGCCGGCTTGTTGTTGAACAGCAGGCGCATCACATCCGGCCGCGCGTAATGGCCGGCGGGGTCCGCGGCATTCTTGGCGACGCCGATCGCGCCCAGGTCGATGTCGGCGTAGAGGATGCCTTCCTGCGTCTCCGGGATCTTGTTCGCCAGCGGGCTGCCGTCCGGGCCGTAGATCACGGTGTGCCCGCCGCCGGCATGGATCAGCGGCCTCTTGTCCTCGGTGTCGCAAAGCTCGTCGACCATCTCCTGGGAGATCACCGCGCACGGTCCCAGCACGAAGCACGAGCCCTCGACGGCGTAGACCTTGCTCACCGCGTTGTTCACTTCCCAGCCCAGCGCATGGGCGAACGGCTCGTACATCGAGAAGCTCGGCCAGGCGGCGACATGGACCTGCTCGTTCTGGGCGTACATCGCGTATTTGGTCAGCGGCTGGACGTGCTCCCAGCAGCACAGCGCGCCGAGGCGTCCGACGTCCTCGCGATCGTGTACCGCGATATGGCTGCCGTCACCGTCGCCGAACACCGTGCGTTCGACATGGGTCGGCCGCAGCTTGCGCCGCTTGGCGATGGTCTCGCCGTCCGGCCCGATCAGCCACTGCGCGATGTAGAGGCTGCCGCCGTCGCGCTCCGACAGGCCGAGCACCACGGTGATGTTGTTCTTGCGTGCCGCCTCGGCGATACGCCGGGCCTGCGGGCTGTCGTAACTCAGCGAATTGTCGAAATAGCGCTGGACGAAGCCGCGCGCGATCGCCCAGGCGGGCGTGCCGACCCAGATGTACCACGGGTAGCCGGGAATCCAGGTCTCCGGGAACGCGATGATCCTGGCCCCCGCGCGCGCCGCCTCCTCGATATAGGCGATGGTCTTGTCGACGGCGCGATCCAGATCGAGCCAGGCCGGTGCGGCCTGGACCGCCGCGGCCTTGTATTTCTGATGCTGTGTGCCCATGGGTTTCTCCTCGTGTGTTGCGATGGACGGCGGATGGATCGGAGGGGCGGTCGCGGCCGGCGCCACCGCGACGGTCGTTGCCGGCATCGCGCGACGCACTCCGAGCAGGTCGGGACGCCGACGCTGCGGCAGCAGGCTCCAGGCGCCGCCCGGAGCGAACACCATGGTCGCCATCGCGAGCGAGCCGATCCCGATGAAGTACCAGGAGCCGTAGCTGGCGAAGAGTTCGCGCAGAACGAAATAGATCACGGTGCCGAGGATCGGCCCCTCGATGGTGCCGACGCCGCCGAGCACCGCGATGAAGATCGCCGCCGCGGTCCAGTTCAGCGAGAACGACGCGTCGGGTGTGACCTGCAGCGTGCCCATATAGGCGATGGCGCCGGCGGAACCGACGATCGTCGCGCAGATCACCCACAGCCCGAGCTTGGCGCGCATCACCGGAACGCCGCAGGCCTCCGCGGCCGCCTCGGCATCGCGCACGCTCATCAGGGCGAGACCGAGCCGGCTGCGCAGGACCGCGCGGGCGACCACCAGCGCGCCGAAGCCGACCGCCGCGGCGGCCCAGTAGACGCTGGCGTTGCGCGTCCAGCGATCGAAGCCCGCCATCGCCTCGAGCGGCATGCCCGCGCCGGCGCCGAGCCACGGCGTGTTCTGCGCCAGGATCCGCATCATTTCCGCGACCACCCAGGTGCCCACCGCGAAATAGGCGCCGCTCAGGCGGAACATCGGCCACGCCGAGACGAAGGCGAAGACCGCCGAGCAGGCGGCCGCCGCCGGCAGCGTGGCCCATGGGCTGAGGCCGAGCCCGTTCGACAGCGCGAACAGCGCATAGGAGCCGACGCCGACGAAGACATGCAGGCCGACGGCGACCAGGCCGCCGTAGCCGGCCAGCAGATTCCACGCCAGCGCGATGGCGAACAGCGTCAGGACCTCGACCAGCAGGCGCTGCAGCGCGAAGCTCGCAAGCCACGGCACGGCAACGACCAGCGCGAGGCACGCGATCAGGCCGCCCCACGGGAGCACCCGCATCAGGACCGCCCGGGCGGCACGGGAGCGTTCATCCAGGATCGCCGGGCTCGTCATGCCCCTCTCCCGAACAGGCCCTGCGGCCGGGCCAGCAGCGCCACCAGAAACACCAGGTGGCCGAAGAACGGACCGAGGCCCGACGACAGCTTCGCGCCGAACAGCTGCGCCACCCCGATGATCAGGCCGCCGAGCAGGGTGCCCCAGATGTTGCCGAGGCCGCCAAGGACGACGGTCTCGAACGAATAGAGCAGGCGCTCGGGCCCGGCGGAGGGCGAGAACGGCGTGCGGATGGCGTAGAGCACCGCCGCGACCCCGATGGTCGCGAAGATGAAGCCGGTGACGATCGCGAAGAAGCGGCGGTCGTCGACCCCGACGAGGCGGGCGGTCGAGGGATCGTCCGAGACCGCGCGGGCCTGCCGTCCCAGCTGGGTATGCCCGATCAGCCAGTGGGTGGCGCCGAGCAGCACGATCGCCGCGATCGCCGAGACCAGCGGCAGCACCCCGATCGAAACGCCGCCGACCTCGAAGCCGCGACGCGCGAGATCGCCCGCGTGCAGGCTCCGCGTATCCGCCGTGAAGATCTCCCGCAGGACGTTCTGCAGCACGATCGAGAGTCCGAAGGTCAGGAGCAGCGGCGGCAGCGGCCCGCGGTCGACCACGCGATTGAACAGCGTGATCTGCGCCAGCCAGCCCAGCGCGAACATCAGCGGCAGCACGATCACCAGCGAGGTCAGCGCGCCAAGGCCCGTCAGCTCCATGGCCACGCTGGTGAAATAGGCGCCGACCACGATCAGGTCGCCATGGGCGATGTTGATCATCCGCATCACGCCGAGGCTCAGGCTCAGTCCCAGCCCGAACAGCGCGTAGAGCGCGCCGAGCATCAGGCCATTGAGCAGGGTTTCGATCATCGCCTGCACGTCAGACTCCGAAATAAGCAGTTGCCACGCGGCCGTAGTCCGCTTCGCGCGACGCCCCCTCGAGCACGATCCGCCCCTTCTGCAGGCAGTAGTACCGATGGGATGCGCCGAGCGCGCGGCGTACGTTCTGTTCGACCAGCACCATGGCGACGCCTTCGTTGCGCACCTTGGCGAGCAGGCCGTAGACGGCGTCGACCGCCACGGGAGAGAGGCCCAGCGAGACCTCATCGCAGAGGACGTAGTGCGGGTTGCTGGCGAGTGCCCGGCACAGGGCGACGAGTTGCTGCTGGCCGCCGGAGAGCGCGGTGGCCGGACGCCGCCTGAGGCCGTCGAGCGCCGGCAGCTCGCGAAACAGGCGCGCGACCGTCCAGGGTCCCGGTCGCCCGTTGCCGGCGGCGAGCAGCAGATTCTCCTCCACCGTCAGGCTCGGAAACAGCCGCCGGCCTTCCGGCACCAGCGCGATCCCCATGTGCAGCCGTTCGATCTCCGAGCAGCCGCCGACCGGCGTGCCGTCGAGCGTCACGCTGTCCCGCGCCGCCGGTACCGACCCGACGATGGCGCGCAGCAGCGTCGACTTGCCGGCGCCGTTGGCGCCGATCAGGGCGACCACTTCGCCCGGCGCCACGTGGAAGCTGACGTCGAACAGCGCCTGGAACATGCCGTAGCCGGCGCTCAAGCGCTCAGTGCGGAGCATGATGGACCTCGTCGTCGAGATCGGAGCCGAGATAGACGTCGCGGACGTCCTGGTTGCGCAGCACGGCGTCCGGCTCGCCGTCGCCGATCACCCTGCCCTCGGCGAGCACCAGAATTCTCGACGCCACCGACACCAGCGCATGCACCAGGTGCTCGATCCACACCACCGTGACGCCGCTGTGGTGGATCGCCCTGACCAGGGTGAGGAGTTCGCCGACCTCGCCGTCGGTCAGGCCTCCCGCGACCTCGTCGAGCAGCAGCAGCCGCGGGCGGGTGGCGATGGCGCGGGCGAGTTCGAGGCGCTTGCGCTGCAATAGCGTGAGACTGCCGGCGAGTTGGTCACCGAGGACGTGAAGGCCACACCGGGCCAGCGACTCGACCGCCTGAACGGCCGCCTCCTCGCCATGCAGTCCGGCGCCGAACGTCGCCGCGACGAGCGCGTTCTCGTAGACCGTGAGCCCCTGGAACGGCTGGGGAATCTGAAAGGTCCGCCCGATGCCGGACCGGCACCGCGCGTCGGCGCCGAGCGCCGTGAGGTCCTCGCCGTCGAGCATCACGCTTCCGGTGTCGCTCGTCAGGTTGCCGGAGATCAGGCCGAACAGGGTGGTCTTGCCCGCCCCGTTCGGCCCGATCACGCCGACGAATTCGCCGACGGCCACCGACAGCGACAGGTCCGGGATCACGACCGTGTCGCGAAATCGCTTGCTGATCTGGCGAAGCTCGAGCAGCGGCACCCTCAACCCCAGTTGATCAGGTCGAGCTTGCGCTGCACCGGGATTTCCGGCGCCGTGCTGTTGTTGGTGATGACGAGATCGGGCTTGCCGCCGGCGCCGACGTGCCACTGGCCGCCGACCACGCGGATCTTGGACACGTTGCGGATGCCGCTGGCGTTGAAGTCGAGCTGGCCGATCACCGTGTCGTGGCGCATGCCGCGGATGGCGTCCGCCACCTTGCCCGGCGCCTTGGGATCGCGGCTGAGCTTGAGCCCCTGGACGCCAGCCTCGAACAGCGCGTGGACCACACCCAGCGGCTGGGTCCATTCCTTCCTGGTGGCGGATGCGTAGCTCGACGCCAGTTCGGCCGCGCTCTGGCCGGTCAGGCTCGACTTGAACGGATAACTCGGCAGCCACCAGATCTCGGTCGACATGCCTTCGGCGCGGGGCCCGAGCGCGGCGACGCCGCCGGGGAACAGCAGCGCCTTGGCGATGGTGCAGATCTTGGGCTTGAAGCCCATCTGCGCCGACTGGTTCAGGAAAGAGGCCCACTCGGGCGGATTGAACAACCCGGTGACGATCTCGACATTCTCCTTCTTGAAGGCCTGGATGTAGTTGGAGAAGTCGTCGGCGCCGACCGGGAACTTGCCGATATCGATGATCCTGTAGCCGGCCTGCGCGAACGCCCCAGGCATGCCGAGCTTGGCGTCGCCCATGGCGTTGCCCGGAACGTCGTTGGAGAACACCGAGCCGACCACCTTGTTGGTGGATGCCCCCCGCCAGATGTCGAGATAGACATCCGCGATGTCCTCGATGCCCCAGAAGAAATGGAACACATTCTTGAAGCCCTTCGAGACCTCGCCCTTCATCGGGAACATCCAGGCCTGCCAGGGTGTCATGGTTGAGATGCAGGGCACGCCGTTCAGCTCGCACTGCTGCGAGACGCCTGGCCCGATCGAGACGTGGGCCAGCATCAGGTCGACGTTGTCCTTGTTGATGAGTTCGGCGGCGAGATTGGACTGGCGATCGGGACTGCTCTGGTCGTCGCGCGCCAGGATCTCGACCTCATAGGTCTTGTCGCCGACCTTCAATCCGCCGGCGAGCGACTTGCGGACCTGCTCGATGATGAAGTCGTCGGCCTCGGTGAACGGCGCGAACGGGCCGGTCTTCGGGCCGATATACCCGATCCGGATCTTGTCCGTCGCCGCCGCCCATGTCCGGCCGTAGGATCCGAACGTGGCGGTGGCCGCGAGGGCTGCCGCAGCCTTGAGCAGGCGGCGCTTGCCGGGGTCAGCAGGTGTCGTCGCGGTCTGCGGCGCAGTTACCATCTTTCCAGCCATCAATGTTCTCCGTCGCGAGGAAGGGGGTTCGAAAGGCACCCGCAGCATGGCGCAGCAGCCCCGCGCCGCGCTTGGTTGGCGCAGATCGAAAACTTGGTTGGGACGGCGATCGGCCGCGCGGCGGCGACGGCGCCGGCGTAGTGTGGCGCCGCGAGGTCGCGTCGGTCGCGTGACCCTGGAACGACGGAGGGGATGGCCATGAGGATCGCAATTCTCGGCGCGGGCGCCATGGGAAGCCTGTTCGGCGCGCGACTGACGCTTGCGGGCGAAGAGGTCGAGATGGTCGAGGTGTCGCCGGCCCAGATCGAGGCCATCCGCACCCGCGGCCTGCGCCTTGAGACCGACGAGGCCGATCGCACGGTGCGGGTGAAGATCGCCGAGGCCCACGCGGTGTCCGGCGCATGCGAACTGGTGATCGTCCTCACCAAGGGCATGCATACGCGATCGGCGATCCGCAACGCGGCGCACCTGATCGGCCCGCACACCTTCGTCCTCACCGTGCAGAACGGCCTCGGCAATGCCGAAACGATCGCAGAGACGGTCGCGGCCGACCGCGTCCTGGTCGGCATGACCACCTGGCCGGCAGACCTGCGCGCACCGGGGCACGTGGCCTCGCATGGCGCGGGCGAGATCCGCATCTGGACCGCGAGCCGCAGGGCCGACGGCGCCGTCGGCGGTTTCGCCGCTGTGCTCGATGCCGCCGGCCTCAACTGCCGCTGCGATCCCCACGTCGAGATCGCGATCTGGGAGAAGGTCGCCTTCAACGCCGCCCTCAATGCGATCTGCGCCGCCACCGGATTGACGGTCGGAAGCGTCGGCGACAGCGACGCCGGGCGGCGTCTCGCCGACGCTGTCGTCAGCGAAACCCTCGCCGTCGCCACCGCACGCGGTCTCGACGTCAGCAAGCAGCGCGTCACGCAGGCGCTGCGGCACGCCTTCACGGCGCACCGCGATCACAAACCTTCCATGCTGCAGGACGTGCTCGCCGGCCGACAGACCGAAATCGACTGGATCAATGGCGCGGTGGTCCGGGGCGGCGAAGCCGCCGGATTGACCGTCGCGACCACGCAGGTGCTGGCGGACCTCGTGCGCATGGTGGAAGACCACCACCGGCCGATGGCGCCGGGCGCGGCGCCATCGGCCGATCACGCGGAGCGCCGCGACGGCGGCGCCTGATACCGGCACGCCGCGGCACGGCCGGCTCCTTGGCATATTTTGTGCTTGCAGAACGGCACTTAATTCATAGAGTTATCCTGCCGGGGTAGGGCCGGACGAACCGACGATGGGGCACAGAACCCCACCCGCGCGACGTCCGGGGGAGGTCAAGATGCACGTTGACGCGGCGCCGCCGATCACGGCCCAGCCCTGCTTCGCGACGACCGAAGGCATACCATCGCGCGAGAAATTCGATTTCTGGCACGACGTGGTGTGTCGCAATCTCGTCGACCTCGACTATCAGCTGGTCGGCAAGGGAACGTTCGACGCGACGTTTTCCGGGGCGCGGCTGGGCACCCTCAACCTGTCGCGCATCGACGCCTCGGCGCACGTGGCGTCGCGCAGCAGCACCGGCATCGCACGCAACGAGAGCGAGTCGCTGGTCTTCAACTTCGTCCTGTCCGGGTGGCTGATGTCGGAGCAGGACGGCCGCGCGACGCGGCTCGACGTCGGCGAAGGCGCGTTCTGCGACGCCCGCCGGCCCTATCGTCTTCAATCCGACGCGCCGTTCGCGATCGCCTGCCTGCAGGTGCCGCGCCAGATCGTCGAAAGCCGCATCAGCAGCCTGCACCGGCTGTCGGCCTACAATCTGTGCCAGCGCAGCGAGCTTGGTCCGCTGGTGTTTGCCTATCTGTCGCGCCTCGTCGAGCGCGCGCCGATGCTCAATGGCGCGGTCGGCGCCAAGGTAAGCCAGAACTTCAGCGATCTGCTGGTCTCCATGCTGGGCGAGGTGGCCGGCGCCAATCCGCTGCCGCTCACCGAGTATCGCGGCCTCGCCCTGATGCGGATCAAGGATGCGGTCGAACGTCATCTCGGCGACCGCAAGCTCGGCCCCGACACCATTGCGGCCGAACTGAAGCTGTCGCCGCGCTACATCAATCAGCTGCTCGAGGCCGAGGAGACCTCGCTTGCGCGCTATATCTGGCAGCGGCGGATCGAGCGGTCCGCCGAGCAGTTGCGCGACCCCGCGCTGCGCGGCCGTACCATTTCGCTGATCGCGCTCGACAACGGCTTCAACGACCTGAGCCATTTCAGCAAGGCTTTCCGCCAGCGCTATGGCATGTCGCCGCGCGCCTACCGCAGCGACGCCTGAGCAAGGCGCCCGTCGGCGCGGAGGGGCCGGCTGTCGCGACGGCCGCTACGCCGCGCCCGACGCCGTCAGCGGGTCGTAGCCCGGGCTCTTCAGCAGGCTATGGAGCTGCCGCCTGCGTACTCCCATGTTGCCGCCGTCGAACAGCGGATAGGCGAGCGCGTCCTGCAGCAGTCCGGCGAGCGGCAGCTGGAGGTCGTAGCTGTCGATGCCGACCACCCGCATCAGCTCGGTGATCACCCGCACCGCCGTTTCCGAGCCGAAGATCTTGGCTTGCAGCGACAGCTCGAAGGCGCCCGGCGCCTGGGCGTCGAGCGCGGCGCAGGCACGCCAGCTCAGCGCGCGCACCGCCTCGATCGCGGTCTTGGCGTCGGCCAGCGCATAGCCCACCGCCTGGTGCTCGATGATCGGCACCGCGCCGCCGCGCTTCTCGGTGCGGGCGAACTGCAGCGCGAAGTCGAACGCGGCGCGCATCAGCGCGACGCCGAACACCCCGACCAGCGCCGCGGTGCCGGTGAAGCTGCCCTCGACGAGCTGCAGGCCGGCGCCCGGTCCGCCGATGATGTTGCCTTCCGGGACCCGCACGTTCTCGATCCGGAAGCGCGGCGTCAGATGGGCGCGGTGGCCGACGGACTCCAGCGCCCGCTCCAGCACGATGCCGTCGGCCGGGCCCTCGATCACGATCACGGAGATGGCCTTGTCCGGCGGCGCCGCGGCATCGGTACGGCAGACCACGCAGATCAGGTCGGCCCCCTTGCCGCCCCAGCCGGTGGCGCTCGACACCCACTGCTTGGCGCCGTCGATCACCCATGAGTTGCCATCGCGACGCGCGGTGGTGCGGACACCTTCCGCCGGCGCCGGCGCATTGAAGTTGGCGCTGCCGCCGGGCTCGCTGAAGCCGAAGGCGGCGAGCGGCGCGCCGGTCCTCGCCAGGAACGGGCCGAAGAATCTCTTCACCTGCTCCGGCGAGCCGCCGATCATCAGCGGCATCAGCCCGAGCAGGGTCGCGAACAGCGTCAGCGAGACGTTGACGTCGACCGCCTGGAACTCCTCGGCGACCACCGCCAGATCGAGCAGACCGGTGCCGCCGCCGCCGAGCGGCGCCGGGATCAGCCGCTGCAGGAAGCCCTCGCGGATCGCCTCCTCGTAGAACGGCCGGGTGGCGGCGAAGCGCGCTTCGGGCGTGGCCAGCCGGCGCGTCGCGGGGCCGACCTCGGGCAGCACGCGCCGGGCGAATGTGCGCGCCGACAGCTGCAGCGCGCGCTGTTCGGGGGTCAGGGTGAAGTCGATGGGCATGGGAGCCTCCGGTTCTGGTGCCCGCGGCGGCGCCGCCGGGCCTCTCGCCGGGAACCCTGCATTGACCTGCGTCCGGGGTCATTTGACCAGGCGTCCGGCCGGCTTTGACAAAACGTCCGGCGTCACTTGCCTCTCGCGCTGGCACGCGATTTGATTGTAGCCTGCGCGAAGGCCTTTTCACGGAGTGGCCGCGATGCCCGGCATTTCCTGGAATATGCGGGACGTGCGTCCCACCGAGCGCTTCGCCTACTGGCGCGAGGCGGTGTGCCAGACCTACCTGCCGCTCGAGCCGGAGAACCTGTCCGAGGACGGCTTCGACGGCAGCATCGAGGGCGCCGCCGGCGCCTCGCTCCACATCTCCCGGGTGCGATCGGTCGCCGCCGTCATCAGCCGCACGCGGCGCGGCATCGGCGCGTTCCAGGACGGCGCCTACTACGCCAACCTCCAGATCAGCGGCGAAGCCATCGTCGAGCAGTTCGGCCGGCGCGACATCGCCCGCCCGGGCGACATCGTCCTGGTCGACACCAACGAGCCGTTCTCGATCCGCTTCGAGCACGGCTGCGACCTGGTGTGCGCCACCATTCCCGACACCGGCCTGCGTCGCCGCCTGCAGCGGCTGGCGGGCCCGCCGGTCAGCGTCGTCCGCAACACCGGCGCGGGCCGGCTCGCTTCGGCCTATCTCCATGCGCTGCGCGACATCCCCGACGATTTCGAGCTGGTCGACGACCTCGCCGGCGATCAGCTCGGCGCGCTGCTGGCGCGGGCCGCCGAGGCCGGCACGCCGGAAGCGCCGTCGCGGCGCGCCGTCGCACCGCAGCGCATCCTCGACTTCATCACCGACGAGCTCGACAACCCGCGGCTGTCCGCCAAGCACGTCTGCCGCGAGCTGCAGATCTCCCGCAGCACGCTGTTCGCGATTCTGAGCGAGGCGGGGATCGGCTTCGCCGCCCATATCCGGCGGATGCGGCTGGAGCGCAGCCTGGCGCAGCTGCGCGATCCGCGGCTGTCAGAGGTCGCGATCGGCACCATCGCCAGCCGCACCGGCTTCGCCAGCCAGGAGAGCTTCACCCGGGCGTTCAGGCGGGCCTATGGCGTTTCACCGGGCGCGTACCGCGTGGCGCGCGCAGGCGGCGGCGAGGCCGGTTGATCGGTTCGCGTGGCGCGGGCAGAGCGGGTTTAAGGTGATCGGGTGGACGGCGGCAAGTGGAAGTGGGCGAACTGCGGGAGTATGCGGATAGCGCCCGCGACGACCACTATTTGCAACGGAGCAATTGCAACTGTCGTTGCCCTCGGCGCACAATGCGTGAGCAATGGGTAAGGTTGTCTCTACAATTCCTCCTGCGTCAGTCAACGAAGTCATGTTGTCGTTGGTGACGAGCGCGGCCGTCACCGATTCGGCAATCGGAGATATTTCAGCGCAGCTATGCTATGCTCGCGGTTAGACAATGCCATCGTCAAGCCTAGGCACCTCGGCGCAACTTCGCCAAAGCGGAACTTAGTCGCTCACGAACATCGGAATACTGATCGTCCGAGATTAAGGCCCGGATAGCATCCTCCATGCTTTCATCTCCTACTACTGTGAGAGCATTTGCCAACACCCATCGCACCGCATGCGGAGATTGATCGAGCGGCCGTTGCAGTTCCGTCAGAATAGCCCGGCCTGCTACGCCACGAGCCTCGGGAACCGTGAGAGCCCTGGCAATTCCCTCGCGGAGTACGGGGTGCTTAGCTTGTCCAAGATACACCGCGAGGACGGGAATTGCCTCCGGATAGGCCCATTTTGCGTTTACCAAGTCCCATATGGAATCAATATGGATTCCGACGGCTGCAAGCTTAGCCAGAAGCGGTATTTCCTCTGGCTCGATTTCATGGCGCCTTTTCTCGACGGCAGCCCAATGTTCAGCTTCCCGTTTGGCATTCTCCCGAGCCCATTCAGGGTCGCTTTGAAGACGCCTCATAAGCTCAACTGCAGAGATTGGCTTTGATGGCTTGAATGTCATGGTGTTCCCGGGATGAGCTTCAGCGTTATCTGACCGCCTGCAATTGCTTGTTGTAGCGGACCCGAGAGCTGAGTTGAAGGTCGAACATAGAGGTCAAAATTTAGCCCATTCATTTGACTGTATGTTGTGAAGTCCCTGAGTTGTTGCGTATAGCTCAGTGATCCGACATTTTTTACTTCCGTCAAGGTTGATTGTGTAAGAGCGTCAGGAACTCTAACTTGCCCTGAGCCAGGAATTTCTATGCTTACTTTTGGTCCCGTTGTTCCGACCGCATTTTCGCCCGCCTGGCCAAGGCTCCGCGCTAGTGCAGTTCCGCTTACCTCCGCTTCGGCCGCAGAACTCGACGTGCCGCGACCGCCTCCGCCTGTCCCTGCACAACCTTCAGTACTGACCAAGCATGGAAATAGGATGTTCTGCGGCAGCAAATAGGCACTCGTCGCCCCTCCTGCTTGCGCGAATTGATCTCCAGCCTGCACAGGATCTGGTGATGCGTCAGAGACGACTGCGCCCTTCGGGCTATCTGGTGTCAATCCAAACGGATCGGTCCAGTTCAGCGGATCATTCCCGACATACACATACAGATTGATCCCGCCCGCCGACCCGATCGGGTCCGCCTGCAGAAACCGCCCCAGCGCCGGCGAATAGACCCGCGCCCGGTAATCATACAGCCCGTTGGTCTCCGCGTCGATGCGCGCGCCGGTGTAGCGGAAGGTGCCAGCGGTGGTGCCGCTCTCGCCGTAGGCCAGGTAGCCCGCCCTCGTCAGCGTGCCCGAGGCGGCGTCGAGCGATGCGATGATCGAGCCCTGGACGTCGGGGATGTAGGTCGCGCGGGTGGAACCCGCGACGTTGACCTGGTTGAGCACGTCGTTGGGGCCCACCCCGAAGGCATACCAGCTCTGGATCGCTCCGCTGCTGCCGTCATAATCCATCACCGCGCGGCCCTGTGGGTCTTGCACCAGGACGGTGGTGGTGCCGTTGACGGTCTTGGTCTTGCGCCGTCCCTGGGCATCGTAACTGTAGCTCGCGGTGTTGCCGGCGCCGCTCGCCGAGATCAGCCGGTTCTCGGCGTCGTAGCCGTAGGTGAAGGTGCCGTCGAAGGTGAGGTTGCCGTTGGCGTCGTAGGTTGGCGCGATCGCGCCGATCGCGGTATACTGATCGAGGTTGTTGGCGGTATAGGCAACCGTCGATGCCGTCGCCGCGGGGTAGTACCAATAGCCGTTGTCGGTCGTAGTCTGGCTGATCCTCCGGTTCGTGCCGTCATAGGCAAAGGCGAAGGTCGCGTTCGTTGCGGTGGTCGCGGCCTGGGCGACCACCGGGCTCCAGCTGCTGCCGGTGAGGTTGTTCAGGCTGTCATAGGTGAAGGCCATCGAAGCGATCGTGCCGACCGTCGACGGCGCGACGATGGCTGCGCTGGTATCGGCCGCGCCCAGCAAGTGGCCGACGAGGTCGTGGCTATAGGTGACCGTCGGCTCCGACGGCGCGGCCTTGGTCGCGAGCCGGTTCAGGGTGTCGTAGGTGAACGAGATCGTCGCCCCGGCCCGGGTCTGCCGCGACAGGATGTTGCCGTCGGCGTCATAGCCGAGGACTTCCGTACTGGCATCGGGATAGGTCGTGGTCGAGAGCCGGTCGAACCCGTCTGGAGCAAAGCTCGTCGCAAACCCGTTGGCGTTGGTGAGGCTGGCGACCAGCCCATCCGGGGTATAGGCCTGTTGCAGCAGCGGCGAACCCTGGATCGCGGCGTTCGAAACCGAGAGTCTTCGGCTCAGCGCGTCATAGGCAAAGGTCAATTTCCGGCCGACAGGGTCGGTGGTGCTTGCTAGCCGGTCGACTGGGTCATAGGCGTTCTGCGTGACATTGCCGTTGGCGTCCGTCGTGGTCGCGATCTTGCCGGTCGGCGTGTAGGACGTGCTGACCTGGCGAAGCGTCGCGCCGCCGGTCGATTGGCTGGTCCGCAGCAGCTGCCCGACGGGGTCGTAGGCGAATGCCGTGACGACGCCGCCCGGCGCGGCGGCCGTCGCTGGCGAGGTCGTAGTCAATCGCCGCCGGTCTGCGTCGAAGGTGCTCGTCGTCACGTTGCCGTTCGGGTCGGTCGAGGAGACCACGTCGCCAAGGGCGCTATAGGCCAAGGTCGTGGTCTGGTTCAAATGTCCCGCGCCGCAGCAGTCACGGACAACGGATACGCGATTCCCAAAGGAATCATAGGCAAACTGCGTCTGCGTCTGCACCGGATCCAATATGGTGAGAACCTGGCCAACCGCGTTGTAGCTGAATCTGGTTGCGGCATTGAAATGCCCTGCTCCACCGACGTCCGTGACGACGCTCACCAGATTGCCCGACGCGTAACTCAGCTTCGTGACGAGCCCGAGCGGGTCGGTGATACTGGTCGGTTTGTTCCAGACGGGATCGTAGGTGTAGGTCGTCGTCAGAGGCGACAGCGGAGAGCCGGGCTTCGCGGTTTTCGTAACGGTGATGACGTTGCTCTCGAGATCGGGCGAGTATCCGTAGGCGACGGTGCCCCCCTCCGGGGCCGTCGACAAGATCACGCGATCCAGGCCGTCATATTGGGTGCTGGTGACATTGACAAGGCCGTTTTGCTGAGCGGTATCGTTGAACACATCGCCGAAGCTGCCGTTCAGAACCGCGACGTCCTTGATGATCCTGTTGCGCGGCGTCTGATAGGTAACGTGGCGATCTCCGGCGGCGTCGACGATTTCGGTGCGCGATCCGGCGAAGTAGAACAAAGTGGGCTGCAGGTTGGCATTGAGCTGCTGCCAGACACGTCCGAGGCCGTCGTAGTAGTTGGTGACGAAGGCGGATCCCGGAGCGTTCGGATAGTAGATCTGGGTCAGGTGCGACGCCGCGTCGTAGGCATAGGTCGTCCGGTTGGACAGCGGATCGGTGGCGCTGGTCAGCGCGTTGCCGGTATAGCCAAAAGTCACGGAACGGCTGCCGTCCGAGACCGCGCTGACATGGGTCCCGGAATAGGACAAAGTGAGAGTTCGTCCGAGATTGTTTGCGACCCTGCCGAGGTTTCCCGAGCCGTTGTAGCTGAAATTGACCTGCGCGCCGCTCGGTGTAATCCAGGACGAGATCGGCGCGCTGGCTCCGCTACCCGAGACCGGCGCGAAATTGAGGACGGTCTGGTCCTTGTTGGTATAGGTGAAGGCCGTGGGAACGCCCGATCCGGTGCCCATGCCGGTCAGCACGACGGCCGATCCAAGCGGCGGGCTGTAGGAAGTCGTCGTCCGGGAATCCGCCTGCGGCAGGGCTACGAATTCCTCGACGGTGTTGGGGCGCGAGATCAGCACCGTATTGTTGGTAATCTGATCAGTAAACCAGCGGTCGACCATCCAGGCGAGCGTCAGGGACTGCGCGCTCTGGGCGCTGCCGCCGAGCAGATTTTGCGAGACGTAGATCGCGGCGATGGCCGCCGCCGCGCGGGTCGGCGAGCTCGACCCCATGCCTTCATAAGGGTCGCTGTTGACGGTCGCCGACAGGTTATAACTATGGCTCCAGCCGTAGCCCAATCCGGCGTCCGTCAGATTCGAGGACGAGGTATATGTCCGCGCGAACGGAAGCGCGTAGGGGAACGAGCCGCTGCCGATCACGAGATCGGTGTTGGTGTATATCTCGGCTCCGGTGACGGCATCGATCGGTTCGCTCACCGTGACATTGTTGAAGGCGGGCGCCGCATTGGTGACGGTCGGAACATCGATGGCCGCAGGCGGCGTCGGGATCGTGACGTTCGTATTCGATGTCTGGTCGTCCGTCGGAACGTCGGTGCCGGCATAGCCGCCGTCGAGGCCACCGCTGATCTTTTGTGTGATACTTATTGAAGTTCCGGTCTGCGTGATGACGGTGTAAGCAGCACCTTTCCAGAGGCCGACCGCCACATTCCCGTCGACTGGCGCCAGAACCTGGCTCTGGGTTGGCGTGGGGCTTGACGGCGGAGGGCTGGCACCGGTCACCGCGATGTCGATCGCCGCGAGGTCGGAGGAAGAGTAGGAGATGCCGGCTTGTTGAAGCAACGGCCTGATCGAATTGACATAGTTGCTCTGACCCGTGGATGTCGTGCCGTCGGCAAAAAACGTCTTGGCGCCGGTTGCCGCATTCATGTCCACGACCCGAACGGTCGAGGCCGCGACCATGTTGGGCGTCGGGGCCTGCGTCTGTTCCAGGACAGCCGATTCAAGCGAACTCATGGTGCCGGAGTCGGTGTAGAACGAGCCGACAATCGGAGCGGGAAAGGGACATGACGAATTCGGCCAGCAGGTTTGCTGCCCGATGGTCAGGAAGTTCAACGGGAGATCGACGTAAGGGCCCTGGCTTCCGGTCTGCTGGATGGCGGTCTGCGCCGTAATGCCGACGCCGTGATGATATTGTGTGGTCGTCTTGCCGATCGCGTCCGCAATGGCGTGTTGAGACGCGCTTTCGGCTAGCCAGTTGTAGCTGATGACCGCCAGGCTCTCGCCGAGTATGGGCTCGGACGCGGGATTCGCGCCGGGAACGGCGAGAGCATTCGCGAGAAGCTGGCGGTGCTTCTCGACCATGCCGCGCCCCACGCGCCCCCAGCCGGCGCTCACAAGATAGGAACCGCCGGCATTCACGCTCAGCGTTTTTGTCTGATTCGCCCCGGTTCCGGCGTAGGGGTGGGTAATCGCGGCATAGATCCCCCACGGCTGCCCCGAAGCCGTCGACGGGCCGGTGTTGGTGCCGCTGCCGGGCGCCGCACCGTTGACGAGCAGGGTCGGAATGAAATTGCCGGAATGCGAGGGATCGGGCACGGAAAACACCGTGATCCTCTGGCCATAGGTCTGATCGGAGTAGAGCACGATCGTCTGTGCGGTGGCGGCGGAGCAGGGCTCCTGGGTCGCGACGCCCGGCATCGAGATCGCCAGGCAGGTCCGGTAGGCGTTCGGAACGGTCGCGCCCCAATTCTGGGGAAATCCGGACGGTTGATTCGCCGCAAGATAAGGAAGCGTCGTCTGCCGGATCGGCGAGCCCGTCAGGGGAATGATGGTCTTGCCGCCGATGATCTGACCGACGGTCGACGCCGGATTGTTGGCATTGATATAGGCGACGAGGTTGTTGGCGTAGGTGGTCAGGTCCGAACGCACCTTGGTTCGATTGATATTGGAAATCGAAACGGAATCGATCGTGCCGCCGGCGTCGCTGAGAAATTGCGATTGACTGTAGCCGAGCACGGTTCCGAGATTGGCCAGCCCCGACGAAACGACGTGCTGCTTGAAGCTGGGATCGAAGACATAGTTGGTGCCCGCGATGGCGACCTGCACCCAGACGTGCGCGACATCGAGACAGGACAGCGTTCCGTCGGCGCCATTTTCGACCGCGTTTTCACTCGGTATTCCTCCGTCCGAGATTGTATTGACGATCGCGACCGCATCGTTGCTCACGCCGAGCCAGCCGGGTGCGGGCGCAATATATGTTGATCCACAAGGCGGAACGACAGGCGTCGTCGTCCCGGTCACCGTAATATAGCCGTAGATATAACTTGTTTGCGTAATGCCGGAAGCGTTCAGCAGCGCGACGAAGAGCTGCGCATGGTCGATGTCGTTGCCCCGCTGATCGAGCAGCGTTCCGAGCGCGCCTTTGTTGCTGCCGAACAGCGGCTCGTATTCGATATTGTTGTAGACATATTCGTAGATGAGATCGAGATCGCATTTCAGCGACGAAGCCAGAGTGATGATCTCCACGGGCTGCGTCGAACCGACCGTACACCCTGCAGCGGCGCCAGATGCAAGCGCGCGAGGCGCAGGCCCACCCACCGCGCTCTGCGCGGCTTTTGGCCGCGGCGCCGTCGGAACAGACGCCACACGCGCGCGAAGCAGCTTGTCGGCGGCACCGATCGTCACCGGGGCCAGCCTCGTCATCGTCTGCGCCGCCGCCGGCGTTAGAGCGACGTGGCAGACAGCAAGCAACCAGAAGAGACCGAGCGCTGTTCCGACGGGGAAGGTCGCAAGCAGCTTGCCGTATGGCCTGTGACTAAGACAGGACGTCCATGACATGGGAGATCCTTGATGCAATGCTGTACATTGAATCTGCGCGGTCCGCGATAGAGGGTTCAGGGGTTAAGGCCCCCAGACAGCACCACCGCTGGCGTTCCAGTTGAAACATCCCCATACGCCGATGGACCCGGTGGCCGTTACGTTGACCGTTTCGGAGAGTCTGTTGCCGTTGGCATCGTAGGAATAGATGACGCAAACACCGGTGTCGTAGCTCGCACTCGTGATGCGGCCCAGCGCATCATAGCTGTAGGCAACGGATCCATTTGCGGCACGGACCAGGCCCGACGCAAGCACTACCAATGCGGCGAGCACGCACGCTCCGAGAACGAGCGGGCCGCGATTGCGTAACATTTTCATCGTTTTGCTCCACTTCTCATCCCGATGTGGCGCGGCTCGCTACTGGCCACACGGCATCATCGGCTCAGCCTCAATGGCGTTCAAATAAATGCAATCATGAGAGGCTAAACTATTTTTGCACGACTCTCTGGCGCAAACAATCAAAAATTGATAAATTATATTTCGTCTCTTTCAAATTGAAACGCCTCGGGGAGGTTTCCAGATGATCCGCCGCGCTCTCGCCGCCCTCTTGTTTTCCGTCATCTTGGCAAGCGGTGCGTCAGCACAGAGCGGCTGTACGCTTCCCTACAATCTGACCAACGGCACGAATGCGAGTGCCACACAGGTGATGGCGAATTTCAATGCCTTGCAGAGCTGCGTAAGCAGCGCTCGCACGGTCCTCAAGGCAAACGCGACCTATTACGTCGGCGCCAACCTCGGCGCGGTGTCGATATCGATCGCTTCACCCGCCGTGGTCACGCTGGCTTCACATGGCCTGCAGGTCAACGACCCGGTGGTCTTCCAGGTCCCGGAGAACCGCACGCTCGTCACCATCAGCGAGGCCAGCCCCGCTGTCGTGACGATGACCAACAATTTCGTCGCCGGCCAGCCGATCCAGTTCCAGTCGACCGGGTTTCTGCCCTATCCGCTCGTCGCGGGCACCACTTACTACGTGCTATCGACTGGCCTTTCGGGCTCGTCGTTCGAGATCTCGACCACGCCGGGTGGCACCGCCATCAGCACGGCGCGGCTGGCCGTCACCGCGTCCAGCGGCACGGGCTCGGCGATCGCCTTCACCAACAGCGGCACCAACGGCGTCAAGGCCGGCCAGATCGTCTCGTTCGTCACCAACAGCGGCACGCTGCCCGGCAACATCACGGCCGGGACGCCGTACTATGTGGCCGCGTCACCGGCGCCGACCGCGACCGTGTTCTACGTCTCCGCCACCAACGGCGGCACCAATGTCGCCTACAGCTCGGCCGGCTCCGCCGTCTACATCGAGCAGACCGGCACCAACAACACCGTCAACGCCATGGCGTACAACTCGACCTATGCGACCACGACGCCATCGATCTACCACTACGTGGTGCAGTCCGGATCGCTGCCGACCGGCATCGCCGAGGGCACGCTATATTACGTCGGCACAACCACCACCAACACATTCACGGTGTCGACGACGCCCAGCAACGCGAACCCGGTGAACACCAGCGGCTCGGTGACCGGGTCGCCGATCTACACGGTCTATACTGGCAACGACGCCAATCCGGGCACGTCCGCAACGCGCGCCGGCGCGCTCTTGACGCTGCAACACGCCTATAATGTGATCGTTTCGACGCTGGACACGGCGGGCTACACCACCACCATCCAGCTCGCCGACGGCTCCTATTCTACGGGGGCGGCCAACGATCTCGTCATCACGTCGCCCTGGGCCGGAGGGGGGCCGGTTACCATCGTCGGCGACCCAGCCTACCTGACCAACGTCAAGCTGCTCAGCACCACGGGCAGCGCGATTCTCTCGCAAATCCCGCTTCCCGGAATGCTGTCGGTCGAAGATCTGATGATCTCCACCACGTCGGGATATATTCTCCAGGAGACGTCGTCCGGACCGATCACCTTTATCGGCGTCACACTGAACGGTAGCAGCACGGGCGTGGTTTCAGTTGTGTCGGCTGGCGCTGGATCGCAGGTGATGTTTGGTTCTCCCACGTTCGTCTCCGGCACTTTCAATGTCCCGTTTTTCGCGGGATCTCCAGGCGCAACTCTGCTGCTAAACGGCGTGACGGTGTCGATGTTGAATGTTCCATTGTTCAATAATTCGTTCGCGTACGCCACCTACGTGTCGATGCTCCAGGCGTTCTCGTCTACCTACCTCGGGTCTGCAACGGGTGGTCGATATTCCGCGTCCCTGAATTCCGTCGTGTTCACCAACGGCGGCGGCGCGAACTTCTTCCCGGGTAATTCCGCGGGCGCGACCTCATCCGGAGGGCAGTACCAATGATCTTCAATATCCGAAACTGGTGTTGGCGTGTCGGCGAGGATTCCGCAAACGTCTACTCCAGCGCGTCGTTCTCACTAGTGCCGACGGTAGACTCGACCTATCAGGCGCGGCTGGCATCCGGCGGTGTTCCGACGGCGATCGACAGCATGGCCGATCTGATCGGCGTGCTGCGGGGCGTGCCGGTCACGCGACCGCGACGCCGGCGCTCAATGCGCCGGGCTAGGGGTGCAGTCCAGTGCACTATTACAACGATCAATCCGGCGCCGCTGCGATCCAAGTTCGTCGCCGCCATCAGTTAAGCGAATTGCTTTCCGTCCCGCCCAAAAAGGGGAACGCCCCCCGGCTCGGCATCTCCGTGCGTGCCGCGTCAACCGGTCCATTCGTGCGCGAGAGACAACCAGGACATCGTCGCCTGGCGCAGTGGCGCGCCGTAACGGATTGAAGAGATAGCGCGTCCGATCTGCCTCCACCACCGGATCCGCGAACGGCCGGCACCCGACCCGCGCTTTCAAGCGGGCCTATGGCGCCTCCCCCGGCGCCCACCGCATCGCACGCGCCAGCGGCCCCAAGGCCGGCTGACCGGCCCGCGCACCCCCCGGACAGTTCGGGTTTGCCGTCCGCGCCGCGAACCGCTACAAAACCGCAAAACCAATAAAGGGCGGTCCGACGCTGGTCGGCACCGGGAGGAAGTGCAATGAGCCTGGTCGAGTTTGGCGACTGGCGTCCGAAAGCCTGGCCGGAGCTTCCCGTCGCCGAGTGATCACGGTGACAGTCCACTCAATTACAACGATCAATCCGGCGCCATCGCGATCCTGGTTCGTCGCCGCCATCAGTCTCGGCATATCCGTGCGTGCCGCTTCAACCGGTCACTTCGTGCGGGAGAGACAAGCAGGACATCCTCGCCTGGCGCAGTGATGCGCTGCAACGGATTGAAGGGATAGCGCGTCCGGTCTGCCTCCGCTACCGGATCCGCGAGCAGCGCGTAGGGCGCAATAAGCGCAGCGCATTGCGCCGTCGATGGCGCCGCCCTGAATCACCCGCGTTTTTCGAATCCGGCCTTCGCGCCCCGCCAGTCCCATCCTCCGGGACCGGTCCGGGACGTCGCGATGGAACGATGAATGCGGAGCGGCGCAACGCGCAGCGCTTGTTGCGCCCTACGGCCCTAGCGTGAGGGCGTGAGCAAAATGACAGGCATTCATGCTTCCTTCGTCGTTACCGGGCTTGACCCGGCAATCCACTCTTAAAATCACAGCAGCGCTGCAGAAGCGTGGACCCGCGGGTCAAGCCCGCGGGTGACGCAAAATAACTGGTGACGCAGCGGTCTCCACCACCCCGTCATTGCCGGGCTTGACCCGGCAATCCACGCTTTGCGGCATATTGCAGCTCCAAGGAGTGGATGCGCGGGTCAAGTTTACAACCGGACCGGCTGAAGACCGTATCCGGTTGCCCGCGGGTGACGCAGAGAAGACGCTGCGCCCGTCACGGCCGCCCGCCGATACGCTCGGCGCCGAGCGCATCGCACAACAGCTCAGCGAAATCGCGCGCCACCGGTTCGGCGGCACGGCGAAGGCGAATGACGAAGTCGGCGGCGGGACCGGGCGGCAGCCCCATTGCGTCGGTGACATCGGCGAGATCCTCGCCCATCCAGCGCGCGGTGCGCAGCGTCACCGCGATGCCGGAGCGCACCGCGGCACGCAGGCCGGCGAGCGAGCCGCTGGTGGCGACGATGCGGTGGCGCCGTCCCGCGGCCTCGAGCGCGCCGAGCGCGGCGGCGCGGAAGCCGCACGGCGGATCGAGCAGCGCCAGCGCGATCTCGTCGCCGTCGAAGACAAGCCCCTGGCGCGCGCCGAGCCAGATCATCGGCTCGCGCAGCAGCGCGAGGTCGTCCGCCGCCGGCGCCGCGCGCAGCGCGATCAGCACATCGACCGCGCCGTCGTCGTAGGCGCGCGCGAGCTCCACCGAGCGGCCCACCCGCAGCTCGATCCGCACCCGCGGATGGCTGCGCGCGAACGCCCGCAGCAGATCGGGCAGCACCGCGTCGGCGAAATCCTGGGTCGCTCCGAGGGTGAAGCGGCCGTCGGCACGGGCGCCGCGCAGGCTGAGCCAGGCGTCGCGCTGGGCCTCGAGAATGCGGCGGGCGTGAATGACCAGATCCTCGCCGGCGGGCGTCAGCGCGCGGCCGCGACCGGCGACCGCCAGCAATGGCTCGCCCACGGTCTCCTCCAGCCGCTGCATCTGGGCGGTCACCGCCGACGGCGAGCGGCCGACGATGGCGGCGGCGCGGGCCAGCGAGCCGCCGTCGACGAAGGCGAGGAAGGTGCGGAGCAGCTCGGGATCGATCAGACGCATACTTCAGCATAGCAGAAGTATTAATCCATAAGAATTCGATTTTTTCGAATTCTGGTCCGCGCCATAGTCACGGCCATCGGACCCTCAAGGAGACCCCACCATGCCTTATATCAACGTCACCGTGACCGGCAGCCCGGACGTCGCCCTCTCCGAGCGCATCGCCGGCGAGATCAACAGCCTCACCGCAACCCACCTCCGCAAGGACCCCACCGTCACCGCGGTATCGGTGAACTATGTCGACCCGCGGCACTGGTTCGCCGGCGGCAGGTCGCTCGACGCGCAGCGGGCCAACAGCTTCTGGCTCGACATCAAGGTGGTGGACGGCACCAACACCAAGCCGGAGCTGGCGGCCTATCTCGACGCGGTGTTCGCGGCGCTGTCGTCGATCCTCGGCGACGTCCACACCGAGAGCTACGTGCTGGTCCACGAGGTGCCGGCCAGCGCCTACGGCTACGGCGGCAAGACCCAGGAGTATCGGTATGTTGCCCGTGCGATGGATGCGACGGTCGCGCAGACGTCGCCGCGCGCTTGAGAACGCGTCATGCAGCGGGCAATGACGAACCATGCGCGCATGGCGACACGCAGCCTGACGCGCCCGTCTCATCGCCCGAGCATGTAGCATGCCGTCGGCGAGGCGGCTCAGGGCGTGCCGGTGGCGCCGGGTGCCACGAGCGCGCCGCGGAAGAAGGCAATCACCTCGTCCACCGCGGCGCGCGTCGGCTCGCCGGGCGCGTCGATGAGATCGACGGTGAACACCGAATGCGGCGGCTTGCCGCGCGCCTTCATGCCGGCGGGGTTGCCGGCGCTGTCGGGCAGTTCGACCCCGGTGAACGCCGCGCCGAACGCCGTGCGCAGGGTCGCAAACCGCGCACCCGGGCAGAGCGTGTCGCCTTCGAAGCGATAGCCGCGCAGCGCGAGCCCCTCGCGGGTGCGCGCCTGCACGCGCGCGAGATCGGCGGGCGCGATGTCGAGGCCGGCGGGGTTCAGTGCCGGCAGACCCGGCTCCGCCAGCACCGGCGCCATCACCGAGGGCTCGAGCGCCATGGCCAGCGCGAAGCCGCCGGTCACGCACATGCCGAGGGCGCCGACGCCGCGACCGCCGCAGTCGCCGTGAACAAGCCGCGCCAGCGCCCGCAGCCACTGCGTCACCGGGCTGGCCCTGTTGGAGGCCAGCAGCGTGAACTCGCGCGACACGCACAGCTCGGCGATCCGCAGCAGCGAGGGTTGCTCGGCATTGCCGGCATCGGGCGTGCCGAACAGGATCGGCGCATAGACGCGAAAGCCGGCGTCGCGCACGAAGCGGCAGAACCTCGCCACCGTCGGCGTGAAGCCGTAGATCTCGTGGATCACGATGACCCCCGGGCCCGTGGTGCCGGTCAGCAGCACGGGCCTGGTGCGGCCCTCGAGCGCGACGTCGCGCCGGGTGAAATCGGCGATGTCCCGGGTGAGATCCACGGCGCCGCTCAATTCGCCGCCTGCCGCCGCGCGCCGTCGATGCGGTCCTTCAGTCCGGCGACGCCGATGGCGCCGACCACCACGTCCTTGCCGACCACGTAGGTCGGCGTGCCGGTGGCGCCGAGCGTGCTCGCGAGCCTGGCGTCCTCGGTGAGCGTCACGTTGATCTCGTCGCTCGCCATGTCGTTGCCGAGCCGCGCCATGTCGAGCCCGGCTTGCTGCGCCGCCGCAAGCGCCTTGTCCCGGCTCGCCGGCCCCGGGGTTGCCAGCAGCTGCTGATGGAACGCGAGATATTTCGCGCCGGTCGGATCCTGCATGCGCACCGCGATCGCGACCCGCGCGGCCTCCGTCGAGCCCGGCCCCAGGATCGGAAACTCCTTGAGCACGATCTTCAGCCTGGGATCGTCCTTGATCAGCGCCAGCAGATCCGGCAGCGCGCGCTTGCAGTAGCCGCAGCTGTAGTCGAAGAACTCGACCAGGGTGACGTCGCCGTCGGGATTGCCGAGCGTGACCTGGTGCGGCGAGGACAGCAGCTGATCCGCATTGGCGGCGAAGGCGGCG
>JARLJA010000152.1 GCA_031291445.1 Xanthobacteraceae bacterium | reverse complement strand
CGGCTTCGGTCGCCGCCGGCGCGGGATTGGCGGCGGCAGCCGGCGCAGCCGCAGGAGCCTGCGGCCGCGGCGGTTGCGGCTTCTGGGTCTGGCTCAAGGCCGCGGTGATCGAGGCCGAAAACAACATGGCCCAGGCCACGCCGAATATCAGGCTGTCGCGAACGCGATCGCGTGTGGTCATCATATGTCGAACCCCGAAGGTTGCTGGTGGGTCAGTTGTGGACGTCGCTGCGGGTCGCGTCCTGCGAAGCCGCCGGTGCCGCGCCCTGGTCGGCACCGCTGGTCGAGCCGGACGTCTGCGGCTTCTGCCTCGATCCGGGTTTCGCCGGCGAGGTCTTCGCTCCGCCGGATTTGGACTGATCGCCGGCCTGGCCCTTGCCGGGCTGGTCCTTGGATGCCTGGGTCGCGGCCGGCGTAGTGGTCTTCTCGGCGGTGTCGGTGGCAGGCAGTTTGGCGTCCTGGTCGAGAATCTTGTCCTGGTAGCACTGCACCTGGTTCTCGTGGCCGACCTTGGCGATCCCGATCAAGGGTTCCTTGATCACCGCTTCGTCGAGCGGCGTGAGGTCGCGATAGGCGGCGAGCACCTCGCCGCTCACCTTGAGGAGCTGACGGTTCTTCGCCTCGCAGCTCCTGGTCCTCGCCTTGAACGTGCCGGCCTCCTCCTCGAACTTGGCCCGCAACGCATCCTTCTCGCGGGCGACGTCCGCGGCCAGGGCATACGCCGCCTTCCATTTCTCCAGGGCCTCGTCGCGGTTGGCGAGGCGCTTGTTGAATTCGTCGACCGCGTCGCGGAGCTGCTGCTGAGCCTCCTTGAGCTGGTCCTTCAGCTTGCCGGCGGCCTGCACCGCCAGCGTCTTCTCCTTCTCGGCCTGGGAGAGCTTCGCCTGCGCCTGCGCGCGCTGATCCTCGAGGGCGCGCAGCTGGCCGGTCATAGAGCGGACGGCGTCGCGCAGGCGATCGACCTCGTTGTCGGCCCGCGCCCCCGTCGACACGACGGCGGCAACCAGAAGTCCCAACAGCGCGATGCGGCCCATCTCGAAAGGTCCTCAGAACTTGCCGTTGAGATCGACCTGCAGCACGTCGACGGCGAAGGGCGAGCCGGCGATCGAGTTCGCGCTCATCCACTTGCCGGTGATCCAGACGTTGCGGCCGAGGCCCAGCCGGGCGCCGAGGATGTAGCCCTTCAGGTTGGTGCCGCCGAGGCCGAAGTCCGGATCGGTGAACGCGTCGACGGTGGCGTCGGATTCGAGGTACTTGTAGGCGGCATAGACGTTCCAGTCCCACAGGTCCGCGACCACCGGCTTGCCCACGGTCATGCGGCCCATGAAGCCCTGGTTGCCGCCGTTGAAGGCACCGGGATTCTTGCCATCGGCGCTAGCGCCGAGATTGTTGAACGCCACCGTTGAGATATAGGCCCGATTGAAGCCGACGTTGTTGACGTAGGTGCCATCAAGCAGCACGTGGTAGGGATTGAACTCGCTGAGATCGAGCCGGCCCGTCAGTTCCACGACGCGGAAGGCCGAGGCAAGGCCATAGTATTGAAGATCGACCGGTGCTGCGCCGCCCACGCCGACGATGTTACGCAGCTGCATATAGGTGTTGCCATATTGGGCAAAGCTGGGGCGCAACAGGTCGGTACTGCAGGTTGTCGTCGCATCCACGACACCGCACGGGTCCGAGAGACGTCCTTGAACGTTGTCGAAATCGTAGAATGCCGCGCCAACCTTGAGCGATACGGTCGGCTGAGCCTGCCAGCCGAAGCCGCCTTGCACGCCGAACAGGTATTTGTCCGCGCTAGGAAGATCCGAGCCCAGGCCGGAAGCACTGCCGGACCCGTTGGTTGGATAGTTCAACGGCGAATTGTAGATCGGGAACGCGCCGGCTACGAAGAACGGCGTGAAACCCTGAACCACCTCATGCCTGGCCTGCAGTGCGATGCCGTCGAACCCGAGGTCGTCGTACCACAGGAGGTCGGTGGGCGAGAAGAACGGGTTGTCGAAACGGCCGACTGAGATCGCGACCTTGTCCCACATTTCGTATTTCAGCCAGCCGCGATCGACCCACACCGGGTACTTGCTGAAATTGCCGCCGCCGCCGCCGAAGGTCGCGAGCGTCGAGATCGGATAGCTGCTGTCGCCGGACGCGAGGCGCAGGCCCGCCGTGAAGCCGTCGTAGAGATCGGCTTCGACGCCGAGCCGGGCGCGGAGCCGGAAGCGGTTGCGGTCGGTATCGACGTCGCGCACCGGCATTTGCCCGATATTCGGCGCCAGCGGGCTCCCGGTGTTGAGGGCGTTGTAGTTGACCTGGTTGCCCGAGTTATCGTTGCCCTTGGGGAAGAACTGATTCTCGGAGCGCACCCGAATGTCGCCGTAGAAATGCAGCCGCGACACCCACTCGGGGAAGGTATTGGGCGCCGCCCAGTTCTCCGTCTTGGCCTGGTCCATCACTTCCTTGCGGATGTCCTCGCGCAGCTGGCGCTTGACGATCTCCGGCACGTAGGTCACGCGCTTGGTGCCGGGCGGAGATGCCGCGGCGGCCGCGGAGGTCGCCGACTTCTCGGCGTTCTGCGCCTTGGTCGCGGCGTTCTTGGTGGCCTCGCGCGCGACATAGGCCTCTTCCTCGGCCTGCTTGATCAGGTCCTGCGCCTGCTCCTCGGCCAACACGCCCTGCTTGACCAGCAGATTGACCAGGTTGACGGTTGCATTGGGCGACACCGCAACCGTCCGCGCGACCTTCGGCGGCGCGTCGGTGTCCTGCGCGAACGCGACCGGGCTGGCGCTGGCGACGGACAGCAACGCCACAAGGCCCATCAAAGGCCAGCTGTGCTCACGTCTCGCATCACGCAACATCACGACAAACTCCAATCAAAGCTCAGTTACTCTGGTTCTGTGACGATCCTGTCACGGCCAGCGCCGCACCCGGATCAACTCGCTTTCCGCTCGATGATCTGCATCACGATCGGCATCGGCATGTCGCGCGGCGGCGGCTCGCGCAGCGTGAGCGTCGACAGCACCTCGCGGTTGAGGGCCGCGTCGAGCTCGGCGTCACCGGAGGACGTCACGATCTGCACCCGCGTGACGCGGCCGGTGGCGTCGGCCCACACCCGCGCCCGCACCTGCAAGGCGGCGGTGCGCAGCTTCGGATGGGCGCTGATCGCCTCCTGGATCTGCGTCTGCACCATGGCCGCGTAGCGGTCGAAGCGCCCGCCCCCTCCACCTCCGCGACCGCCGCCGGACCCCAAGCCACGGCGCGAGCCGCCGCCGGGAAGTCCGTCCGGCCCGTCACCATTCTCACCCGGCAGGATCCCCGGCGGTGGCTCGTCGGCCTTGGCGTCCCTCATCGGTTCCTTCGCCACCGGCTTTTCTTCCGGGATCTCCTGCTTGATCTGCGTCTGCTCGACCATCTTGGGTTCGGGCATATCCTTCGGCGGAGGAGGTGGTGGCGGCGGCGGCGGTGGTGGCAATATCTTGACCACCGACAACTCAGGCACCTTCTTCGGCGGATTCTGCTCGCCGCTCAGCATCAGCCTGATGCCGCCGGCGACGATGAGGATCGCGACGACACCGGTCACGGCAGCGATGGTCGTTCGCCGGCGCGATGCGCGCAGCTCCTTCGCCTTCGCTCTTTCGGCAGCCTTCGGGCTGACCATGACCGACAGTCCTCAGTTTCCGAGCGGCTTGGTGGCGAGCCCGACCTGGGTGATGTTCAGCCGCCCCAGCAGATCGAGCACGTTCATGACGTTCTGGTACTGGGTCGCACTGTCGCCGCGCAGCACGACCGGAAAGTTAGGCGTCAGCGAGCGCTGCTGGATCAGCCGCTGCTCCAGTTCCTGCAGCGATACCGGGATGGTATCGAGGAAGATCTTGCCGTCGTTGGTGACGGTGATCGCCTTGGTGGTCTGCGCCGCGAGCGACGGCGCCGCGCTCGCCTTCGGCAGGTTGACCTTCATGCCCTGCACCGTCGCCGTGGTCATGATGATGAAGATCACCAGGAGCACGTAGGCGAGGTCGAGCATCGGGGTGATGTTGATGTCGTCGTACGGCTTGGAATCGCCCTGGACCTGCATGACGGGTTACTCCGCGGCCTGCCGGCGGGGCTCGCCCGCGCCGGGATGAGGCTGGAACTCCTCCGCCATGCGCGCCAGCAATTCGTCGACGAACACCTGCATGTCGCTGGTCAGGTCCTTGATGCGGACCGTGAGGTAGTTGTAGCCGAACAGCGCGGGGATCGCGACCGCGAGGCCGGCGACGGTCGCCACCAGCGCCGCCGCGATGCCGGGCGCAATGGCGTTGACGTTGACGTCGCCGGAGGCCGCGATCGCCGCAAAGGTGATCATGACGCCGACCACGGTGCCGAGCAGGCCGAGGAACGGCCCGCCGGAGATGGCAATGGTCAGCACCACCATCAGGCGGTTGAGCTTCTGCGTCTCCTTGATGAAGATGGTATCGAGCGCGGCGCGGATCGCTGTGATGGCCTGGTCGGACAGGATGTGCTCGCCCGGCCGGCGCGCGAAGCGGCGCCGCAGCTCGGAGACGCCGAGATCGTAGATCCGCAGCAGCGAGGAGTCCTTCAGCGGCTCGCGGGCATCCTCGTCCTTCTGCTCGGCGGCGTCGCCCACCGGCTCCGTCGGCTCGAGGGTTGCGAACTCCGACTCGCCGTCGTGAAACGCCGCCATGAAGCGCCCGTTGGCCTTGGCCTGGCGGCCGATATAGCCGATCTTGTCGATCATCACGATCCAGCTGATCACCATCATGATGGCAAGCAGGCCGATGACCACCCAGCCGTCGAGCGTCACCGACTTCAGGATCACGGCGAAATACCCGGTGAACCAGCTCGACGTCTCCTCGTCCTCGGAATAGGCGACGAGCTTGCCGGGGTCGGTGCCCTGGTCGGCGACGGCGAACTTGATGAACCCGGGCGAGCGCGCGATCTTGGAAATCTCGAGCTCATCGATGTCGCCGACAAAGCCGCCTGCCGGCGCCGGCGTTCCGGCATCGGCTGCCGGCTGGTCGCCGGCGGCGGGAGCGGCGGCGTTGTCACCGCCGATCATGGACTTGCCGGTCAGCGCCGGCAGCGCTCCCGCGACGTTGCCGTAGGCGTTGCCGTCGAGATAGAGCGTGATCGTCGTGCCGTCCGCCACCACGGCGATGTGGTGCCACTGGCCGGCGGCGATCGGCGCGCCCGGCGCGGTGCGCGCCGTCTGGCCCGCGCTTCCGGCCTCCGCAAACGGCACGCCGTCGTCGAGGCCGACGGCGAAGCCGGTGCCACCCTCACGATGGCTGAACAGCACGGCATTGGGCTGCGGCGCGCTCATGTTGACCCACGCCGACCAGGTCATCGGGGAGTTTTCGGGGAGAGCGAGCGAACTCGAATCCGGGATGCCGACGGCCGCCGTGCCGTCGAGCCGCAGCCCTTGCCCGACCAGCGCGCCGTCCGCGGCGCGCCCCGCGCTGGAGGCGTGATTGGCCCAGATCGAGGAATCCTGCGCCGGCGTGCCGTTTTCCGCAAAGTGATAGGCGAGGATCGTATCGCTGTCGTACAGCCCCTTGGCGTCGGAAGCGTTCGGCGCTTTGTGGTTATTATAGTAGAGCCAGAACTCGGTGTGGGCACCGGCCTTGAGATCGGGAACATTGACCCAGACCAGTGCCTCGTTGAGCAGCGGATTGTACTTCTCGATCTGGAACTTGAGCGGCGTCTTGTCGTCGGCGGCGACGAAGCGGAGGTCGCCGCCATCTTCCTTGGCGGCCGCGAAGCGGAAATTGCCCGCATGCAGGCGGACCAGCACCGGCCCCGGCGCGCCTGCCATGTCTGTGATCGCCTGCCCGGACGGGCTGGTGTCGATGGTGATCTTCTTGCGCAGCGTCCAGTCGTCGTTCCACCACGCCTTGGCTGGCAACGAGGACGCGGCGGTTGCGAACACCGCCACCAGCGCGGCGAAGGCAAAGCTCCACGGCCGCTTGCCCCGCGGCATCGCGGACGGCAGCGTGTCGGTCATCGTGCGGTTCGGCATCATGGTGTCAACTCGCTAGAATTCGCCCGAGACGCGGAACAGGACTCGCGGCTTGTTGGCCGTGGTGTAGGTTTCGGAGATCACCGGCATCGCGAACGCCACCATGCCATTGACGTGGTCGAGCATCTTGAGCTTGGCGCCGACCCCGTAGCTCGCGAGGTAGAAGGTCGGCTGCTGCCCCGGCAACGGATCGAGCGTCACCACTACCCCGCCGTCGGTGAAAGCGAAGAAGCGGAATTCGTTGATCTGGCTCAGCTTGACCGGCTGGCCGGCATTCTGCATCACGGTCGCGAACCAGCTCGGCAGGTTCGGGCCGCGCAACTCGAACGTGCCGGCAACGCCGGTATCTCCGAGCGTCTCCGATTCCAGATAGCCGCGAACCGTGTCGAATCCTCCCAGCGCCAGCTGCTCGCTCGAGACCAGCGGCTGATCGGCGATCTGCCCCTGCGCCTTGACGAACAACTGGGCGCCCTCCAGCTGCTTGAACTCCTCGGTGTCCGAGACGTCGCCGCGGAAGTAAAAAAAGCTCTCGGTCGCCTTGAAGCGCTTCTCGTCGAAGGCGAACGGATCGCTGCCGATGCCGCGAAGGCCGGCATTGAAGCTGCCATTGAACTGGGTCTGACTGCCGTCGCGCTGCCACGTGGCACTGTAGCTCGCGACCGCCGGCACATAGCCGACCGGGGTCGAGAACGAGGTGACGCCGTTCTGCTGCAGAATCTCGCCGAAATACTTCCAGTCGGCGCCCACCGATACCGAATGGAAGAAGTTGTCGCGGCCCGGCAGCGTGATGACGGCGCGGCTGCCGACCGAATAACCCGGCCCGATCACGCTCTGGCCGCCGACGGAAGCGACGTCGCTGTCGGACTTGAAGCCGAAAACCAGCACGTTCAGCCAATCGACGGGGGTCCGCGCGAGGTACGACCCCGAGAACACCTGCGCGTCGCTCTCGCGCAACGGCGCGATCTGGTAGCTGAATGTGGCGGAATCGCCACGCTGCCAGAGATTGTCGTAGTGGACGGTGGCGGTCGTGCGCAGCGGCGTCGTGTTGGGCGTCTGCCGGTTGTTGAGCTCGACGCTGCCGTGCAGCGGCAGGGTATCGTCGACGTTGAGATCGACGTCCACCGTTCCCGGCGCGACGCCGGCCCGGAGCGTCGGCGTCACCTTGCGATCCGGCCACTGGTTGAGCGCGACGATGTCCTTGGTGACGTCGTTGAAGTTCGGAACCTGCCCCTCGGCGACCGACGGCGCGGTCTGCTTGATCCTGTCGAGGTCGAAGTACCGCGAGTTCTTGACCCGCAGCCGGCCGACCTTCATCTCGGTGACCTTGAGCACCACGACCCCGCCTTGCACCTCCTGCTGAGGTACGCTCACCGAAACGGTCTGGTAGCCTTTCGAGGAATAGAGTTTCTCGAGCGCGGCACGGGCTTTTTCCACGTCTTCCTCGGTTCTTCCGGGTCCGAGAAACGGGTAGACCGCCTCCTCGACATCGATCTGGCTGAGCTTCGAGGAACCCTCGATGCGGTATTCGTCGATTTCGAAGCGGGGCTTCTTCGCCGCAGCAGCGACCTTCTCCTTCGCGTCCTTGTCCTTGCCCGCCCTCTTGTCCGAAGGGGCATCCTTGCCGGCGTCGGCGTTCGCATCCGTCGGCTGCGCGGTGGCCCCTGCCGCCCGCGCCTGAGGGGCGGACGAGTCCCCGCCGGATATGCCCTGCGCGCGTGCCGCCTGTGAGCAAACGGCCGTCATGCCAGCCACCATCAGGACCGCAAGGGACGACGCATGTCGGACGAACATCACTCTCCTCGCCTCGCAAGACGCGCGGAATGGGACCGCAAGCGCGCCATTTCGGCCGAGGATCTCGCCGCCGAAAAACCCCTCACGGCAGACCAGCGGACCGGCTGCCAGATTGGTCTAGGTATCCCGAGCCACATCTGCTTCAACGCGAGGCAAAATGAGCCGACGGCCCCGATTAAATCACGCTTACTCACGCCTACGCCTATCTCGAGCCGACCTCGACCCGCCTTGCCCACCACGCAAGTCGAGCGGCCCAGATCGCGCGGTACTTAATCCGCGGTAAACAAAGTTTTTATGACAGCCCGACCTTCCGACCGCGCGGCGGCGGCGTCACGGGAAGCATCGATCAAGTGGGTACGGCATCGGGACGGCTGATAATCGGGCTGGTCAACCTGATCTCGCCCGCCGGGACGCGGCGTGGTGTCGCGCCGAATTTATTTTATTCCGGCGCGCGCCGCGGCGGCCATGCCGACCCGACTACCGCCGCGGCGGCGGATCGTCGGGCCGGTCGCGAAGTCACCGACGAGGGTCGACAGCCGATCGAAAACCACTCTCGGGCGCCCGTGCCTCGCCTGGGGCGACCGGACTTCCCTCGAGCGCAAAGTGCCTGACCTTTGACGCATGGGCGATCGATGCCAGCACGTCCTTGTACTTCTGCGATTCCCGGAACGACTTGAGATCGGCCATCGTCTTGAATGCGATCAGGGAAATGGTGCCGGCCGGGAGATCCGCGGTATCGTCAACCGCGGCGGGCCTCGCATCCTCGACCAGAACCTTGCCCTTGAAGCCGCCGACGACCGCCGACACCATCGCGTGGTAGAAGATCGGGTCGGACTTATACTGGTCGGTGTTCACCACGAGATATGCGGGAGGTTCTACCGTCTCGGCGACCAGCGATCTGATGCCGAAGGCACCGCACGCGGCACCCACTACGATTCCTGCCAGAAAACTGCGCCCCTTCAGCTTCATCACCCGCTCCGCTCGTTGAAGTGTCGGCGTTGTTAGCGGAGCAACACGATAGCTTCGTGACCACTTGCGCAATCGGAAAGCCCGATGCCCGCGCTTCCGGTCAATGCTTTTCCGGCGGTGGCGGCGGCGCTCCGAACGGAGGGGCGCCCTGCGGGACCGTCAGCGGCCTTTCGCCGGGATTGCCACCACGACGCGCCATGCGCTGCTCGTCCGGGGGTGGCGGCACCACGTTCTCGAGTTTGTCCAGACTGCCCCGCAGGGCCGCTCCCGTGGCTGCAAGAAACGAGCCGATCCCTTCTTTTTTCACTGCTGACTCCCCGGCCTTCTTGGGAAATGCGAGTTCCACGGCCTGTCCGTTCTTATCGAGGGTGGCCGCCGTGGCCGTGATCTTGCGCAGCGTCCAACCCCGGTGGTTGCTGCCGAGCTTTATTCTCACCGGCTGGGACACTGTCTGGTCCATGAAGATGCCGTAGCCTTCCTCATGATTGACGATGGTGCCGAGCAGCGCCATCTGGGGGCTCTCGGGCTCCCTGGACTTCACGACCGGCGGGGCGGCCACGGCGACTGGCGGAGGGGCGGGAGGCGGCGGCGGACGGCGGGACGGCGAGAATAGCGGCCGGTCCCGCGTGTTCGCCAGTTGCTTGATACTGATGCCCCAGAGCGGATTGGCGCTCGGCGCGCCGCCGCCCGTATCCCGTGGAGCCGCCGTCGGCCGGGCCGCCGCGTCCGCGGTTGGATCGTCCGCGGCGCCCGCAGGACTCCTGGCAACGCTTGCGGCAATCCCGATGCCGACGACGAGCGCGAGTGCCGTCAATCGCCTCATCGCGCCCCCCTCCACTGCCCTGAAACGGAGAGCTGTACCCGCAATCGCCCTGCCGCCGCGGTGCCGAGCGTGCCACCCGCGACCTGGACATCGAGCTGGTCGATGAAGAGGAACGGCATCCCTGACTCCAATTCGTAGATCACCTGCTGCAGGGCGGGTTGATCCATCTCGCAATTGACCGTCGCTGCCAGAAAACCGTCCTTGGACTGGGTGCCCTGAAGATCGACCTGCGACGACACGACGTTGGCGCCGAAGCGCGCAACCGTCGCGACCACGTGCTGCAGAAGAGCCGCGCCGGCCACCGTAACCGTGGCACCCTCGATGAAATACGACGCGGACGAGGTCCCATCCCCGATCACCGTCCCGGCCACGGTCGGTCCCCGTGCCGTGATCCTGGATACCGTGTCGCGCGCTGCGTCGACCGCCGCCCGCCGGTCGAGCAAGCCGCTCAAAGACAGCACGACGGATGTTCCCAACATTGCCACCAGCGCCGCATATGCAAGCGCCGCCGCAGTGGGTGACGCGGCCGCACCGGGGTTGAGCAATTTGGCAAGGTTCATGTCTTGGATCCAAAGGAGGGTTGCAGCCGCACCTCCACGTGAAACCGTTCGCCTGGATCGTTGGCGGCTCGCGTGGTCGGCGCGAAGAACGTCGCGCGCGAAAATAGCGGCGATTGCTCGATCAGGTTGACGAGCGCGGGCGCGTCCTGGGTGATGCCGACGATTTGAAGCTTGTCCTTCTCGATCCGCAGTTCGGTGACGTAGGTGTCGTCGGGGAGGATCTTCGAGAGCGCCTCGAGAGCCATGACGGCCGAAGGCGTAGCCTGTTTGCGGCGCACCAGCAGGTTTTGAGCAGCGTCCCCGCCGGCACCGGCGCCAAGCCGCACGGCCGAGCGGCGCTCGGCGATTCTCGCCGCCAGTTGCTGCTGTTCGGCATCAAGACGGGCGCCGAGGAAATCGCCGACCACGAAGGCCAGCGCGGCTGCGCCCACCACGCTCAGCAGCGCCACGTTGAGAGCACCGCGAACCCGCGCGACATCGAGCGTTGCACTGAACCGCCGCTCGAGAAGCTTGATGGACCTGGGCCCGTCCGGCGACGCCGGGTCGAGGCTGACATTCAGAGCAACTGACCCGACGCCCCAGTCCTCGATCAGCTGGATCAGCGGATTCAACTTGACTTTCGGAACGGCGATCACGTTGACCTTGATGCGATCGTTGCCGACATCAACCGGGGAGGTCCAGCTGAAGGCGGCCTCGCTGGCCGTCCAGGGTGTCAGCCGGTCGATTTGCGAACGGATCATGGCGTCCATGAATTCGGATGCGCGCCGTGGCAGTTCGAGGGGGCGCTCCAGAAATCGCGCCGCTCGCAGCTCGACCTCGACCCGGGCCCCCCTAAGCACGGATGTCCAGGGTTCGGGTAACGGCGGGTCCTGGCCATCCTCGCCCAGGCTGAACTGGACATCGGCGAGCGCAACCTGCTTTGGGGCCGCCGTCATATGCATCGTGAAGACGTTTGCGGCGGTCTCCACCAGCCGCACCACCTGCTGCCGGCTGATCCGGCCGCGCGCCGTCACGACCGCCTCGGCGACCGATGCGATCCAGGTCGCGTACTCGCTCCGCGCGCGATCGACCAAGCTCACAGCAATCCTCCCCTCGGCCTGCGCGAGGAGCCCACGTCGGCTTCATCGCGCCAAGCCAGAATGTGGTAGGGCTCGTCGCCTGCCTCGAGCAGAATCACCGTCTCGTTGGCGGCACGCCGACCGTTCTTGAACATGACCGTCGTCCAGACGCGGATGGCATCGCTGCCGTCGACGGTCGCGCTGCCCCGCGCCTCGCCGAGTACGTCGCCCACCGCCTTGATGTCGCGGGCAAGCGCCTGCCGCTGCTTGAGAAACTGCTCAAGCGCCGCGGGCGTGATACCCGGCAGCGACGCGATCACCTCCGGCGCGGCGCTGAGCACACTCACCTCGTGACGTCCGCTGTAGACAGTGACATACGGCATTGCTCGTTCGATCAGGACCGGCGGAAGGCCGACGACCAGCCACAGTTCCTCCACGCTCGCAAATGGCGCGCCACGCGGCAGATAGCTTACGCCGGCGGACCGGTAAAGCGCGTTCTCGCTGTCCAGAGTATCGGCTTGCGGTGATCGCCACCCGACGACGCGATTGGCATATTGCTCGGCATCGCGCGGGTCCGCACCCACCACACGAAACAGGTTCGTCAACAGTTGCTTGGGCGCGAGATTGAGATCGACGCGGCTGGATTCGGCGGAGAAGCTGACCGATATCATCGCGCCATCGAATTGGAAGGTGCTGGTTCCGGTCAAGGGGCGCGTCTGCTTGGTGCCGGTCGAGAGGTTGTAGGCGGTGAGTTCAAGGCCGGCCGATACCAGCGCGTCGGAGCGCAGGTGGTCATCGTTAACGGCGAGCGCCGTCGCGGAGCGCGCAAGATAGACCGACAGCACGCCGGTCAGTGTCGCCAGCACCAGAAGAATCCAGAGCACCGGCACGATGATGAACCCGCGCCTGCCGCCGCCATGTTTCGCCGCCCGGGCCCGCCTTCTGCTCATCGGCCGTCCCTGCCACTGGGCTGTGGTGACTGCTGCTTGGTGTCGCCGCAGCCTTGATCCACCTGATTGCAGGTCGATTCCGCGGATGCCGAAATGTGGACGGGGATCATCCGTGAGACGCCGATCGCTGCCCCCGTCGCGGCGTCGCGCATGGTGACCAGAACAGTCTGCGGCAAGGCCTCGGGCTCGCGCCACACCGGCTTCAAGGCCCTGTCCCCGCCGGCGAAGGAAAACGACACGCTGAAGGGAGAGCGCAACAGGACCACGGGATCGGCGAAGCGCAAGTTCTCGGTCGGTCCGGGAACGAAACGCGCATGGGAGCGGATGAGCAGGTGTTCGTCGCCGCTCCTCGTCTCGGCGATGCGGACGACATCGAGGCCCGGGTTGACGTTGGGACCGCGCGCGGTTCGGACGAAGGTCATGGCATCCTCCTGTCCATCGAAGAAGACGCTCTTGGCATCGTGGCTGGCGCGCATGAATTCGGCGGCCCCGACGTCCTCGCTCATGCGCTCGAGCGCGATGCCCACGGATTCGCTGCGCTGAATGCGATCGAAGGCGCGATCCCATCCCGGCATCCATTGCGACGTCAGCCGGGCGAGCGCGGAAAGAATCAGCCCCATGAGAAACAGCGCGGCGAGCGTTTCGATCAGCGAGAAGCCGAGGCGCCCGGCGTCGACGCGGGCGTGAAAATGGCGCGTCATTTCTCCGGCCTCTTGAACAGTCGCACCGTCTCCAGCTCCAGGACTGCGCCCGAGGGTGACGAGACCCGGAGCGCCACCTTGAGCGGCAGCCACTTCGTCTCGCCGGCGGTGGCGAGAGGAGCCGAAATCGGGATGAAGTCGGCCCGCCATGTATGACGCGCCACCTCGCCCGACAGCGTCGAAGGGACGTCATCCTTGCGCCCCGGCAGCTCGGACCAAAGCACGTCCGCGGCAGCCTGCACCAGCACGACGTGGCCTTCGAGCTGGCGCGTCCCGCGAGCGGTCGAGCCCATGACGACGGCAATCGCGCCGACCGAAATCGCCACCACGGCGAGCGCGACCAGCGCTTCGATCAGGGTGAAACCGGCCTCCGCCCGGTCAAGGCGCGGCATGGCTCTGTACCCCAACGTCGACCTTTCCGGTCAGCCAGTTGACCTGGACCTCGAAGCCGGTATCGCGGCGCGACAGTACAATCATCCCGCCACAGGACATTCCCGACGGGAAGAAGTCGATTTCGGCACCGACCGTGTGGTCATTACAGCTCCTTGGCAGCACGGAATCGAGGCGGACGTCGTCAGGGACCCGCAATACTTCGCCGGTTGCACCCGAGCGCAGCGTGCGTGACGGCGCGTCGATCAGCGTCGCCACCACCTGCCGGTTGCCGATCGCGGCGTTGCGGTCGGTTTTGAGCAGCGTCGCGATCTGAATCGCGTAGGCCTCGAGCCGCGGGCGCGAGGTCTGTTGCGGGATGTTCGGTAGCAGGACGGCCGCAACCAGACCGATGATGGCCATCGCGCAGACCGCCTCGATCAGCGTGAATCCGTCCTGCGAACCGTACGGCCTATTCATTTTTCGCGCTGGACGTCGTCGTCGACGTGATGTCGGCGGCGAGCCCGGTCCCGCCCTCCTGGCCGTCGGCGCCGTAAGACATGATCTCGTAAGGCCCAGCCTGCCCCGGCGACCGATAGACATAGGCATTGTTCCACGGATCGTTGGGGACCACGCCGCCCTTGAGATAGGGACCGGCCCAACCGTTGATCGCGCCATTCGGCCGGACCAGCGCGGCCAGGCCTTCCGCCGACGTCGGATAGCGACCGACGTCGAGGTAGAACAGATCGAGCGAATTGCCGAAGCTCTGGATCTGGATCCGGGCCGTCTTGACCTTGGATTCGCTCATGTAGTTCAGGACCCGGGGGCCGATCAGGCCCATGATCATGCCGATGATGGTGATCACCACGAGCATCTCGACCAGAGTGAAGCCGCGCTGACCGTCGAGCCGCGCGTTGCGCCGCCGCATTGCGTTGAACCGTCTGTTTGCCATTTGACCCCTGCCTCTTGCTATCCCACCAATTGCGTGACCGAGAGCAGCGCCGTCATGACCGAAACGATCAGTCCTCCGACGACGGCGCTGATGGTAATGATCGCGGCTGGACCGATGACACCAACCACCCGGTCCAGGCTGCGCTGTAGTTTCGCCTCGTAAAACTCGGCGACGCGGCCAGCGAGAACCGCGAGTTGTCCGGTCTCCTCGCCCAGCCGCAGCATGCGCAGTGCCATCGCCGGGAGGATGCCGGACGCCCCGAGCGCCTCGGAGAGCTTGCCGCCGTGACGCACGCGATCCGCCGCTGCGCTCCAGGCGTCCGCACTCCCGGTCACCGACATGATGCTGACGAGGATCCGCAATGTCGCAGTCAGACTCACGCCGCTGCCCAGCAGGATTCCCAGGTTGCGGCAAAACAGGCTGGTCCGGTAGAAGCGGAAAATGCCGGAGACGCCCGGCAACCGCGCCACCTGCGACACCAGCGCGGAGCGCACCGATGCCTGACGGAGCAACAGCCACGCCCCGGCGATGGCCGCCGCCGCGCCGATCATCAGCTCGACGCCGTTCGCGCGGAGAAAGTCCGAGATATCGAGGAAGGTGGTGATGGTTGCATCGGACTTGGTGCCGAAATCGCGCAGCACGCTGCCGAATTGCGGCAGCACGAAAACGAAGAAGAACAGCATGACGCCGATCGCCGCAACCAGGACGAACGCGGGATACTGCATGGCGTCGGTGACCTTGCGGCGCATCGCCTCGGACCTGATCCGCTCGGTGCCGAGCACTTCGAGCACGTGGTCGAGCGTGCCGGAGACCTCGCCGACCCGGACCAGCGCGACGTACATCGCCGGAAACAGCGTGGGGTGCGCCTCGACCGCCTCGGCGAAGCTTTCGCCCGACAGCACCGAGGAGCGCAGCTTGTTCACCGCGGGCCGCAGACGGCCGATATCGGCGTCACTGGCGAGCAATTCGAGCGCATCGTCCAGCCGGGCACCGGCCTTGAGCAGCAGGGCGAGATCGCGCGTGAACGTGGTGACGTCGGTGCGGCTCGGGCGCCCGAACAGCGCGAGGGTCCGTTGCGAAACCGATCCGGCCGCCCGTTCCTCGACCGCTTCGATCGGCAGCAGCTTGAGGTATTCGATGCGATGCAAAACCTCTTTGGCCGTGGGTGCCGAAATCGTCCCGTTGACGATTTCACCGCTCTGGGTCAGCGCACGATAGCGAAAATTTGGCACCGGATCACCGCACCGTCGTCACGCGAAGGATCTCGGAGGCGGAGGTAACGCCCGCCCGGCATTTTGCAATGCCGTCGTCGAGCATCGTGGTCATGCCCTCGCGGATCGCCACCTCGTCGATCGCCGCGCCGTCCGCGTCCTCCTCGACCAGCACGCGGACCGCCGGTGTCATCTCGAGAATCTCGAAGATGCCGAGCCGGCCGCGATAGCCCATGCCGTTGCAGCGCTCGCAGCCGACCGGCTCGCAAAGCGCGTCGCCGGCCTGGAAGCCGAGCGCGGCGTAACGGGGATCATGATCGAGATCCTCCGCCGTGAGCGTCTTCTCCTTCTTGCAGCGGTCGCACAACTGACGGACCAGGCGCTGGGCGATCACACCGCGCAACGTCGAGCGCAGCAGGAAGCCCTCGACGCCGAGATCGAGCAAGCGGGGCACGGCGGCGGCGGCGTTTTCGGTATGCAGCGTCGTCAGCACGAGGTGCCCGGTCAGAGCGGCATGGACCGCGACGCTGGCTGTCTCGGAATCGCGCACTTCGCCGAGCATGATGACGTCAGGGTCCTGACGCACGAAGGATCGCAGAGCGGTCGCGAAGGTCAACCCGATCGACGGCTTGACCTGCGACTGGTTGATGCCGGGAATTTCGTATTCGACGGGATCTTCAATAGTGAGGATCTTCCGGGTTGGCTCGTTGAGGATGGACAGCACGGTCGCGAGCGTCGTGGTCTTGCCGCTCCCGGTCGGTCCGCAGATCACGATCATGCCGTGAGGCAGTGCCAGCAGCCGCCGCAGCGTCTTCTCGTCGCGCGGCGAAAACCCGAGCTTGTCGACGGCGAGCAACCCGCGATCCTTGGGCAGCAGGCGGATGACGGCGGATTCACCGTGCTGGGTCGGCATGATGGCGACGCGGACATCGATTTCCAGGCGTCCGATGCGCAGCCGCGCCGCGCCGTCCTGCGGCAACCGGCGCTCGGCAATGTTCAGGCTGGCGACGATCTTGATGCGGGAAATGACCGCCTGCGGCAGCACGCCCACCGGGGCCTGAACAGTCCTCAGCAGGCCGTCGACCCGCATCCGCACCGCCAGTCCGTTGCGGCCCGGCTCGATGTGAATGTCGCTCGCCCGCAGCTCCACTGCAAGCTCGAGCAGGTCGTTGACCGCGCGAACCACCGGTGCCCCGCTGGCCAGATCGCGAAGGCTTTCAATGTCGTCCTCGCGCGGAGCGACCTCCTCGGCGCCGTCGGGGCCCTCAGCCGTTTCCTCCCCTAGGCTCTGGTTGAGAGCGGTGGCGATGTCCTCGAAAGAAGCCACCACCGTTATAACGTCATCGCCGAGCACGATGCTCGCGGCCTGAGACGCCGCGGTCTCACCAGGATCGACCACCGCAAGGCAGATCTTTCCATCCTGCTCCTGGAACGGAAAAACCAGGGTCTCCCGCAGAAACCGCCGGGAGAACTGGCCGGCCAGCGTCCGCGCGGCCATTAGGTCCGGCAACAAGACCCGCCGGAGACCGAAAAAGCGTGCGGCTTCATCGGCGAAGTCGTTGGCGGAAAGGCTGGTCGCTTCCCACAGCCTGACGACCGTACCGACCCCGTCCTGGGCCCCATCTCCGCCGCGACTGGCGTCGGCGGGGGGCAGATGCTGCGCGCGGCGCAGATAATCCGCGAATTTATCGGATATCGTCGAGGTCATCGCGCGTCCAGTACCCCGTTCAGCCTTGGACCGCACCGGACATCGGTCGGCTGCTCGCGGGTTGGGTTGCTTATCAAACGAATACATGACGCCTGTGCGAAGGCGGGATTAAACATCGGCAAGGTAGGAGATCACACGGCACTTGAACCGCGCTCAATAAATATACGAATATTCTATTAAACTGCACGTTGCTGAAGCTGCCCTGCCACCCCGTTTCCGGCCCTGCGTGATTGCTTCGCCAATTATTACTGTCACATTTCAAGGCTAGGAAGGGCGCTCAACTGCGGCGGCCTCACGATGGTCCCGCGGCTTCAGTACAGTAAGATTGGCAGACCGTTGGCGAACGTTGGCAATTTGGGCCGAAACCGGCCACTTAAGCGCAGCGTGAGCGCCGTTATGCTGGCATTCCTGTCGGTTGCTCTGGCGTCCTGCTACACGGTCTCCGAATATAACGACCCCAAGAACGACATCGACGTTCTCGACAAGGTCCGGTCGCTGGATCTGTTGCCCCGTTATCCCAAGCAGATCGGCAACGCGGACCAGCCGCTGGGTAAACCCATGCGGCCAGCAGTCTATGAGGGGGCCGAAACCAGCGACGCCGCGGACCGAGGCCGCTCATCCGGGCCAAACAGCCAACCGGGCGCGGCCCAGGCCGGCGCCCAGAAAGTCGGCGACGGATTTGAACTGAATTTCGAAGGTACCCCGATCGGGACCGTCGCCAAGGTCGTTCTCGGCGACATTATGCAAACCGGATACACGATCGATCCTCGGGTTCAGGGCACGGTCACCCTGGCATCTGTACGGCCTGTACCAAAGAAGGACATCTTGTTCGTGCTCGAGAGCGCGCTGCGCCTGAACGGCGTGATCCTCATACACGACTCCACCGGCTATCATCTGCTCCCCCTCGGCGACGCGGTCGGCTCCGGCAGCGTCGCGGCGAATGGCAGTCATGAGGCCGGCTACGGCATCTCGGTGGTTCCGCTGCAGTACGTCTCGTCGCAGACGCTGTTGAAACTGCTCGACAGCTTTGCCCTCAAACCCGGGACGGTCCGGGCCGACGCCCGTCGCAATCTGTTGCTGGTGCAGGGAACCGGCCCGGAGCGCAGCACCGCGATCGAATCCATCATGAGCTTCGACGCAGACTGGATGCATGGACAGTCGGTCGGTATCTTCCCGGTCACGAACGGGAACCCGGAGCCGATCGTTGCCGAGCTCGAAAAGATCATGGACTCCGGGGAGAACGGTCTCGGACACGACGTGGTGAAATTCCAGATCATCAGCCGGATGAACGCCATCATGGTCGTCACGCCGAAAGCCGAGGTGATGCACATCGCCGAGACCTGGATCAAGCGGCTCGATAGCGCCAGCGCCGACAAGAACTCCGTCCACGTCTATCACGTGAAATACGGCGAAGCCCGGCAGCTTGGGCGCGTCCTGACCGACATGTTCATCGGCGGGTCGTCGTCAGGCACGTCGGACGCGTCCACCAACCCGCTGGCTCCGGGCACCGGATCCCTGTCGAGCACGAGCGGCTCGTCGCTGGGCGCCGGCGGCCAGTCCCAGACGGCAAGCAGCTTCGGCAGCCAACAGAATTCGGGCGGCACCAGCAGCCTGGTGGCCAATCGGGGCTTCGGTGGAACGCCGGCGAGCGGCTCGACGGGGTCGTCCGCTTCGGGATCGACGTCCGGGTCGACGACCGACCTGCGCAGCGGATCGTCGGGCTCCAACAAGCCGATCCTCGATGGCGTCAGGATCACCCCCGATACGGTGAACAACACGCTGCTGATCTACGCCGATCGGCAGAATTATCGAATTATCGAGAGCACCCTGCAACAGCTCGATCGCCCACAGCTTCAGGTCGCGATCGACGCCACGGTTGCTGAGGTCACGCTGAACGACACGCTGAACTACGGCGTGCAGACCTTCCTCACCAGCAAGAATCTCGGCCTCAAGCCCGACACCGGCTCGATCTACAACTCGTCGGTTGCGTCGTCGAGTTCAAGTTCGACGACGAGCACCTCCACCAGCACCGCGGGCAACGTGATATCGGCCGTTGCCGCGACCGCCATCGGCCGCGCCCTGCCGGGGTTCAATTTCCTGATCGGCTCGGAGGCCAACCCGAGCGTCATCCTCGACGCCTTGCACGACTATACTGACGTCAAGGTTCTCTCCAATCCCTCCCTGGTCGTGATCGACAATCAGGTCGCCACGCTACAAGTCGGCGACGCCGTACCAATCTCCACCGGCAGCGCAATTGCGGCCAGCAGCACCGTCGTCAACACCACGGACTACCGAAATACCGGCATCATTCTGCGGGTGGCGCCGCGAGTCAACGCCAACGGCAACGTTCGCCTCGACGTCGAGCAGGAGATCAGCAACGTCGCGAGCGCGAGTTCGACCAATACCCCGACCATCTCGCAGCGCACGATCAAGAGCTCGATCTCGGTCGCCAGCGGCCAGACCGTGCTGCTCGCCGGGCTGATCACCGAGACCAAGAACGGCGAGCGCAGCGGCATCCCGCTTCTGGAAGACATTCCCAACATGGGCGATGCCTTCGCCCATACCAGCAAGACCGGCCAACGTACCGAGCTGATCATCTTCATTCGCCCGCAGATAATCCGCGACGGCGCCGATGCTCATTTCGTCGCCGAAGAGCTGCGCTCGAAACTGGGCGGAACGCTCAGCCCCAAGCCCGTTGCAGCGCGAGATGCTCGTGTCCAGTGACAGCCTTCCGACACCCGGCGTAGTATCGGCTTGCAATCGGGTCGACCGCGCCCCGTTGGGCGCCGACGCGCCTCCCGCGCTGCGGCGGGCAATGGCCTACTGGGCACTCGCGGCCTTCGGTTTCGCGGCCGTGGTCGCGGCAGCCACACCTGCCAGATCCGATACCGTCATCCAGGGCAAAGCGGCATTCACCCGCGGCAACTATCAGCGGGCCGCACGGCTGCTCGCGCCCCCTGCCTCGGCGGGCAATCCACGCGCGCAGGCGATGCTCGGCTTCATGTATGAACATGGTTTCGGCGTGCCGCAGGCGTACGACGTCGCCGCCGATCTCTATTGCCGCTCCGCCGAGCGCGGCGATCCGTCGGGCCAGTACCTCCTCGGCCTGATGTACGACAAGGGCCACGGCGTCGAACGCGACGAGGTGTTGGCTTACAAGTGGCTTGATCTCGCTGCCGCCGGTGCCTCCGGGCGCGACCGCGAGAATTACATGAAGCTACGCGACGCGGTGGCGTCCAAGATGACCGTCAATCAGGTGCGCGAGGGCCAGCGACAGGCGTTGAACTGGAGGCAGCGTTGAACCCGATGACCCACCCGAACGGCGCCGCCGCCGGGCGGACCTGAGTATGGATCGGCAATTTCAAGATGTGTCACTGTAGTGTCGCATATTTCCAGCCTTAGTTGCTTAATTCAACGCAGTCACCGGACCGATCCGGTCCGCCATGCTCCGCCGGCTTACCGGATCTATTCTCGATGACTGACCGCCTGACCACGATTCTGCTGGCCGTTGCGCTCAGCCTGGCGTTGCCAGGCTGCGCGATGATGCCGGTGGCGGGACCGCAGAGTTGGGACATCTCGACAGCGGCCCAGGATCAACAGGCCAGCTTGCCCTACGCTCTGGTCAAGGTGACACCTTCAGTGATCTCCGTGCTGAAGGCCAATAGGCCGCGCATCGCGGGGGCGTTTCTCGACCGTCGCGGCCCCGGCGGCGTCCGTTTCGGCATCGGCGATCTGGTCGGCATCACGCTGTTCGAAGCGGGTTCGGGTGGCCTCTTCTTTCCAAACGATGCCGGCACGATCCGCTCCGGAAACTATGTCGCCCTGCCCAACCAGTTGGTCGATGACGCCGGTAACATCTCGGTCCCCTACGCCGGCGGCATCCGGGCGGTCGGCCGCTCGCCGGCTGAAGTGCAGAAATCGATCGTCGATGCCTTGAAGAAGCGAGCACTCGATCCGCAGGCAATCGTGACCCTGGTCGATCAGCGCGCGACCTCGATCACCGTACTCGGCGATGTCCGCAATGCCGGACGATTCCCCATCATCGCCAGTGGTGAACGGCTGCTCGAATCGATCGGCCGGGCCGGCGGCCCTTCCAGCGCGGGCTTCGACAGCTGGGTGGTGCTGGAACGCGAGGGCCGCCGGGCAGTCGCGCCGTTCGGCGCGTTGATCGATGAACCCACCAACAACATCTACGTCCGACCTCGAGACATCATCTACGTATTCCGCGAGCCGCAAACCTTCCTCGCGCTGGGCGCTTCGGGACGGCAGGGCCAGTTCACCTTCGATCAATGGCGCGTATCGCTATCGGAAGCCGTCGGCAAGGCGTCCGGCCTCAACGACAGCGCCGCGGATCCCGGCTCGGTGTTTCTCTATCGCGGCGAGCCCCGGCAGGTCGCGCGTGCCATGGGGGTCGATACGGCGCCGTTCGAGGGAGAGATCGTCCCGGTGATCTATCAGCTCAATCTCCGCGACCCGTCGGGCTATTTCCTCGCCACCGGATTCGAGATGCGCAACAAGGATGTGCTGTACGTCTCCAACGCCGCATCCGTCGAATCCAGCAAGTTCCTGAATTTCCTGCGCCTGATCGTCGCAACCGCCAACGATCCGATCGTCGCCGCCAACGGTGCTTACGCCTTGAAAGGCGCCATCAGCGGCGCGACGTCGACGAGCACCACGATTCTGCAGACCACCACGGGCGTCCAGTGAAGCGAGGCATGACGAAACTGTTGCCCGCCCGCGCGGCGCCTCGCAGTATCGGCGCCGCCGAACGCCGCGGATTACAGGAATACGTCCTGCGGCCGGCGTCCCTCGAGAAAGTGTTGGTGAACGTGCTCAAGACCGGCTTCGATCGCCTTCACGGCACTGTCGGTATCGAACAGCGGCTGTCCGTCCCGAGCAGCTCGAACGCGTGATCTCGCGCCCGCAAGATCGTCCGGGGAACGGGCGAGACCGACCGCAATCCTGACGTAGTCGTCGATGTCACGCGCGATCAGGTCGTCAAGCCCAGCCGCCTTCAACATGCTGGCGCTAACCCGTGAGGCGAAATGCCCTCCCATCACGCAGATCACGGGCACACCCGCCAGCAGCGCGTCGCTGGTCGTTGTATGGCCATTGTACACGAAAGTGTCGAGCGCGACGTCGGCAAGGCCCGTGCGCCACAGGTGAACGGCCTTGTCTTCGATCAATTCGGCAAACACGATGCGCGCCGGATCGATGCCGCGCGCGACCGCCTCCCGTCGCAAGTTGTCCCTCACCTCGGCTGTCCACGCGAAGAGCCATAGAACGGCACCGGGAACCTCGGCCAGGATGCGCATCCAGGCAGAGAACACGACCGGCTCGATCTTGTAGCCCTGATTGAACGAGCAGAACACGATTGCGTCCTCCGGCAGGCCCCATTCGGAGCGCCCGGGCCCGCTGCTGGCGATGGGCTGACCTGCATCGGGACAGAAATAGCAGTGCGGAAGGTAAATCATCGATTCCGACCAGAAGGGCCGGTGCTCGGGCGGCACGACGGTCCGATCGACCAGCGCATAGTCGTAATAGCTCGCAGCACTGCTGCCCGGGAAGCCGAGATACTGCAGCTGCACGGCAGCCGGCCGTGCCGCCAAGAGAGGCGGACGGTTGCCGCGCGTCCACACCGTGAGATCGACCAGCAGATCGATGCGATCACCCCTGATTCTCTCAATGGCCTTCGCATCGCTGAGGGAAGTGAGGTCGGTAAATCGATCGACGCTGTTTTCGATCCGCTGGCGCCACGTGCTGCCGTTGGGACCCGTGAGGCTATAGCCACAGACCTCGAAGCGGCCGCGATCGTGGCGCTCGATCACCCCCGTCATGACATGCGCGACGGCGTGATCGCGAAAGTCGGCGGACAGATAGGCCAGCCTGATCCGGACACCGCGACGCGACGCGCGGGGCTTTGGCACAGGTGCGGCAAGAGCCACGAAGGGCATCGCCGCGTCGCGCGTTACCTTGAAATTGCGTTCAGGATCGGCGTCACGGGCCAGGGACTCCAGGACTCCCTCTCCGCACGGCTCGCCGGCGGCCCACGCACGGTCGGTATTGGCGCGGACGACAGGAGCCAGCCGCGCGACCTCATCCCAGTTGCACGTGATCTGATGCAGGTACAGCAGGAGGCTCGCCGCCGTTGCATGGGTCGGATCGAGTTCCAGCACCCGATTCAGGGCGAAGATCGCGCTGTCGTAGTCTTGCAGCTCGTAGCGCAGGTTACCGACGTCGTAGAAGAATTCCGCCCGGTCAGGTGCAAGCGTCGCCGCGCAGGCGTAGTGCGTCAAGGCTTCGGCCAGCTTTCTCTGCTGCCGGTAGCAATTGCCGAGGCTGCGGTGAGTGTCGGCCTGATCGCCGCCGAATGTCAGAGCCTTCTGGTAGCTTGCAGCCGCGTCATCGAGACGATGCAGTTTAGCAAAGGCGTTGCCCAGATTGAGGTGCGCCTTGGCGTATCCCGGGCTGAGCTCGATCGCGCGCTGATAGCTCTCCACGGCCTCGACGATACGCCCACCCTCCTGAAGGGTATTGCCGAGGTTGAAGTGCGCCTGGGCCGAATGCGGGGCATAGCGCGCGGCCTTGGCCAATCTGACCAGCGCCACTTCCGGGCGCCCCAATGCCTTTGCCACCAATGCCGAGTTGTTCAGCGCGATGACATCCTTCGGGCGTGTCGCCAGGACGCGCCGGTAGTAGTCCTCGGCGGCCTCGAATTCACCGCGCCTGTACAGGGCAAGTCCCTCATCGCCGTCCTGCTGCGGCCGAGGTGAATTTGCCGCCGGGAACGAGCCTGCCGCGAGTTGCTCTGCCATGATGTGCCGATCGTAGTGAATACGCTGCGCAGGCGAGCGATTTAACGCAAAAGCGAGACCGGGGCGAGCAATAAATTCCGGCTGCGCCTCGAAAAAAAAGCATCCGGCAAACGCCGGATGCATCAAGTCGAATTTCAATTTTTTGGTTACCGAGACTACGTCCCGATAATTAGTTGATGCCGGCGTGGGAGGCGCAACCGAGGTTGCCAGCGCTGGACATGTAGTTGGTGACGATGTAGCCGATGAAGTTCAGCCACTCGGCGCTGCCGACGCCCGAGCCGTAGGCGCCGATCGGACCGAAGCCCTGGTTCGCCTGGATGTTGCCACCCGTCGGACCGTACACGAACTCCAGGTAGCTCAGGAGGTTGGTGTAGGTGTTGGCGGTGTAGCACTCATAGAAGTCCAGGTAGGTCCAGCCGGCGAGCGGATAGGAGGTCTGGGCCGCCGGGTTCGCGTTGATCGTCAGAGTCCAGGTGAACGGGCTCTGGATGTTGCTGGCGTCGAACGCCGGCGGGTGGGTCTCGGACAGCCAGCTGTTCGCACCGGCCTGGGTCGGCGCAACGAAGTTGGCAGTGCCGGTGACGACCGACCACTCGTTCTGCAGATTCGCGGCAATCGGGCCCGTCGAGTTGATGGGCTTGGCGAAATCCGGCGGAATGTAGCCGATGGCGCCGTTGGTCGACTGGATCAGGTTGGTCACGCCGGCGGACTGGCTGGCGTTGGCGAAGTGAGCGGCGTTCGGGTTCGGGATCGCAACACCGCACTCATCCGAGCCGACGTCCGGCCAGTTGATGGTGTTCGAACCCTCGACCGGGATCTGGCTGACCCGGGTGCCGCTGACCGTGTAGCAAAGGCCGCTGTTGCCGATGTTGGCGACGTTGGCAGCCTTGCCGTCGGTCCAGGGGAAATTGTAGACGACGGTGGTCGAGTCGGTTTCGCTGTTCGGACCGGTCACGCCCGCGCACTGAGCGATCAGCGCGTTGGAGACGATGAAGGTGGTGCCGCTGCCGTCCGAACGATGGACCCAGGTGATGTTGCCGGTGCCGAGCTGGGTATTGTTGTTCAGCGCCGTCAGGATCGGGTTGCTCCACTGGGTGATGTGGCCGGAGACGATGCCGCACAGCGCCTGCCGCGACAGGTTGAGGCCGCTGCTGCCACCGGTCGGGGTGGAGTTCTGGATGTTCAGCGCATTGCCGTTGCCGTCCTTGCCGTTGACCGCGATCACGACCGGAACGACGAAAGCCGGGATCTGGACGACGCCGCCGGCATTCGCCACAACCGAGGAGTTGCCGTTGAAGGTCGCGAGGTCGGCCGACACGAGCGGATCGTCGCTGCCGACGAACTCGAGGGCCGGATAGCCGCTGGAGTAGCTGGTGAACAGGGTCGAGGTGTAGGGAACGGTGTTGAGCGTGTTCACCGTGCCGAGGCCGGCCGAGGTGCTGTTCGAGCCGTTGTTGTTGACGAAGCCGCGCTTGCCACCGCCGGAGCCAACCGGCGCGTAAAGGATCTGCAGGTTCAGGCCGCTGGCGTCACCGGTGCTGCTGGAGCAGGCGGTGTTGATCGACAGGGTCGACGGGGTCACCGGAACGCCGTAGCAGTCCATCATGTACCGGTAGACCTTGGACGCGAGCGTCGAACCACCCGAATAGATCAGGCTGGTCTGGGCGCTGGCGGTATCGGCCATGGCGGAGCTGCCGATCACGGCAGCGCCGGCCAGAAGGGCCAGTTTCATCTTGGTCATAGTCAGTCCTCTCTGTGGGAAACAGAAGATCGTTCACCCCCGGCTCGGGACCTCTCGCCCCGGCGGGCGAGGCGGACATTAATAACCGTCCATAATGGAAATATGATATTTTAAATCCGCGATCGATTTTTTTGGGGCTAATATTTCGCGGGTTGAGGCTTGAAATTTGTTTTATTTTGCGCGTGACGACAGTCGAGTCGCCGGTCAGCGCAGCGGTTTTTTCTCAGGCAGCTTCAAGTCGTCGCCGCCAGCGACCTGGGGACGCACCGCGGCCGAAACCGGCAAGCCAAAACCGGTCGCCCCCTTTCGACGGCGCGCCAGCAGATCGAGAAGTCGCGCCTCCGCCTCGGCGAGCACGGAGCCTCGCTCCCAGCGCCGATGCGCGAGATGCTGACCGTTGGTACCGAGGACATCCCTGAGCTTGGAGTCCGACGCGAGACGGAGCACGGCCTCGATAACCGCGTCCGGGTCGCCCGGCGCTACGACGACCCCGACATCAGCGAGTTCCGACGCAAGCTGCGTCTCGGCAGCCGCCATTGCGACGATGGGCCGGCCGGAGACCAGCATGCCACCAAGTTTCGATGGTAAGGCAAGATCCTGGATCTCGGAACACTGGGGAAGCAGGTGGATATCTGCGCTGATCAGGAGCTTGCGAAAGGATTCGGCCGGCTGCAGCTCGAGAAACCGCACGTTGGGAAGATCGGCCGTCGACTGCATCAGGCGCTCCTTCATCGCGCCAGCGCCGCAAAACACGAAAACGATATCGGGCCGATCGGGCGCAAGACGCCGCGCGGCCTCGGCAAGCACCTCGAAACCCTGCTTGGCACCGATATTGCCTGAGTAGAGCACCAACGTCCCCGACGCGCGCTCGAGCAGTGCGCTACGCCACTCTGCCCTGGCAGCGTCAGCCAGCTGCGATTCGATCGCGGCCGTGTCCACCCAGTTGCGGAATTCGAAGGCGCGAAACCGCGAAACACCCTTGCTATGCAGCAGGTCGACCATCTTCGCCGAGATGGCAGACACCAAATCGAACGAGGTCAGCAGTTTTTTTTCGCACCAGAGTGCCGCGCGGCGCAGCCAGCCGCCCGAAAGAAAGTTGAGATTGAACGCGGCGTCGACCTCGAAGTCCTGGATGTGAAGCCAGGTCGCGGCACCGCTCAGCTTGCCCGCGACCAGCGCCGCAGGGGCGGACAGCAGCGACGGCGCCACGGACAGCACGACGTCGGGCCTGACTTTCAGCGCCTGCACGAGGATCGCAGGCGCGCTCGTTATCGCAAAAGACAGGTGGTGCAGGATCCGGTGGAACGCGCGCGGCAGGCTGGGCACGTAGAGCGGACAGCGGACGACCTCGATTCCGTCGACGACTTCGCTCGAGTAGGCGAAGCCGCTGTAGGGCTTCACGATCCGCCAGTCCGGATAATACGGCGGAGCCGTGACCACCGTGACCTCATGGCCCTTGCGCCGCAACTCATTGCACATCTCGGTGGTGTACTTGCCGATTCCGATCAATTCGGGCGCATAATTGATGCCGACTACCAAAATCTTCATGCCAGCCACGCGAATTATTAGCGCGGTTAAGACCGCCAGAAATTCCGATAATCATCGAAAGTGAACATGCCGCGACAGATTGGTGACGTTCTAGTCGCGGCAGCACCCGGAATTCGTCAATAAATTAAATATCGGCGCATTTTCAGTGGTATTTCGCCTGCGGCGCCGCCAATATTTATTTAATAGAGCGCCGCCAAAATACCACCGAACGATCACGGAGCCGCGGCCGCAGGCCGCGTCGACGAACCGCCGCGATATACAAGGTCCTGGAACTCCGCCCGGTCGCCGATGGTATCGGCACTCACGAATTCGATCGCCGTGCGGTCATCCCGCCGCAGCCGGAATACCGGGCGGCCAGGCGCCAGGGGAACGCGCATGGAAGTTACTCCGGCCTTGGCGGCCAAGCGGTGGAGTTCGCCCCCGATCTCGATCTGCAATTCGCCATCCGCGATGAGAAAAGCGAGCAATTCGACATCATTGACGGGTTCACGCCCCCACTGCAGTGCGAATGGGCGCGCTTGGGACATGCCGAGCCCGGCTCCATCCGTCGGCTGCACCCGATGAAAGTAATACAAAACGTCCTTTGTGACGGGCGGAGCGCGGCCGGTCTTGAACCACGCGATGTAGAACGCCGCGAGGTCGTAAAACGAGTACTGGATCAGGGTGGACGGCCTGACCGCGGAGGATTCTGAATAGTCGTTCCAGGTGATCAGCTGGACGGCATCGGCATGACCATTGATCGCCGCCATCCAGCCATCGCGAAACAATCGGCTGTTGGCGGCCTCGCCAAAGACCCCGCCCTTTGGTCGAACATCCTGGGGGCAGACCGGTGCGCACCACTTCTTGCCGTGTCGCCTGACGATCGCCGCGGCTTCGGCCACATAGCCGACACCGTCGGCGAAATTCCCGGACCATTCACCGACCGTGGTGCTCTTTGACCAGTGGCCATCCTGCGCGCTCCTGACGTTGAGAAAGATCGGCATGAACTCGATCCCGATCTTCTCACGCTCGAGAAGCGCGAACAGCGAATTCCAGCGTTCGACCGGCCAGGCTTCGGGCTGAAACGCACCCAATACCAGTTGTCCGGTCTCCCGCCGCAGCAGCATGGGGTGACCGCTCGCCGAAACGATCGCCGCGGCGACCTCGGCGACCGGCCGCTCCAACAGCAGGGGAGCGTCGAGATTGGGCACAACACGGAATTTGCCCCCGACCCGGCCGGCCGCCTCCAACATGTCGAAGAACAGCTTCCAGAATGGGGACTTCCGATCGATGGTGATGATGTTATAGAGGAACGCATCGATGCCGATAGCGTCGGCCCAGCGAATATCGCAGACCAGATCGTCGACGGCCCAGTCCGAGCCCTGGTATGGATCGCGAGGCAGAGGTCGTTCACGCAGGGCGCTGCCGAATCCCTCAGTCTTCCCCTCGGGATGAGCCGGATCGAGGAAGTGTGTCGCGTAATAGTCGACGTCCGCCGGCTTGTTGTCCATCGAGATGGCGAAGAAATGCCAGTGCGCGAACACCTCGCGCCCGGATTGGCCGAGATTCACGGGCTTGAAAGGCAGAACGTCCACGAGATCCGCGGCGCCGACCGCGTGAAACCGCGAGGCCAACAGTCCTCCGGCGAAAACACCCAGAGCTGCGCGCCGGTTGATCGCGGGCGGGTGACTGGGCACCGTGGCTTCTCGGTCCTTTTGAGCAGATCGGCGCGGTCTCGAAACACCGCGCGGCATTCATCAATCCGTGACCTGCGCCGTGTATCCGGGCGCGACGACGCTTTTGTGACCGCGCCGGCGGCGTGGAGCCGTGCATGACGAGCGGCGCAGCTTCGGAAGAAGCCGAAGCAATCAACACACCTTATGGCGGTCGGATGAGGCCGAGACTATGATTTCAATGCTGACGACGACGTTGGCGGGCTGGCTCGCGCGCCTGTTAGGGATCGCCGTCAACATCGTCGGCACGCCAGTGGTCCTCCACGCGCTCGGTTCCACCCGTTTCGGCATCATGCTGATTTCATTGAGCATTGGATCCTGGATCGGCCTTGGCAACGCAGGCTTTGGTCGCGTGGTGGCAATCATCACTGCACGCTATGACCACAAATCGCCGGCGTTCGTTGCCAGCGTGGTCTCGCATGTGACGCGGCTGTCGGCCAAGGTCTATGCGACGCTGTTCGTGGTCTGCAGTACGCTGTTCGTGCTGCTCGCCCCTTATATCGATCTCGGCCCGGGCGCGTCTTATGCAGCCGAATTCTCGACTTCGACGATCGCCGTCTTTCTCACGATGACCTTGTGGTTCTTCCTCGCGGTGTTCGAGGGAGTCGATGCCGGGCGTCACGAACTGTTCCGCCTGTATTGGTTCCATATCCTGTCCTACACCGTCACGCTGATCCTGCTGTTCACCGCATTCAGGGCTTCCCCCTCTCTGCTGCTCGCGACCCTGCTGCTGAGCTCGGGCTTTCTGCCGGGAAACGCGTTGCAGGCCGTCAGCGTCTACCGCAGACACCGGACGCTCTTCACAAGCCGGCGGCGCCCGATGCCCAAGCTGTCGCAGGCGGTGGTCATCCATAGCCTCGACTTTACCGTCATCTCGATCGCCCTCAGCGTCATATTCCAGTTTACCACCGCGATTGTGGGAGTGATCGTCGGCCCCGATAAGATCTTCAATCTCGGGGTCTTCATGCGCGTGATCGCCGCAGTGGGCGGCGTTATCCTCACTGTCGCGGTGCCGATGTCCAACCTCATCGCCGGCAAGCTGGCGCGGCGGGATCGTGCCGGGGCCATCAAGGTCGCCGTGGTGACGTCCTCGCTCCTGACCGCGTCGGTGGCTGTCGCCGCCATCGTCTTTGACGCCTTCGGTGAACGCATGATGGAGCTGTGGCTCCATACGCCCGTGGTCTATGGTCCGGCTTTCAGGATCGCGGCGTCGCTGATGATATTCCTGATCGCAGTCTATGCCTTCAGCAGTGGCGTCGCCATCGGCTTCGGTCGACGCCAGCAGGTCGCGCGAGTTCATGCCGTCATGGCCGCGGGCGTTCTGCCCTTATCCTACGTCGGCTTCCAGATGTTCGGGCAGGCCGGGATCCTGATCGCCATCGACCTGATCATGACGCTCGGCTCAGCCGCCTTCCTGCTGCCAGGGGCGACCGTCGTGAGACCCATCCCACTTGAGGGGATTTTCCGCCGATTCGGCGTTGCGACGAGGGGGGCGGACCGGAAGACGGGGCGACCACCGACAATTTAAATTAATGGCGCCAGCGGAAAAAACCGCGCGTCACACCTCTCCATTTTATCTCATATTTATCAGCGCCTTGCGGGCATCCGAGGAATCGGAATTAAATTCAAATTTTTTGCCACGGCTCCGGCTTGTCATATAAATTCGAAAGATCTAGGTTAAAATTCCATCTATGCTGGACGACTATGAAAATGGCGGCCCCGGCACCAGAGCTTGCACCCCGCTTGGGTGAGTACGAAATGGCTGCGACGGTTAGGTAGCCAATGAACGGAGAGAGACCATGAATTTGAGAGTCTTGGCCGTTGTGGCGACCGCGTTGTCGTGGTCGGGCTACGCGTATGCGGAGGTTGGTACGTTCACATTCGAGACCGTCCTGGGAAACCCGTATGAGGCGACTGGGCAGGTCTACACGCAGGATTCGTTCAATGCGGTCGGCGCGGCCAATGTCGTGGCATTGACCGGTACTGTGACCGGTGTCGGCGGCGGAGCGATCACAGGTCTGGTGACCAATCCCAACCAACCATACCCGCAAATGTATTTCGGCGGCTCCTACGACAACAACGCATTCCCGACGTTTCCGCTGGTAGATAGCAGCGGCGTGCTGTTCGAGGCGGCCGGATATTTCTACAGGATTTATTCCGAGGGCGGCTACTACTGGCTGACCTCGAACAACCCCGGCGTCTTGAACCTCGGAACGACGGACACGTCCGGCGAGCCCGCCATTTTAGGAACGCTTTTCTTGTCGCCCGGACTGCCGTCGCAGCTGCCTCCGTCGGTGACGCTTGGCGTGCCCGAGCCCTCGACTTGGGGAATGATGATTTTCGGCTTTGCCGGCCTTGCGGCGGTCGCGCGGGTTCGAAGGATTGGTCGCAGCGCGGCAGCCTAAAACGACGGGCTCAACCGACGCCGCAGTACGGCTTCGGTGCGGGTGTTCGATCATAGCGCTGCGAGATTTTAAATGCCGCCGGGGTGTTACGGCGGCATTTTTCACGATCCGGATTCGGCTAACCGCTCCGAGAATGAGCGGACAGCGAGCACGCGGTGGCCAAGGCCTTAGGCAATTCCCGTCATGTTCGAATCACGGCTCGCGCGATAGGATGGAAAGCGCTGAAGCGGAAGGACCGACGGATTGAACAGAGCGACAATTGCGGGGTTGGCGGTTGTGGTAGCATGGGCGAGCGCCGCGGCTGCTCAAGGGATCGTTATCGGGTCGGATAAGCCGCAGGCGCCCGGCTTTGAACGCTCCTGCGTTGAGGTCGAGATTGGCGGCGAGAAGGCGCCGGCTCTGAACTGCCTGAATCGGAAGCTGCGTGGCCAGGTCGACAAGACCCAGACGCCGTCGCTGGCGGCTCCGCTCGACGCCAATTCGCCCGATATCCGTCTCGGCATCAGCAATCCATCGGCAGTGCGCCAGCAGTTCGGCAACAGCTACGGAACGGGTGCACCGCCGCAGCGGCCGCCGCGCTAGCCTGATCTCAAGGAGCCGCCTCCGTGCCACGCAAGTGCCGGCTCAGTAAATGACGCTTTCTGTCCGGCTGAAATACATGGCATTTTCCGGCAGCTTCCGCACAAACTCCGCGGGATTGCCCGCAAACATGGTGTGAGGTTCCCGGATCGACTTCGTCACCACCGAGCCGGCGCCGACGATGCAGCATGAGGTGATGGTCACACCTTTCATGACGATGACGCCAGTGGCAAGCATCGAGTTTGAGCCGATGACGACGGGAGCGCAGGTTTGTTTCATCCTGATGATGTCAACGCCGTGCGTGACGATCTGGGAGCGTGATCCGGCAAGACCCGAAAACTCTCCGAATTCGACCGCGTCGGTGCAGTCGATCAGATGCCAGTTCGCGATGTTCGACCCGCGGCCGAGCACGAGGTCGGAGCGGCGGGAAGACTTGCTCTTGAAGAAGGGCGAGTTGAGGCGCCGCGACAGTCCGGCAATCCAGTTGTAGCGGCCGATCTGAGCCTCTTCGCCCAGCACAAGCCGATCTAGCACTCCAATATAGTTCAGGTGCCCGATCGAGGCGCGAGCGCCGATTTCCGCATGATCCGCAAGCAGGATCGAAAATCCGATGCGGGCGGTCGGATCGATGGTGTAGCCCAGCGCCTTGGCGAGAAGGGGTCTGCGCAATCGCCAAGGCAGTGCAAAACCAATGAGTTGGACTATGATCTTCAAGCCAGAAGACATCGCAAGCCTGACCCGTCCCGCCCTAGTGCGCCAATACACACGCACACAACACAGTTTTATTTACACTATTATTACACTCGGCTCTGCACAGGCGCGGCCGGAATTGCGCGGATTGGTTGTGCTTCTGCACCGTGGGCGAGCGCCGGCGACTCGGCGCGGAGAAACAGGAAATCGGCCTGGACCGGACCGACCCCGGGGTGATCGTGCTGGTTGAATACGCCGCCGAGCACGAAGCCGCGCTCCTCCAGCCACGATATGACGTCCTTGGCGAGCGCCTGGTTCTGGTAAAGGGGCAGATAGGAGCACTCGACGTAGATGGCGGCAAACCGGCCGAGGAGGTCCTCCGACCCGCGCAGCACATCGAGCTCGCTGCCCTGCACGTCGATCTTGAGCAGGCTGGGCTCCTCCAGGTCGGACGGAGAAACCACCTGCGACAGCCGGCGGACCGGCACTGTGGCGGTGCTGCTTTCGACGGTCCCGAAGATCTCGCGCTGGCGATCCGCAACCGGCAACAGCGACGAAGAATCGTCCTTCGCGGTCACGAAAAAGGTCGCGTCATGACTCAAGGCTCCGACCGCCACGCCATGGCACCGCACACGCGGGTCGGCGCCCAGCAACTCCGTCAATACGGCCCGGGGCGCCTCCAGGGGTTCGAACACGATGATTGCAGCGGATGGATTCAGGAGGCGCGCGAACAGTGCGAACTGGCCGCGGTTGGCGCCGATATCGACGATGGTCCTGAAACGCAGATGCCGCAAAGCTGCGGCATGCTCGATGCTGGGCGCGACGCGACGCGTCAGTGCGCGCCACAACGAGGGATGGCGCAGGCAATGCAGCGCCTTGCGATACTTGAGCGGCAGCATGTCAATCGGCCTCAAAGGCACCTTTCGCGATCGGCTATCGCCGAACTATTCTCTTCTAGTCGATCAATTGTGACACCTGATCGACAGCGGCCGCACGGGCGGAGGTGTTTGATGTCGCGCATCACGGCCCTGGCATTTGAACATCATCGCCGAAGCCCAAGGCCAAGCCAGCATATCACCAGCCGACCAGGCGCGCAGCGCGGTTTTGCCTGGAACTCACTCAGCGTGGATATGGAGAAAGCCGGCGCGATCATCGCTGCTGGCGTTCTGATAGACTTCCCAGCACGCGTACTGCCCGATCAGCGGTACCGCCGGAAGGGAGGAAGCGACGTGCGACAGAGGGATCTGATACGGCGTGGACTGCTGTTTGCCGTTGTCGCCGTACAGCGTAACCGGGGCACCACTGGATCCGCCGACGAGGAACGTCAAGGTTGCGCTGGTCGCGCTGTCGTCAGTTGCGCCCATCAGGACCGCCTGGAAATAAATAGGCGTCTCGATCGGCAACGCGCTGCCAATGCCGTTGACTGTGAACCATGCGTGGGCCACCGGGATCGAGCCTATCAGGGGGTCTTGTGACCATGTAATCGCATCTGCCGCGTAGAGATCTGGCACTGTCCACTGGACCGACTGTGTCGTCGCGTTGTAAGTGGGGATCTGACTGACGAATGCCTGGAGCGCCCATCCAATTGGCGTGATGGCGATGTGAAACCCGGACTCGGGGGTCAGCACTCCGTTTGGCAGGGAATTGAAGACGTCGAAGCTGACACTTCCAAGCCCCGTGGTGCCCGCGTGAAATTGGAAGGTCCCGCTGATCTTCGTCACGGGCTTTGCGAGATTACCGATTGTGTACCCGACCAAGGCACCGGCCGGAAGAGTGAGCTCAGAATTCGAGACGACGAGATACGCCGCCGGCGGCAAAAAGCCGGTAGTCGGTTCATAACGAAGCTGGCCGCTACTGAAGGTCGGTGGGAGCCGATTCACGGGTTGAGCCTGGGTATAGTCCTCATCGATGGGACCCGAGGCCAGCGCAGCTCCCGCTGCGATTGCTGCGACGACTTCGTAGATCATTGATAAAATCCGACGACCCGTGCAACCGCGCCATAGTTTCCGGCACCGAGCGGGCTGACGATGATCTGCACCTGCCCGGCGCCCGTCGATGCGACGCCGGGCGCCATCGATTGCCACGGATAGGAATAGGAACGATGGAAATTGATCTGCTGCCCCAGGGATTGCGCCGGCGGTACCAGAACGTCGAACGATTGGACCTTCGATCCAACACCATCCGACATTCCCTGATAGGTGATCAGGACCATCGCCGGCGTCGTGACCCCGGTGCCGGTCACGGAAAAGTCGGTCACGTAAATATACGTCCCCTGGTTCGCGGGAATGTTGAGGACGAGGGGCGTGCTGCCGTCTGGCACCGCAGCGGAGACGGCAAATGGGGTTCCGGGCACGGTCGTGTCCGCCAGCGTGGGCTGTTCGCCAACCGCGGCCAACATCAATCCGATTGCTGCGCGTTTCATGAGGGCACCTCTGTTATTCTGAATTCGTGCACAGTGAGGAAGACGCGATCGAGGGAAACGGGGCGTCTGCCGCTCCGGATGTCCTGTTGGCGTTTCATCGATAGAACCCGATGACCCGCGCGACGATATTTCCGCCACCGCCGTTGACTGAAATAACGGGATCGACCGAAATCCCCACTGGCGTGATGCCGGCGTCGGTGGACTGCCATGGATTGGAAAACGCACGATGAAAATCGATCTGTCTCACCGCGCCGAGAGGAACGATGTCGTCTGGTGCCGAGCCATTCAACAGCCCGTAGTAGCTAATTCTTGCCACGTTCGACGACGACGACGCGGAGATGCCGCCATCACCGGTGACTGAAATATCGGAGAGATAGAAGTATTTTCCGGGCACCACCGGGACAACCAGATTGATCGGGCCGCTGATCGTAAAGACGCTCATGGAGAAGGGTGTGGCGGGCACCACAGTCTGCGCCGAGCTGCCGGACGCCGCCGCGGCCAAGAAGATGGCGAACAACGAAGCGCCTTTCACAACTTCCTTGAGCGATGTTTGCGACATCTGGCACCATTCATCGATCGCGAACAATTTATCGCGGTGAGATGAAGTCGGCATGACGGTAGTGCGGCACCTGATCGGCGCCGCAAAGGCGGGTATGGGTCCACTATGTCTCGGTGGCACGAATAGAAAGATTCGCTCGAGCCTGGGCAAGCGGTAACGTAGATGCAGACGCCGGGTCGCTGCGGCGCACGACATGGCTTCCATGGGAAGCGAATCGGGAATTGGCAAGGATCGGGGACGCGTCGAGTCGAGCCACTCTGTTGGCTATGCCCCCCGCGCACTCGCACACCTCTGTCGACCGCGAGGGCCTGAGGCCCGTCAGGCGCCCTTCTTGCGCAAGAAGATATACTGCATCGTCTTCAGCGCGGACGGCGTGATCGCGTGAAGCGCAAGAAATAGCGCATAGGCAACTGGGGACGAGAAATGGTAAGCGGGCTCGGAGTCCCAGGTATAGGAGCAGTGATCGTAGCGGCTCGGATCGAAATACCGTCGCAAGGCTGCCGAGCTATTGAGCCGATAGAACGCCGGGAAGACGTCCATGTCCTTGCGTTCCCGTTGCGCCGAGTGCAGGGTTCGGCGCCGGAGCGCTTCGGGGATCACCATGTTCATGATGGCGATATAGCCGTGGCGATTGGGCGTTCTCGCGCAGATCCAGCCACCGGGGGTCAGGATCCGATCGAATTCGCGGGCCACCGCACCGGGATCTTCGAGGTGTTCGAAGGTATGGTCCGAAACGATGATATCGACCGAACGATCCGCAAGCGGCAAACGTCCTGTGGCATCGATCACGATGGCTTCATCGATAGCTGGGTTGGTCTTGACGATCGGGTCGACGTCGGCACCGATCAGCTTGCGCACCTTGCCTTGGAGGCGCACCAGTTGGCGCCGGTATGGAACGGGATCGTCGATGTGCGAAACGCCGCGGCCAGCTCCGAAGTCGAGTGCCACGGCGTCGGCACGCAGGATTGCATTGACGCGGGCGTAGAACTGCACCGTTCCATCGTAGCGCGAAAATCCACCGGCGCGGACTTCCGGAAAAAAACGGGCATCGATCCCGGCGCCCGGACCGGTTCCGGCCGAAACCGATTCCAACGGCGTTAATGTGGATGGTGCTTGATTCGACATCCAGCCAACAGCTATCGTGAATGTTCCTGACTTAAAGCAGACGAACACGACGGGCTCATGTCAACGCCGGCTATCGCCAAGTCTGACCATACTATTGGCGTGGGGCGACCGGTGATCGGGCTGCGTGACCTTTTCGATCTGTCGATCGTCGTGCTCGCCGCGTCGCTGCTGGCGTGGGTGATGTTCGTTTGCGACGCGGAGCGTCCCGAGATGGGAGGCGCCAACCTCCTGCTCGGAATCAATGGCGCACTCGCGATCGCGGGACTCGTGGTGGCGATGCGTTGCCGGCACCCGATCTTGATGACCAGTTTCTATTTCGATTTCATCTTTCTAGCGATTGCTCCGATCCAACAGATCGGGGTCAAGTTCGACCCTATTTTTTCCTACGAGAACGACTTCAACGCTGCGCTCGTGTGTTGCCTGACATTTACCGTGACGGGGTTGATCGCGCTCCTGGTCTGCGGACGGCCGGTGAGGAGCACTGGGCGATTACCCAGCTTCCTGGCGCGATCGATCTATCGCGCGCCGTACTATCCTCTCGTGCTGTGGACTGCGATTGCGATCGCGGTCGGCGTGGTGCTGGCATTCTTCGGGCCGCTACTGCTGACCAGCCGGTACGAGCTGTCCCAGTTCGTCATCAGCACTCTCGACAAGTCCGGATCGCTGCTGCTCACGAGCTTCCTGTCGCCTCTCATCCTGATCGGATCGGTCATTGGCCTCAGGAGCGCGCTGATCAAGCGGGAGCGGCTCTGGATCATGGCGTTTTTCGTCCTGGCGACGCTGGCCGGCGTCATCACGCTCAATCCGGCGGTTCTCCCGCGTTTCAGGATTTCCGCGCTTCTGGTGTTTGCGCTACTCGCCCTGACTCGCTGGAATAATACCCGGCTGCTGGCGCTGTTTCTCGCTGCGGGAATCGCGGTGTCACCGTTGCTCAACGCATTTCGTACCGCCACCAGCTTCGGAGCCGAAGTCCGGCCGTTCGAGAGGTTCTTTGCCCATCTGGACTTCGACTGCTTCTCACTCATTGTGCACGTGATCCACTATGTCGGCAATGAGGGATTCAGCTACGGGACCAACATCCTTTCGGCGCTGCTGTTCTTCATTCCGCGCGCGATCTGGCCTGGCAAATCCGAGCATGTCGGCTACTACATCTTTCCGCAGTTGCGCTATTACCGGGACGTCTGGACCGACAATGTGTCGTCACCGCCGCCGGCCGAGGGCTATTTCGCCTGCGGCATGATCGGCGCGGCCGTGTTCGGCGCGCTGGTTTGGGCGGGCTTCGTCGTTCTTGAACGCGCGGCGAGGTCCGCCGAGCGCGACTCCCCGCTTCAGCTGATGGCGTGCCTGACGCCAATGTATGCGATCATGATCCTGCGGGGACCGTTCCTCGTCGGTTATTCCGAACTGTTGGGAAATTACGCGGCGCTGGCCACGGCCCTGGCGCTTCTCCACTTCAAGCTCCAGCTCGCTCCCCCGCATCCGGGAAGCGCTCGCACCTAAGCGGCTTCGGGCGCGACATGCTGTTTGACGGGATGCCGCATCGCCCCGCCGCATTTCACCGGCGACATCGCCGAGTTTTCATCATCTCCGTTACAGCCATTTGGTCGAACGAAAAAGCCGCCTCCAGAGGAGGCGGCTCTCGCGAGGTCGTTGGCGCGGATCAAGCGAGGCGAAGCGCCGAAGCCTTCTTGCGGTAGGCCAGGAAGCCGATGCCGAGGAAGCCGAGGATCAGCATCGCCCAGGTGGAGGGCTCCGGAGCCGCGGAGGCAAAGGCGACGCCGCCGTAGCGCAGGCCGGCCTGCGGGCCGTCGTAGGTCGAGAAGCTCTCGCTGGTCGGCAGGCTGGTCGAGCCCAGGCTGTCGGTGATCGTCACGATCTGGTTCGGATCGGCACCGTTGTCGCCCGAGCCGCTGGAGGTCGCCGTCACCGCCCACAGCGTCACCGAACCGTCGGCATTGACGCGGCCGGTGAGGTCGCGCAGGCCCGTCGTCGTCTCGGTGTAGTTCCAGCCGGCGACGGTGTAGCTCTTGCCGATCAGGCCGGACCGCAGGGTGTAGTCGAGCTTCCAGGTGCCGTTGACCAGCGACCATTTTTCGAGACCGGCGTTGGTGCCGGTGTCGGTGCTATTGCCGGTACCTTCGTCGGCGACGTACATCGTCGTGGCATTAGCGAAGAACAGACCGAACGGCGTGAAGTTGCCGCCGGTCGTCTTGGCCGAGTCGGTCGTAAAGCCCGGCGCCACGCTGATGGTCGCCTGGCTGGCAGTCGCCGCAGTCGGCAGCTGACCGTTCGGGTTGCTCACCGTGTAGACGGTGTCGATGCCGTTGCTGCCGCTACCCTTGGTGAAATAAAGCTGATTGTTGTACGGATTGAGGACGACGTCACGGAAGTTGGAGTCCTTGCCGGCCTTGTCGCCCGAGATCGAGGTGTAGCCCGGATTGATCATCGTGGAGTTGGGCGTGGATCCCGGCGTCACGACTTCCAGGCCGGTCGAATTGGTCAACTGGCTCGGCGTGCCGGTGCCGTTGTTGGAATTGCCGACCGTGTAGTAGCTGCCGTTCGGCGCCAGCACCGCGGAGCGGCCGTTGTTGCCGCCGTAGGCCAGAGTCTGGGTCGTCGAGTAGGTACCGTTGGCGTTCACGGCGACGACGGAACGGTTGTACGCGTACGTCTGGTTGGCGCCGGGCGCAAACTGGCGGGTGACCGGATTGGTGGTGTCCTTGTAGGCGGTGGTGTCCGAGTTGGAGACGTCGAGGTTGCCGACGCCGCCGCCGGCATAGCCCATGAAGGTCGCGACGAAGCCGGACGAGGTGTTGGTGATGTTGAGGCCGAGTTCCGACTTCGAGCTGAAGCTGGTCGAGACGATGTTCGGATTGACAGCGAGCGTGCCGTTGACCGCGCCGGTGTTGGCGTTCTGATCCTGCAACGTGATCGCCGAGGTGACGCCGAACGAGCTGTCCACGCTGGCGTTGTTCCAGACGGTGTTGAGATTGCCGCCGGACACCGCTGTGGCGGGGGTATAGGCATTGGTGGTCTTGTTGACGGTTCCCGGCAGCTGCGAGCTGCCGGCAACGAGACCGGCCACCGCGCCGGTGTCCTGATAGGTCGTTGACGAGACCAGCAGGCTGCCGTTCAGGATGAAGTCGGCGCGGGCTTCGCCGGTCGCCGCCAGCGCCGCCAGGCTCGCGCCCGCGAGCAGCACCGCACGATGGATTTTGGTCGATTTAACAAACATCTGATCCCCCAATGGATTAAAATTCCGTCAACATATATTTCCGGGAAACATGACGCGCGGATGACGGCATAATTTCACTTTAAACTACGCGCCGCCGGTCGATTAAATTGGAAGCCCGCCGGGGCCGCTTCAGCCTCCGTTGACGCGAACATTCCTGCGCGATACGGCGGCGCCGCTCACCAGTCGCGGGATTAAATAAAGGTCGAACACGCCACTCCGCCGGCCCGAGGCATCGCGTGCATCATGAAAAGTTCACGGAATTAATCTTCACCGCAATGCTTCCGGGGGCTATGTTTTTTGCGTGGATGCGGCGTCGCGCCGCGAGAGTACCTGATTCATGCGCCTCGATTCGACCGCCGGAAAGATCCTGAGGCGTCGTCATGCCTCCCTGACGGCGCTGGCGATCGTATCCTTCGTCGGGCTGTCCTTCGCGCGCTCCGCGTTGGCCGACGCCTCTTCCCCACCCCGCCTCGCGGGCACGATCATCTCGGACAACGCGCACGTCGCGGTCCTGGTCGGCGACAGGACGGAAGGATCGCGGGCAGTCCGTGAAGGCGAGGAGTTCCTGGGCTGGCGGGTCGAGCGGATCGATCGGGAGCGAGTGGTCCTTAGTCGCGGCGGGCGCGCGTATCAGGTCTCCATCATGGGAGATCCCACAGCCGTCGCGGTCACGTCGCCCATACCGCCGCCCCGGCAGGACGCGGACGACGACGAAGCACACGGACCGCCGCCCCCCGGCAGTCCGGTGGATCCGCGGCGGTCACCACATGGCCTGCGGTAGCGCCGGGCTTGGCACCACGACCTGCCGTCGTGATCGTGGTTGTCCCCGCAACGCGCGGCGCCGCGCTTTTTTCGTCGAAATCTCAACTGAAAGGATTGATCCATGCGCTTCACGGGACTGATTGTGCTCTTGGGACTCGGCATTGCGGATACGGCGGCAGCCGGAACCTGCCTCGACAAGCTCAATGAAGCGGTGACCCTTGCCGACAAGTTGCCGCCGTCGGCGGGACGCGTCGCCGTCCTGAGGGACATCGGCCGCGCCCGCGATTCCCGCCACGAGGGCGACGAAGCCGGTTGCCTCGAGCAAATCAACGAGACCCTGGCCATCCTGCGGGAATATCGGCAGAAGCGCTCGCATCGCGCCGCCGCGGAGTAGCGACGAGCAATCAGCGGGTCTCAACGGAAAACGGGGGGCGTGCATCGCACGCCCCCCGATCCGTCGGTGCCGTATTTGCCGGCGCGCCGCCGATTACTGCTGCGACCAGGCAACCATCTGGCTGGTCAGCGTGTTCGCCTGGGACACCAGGCCATTCACCTGGGTCGCATCGAACGAGGCGCCCTGCTCGGCATTGTTGAGCAGAGGCTTGATCTGGCCGATGAGCGCATTGCGCTGCGCGACCCAGCCGTTGATGTTCGACAGATAGGTGGCATAGGTCGTGTCGCTCGAGCCGTTGCCGCTGCCGATCGCCTTGGTGGCGTAGGTCAGGCTCGCGGTACCGGCGGTGCCGAACGGCGCCGTCAGCTGCTTGTAGGCGGTGGCCAGCTGCTGGTAGGCGGCGAGGTTGCCCGAGATCGTCGCCGGCAGCTTGGTCGGGTCGAGATTCTCCACCACGACGCGGCCGTCATGCAGGTAGTCGTCCTGCAGCCCCAAGAGCGCGAACATCGTCGCCCGGACGTCGGTGTGGTCGGTCCAGGTGTTGCCGTCGACACCGTTGGGCAACACGCCCGGCCCCGCCATGCTGGTCCAGGTCTGCCGGACCACGGCGCCGATTCCGCCGTGGTTCCAGGCATAACCGGGGTAGGTGCAGACCGGCTTTTGAGTCGCCGCCGTGGTGCCGCAGCCCGGATTGCTGGAGCCGTAGGTGACGGCACCGATGCCACCGTAGACGTTGTCATTGTTGAAGCCGACCAGGGTGGGAGTCCGCTGCGGATCACCCGTGACCATGTGGAGGGCGGAAAGCTCCGCCTGATCGGCAATGGCGACGGTCAGCGGCAGGGACGCGTTGTTAAGGTAGGGATCATTGTACTTGAGGGCCAGCAGATCGCGCGCGAACTGCCGGGTCACGGCGCTCGTCGGAGCCGGATTGCCGTTGAGGTAGTAAGCCGGGGCCTGATCGGTGTGCACGCTGAACGCGGTGCTGTTGCCGCGCACCGTGGACAGCAGCGTGTCGATGTTGACGTCGACCTCGCCGATCGCCACGTTGCCGAAGGTGTAGGCGGTGGGCGGATAGGTGCAGGGGTTGTTGACGCCGTCGCAGTTCGACGGGGTCGGCCTGCCGCCGGCGAACTTGTCGCCTTCCTCGACCAGGATCACGAACAACGTGTTGGTCTGGTCGATGCCCTTGGCCGCAAGATTGGTGAAGAACGTGGCAAAGGCGGCGTCATACTGCTGCAGCTGGTTGACGTAGCCCTGCTGGCCCGGGCCGTAGGCGAAGCTCGAACCGGCCGGGTTCACACCATCCTGCGTTCCGTAGCTGTGATCGTGCGCATCCGTGAAGTAGCCATAAACCACCGGCACGCCGGCCGTCAGCATCTCCTCGGCATAGGCCAGGGTCACGAACGGGAACATGCCGTTGAAGCCGGGGAACCCGCTGATCGTCTTGGACTGGACGATCGTGCCACCGGACGCGGTCTGATAGCCGATCAGGTTACCCCGGTAGTCAGTGAGCTGACCGTTGGGTGTCTGTCCAAGAATGGACTGCAGGGCGGGTACGGCATAGCGGTGGCCGAACAGGGCCTGATAGCCGGTGTAGCCGCCCGGCTCCTGGGGCAGCGCGTCGGTCGTGGGCTTCGAGAGCGGCAGACCGTCGGCCTGCACGGTCGTCAGGTTGCTGGCAGCGGCGCAGATCGCGCTGCCTTGCCCGCAATGGATCGCGATGCCTTCGAAGTCGGCGGTCTTGATGCCGGTCGAAGGCTTCGGATAACCGGGAAGTCCCGAGGTGACGTATTTGTATTCGTTCGAGCTGGCCCCGAACGCCGTCAGGATGTCGGAGCTGGTATTCTCGAGATCGATATCCGCAATGCCGATCGCCCCGACATCGCAGCCCGCGCGGGTGTAGGCGACCCAGGGGGCCGGTGCGTTCTGGCCGTTCTCATTGACCAGCACATAGCTGGTGTCGGTGCCGGTGCTGCTGTCGCCGGCGGCGACGTTAACCGGGTCGGTCCAGTAGACGAACGAGCTCACGGAGGCGTTCGCGTTGTTGGTGCTGGAGTTGAAGTAGTTGAACGAGTTGGCAATCGCACCGGCGCCGATCCGGTCGGAATAGGCGCCGGTCATCGAGGTCAGGATGCCGTTGGCGGTATGCGAGATCAACTGGGTGTGGTCGTTGGACAGCACGACGCCGTTCTGTTTCATGAAGTTGAGCAGGTGGGGCATCTGCTCGAGATCCGACGGCACGTTGACGTTGTCGCGGTGGAAATGGGTATTGTCGAACTGCAGGTAGACGACGTGCTTGATGCCGTTCTTCAGCGTGCAGGCGGCCTCGGCGGCGCTGGTCAGCGCGGTGCCGCACAGCAGGGCGGCGGCAGCGGAAGCGACGAAGGATGCGATTTTCATTGTGCTGACTTTCCTCAAGCGAATTGACGAACAACGCCGCGCAACCGCACGGCGACACCGACGAAGCCGATGATCAACATGGCCCAGGTGGAAGGTTCGGGAACGGCGGCGGTGATGGCGGCAACCGTTCCGGTATTCGCGACCGCGCACCCGTCACTGAAGCCGAAACAGGTGTTGCCGAAGAAATCGACGTAGTTTCCGGTCAGATTGGTGGTCGGGCTGAAGACGTTGCTGGAGAGCACCTGGCCGTTCAACGTCACCGAGAACTGATAGGTCGCCGTGTCGGGCATGCCGATCTGCCAGCCACCTCCCTGGAAACCGCCATCCGGCTCCTGGAAGTAATAGGTTACGCTTTGCCCCGCACCCAGAGAGCCGAGCGAGAGCGAATTCCTCCCCTGCTGGTATGGCACGGTGAAGAATGACTGGAGGCTGACGCTCTCCGCGCTGCCGGAATCGTTGGTGATTGTGAAATACGTGTTCTGTTGCTGGCCATCGTACCCGGCATCAAGGGTGGCCACTGTCGAAGCAGAGGCGAGACCGGGAAGCATGGCGAGAGCGAGCGTGCTCCCGATGACGAATGAGCGCACCATAACTTTTCCTCCAACATCTGAAAAAACCTCAGAGCGGTGGAACGGTAGGCTTATTCGGTGAATAGCATTTATTTTATTAATGAAATTTAAATGACACATTAAATATCACGCGCCGCACCGGAAAACGCGTGGATATGCCGCCGGTTGTCCGTCGGCCCTCCCTCGGCTTGCCTGTGAATAACCGGTCCTTTCGCGCTATCGGACCGGATTTGAAGCGCCGGTAACGGCAGAGAAACTCCTCCCCGCGCGGGCGGCATCGATCCGGTCAAGTCGATATCAGGCTATTTTCTGCGGCCAAGGGCGGTGCGGATCGCGTTGACGACCCCGCGCCCGAATCCACACCGGGGCTTTGCTCGCGCCAGGATCGCCTTTCGGAGCGCCCAGCGCAGGCCGCCTTCACCGGAACCGCCCACCGGCCCCATCGACATCACGCTTCCCGCACACGTCCCGCACAACATGAAAGATAATCCGACACCCAAACGTTCGGCGGCCCTCTCGATTTAATATCCGGACCTAATTTATCCGGACCGCCTGCCTCCCTCGCGAACCGACCGGGATCCCGGAGAAACAAAACTGTCATATCTCTGAAACGAGGCACCCCTAACAACCCGTTAATTGGTATCCGGCTGCTTCCCGCTGGAGCGGGGATGACAATTAAATGGATCGAGGTCAACGAATGTCGCGCAACACGAAACTGCTCATGGCCGTTCTGGCGGCCGAGGCGATCGCCCAGGCTTGGAGCGGCCAGGCCCGCGCGTTCACCTTTACGACCGGCGACATCGTCGTGAGCGTCGAGGGCAACGGCAGCAACACCGGCAGCTATGGCGACAACCAGGCGGCGCCGCTGACGCTGTACGAATACGGCGTCACCGGCACCAGCACGGCCTCCCTGGCGGGTTCGCTCATGCTTCCGCAGACGACGTCCGGCGGAAACCATGCGATTTCGGGTGAGTACGGCTCCTCCTCGGAAGGAACGCTGCAGCTCTCCGGCAACGGCCAGTATCTCACCATCATGGGCTACGGCGTCAACGCCAGCACCTTCAATGCCAACCCCGGGTCTTACAGCCCGAGCTCGTCCAACACGGCATTGGGACAGTCGGGAAGCATGACGGGCCAGTCCTACACCGCGGTGCCGCGGGTGGTCGCCCTGATCGGCGCCAACGGCAGTGTGAACACATCGACCGCGCTCTACAACGTGTTCAACGGCAACAATCCGCGCAGCGCCTATACCGTGGACGGGACGAGCTTCTACGTCTCCGGACAGGGAACCAGCGGGGACAATACCGGCGGGGTGTTCTACGCCAAGCTGGGAGCCACCTCCGCGACCTCGATCACCGGCAACGATGCCGGCTCCGGCGCCTCCCAGGACACGCGCGACGTGCAGGTCTATAACGGTCGGCTTTACGTGTCCTCCGACAGCAAGTCGGGCTCGACCAACCGCAGTTACGTCGGCACGCTGGGCTCGGCCGGCAGCCTGCCGACCTCGGTGGCGAACAGCGGCAACGGCCCCACCATGCTGCCGGGCTTCGGCAACAGCGGCGGCACCGGCAAGGTCACGATCACCGCCGGCACCACCAACGGCATCAACCAGGCCGGCCAGCAGATCAACCTGAGCCCTGAGAACTTCTACTTCGCGAATGCGACCACGCTCTACGTCGCCGACAGCGGGGCGCCGAAGAACAGCTCGGCGACGAGCGCCCTGGGTGATGGCGGACTGCAGAAATGGAGCCTGGTGGGCGGTTCGTGGGTCCTCGACTACACCCTGGCGGCCGGCCTCAATCTCGTGGCCAACACCTCGGCTTCCGGCACCACCGGGCTCCTCGGGCTGACCGGCGAGACCGTGACGATCAACGGCAAGCAGGAGGTCGAACTGTTCGCCACCAATTACACGATCACCGACACGGGGGCGACCTACCTCTACGGCATCACCGACCTGCTGTCCGCCACCACCGAGCCGACCGGCGAGTCGTTCGCCGTGCTGGCCACGGCGCCGGCGGACAGCACCTTCAAGGGCGTCGCCTTTGCACCGACGGCCGCGGTTCCCGAGGCGTCGATCTGGGCGATGATGATCATCGGCTTCGCCGGCCTCGGCTTCATGGCCTATCGCCGGAAACCGACGGCAACGGTGCGGGCCGCCTGACCAACGACGAACATTCTTGAACGACGCCAGCCGCCTTCGGGCGGCTGGCGCACGTCCGGGGCGGGCATCAGCCTCGAACGTGAATCGAAGCCCCACGGTCGGAGCGGAATTGTTGGTGGCGAGATAGCCGCTCGCCAGTTCGTTCTGGACCTGCGAGGACATGAGGCCCGCACAGGCGTCGAACTCCTTCGCGAACTTCCAGTCGACGCGGCGCCAGAAGCAACTGCATTCCCCGGCTGCCGCGAACGATTTGCGGAAACCCCGGTTGGGGCCGGCCGTAAGACGCCCGACCGGGTGTTGCTGTTGCGCAACGATCGCCGTTTTTCGGCCCTTCGCGCTATATCTGCGGCGATACTGCGCTTGCGCCGGCGTTGCGCGCCCTTCATCCTGTCGCGGTACGCCGGAGGGTGCCGAAAACACGTCAGCGGCTCGACATGATGATGTCCCTCGTTGACCGGTAGATATTCAACTGGGGGCTATTTCATGGGCCGGACGTATTTGTCCGCGGCGATCGTCGCCGCGGGGTTTCTTGCTTTGCCGATCGCCGCGGCTCATGCCGATGAGGTCTCCGACCTCAAGACGGAAGCCAAGGCGCTGCAGAGGCAGAATGAAGAGCTGAACAAGCGCCTGGCGGCGATCGAGAAGCGCCAGAAGCTGCTCGACGCCCGCGCAGCCGACCTGTCGATGCCTGTCAAGGCTGCGCCGATCGTGCCGGTCGATGATTCGCTGTGCTGGAAGGGCATTTGCGCCTACGGCGTCATCGACGTCGGCTATGGCTGGCAGGCCCACGGTTCGGCCTACAACCCGTTCGTCACCTCGGGGGTGGACGAAGGCATCACCAAGGGCAACAACCGCGCGATGTTCGCGGCAACGCCCAACGGCCTGTCGCAGTCGACCATCGGCCTGAAAGGGTCGACCGAACTGCTGCCGGGCCTGACCGGCCTGTTCAAGGTTGAAACCGGCTTCAACCCGATGTCGGGCGTGCTGCCCAACGGTAACGCTTCGTTCATTCAGAACGCCGGCGTGCCACAGACGGCGTGGACCGCGCTGGGCGACTCCAGCCGCGACGGCCAGATCTTCAATGGCCAGGCCTATGTCGGCCTGTCGTCGCCGCTCTACGGCACCGTCACCATCGGCCGCAACAACTCGTTCCTGCTCGACGAACTCCTGGCCTACGATCCGAATGGCGGCTCCTACGCGTTCTCGCCGCTCGGCTTCTCCGGCACCTTCAGCGGCGGCGGCTCGACCGAGGTCGGCCGGCTCGACCAGTCGATCAAGTGGACGTGGATCTACGGTCCGGTGCACGCCGGCGTGCTGTACCAGGTCGGCAACTACGGCAACAGCGGCAACTCCAGCTGGGTGCATGACGACCTTCAGGGCACCGCAGGCTTCAATTACCAGGGCCTGAGTGTCGATGCGACCGGCGCCTACATCCGCGGCATGATCAACGGCATCACGACGCCGCTGACCACGGCGCAGATGGCGTTCGGCGCCAATGCGCTGGCCGCGACCATCTCCGACAACACGTCGGCCATGGTCACCGCCAAGTACAAGTTCACCGGCCCGGTCAAGCTGGAGGTGATGGGCGGCTACGAGTGGATGCAGTTCGCCAATCCGTCCAACCGGGTCAACTCGGGCTTCGTCAGCAACTACGGCACGACGTTCACCTTCGTGAACAACGCCGCGTTCCCGAACGACAAGATCCTGCAGATGGCTTGGATCGGCGCCAAGTGGCAGGCCACCGACCACCTCGTGGTCCAGGGCGGCTACTACCACTACTGGCAGAATGCCTTCGGCAACGGCGCCATCAACGTCGTGACGACCTCGGCTCCGGCCGGCGCTGCCGCCAGCTTGACCAAGTCGTCGTTCGGCGTCGCGGGCTGCAGCTCCAACTACAGCACTTCCTGCAGCGGCTACATCGACTACGCCTCACTGGTGCTCGACTACGTCTTCACCAAGCACTTCGACATGTACGCGGGCGTCATGTACTCCACGGGCGCGGGCGGCCTGGTCAGCGGCTACCTCAACTCCTGGAACGTGGCCCCGACGGCCGGCGCGCGCTACTCCTTCTGAGCGCCTGACCACGGCGACCCGATCGCCGCATCAAACGAACAATCCCGCGAACGCAAGTTCGCGGGATTTTCTTTTAAGGAACGCGATATCAGGCGCCGGGAAGCTTCCTTCCGGCCCCGATCGACCGCATCGACCACGTGGTGTGATTGAAGGCTCGCCCCGCCGCAGGTCGGCGGGCCACGAACGGCTCAATAGGCGATCGATTTGCCGTGCTTCGCGAGCTCAGCCCCGAGCTTCGCCCGCAGCCGTGAAATATCGTCGACGTGGGTTTCGCGGGATTTGCCGACTTCGGCCGCCGTGAAATCACGCGCGTCCGCGGGCAACTCCGCCGACCCCCAGGTATGCAGGACGTAATTCAGGAGCCGCGCGGTGTCGTCGTCCGACAGGGCCGCATTCGCCACCCCCGGCACCCGCACGAGATAGAGACGTCCCTCCTCGGTGCCCGCGAAATGGCCGACGATGCCGACAAAGGGCGGAATCCGCCCGACCAGCGACCCCGCGCCCTCGACGCCATGGCAGCCGGAGCAGTGCAGGCGATAGAGGTACTCGACGCTCTCGCCCGCGTCAGCGCCACCCGCTCCCCCGACCAGGGAAGCCCCGAGCAGCAAGGCCGCGATGGCCCTCATTTCGAGAGCTCCAGCCTCAGCCGCTTCAGGTCCTCATTGGTGGCGGCCGCGGCGCGAATCCGCGCGACGTCGGCGGCCTTCACGGCTGCGGTCGTACGATTGAGATGGAAGACATAGTTGACCACCGCGGCAACGTCCGTGTCCGCGAGCGCCTGCTGCGGCGGCATCGCCCCGGTGATGGAGCCGCCGTCGGCCAGCGCGAGCGTACCCGTCAGCCCCTTGGTCACCACCATCACGGGATAGTCCTTCTGCCGCGCCGCAGCGTTCTTGAGAATCGGCGACACCAGCGGGGGAGCAAGCCCCGGCGCCCCGACGCCTCCGGCCTGATGGCACGCCTGACAGGTGCTCGAAAAGATCTGGGCGCCGTCGGCGGCGACCGCCGCGCTCGTGCACGACGCCACCGCCGCCACCGCGACGCTGACCAGGACGCGCCGCGTCATTTGCCTTCCGCAACGCCGACGATGACCGACACCGTGCAATGATACATGCTCTGGGTGTTCGCCATGCACCAGTTGATGTCGTTGTGAATGCCCATGCGATAGCCGGGCCGTTCGCCGACATTGCCGTTGCAAAGGCACCGGCCGCAGGTCGTCTTGCCGCAGCAGTCGTTGTACGAGATCAGGTAGTCCTTGCCGTCCTGGGGATTGTGGCAGGTGCCGACCCAGGTGACCTTGGACGGTTCGGTGCCCGGCGGACAGGCCGAAATGCTGCCGCCGCAGCAGGAGCAGAGAAATCCGTCGAGCGCGCAGTAGCGCCAGTACTCGCAGTCGGCCTCGCCCGCGCCATGCGCCGTGTCGGCGCGGGCGGAGCCCGAGCGATCGAACGGCAGCACCGGCAGGATCGCGCCGCCGACCAGGAGCTTGCCGATCGCGCTCAGCGCCGAGCGACGGCCGATGGTCTGGGCCGAACGCCGGGCGGCGGTTTCAGCCACCCGATCGAAGGCTTCCAGAAGCTTCGTAAACTTGATCTCCGACATCCAGCTTCTCCGACCCAGGCAATGCGAATGTTAGAACCGGGACACTAGCGCGCGCCGCTTGCAACATCGAGATAGGACTGCACCGACGCGACGCCCAGCTCGCGGGCGTTGAACAGGCTCTCGAGCTGTTCGCGATTGTTGACGAGCCCCTTGCCCCGGACGACGCCCTGGCCGTCGAGCAGGACCGCATAGGGCAGCCGGCTGACCCGGAACGTCATGCCGAGTTCGCGCGACAGGACATAGGGGAAGCTCTGCAGCTTGCGCTGCGCAACGAACGCCCGATGCTCGGCGGGCTCGCCGTCGCTGGCCAGCACGATGTCGAGCCAGGCCGCCTCGGCGGTGGCGACCGAGGCGAGGATCGGCAGCAGCTTCTTGCACACCGGACAGGTCGGCGACAGGAAGAAGACCAGCTGCGAGCGCGCGCTCGGGGCGCCGATCGCGACCGGCCGGCCATCGAGCGCGGCCAGGTCGAAGCGCGGCGGAGCCTCGCCGACCCGCGGACCGGAATCGGTCATCAGTGCGCCCATGGGCGCGATGCGCTCGAACAGCACGCCGACCTGGCGGGCCAGCGCGAACACCATCACCGCCAGCACGATGACCAGGACCCACAGCAGGACAACAGCGACGACAAGGCCGTCCATGGCTACCTCAGTGATACGAGTGAGTGTCGAGCCGCCGGATCACCGCGGCGGTTCCAATGGTTTTCTCGGCGATCGCGAGCAGCAGACAGACCACGGCGACGGCGACGGCGCCGAACAGGAAATCCAGCCATCCCATGGCGCGGGCGGTCATCGGCAGGATCAGGCTGCCGGAAATGCCGACCAGCACCGCGTTGCGCGCCACCAGGCCCCACGACACCAGCTGTCCTTCGCCGCCGCATCCGCACTCGATCTCGGTCCGGCCGCCGAACAGCGCCAGCGCCATCGCCAACCCATAGAGACCGAACAGCGCCATCGCCAACGCAGCGCCGACCGCGGAGGCCGACGGGACCAGCAGCAGCACGACCGCGAGCGCCTCGGCGGTCACCAGCCCGGCCGCGGCGGCCGGAACGACAACGGCGGGCAGCAGCCGATAGTCCGTGAGCGTCGCGGTATAGAGCGCATAGTCGTGCAGCTTGCCGCCAACCGCCCGCGCCAGCACGACGACGATGAATCCGGCCGCCGCCACATGAATGAGCGGATCAACCATGGCGGTCATCGCGGCGCCTCGATCAGGGCCGCAGTCTCGCCGAGCTTGATCTCGCCGGTCGGCTTGATGCCGCGCGTCTGGCTGTCGATGCCGAGGCGAACGATCTTGGAATCCACCAGGTTGATGGCGAACAGGGTCGTCGGATCCGACGCTGCCAGCGTGAGCGAGGTCAAGCCGGTCACCGGCGAGCGTGCCGCCAGGCGCTTGTTGCGCAGGTCGTAGGCCCAGATTTCGGCGCTCGGGTTCTTGTGGCTGCCGTTGCTGGCGCCGGAATGCATCAGCACATAGGCGACGCCGGCCTTGGCATCGACCGCGAACGGCTGGTAGCCGCCGGGCGCCCAGTCACTGGTTCCGGCCGCCATATCGAGGGTCTCGGTGACGGCGGCGGTTTCGCCCTCCACCGACATCCGCACCAACTTGCCCTTGAAGCTCAGGAAAACATAGGTGTCGCCGTCCCGCTCGGCATGGATGAAGAGCGGGTCGCCGTCGGGATCGAACACCTTCGCCCCGGTCTTGCGCTCGGAGGACTTCAGGTTCGCCGCAATGGTGATGGTTCCCGCCGTGCCGTCGCCGCAGAGGGTGGCGAAGCGCAGCGCCCGGGTCATCGCCGGATAGATGCCGTAGCAGCCCGGGCTCGCAATCTCGAGCTGTCGCTTGCTCGACGGGTCCACCGCCATGACCGACGTAGCCGGCGTGGCGTTCTGGAGCAACAGCAGCTTGCCGTCGCTGGAGCTCTGGAACAGGCTGCGATAGCTCAGCGCCTGGGCCCGCCTCGACGGCAGCGGGATTTCATCGACCACCTTCAGGGACTGGTCGTCGAACACCTGGATCACGTCGCTGCGCTTGCCGCGCGTCAGACGCTCGTAGAACGTGGTCGCCACATAGAGGCGGTGCTTGTCGGGCGCCGCGAGCATCATGCCGGCGAAGCCCGCCTCGAACATCCCCTTGAGGCTCATGTCCGCGCCGTCGAGCAGGTAGATCCGGCCGTCGACCATGTGGGGAAGCGCGGCGTCGGCCACGTAAACGCGCTGCATGGTCGGCGACAGCGTGGCGACGCGCGGGGTCTCGACCTTGAGGTCGTCCGCGAGCCCGGATGCAGTCCCGAGGGCCAGAAACGTCAGCGCCAGACCCAGCCTGTTGACCATTAAACCGCTCCGTTCAACCGAAAAAGTCGCCCAGAAGGCAAGACTCCGGGCCCTCCATCCGACGGCCTCACCGCCCAGTCCCGCGGCGCATCCTACGGCGTCGCGGCAGCCTGCGGGTATGATGCAGATGTATCAAGGCGGCCTCAACTCCTACCGGTCTGGATCGGCCCGCCGCCCAGCAGATCGGCGATGATAGTCCGAGAATCGAATGGAGGGCAAACCACGGCCCGGCGACTGGCGTCGGATATCGCTCTGTTCTCGCTCAACATGCTCGGATCACTCCCCGCTGCCGGAAAGGTCACCCCGGCGCCCTACGGAGAAAGCTGCCGCGCCTTGCCCAGGTCGAAATTTGGACGACGATCAACGCGCGCCGGTCGTGCTTGCTTCGTCGAACTGCCGAGCGATCGCGCGCAGGCCCGCGATATTCTCGTAGTCCTTGTTGGTTTCCTCTTCCTTCGACGTCCCGTATCCGGGATTCGCGGAGAGCTTCACGATAACGACGCCGCGAGAGGGATCGACATAAACATACTGATTGTAGACGCCGATTCCGCTGAACTCTCCCCGGTCGCCGGGCGGCAGCCACCATTGGAAACCGTAGCCGAGCGGAAAGGCGTGATCGCTCACGAGCGGTTTGCCGGGCGCGAGGTGGGGAGCGTCAAATCTGGTCGACGCCACAACCCACTCGGCGGGAACAATCTGACGGCCATTCCAAACACCGCGGTCAAGGAAGAGCTGGCCGAGCTTCGCGAAGTCGCGCGCGGTCATGTTGAGACCGGCAAACGCCATCTCTCGCCCCTTGCTGTCGACCAACCAATAGCTCGGAAACTCCATGCCGAGCGGCTCGCATAGCTTCTCCTGCATGTAGTCGGCAAGCGATCGCCCCGTCGCCTCGATCAGCAGCATGCCGAGCACTTGCGTTTCGGCCGAGTTGTACCTGCAAATCGTGCCAGGCTTCGACTCGTTCACCAGCGTCGGCACGAACGCGTCGAGCGAGCCGCCAGGCGCCGTCGCCATGGCCAACCCGAAGATCTCCGAGCCCGGATCGCTATAGTCCTCGTTCCAGCGGGCGCCGGAGGACATCTGCAGCACATCCTTGATGCGGACGCCTGCATAACCGGATTTCGACAGCGATGCCACATACTTGTCAATCGGCTCTTCGATGCTCTTGATGAAGCCCTCGGCGATCGCAATGCCCACGAGAGCCGACACAAAGCTCTTGGCGACTGACATTGACAGCCATTGCACGTCGCGGCCGCCCGTCAGCCAATAGCGCTCGAACCGGATCTTGCCATCCTTGAGAACGAACAGCGCCGACGTGTGGGTCGCAGAGATGAGCGCGCCCAGATCGCGGGTCTTCCCCTCAAAGTCGTAAGATTTCGGCAACTCGACCGGCGCTCCGCCAGAGAATGGGTGCGGTTGACTCGAAGCCTTCATCTCCGTGACGGGGAGCAGCTCTTTCAGGCGCGCGAAATTCTCGTACTGCGGTATGCCGGTGAAGAGGCCGAGTTCGGCCATGCTCGATGGTTTCTGACTCATATCCAGGTGCCCCTTCATGAGCATTGTTGCTAAGGGGATACTGATGGAAGACTGTCGCCCGGAATTGACATTTTCCGCCATTTTTTGAGATCAGCGGTCGCATGCCCGTGGGTTGGCTGGAGAACTTTGGGGCTAACGACGGACCGAGCAATCGCAGTCGGCAAGATGGCCAACCATCCCTCGCTTGAGGTATATTGACACCTGTTTCGGGCTCTGGTGGCCTGCTTTTTGCTAGCCTCTGGCGGGGATCGAACGAGGCCAAACATGCAGGAACCGAGCGTCATCAGCGCGGCAGTTGCCGAGGCGATTCTCTCGACGATCTCCTCGAAGGGAGGCGACGCGGGAGCAATACTTGCCAAGCTCTGCATTCCACCGTCGGCGAACGATCTGGGAGTTTGGCCGCTGGCAAAATTTACGGCACTGCTCGAAGCCGCCGCCGCCGAGAAAAGAGATGTCTTATTTGGTCTGACGCTCGGCAAGTCCTTTCAGTTGCAAGGACTTGGGCCGATCACGACGCTGATGCTCTCATCGGTGACCGGCGCGGACGCCTTCACCAAATTCACGGAATATTTTCCGGCCTTTCAAAACAACACCAAGTACGGATTCTCGATCAGCGACCACACGGCCCGGCTGAGTTATAGTATCACCGATCCGACCGTCAAACTGCGGCGACAGGACGCGCACTTCACTATTGCGCTGGAGCGGTCGATCCTGACTGAATTCCTTGGATCGGAAATTCAACCTACTCGCATCGACTTCCAACATCAACCGGACTCCAGCGCAGACGTCGGCGAATATCGCGCCCATTTCAACTGTGACGTGCGTTTCGGGTGCCTGGAGAATGCCATTTATCTTCCGGCAAAAGTCCTGAACGCAGCCGGGAGGCACGCCGACCCGCACTTGAGTGCGAAGGTTGAAGCCGATTTGGTTGAGAAAATCCGATCCAAGGAAAAACTCATCAACTTCTCCCTTTCGATCGAGGCTTGGATGGCGTCGGCTCTTTCCGCAGGCATGGGTATCGACCTGGAGGATGCCGCCAGTGATTTCGGTATGAGCCTTCGCTCGTTTCAGCGGAAGCTTTCTGCGGACGACATCAATTTCCTCGAGCTTCGCAACAAAGTGCGGGTCCAGATTGCGAAAAGCTTGTTGGGCGCGACGGCATTACCGATTACATCTATTGCGCTTTATCTTGGCTATAGCGAGACAAGCGCGTTCTGTCGGCACTTCAAGAACAAGACCGGGCATAGTCCTTCACACTTTCGCATTGCCGGCCCGACGAACTGAGTGACGCTGATTGCGAACTTCACTCGCACGCGTCAGCGCCACAACTTTTCTTCACCCACATACGCGCTGCCCGGAAGCGGCCCCGGGCGCAGGAAGGCGTCGAGCACGTTGCGCATCACGCGGCCGACGTTGTTGTCGCCGTCGTTCACCGGCAAGGCCTGGCTCCAGGCGATCGAGCCGATGGCGAGGCAGGCGCCGTCATGGGCGGTGGTGAAGTACGTCATGTCGGCCCGCACCAGGGGATCCTGGGTGCCGCCGCGGCCCGGAAAGGCGTAGGTGATCTCCTCGGACACCAGCGGATAGTTGTCCGAATGGCCGTGCGAGGCCGCCACCAGCAGGGTGTGCGGTGGGGTGCCCAGCGCCAGATCGTAGCGGTCGATCTCGAGGCCGGCGGCGCCGCCGAGCCCGAGGCCGAAATCGCCGATCTTCTCCTGCGGACCGACGCCCTCGAACATCCAGGCGGCGCGGCGATGGAACGAGTCCGGCATGCGCTCGAACGGCTGGCTTTCGTCCATCCCCTCCGAGGTAAAGCCGACGCCGACGACCTTCTGCGGCGCACGGCCGCGCGAACGCCACAGGCCGGAGCGCTCGCCGGTGCAGGCGAGATAGGCTTCGCCGGCATCGGCCTGCCAGGCGCGCGAACCGTTGTCGAGCTTGCGGACCTCCATGCAGTGCGGCTCGCCCTCGCGCAATCCGGACACCCAATAGTAGCCGTTGCCGCCGGCATAGATCAGCCGTCCGCCCTGGCAGAGATAATCCTCGGACGCGTCCATCATCCGTTCCGAATAGTATTCCGGATGGGTGCAGTTGATGACCGTGCGGTAGGGGTTGAGCGCCGCGGCGCCTTCGGCGTGGAGGTCGTGATCGGTCACGATCTCGAAGTCGTAGCCGGCGCGCTCGAGCCACCAGATCAGCGAGAGGTCGGCCGGCAGACCCCAGGTCACGCCGGTGGCGGCGTTGCGGTGGCGCGGCCGGACGTTGAGGATCGGACGCCGCCACGACGAATAGCAGCAGCCGGCGCCGTCGGAATGATGGTCGTAGGTCGACAGGCCGAATTCCTGCAGCTTGTAGAAGTCGATGTCGGCCTCGGTGAAGATCGGCGTGTGCGCCGTGATCGCCTGCGCGATCGGCGCGTCGAAGCCCAGCCGCTCGTTGGCGTAGGCGAGATAGGTGAAGGTCGACATCAGCACCGCAAGCGGCGCCTTGGGCGTCGCCGCCCGCACGAAGAACGGGACATGATCCTCGGCGTCGCCGGCGCGCAGCCGCAGTGCATAGACCCCGCTCTTGAGCGTCGCAGGAATCTGCACTGTCAAGGTCGGCGTCCAGCGGCAATCGGTCAACGCGTCGTCGTGGAAGGAGACGCCGCCATATTGGGTGGGGTCGAGCCGGAAGCTGTCGGAACGCCCCGCCCAGTTCCATCCGGTCATGCCGCGCACCGGCCGGTTGACGCCCTGCGCGTGCAGCCCGTGCGGGCCGACGTCGACGATGGTGTCACCGATGCCGTGATCGGTGTAGCCCGCCGTGGTGTCCCAATGGGCCAGCACCGACTGCGCGGGCGGTGCCTCGCCCCGCGCCAGCGCCGCGATCGCGTCGGCCGGCAGCGCCGCACCGGCGACCCCCGCACGGTCGATCTTGCCGCAATAGAGCATGCCGATGAAGCGACCGCGGCGGTCGTTCTCTTCGCTGGCGCCGGCCCACAGGAACGGGACCGCCGCGCCCGGATCGACTGCACCGACCCGCACCGTCTCGACGACGTGCGAATCGTAGTCGAACGGCGTGACCGGCCCAAGCAGCGAATTGTACCGGTTGACGACGCCGATCTGGCTGAGCCGAACCTGCCGCGTCGACGCCTCGAAGCTCGCAGCGACGAAATACCAGGTCCGCGCCCGCAGCGGAATCTCGGCCTGCACATGGTCGATCACTGCGCCGTCGCCGACCCAGAATTCGAGCCGGCCATCGGTGTTGATGCCGAGGCCATAGCCCTTGCCGGCCATGATGTCCCATTTGGACAGGATCGCCTGGCGGCTGCCGCCGGGCCGGGTCGGGAACACGAACGCGTAGAGCGTGAAGTCCCCCGTGGGAACGAGGCGGCCCGAAGGGTCCTCGACGGTGGCGTAGGAGCCCACCTGGGTGAACTGCCGGCGCACGCTCAACGTCGCCGGAACGTCGCTCGCCACCTCTTGCTCGACGAAGCCGGGGCCAAGTGGATTCTCGTCGCCATGGATCAGGCGGACGAGTTGCGCCTCGACGGTCTCGGTCCCCTCAGCCGAAATCATGATGGACAGCGTTTCGCCGGCCCGGACGGACCACGGATCGGCATAGCCGTAGAGCTTCTTTTCCGCCATCAGGCCATCCCCTCAGCTCGCCAGCAGGTCGTTCACACGCAGCAGGAAGACCGCGTGGAAGGCTTCGTTCAATGTCGGATAGAGCTTGTCGTCGACGACGCGCGGCGGGTGGCCGGCGCGGCCCGACAGCGCGATCACCCGGTAGCTGCAGGAGGTCAGCGGACCGACCCGCAGGATGCCGTACTTGTCCGGCATCTCCTCGCGGCGGAAATAGTTGAGCAGCCGGTCGAGCGCGTCCGTGTGCTGGCCGAGCGGCTTGGCGCGGTGCTCGGCGATCAGCTCTGGCGTGATCAGCGCCTTGAGCGAATCGCGCAGGCGCTTGTCGAACAGCCGGCGGTAGACCAGTTGCTTGTCGGCGATTTCGGTGGCTTCCTCGGGCATGACCTCGCCCCCCTTCTCCGTGCGCGCGGCGCGGCGTTCGCTCTTCTTGCGGTTCCTGAAGCCGCGAAACTGCGCCTTGATTCCGGTCAGGCCGTCGCGCGCGAACAGCGCCACCACGATCATGACCGCGGTGACGATGATGATGCGCAGCGGCCCGAGCCCGATCAGGCCCTTGTCGATCAGGACCACGACGGCGGTGCCGAGCACGGCGCCTTCGGAACGGCCCAGCCCGCCGATGACGATCATCGCGAACAGCAACAGCAGCTGGTCGAGCGAGAACACCGCGAGCGAGATCGAGCGGTAGAACATGGCGTAGAAGGCGCCGATCGCGCCGAGCGCGCAGGAGGCCAGCACGAAAACCCACCAGCGCGCGGCCCGGTAGTCGATTCCGATGGCCTCGGAGAACGCCTCGTCCTCACGCGCGCTCTGCAGCAGGAGGCCGAGCCGCTCGCTGTTGACGAGGCGGAACACGAGGAGCGCCGCGAGCAGGAGCAGGAATGCCGCGGCGAAGCCGACCAGAAGTCCCGGCCGCTGCAGGTGCCAGGCCGCAGGAATGAACGAATCGACGTTGTTGATGCTGCTGTTGTTCGGGGCCAGCGCCTTGATCTGCGTGATCGAGACACGGCAGATCTCGGCGATGCCGAGCGTCAGCAGCGCGTAGTATAGTCCGTCGAGCCGCGTCGACGGCAGCGCGAGAAACAGGCCGAACACCAGGCCAACCACGGCGCCGACCGGCATCATCAGCGGCCACGGCACACCGAGATAGACGTTGGCCGCGGCCGCGGCATAGCCGCAGATCCCGACCACCGCCATGGTCGCCAGCGAAAAGATGCCGGCGGCGCCGACGATCAGCGTCCAGATCACGTTGATCGCGGAGAAGATGCAGAAGATCGCCGCGATGTTGATCATCTGCTCGGACATGAACGGCGTGACGACGAGAAGCCCGCCGAGCCCGAGCCCCCACCACAGCGGCCGCTTGTCGAGCAGGCGGCGCTCGCGGCGCAGCGATTTGGGATTGTAGACGCCGCGCCACGCCAGCCAGTGCCGCCGCGTGAACGGCGGGCGCAGGCGATGCCAAGGCTTGTCGCCGCGCGGCTTGAGCGTCAATTCGTCCGGCCGCTGGCCGACATTGAACAGGCGCTGGGTTGGCTTGACTTCCATGGCCTATTCCCGGGTTTCGTCGAGCAGACCGCCGAGGCCGCGCGGACGGATCACCAGCATGATGACGATGAAGGCGAACTGCACGACGAGGACATAGCGCTGACCCAGAAACGGAATGATACCGGTGGCGGCCTCGAGAAAGCCGATCAGGATCGCGCCCAGCACGGCGCCCGGCACCGAACCGAGACCGCCCAGCAGGGCGATGGTCAGACCCTTGATCAGTGGCGTTGCGCCCGCGGTCGGATTGACGAAGATGTTCTGCGACAAGAGCACCGCGGCGACGCCGGCCAGGGCGCCCGTCAGCATCATGATCGGCAGCGCGGTCCAACGCGTCGAGATCCCGCACAGCGCGGCACCCTCACTGTTCTGCATCACGGCGCGGATCTCCAGGCCCTTGCGGCTGACCCGGAGCCAGAACAGCACCAGCCCGAGCAGCACGACCGTGGTCACGATCGTGACCAGTTGGTCGATGCGCACCGGAATGCCGAACAGATCCATCCGTCCGCTGCCGAGAAAGCGCGGCAACGCCTTCTGCTGCGGCCCGAAGAAGTAGAGCAGCGCCTGCACCGAGGCGAGATTGAGCGCAAGCGTGATGATGAGGCTGCGCACGGCGAAATTCGGCTTGTCGTGGATCGGGAGGAACGCCACCAGATAGATGACGATGCCGAAGATCGCGCCCGAGACGATGCCCACCGCCATGGTGAGAATCGCCAGCACGGTCATGCTCTGCGGCCCGTCGACCGCCGCCTTGACCAGCGGCATCATCCAGTCGGCGGCGAAATAGGCGGCGTAGCCCGAGATCGCGAAGGTGGCGCCGTGCGCCATGTTGACCATGCCGACGCTCGACCACAACAGCGAGATGCCGATCGCCATCAGGCTGTAGATCGCAGCGAGATAGAGCGCGTAGGTGAACAGGCTCGCGTCCATCATTCGAGCCCCACATGGCCGACTTCGCCGCGCAGCCGGCCGGCATGCATGCCGATCATGCGGTCGACGGCGCCGGTCAGCACCGCGACGTTCTGCTCGGCGATCACCATCGCCTTGCCTTCGATCGGAATGTTCACCAGCGCTTCGATGACGCGGCGCGACACCTTGGGCGCCAGCCCGAGCGTCGGCTCGTCGATCAGATAGAGCCTCGCGTCCGACATCAGCGCGCGGCCGATCGACACCATGCGCCGCTCGCCGCCCGACAGCTTGCCGACCAGCGCATCCTGGAGCGTCTCGAGTTGCGGAAACAGCTGATAGACGCGTTCGCGGCGGCGGGCGCGCTCGCGCCAGGCGCTGCGGGCGTGGGCGCCGCAATCGAGGTGCTCGCGCACCGTGAGGCCCGGGAAGATGGCGTCGCCCTGCGGCGTCATGGCGATGCCGAGCCGGACGATGCCCGGGGTATAGCGGCCTTCCCCGAGCGAACGGGTGCCGCCGATCTCGACGCCGTCGAAGGTGACCGAGCCGCGCTGCCAACCGACCAGTTGCATGATGGCACGGAACAGGGTGGTCTTGCCGTGGCCGTTCAGGCCGACGATCGCCAACCGCTCGCCCTCGCTGATGGTGAAATCGATGTCGTGGAGCACCCGCAACGGGCCGTAGCCGGCGGACAGTCCGCGCACTGCAAGCAACTGGTGGGTCATGCGGCGGCGCCGAAATAGGCGGCACGCACCCGCTCGTCGCCGAAGACCTGCTCCGGGCCGCCTTCGGCGATCATGACGCCGAGGTCCAGCACGCAGACGCGGTCGGCGATGGCGCCCAGCAGTTCAAGGCGGTGCTCGATGAGGATGATGGCGAGGTGATACTCGTCCGCGAGCTTGCGCAGCAGCAGGTCGAGCTCGGCGATCTCGGTGTTGATCAACCCCGAGGCCGGCTCGTCCATCAGCAGAACGGTGGGGCGGCGCATCATCAAGCAGGCGAGCAGGAGCTTGCGGCGGTCAAAGGTGTCGAGCGAGCCGGACGGGCGGTCCCAGGCCGCCTCCAGCCGCACCAGCCGCGCCGCCCATTCGGCATCGTGGGCCGACATATAGGGCGCATAGGCCTTGCGGGCGGCCCGCAGGGTTTCGCCGATGGTGAGCGCGTTGGGCACGACCGGGCTCTGGTAGGTCCTCGCCACGCCGAGCCGGGCACGGCGGTGGATGTCGAGCCGGTCGAGCCGGCGTTCCCCGAGAAAGACCGAGCCCTGCTGCTGGTGGTAGCGGCCCGACAAGACCTCGAACAGCGAGGTCTTGCCGGCGCCGTTGGGGCCGATCAGGCCGAGCAGTTCGCCACGCCGGACGAAGAGCGAGACATCCTTGAGGATGACCCGCCCTCCGAGGGCGAGCGAAATGCCCTCGCATCCGAAGCAGGCGTCGGCCGGGATCATGCGTTCAAATCCGTGGCGATGTTCAGAACCACGGCGCCGGCTTGATCTTGACCTCGGCGAGTTCGTCGGGGGCGATGATCTTGTGCTGGCCGTTCTGGACCTGCAGCAGCAGGTGGCTGATGCCGGCCTTGACGTCCTCGGTCTGCCAGGGATGAACCAGCGGCGCCTGCTCGGGCCGATCGAAGGTGTAGGTGCCGCAGACGCCCTCGTAGCGCAGCTTGCGGATCGCCGCGCCGACCGCGTCGAAATTGGCCGGATCGACGGTCGCCCAGACGCTGGCCAGCGCCTTGACCGTGTCGTAGCCGCTGCCGGTGTAGACAATGCCCATGTTGTCGCCGAAGCGTTTGATGTAGCGGGCGCGGAAGTCCATCGCCTTGGGATCGGCATGGGTGCCGATCACGGTGCCCCAGACCATGCCCTCGGCGGAACCGCCGGCGAGCTTGAGGAATTCCGGCTGGCTCGGGCCGTATTGCAGGTAGACCAGGGATCCCTTGACCGGATCGGCCGCGAACTGCTGGCAGAACGCGGCGAGCTCGGCGGCAACCCAGTGATCGATGAATATCACCCCGGCGTCGGAGTCGTGCAGCGCGCGCAGCACCGGCGACCAGTCCTGAACCGGGAACTGAATGTCGGTGACGGGGCCCAGCACCCACTTGCCGCCGGATTCGGCGATCGCCTTCTGCACCGATTTGGAGATGGTCTGGGTGTAGGCGATCTGTTCCTGGACGATGTGGATCTTGTTGTTCTTCGGCTTCCAGCCGCCCGATGCCGCGAGCTTGTCGAGATAACGGACGAAGCCATAGCCATACCAGGTCTCGGCGCCGTCGATCTGGAAGACGTTCTTGTATTTCGTCGGGTTCGACTTGACGAGATCGAGCGACGCGATCGAGGTATTGCCGTGCAGGTAGGGCACGCCCGCCGCCGCTGCGGCATCCATCGCCGGCTGCGGGATCAGGACGAAGGACGAGACGATGGCGTTGACCTTCTTGCCGGTCAGGGTCTGAAACGCCGCGACCGTGCCTTCCGGCGTCATGATGTCGATATCGGTGACCTCGGCGCGCAGCTTGCGCCCGGCAACCCCTCCGGCGGCATTGATCTCGTCGACGGCAAGCGTCACACCATTCAGCCAGTCCTTGTGGTCGCCGACGCCGACCGGCGACGATTGCGCCGTGGGGACGCCGATGAGGATATCATCGGCAGCGGCTGCCCGCCGCGAAAAGCCGGCCGCCAGGGCCGCACCCGCAACCCCTCCGAGAAATTCCCTGCGCGCAATTGCCATGAGTATGAAACCCTCTCGCTCGTAGCCTGTGGCCGTAACATCGTGACGTGACGGAGGCTAAGGCGGTCAGGCTGCGGCCGAAATGATGCAGATGCATCACTCCGTCGACACACTATGTACGTCAGGCTGGCTGACCTGCGTGCACCAGCCTGACCAGCGCGGCCTTGTTGCGCGCGCCCAGCTTGGTCAGCACCGCCTGGGTATGGTTGCGAACCGTGGCCGGGGAAATGCCTAGACTGCGGGCGATTTCCTTGTGGGTCAGGCCGTCGCCAATATGCTCCAGGATCTGGCGCTCGCGCGCCGTCAGCTGGCTGCGGGGGTCGTTGCCGCGCAGGGTGAGATAGAACAACGGCGGTCCGGAGAATTGCGGCGCCTCGCGCCGATCGAACCTGATCTCGCTGTCGGGCGCCGTGTGCCTGGCCGACACCGGCACGCAGGCCGGCAGGCGGTCGCCGCTCCAGTCGGGCCAGCGGTCGCGCAGGATGCGCAACGCGTCGGGCGACCTCGCCAGCACCCGGCCGTCGGCGTTGACCAGGAGATGCGCCCCCGCGCGGCCGCACAGGGTGTTGCGCTCGATGGCGAAGCAGACGTGGTCCAGCGCTGCGCGAAGATAATTCAGTTCGCCCGGGCCGAACGCCTTGGCATCGCGTCCGCTGCGGTAGGCCGACATGAACAGCGAGATCGGGCTGTTGCCGCGCTCGACCACGATGACCGACAGCTTGTCGATGTGATAGCGGTCGGACAGGGCAACCATGCCTTCGGTATGGCGCGATCCCTGACGATTGTAGGTCGCGACGTCGCGCCCGGTGTTCATGACATCACGGGCAAGCAGATCGTCGTGCTTGATCTCGCTCCAGAATTTGTAGAAATCGTCGGGCAGGTTGTGCGACACGGTCCCGCAGACATCGACCTCGCCACGGCTGAGATCGGCCCAGCCGCCCCAGTTGCTGTCCGACCCAACCGCCTCGGCCAGCCGTTCCACGCTCCAGTGCAGCAGGGACACGGGATCCTGGGTATGACTGCGCTCATACAATTCAAAAATGAAGGCGCTGAAACTCTGAATGTCGGTCCGAGCTTCCATGCGACCGCTCCTCACCCCTCGTACCTCGCAACGAACTCGACAGCGGCATGCAAATGCTGTGCAAATTGAAACAGCGTTTGATCGCCTTGCCAAGGCAGATGTCGGCAAAGCACCGGATTCGGCAGGCTTTTTTGATGTTGCGGCGCAAGATTGAACCCCGGAGCGCAAGCGCGACGCCGCAGAGCGGTCAACTGCAAGGTTTCTAGGCAGGGCTGCAGGCGCACCGGTACCATGGGCGATCGATCCGACGCCTATTTCATTCGCAACCAGCACCGGATTTGGTCTGGTTGCGACGGTACACCGCAACGTTCGGGTCGCGACCGGCGGTATATCCAGACGCGCGGCCGGCGGCGTCTATGCCTTGGGGTGCCGCGAGCGGTAGCTCTTGCGCGCGGCCTGGATCGCCGGGTGGTTCTTGTCGGCCCAGGTGATCAGCGTCGAAAAGGGCTCGAGAAAGGAGCGCCCCAGCGGGGTCAAGGCGTAGTCGACCCGCGGCGGAATCACCGGAAACGGCTTGCGCGACACCAGGCCGTCTTCTTCGAGCCGCCGCAGCGTGCGCGCGAGCATCTGCTGGGAAATGCCCTCGACCTCTCGTTTCAGCACGTTGAATCGCAAGGTGTCCTGCGCCAACGCCCCAAGCACCAGCAGACTCCATTGGTCGCCGACACGATCCAGCACGTCGCGGATCGGGCAGATCGCCCGGCCGGTGGTTGCCTTGGCGAAATTGGCCTTCACCACGAGCCTCTCCTCCCCGGTCGATTCAGATCTCACGCGCACAATCGTCACGCGCGGTGCCAGCATGGCTACCGGTCAAACGCGCCTGACTGAGGCACGTCGCGGTTACCCCTTGCAAGGCTTCTTCCAATGCTTATCATGACAGTCACAAAAAGAGACTAAAAGTGATTTTTGGACCAGTCCAACCTTTTGGACCAATCCTGCCTCTGCTTTCGTGCCGCACCGCGACACGAGGCTGCTTGATCCCCCAATACAGGAAGCTCTCTCAATGACCATCACGGCCAATGGACGGACCGCCGACCATGCGATCGATACGCTGTTTCTGGAGCGCTGGTCGCCGCGCGCCTTCACGCCGGACATCATCCCGGAAGCCGACCTCATGAAGCTGTTCGAGGCGGCGCGCTGGGCGCCGTCGTCCTACAACTCGCAGCCCTGGCGTTTCATCTATGCTCGCCGCGGCACCGCGCACTGGGAACGGCTGCTCGGCCTGCTGAACGAGTTCAACACGTCGTGGGCGAAGAACGCCGCGGCTCTCGTCGTCGTCGTTTCGAAGCAGACCATGGCGGTCCCGGGACAGGACAAGGAAATCCCCTCACACAGCCATTCCTTCGACGCCGGTGCCGCCTGGGCCTTGCTGGCGCTTCAGGCCGCCAAACTGGGCTGGCAGGCCCACGGCATGGTCGGCCTCGACCTGGCGCGGGCGGCGAGCGAACTGAAGGTGCCGGCGGGCTACCGCGTCGAGGCGGCGATTGCCATCGGCAAGCCCGGCGACAAGGCGCAGCTGCCCGAGGCGCTGCGAGCCCGCGAGACCCCCAGCCCGCGCAATCCGATCTCGGCGACCGCGTTTGAGGGTTCGTTCCCCGGCTGAGATGACTGCAGCGCCCTCGCCCGCCGGCAGCGCAGGCCACACCGAACGAGAAAAAGCCCGGGGACGCCCCGGGCTTTTCTTGTGTGCAATACGAGCATTGTTCACTCAGAGGCGGCTGCCACCGCACCTCGTCCGCGCGGTGGCATCACGACCGCGCCTTCTGGCGGGAGGGCTTGGCGACGTGGCGCAGGCTGTTCAGCAGCAGGTTTCCGAGCCGCTTGCCGCGGTTGCGCAGGATGCGCTGCAGCCCGCTGTCGACGAAATACTGCAGGATGATCAGGTCACGCGTGGTCACCTCCGGGCCGACAGGATCGACGGAATGCCAGGTGTCCTTGTCGACGGCGAATGCAAAGCCGGAATTGGGCAGAAACTGACCTTTGCCGGCCCGCTCCAGGCGGCCATCGGCGGCCTCCTTGTGCAAGACCGTCCCGATATGCGCCACCGAGGCATCGCGCGGCAGGTAGATCAGGACCGTGATGCCCTTCCAATGCGTGTCGGGGTGCGGATCGATGTGATAGCCGGCGATATCGCGGGTCAGGACCGGAATCGGAAACAGGCCCACCTTGTCGTAATCGACGCCGAAGCGGCGTTGCAATCCCGGCGCCATTCGGCGAACGAAGGCCGCCTGCAGCTCGCTCGAACACAGAACGCGGCCAACCACGTCCCAGACCGCGCGCTTGTCCGGCGGCAGGTACCTCGTATATTCGGGAAACAGGTCGATCTTCACCCGCGTCGGCGTGCCGTCCGCCAGATCGTTCTCCTTGGCACGGCCTGACATCGGCCGATAGTCGGACGCCTCGGGCAGCGTCTCGATGATCCGTTGATAGAAATCGGGCGGGAAAAACTGATCAAACTCGATGTGATGGAACGGCGCCTCCACCGCCTTCGCGCCATCGACCGCTCGCACCGCAAAATCGGTGAGAGCCTTCGCCGATCCAAAATCGCTCATGACGCCAATCGCCCTGTCTTCTGGCAGGCTGGCCGCAGCCCGCTCCAAAAACAGAAGATATCGGGCGCCGCTCGCGGGCGGCTTTGACCGCGATCAATAACACTAGACCGGCCCATCGGCTCGTGTAATTATATCAATATATTGATATAATTACACGCCTGCAGATGCTCTCGGAATTTGGAACCACGCCGCGATGCCACGGACAAGGCAGAACGAACAAGCGTCCGGCAAACCGCCGTCGCTGGACTACGATATCGCGAACCGGCTGTTTTTCCGTCTGTATCAGGCATCGAACCTGATGCACAAGCAGGGCACGCGCTACGTCGCGGAATTCGGCACCACGACGCAGCAGTGGGCGGTGATCGGCGCCCTCGCCCATCCATCGGTGATCGACAGGGGCATGACGGTCAAGGCCCTCGTCGAGTTTCTCGGCGTCAGCCGTCAGAATCTCGCGATTCTCCTCAACCGGCTCGAGGACCGGAGGTGGACCGAGCGCATCAAGGACCGCGAGGACGGCCGCAGTCGGCGCATCCGTCTGACCGCGACCGGCAGGTCGGTGTGGACCGCGATGCAGAAGCCGATCGAAGCCTTCTACACGGCGGCCCTCGCCGATTTCAGTCCCGACGAAAGAACAATCCTCTACAGGCTGCTCGATCGCCTCAAGACCGGCCTCGCCACGACCTGACCGCCGGCCTTCCACCGGCTCGGCTTCACCGAACGAACTTCCGAAAGTCGGGCTTGCGCTTTTCGCGGAACGCGCGGCCACCCTCCTTCGATTCTTCGGTCTCGTAGTAAAGGGTCAGCGCCTGCATGCCCATGCTCGAGATGCCGCGGATCGATTCGGTATCGGCGTTGAACGAGCGCTTAGCCACCGCGACGGCGGTCGGGCTCCGCTCGAGCAGTTCGCCACACCAGCGATCAACCTCGGCATCGAGATCGGCATGGGGCACTGCGATATTGGCGAGCCCCATCTCGACCGCCTGCTGCGCCGAATATCGCCGGCACAGATACCAGATCTCGCGCGCCTTCTTCTCGCCCACGACGCGCGCGAGATAGGCGGTGCCGAAACCGGGATCGACCGACCCGACCTTCGGCCCGACCTGACCGAACTGGGCCTGGTCGGAGGCGATGGTCAGGTCGCAGATCGTCGCCAGCACGTTGCCGCCGCCGATCGCAAAGCCGTTGACGCGGGCGATCACCGGCTTGGGGACGTCCCGGATCAGGCTCTGCAACTCCTCGATCGGAAGTCCGATCGTGCCGCGCCCGTCATACTGACCGTCGTGGGCGCTCTGGTCGCCGCCGGTGCAGAAGGCCTTGTCGCCCGCGCCGGTCAGGACGATGACGCCGATCGACCGATCCCAGCCCGCGCGCTGAAACGCGTGAATCAGTTCCTCGACGGTCTGCCCGCGGAACGCGTTGTAAACCGCGGGCCGGTTGATCGTAATCCGGGCGACCCCCTCGGGCCGCTGTTCGTAGAGGATGTCCTGGTAGTCCGTCATGGCCAACTCCCATTGTGTTCAGGTCAATCGATTTGCGCCCGAAGCGGCATCGAGCCGCCCCTGACGATCTCGCGCAGCTTGAATTTCTGGATCTTCCCCGACGGCGTAGCCGGCATCTGGTCGAGCAGCAGCAGCCGCTCGGGAATGTACTGCAGCGCGACCTTCTGCTCCTTGAGGAACTCGACCATGGCTTCGAAGTCCAGCCGTTCACCCGGCTTCGGCACGACCACGGCACAGGCACGTTCACCAAGACGCTCATCGGGAAAGGCGACGATGGCGATCTGGGCGATGGCCGGATGCTTGTAGAGCAGAGCCTCGATCTCGACGACGGGAATGTTTTCGCCGCCGCGAATGATGACGTCCTTGGAGCGGCCATTGATCCTGACATAGCCGCGATCGTCGATCTCGGCGAGATCGCCGGTGTCGAACCAGCCCTCCGCGTCGGTGCCGTTGAGCTGGGGCCTGTGCAGATAGCCGCCGAAGTTCGAGCACGCACGGACCAGAAGCCTGCCGCTCCGGCCGCTTTCGAGCGGCCGGCCGGTGAGATCGACGACGCGGATCTCCACTCCGGGCAACGGGCATCCGGACGTATTGAATGCCCGCTCGTCATCGTCGTCCAGCTTGATCAAGGTCACCGCGCCGTTCTCGGTCATTCCCCATGCCGACACGATCTTGGTGCCGAGCGCGTTTCGCGCCTTTTCCACCAGCGGTCCGGGAATCGGTGCGCCGGCGCACAGGAACGTGCGCAGCGTCGGCACCGCCTGTCCGGACTCGGCCACAGCCGTGGCGAGATCGGTCAGGAACGGCGTCGATGCCATGGTAAACGTCGCCCCTTCCTCGCGGATCAGCGCGACCGCCGTCGCGGGCTGCCAGACGTCCTGCAGCACCGCGCTGGCGCCGAGCATGATCGGCATCATCAGGCCGTACATGAAGCCCGTCTGGTGGGCCATTGGTGACGCCATCAGGACGATGTCGTCGCCGGACAGCCGAAGCCGGTCTGCGTAGGCCGAAATGTTCGCCATCAACGTATTGGACGAGTGCATCACGCCCTTCGGCTCCCCGGTGGTCCCGGAGGTGTAGATCAGCTGGGTCACGTCGTCCGGGCCGGGCCGCGTCGCGGTGAGAATCGTCCCCGCCCGGGCGTCATCCTCCCAGCGCTGGTCGGTCAGAAGCCTGCCGAAGCCGTTCTCACCCGCGCCACCGACCACGATGACATGGCGCAGATCGGGCAATGAAGGCCGCAATCCTTCCGCCATCCGCTCGTAGTCGTACCCGCGAAACTGCCGCGGCACGATCAGAACCTTGCTCTCGCCGTGCTTGAGCATGAACGACAGCTCGCGCTCCCTGAAGATCGGCATCAGCGGATTGAACACCGCACCGATCCGCGCGCACGCGAGGTAGGCCAGGGTGAACTCCCACCAGTTCGGGAGCTGGGCCGAGACCACGTCGTTGCGCCCGACGCCGAGCTTCGTCAGACCGACCGCGATGCGATCGGCGAGGCGCGCGAGCTCGCGATAGCTGAACCGCCGCGTCTCGTTCCGATCGATCGATACGGCCGTCAGGGCGATCTTGTCAGGACAGCGCTTGAGGCAGACATCGAGGTCGTCATTGATGGTCCGGTCGCGCCAGAATCCCGCCGCGACCGCGGCGGTGCGACGTGGCGCAAGCAATATCGCGTCGAACTGCATGGACACCTCCCCTGACGTCGCTCCCCGGTGCGGCGGTTCCGAAATTGGCTTCTCGGGAGTACGCCGTAGAATCAAGCCAACATCGGTTTTCTAGGCGCCGGCGGCTTTCAGTTTTTCTCTTGCGATGACGAGCTTCATGATCTGCGCGGTGCCGTCGCCGATCTCCAGTCCCATGACATCGCGCAGGCGCTGCTGGTGGGGCAGGTCGAGCGACCAGCCGTAGTGCCCGTGAACCAGCAGGCATTGATGAATGACGTCGACCGCGGTCTTCGGCGCGAGCCACTTGCACATCGCCGCCTCGCTGGTGTGCGGCTTGCCGGCGTCCCGCAGCGCGAGGGTGTGGAAGCAGAGCTGGCGCGCGGCGGCGACCAGGGTCTCGCCCTCCGCGAGCGGAAAGGTCACGCCCTGGTTGACGGCGAGCGGCGCGCCGAAGGCGCGGCGCTGCTGGACATAGACCCAGCTTTCGTCGAGCGAGGCCTGGGCGGCGCCGAGAACCTGCAGTCCGATCAGCGCGCGGCTGAAGTCGAACCCCTGCATCACCTGGACAAAACCCGCGCCTTCCTCGGCCAGGCGGTTGGCGGCCGGGACGGCGACGTCGTCAAAGAAGATCGAGCTCCGGCCGATGGCCTTGCTGCCAAGGTCGTTGAACCGCAGCGTCGTGATGCCCGGCGTATCCATCGGCACCAGAAACGCGCTCACGCCGCGCGCCTTGTCCGCGACCGATCCGGTCCGGGCGAACACCACCACGGCGTCGGCCTGGTCGGCCATGCTGATCGAGGACTTTTCTCCCTTCAGGATATAGCGGTCGCCATCGCGGCGGGCGGTGAGCGCGAGATTGGCCGCGTCGGAGCCGCCGCGGGGCTCGGTCAGACCGAGAGCGATGATGGCGTCGCCGGAAATGATGCGCGGCAGCCACCTCGCCTTGAGGTCGACGTTGGCGTGCGACGCGATGATCTTGCCGTTCAGCGATCCAAGGATCTGGACGTAGGCGATGTTCACGTCGGCATGACCGATCGCCTCGGCGATCAGGCCGCTCGTGACGCTGGGGGCGCCCAGCCCCCCGAAATCCTCCGGCAGCTCTGGCGCAATCAGCCCGAGGTCGCCCATCTCGCGAACCAGTGCGCGGTCCACATATCCCGCCTGTTCCCGCTTCTGGTAGTCCGGTGCGATCCTGTCGCGGGCGAAGCGCTGCGCCGCCGCGCGAAAAGCCGCTTGATCGTCACTGAGATCGAGCATGGCTTCGCTCCGTCATCCCGCCATCGTCAGTCCACCCGAGACGCTGAGCACCTGGCCGGTAACGAAGACCGCATCATCGCTGGCGAAGAAGGCGATCGCGCCGGGCAGGTCCTCGGGCTGGCCGATGCGCCCGAGCGGGATTGAGCGCCGAAAGGCGTCCTGCAGCTTCTCCCGATTCGGCGCAGCATCCAGGAAATTGGCAAAAAGAGGCGTGTCGGTTGGCCCGGGGCAGACGACATTGAAGGTGATGCCGTCGCGGGCATGTTCGCGCGCCAACGTTTTCGACAAGGCCACCAGCCCTGCCTTGCATGCGGCATAGACCGCCTCGCCCGACGAGCCGACACGGGCGGCGTCGGAGGCGATATTGACCACCCGCCCGGCGCGGCGCTCGACCATCCCCGGCAGCACGACGTGATGCATGTTGAGCGCGCCCGTCAGGTTGATGGCTATCAGCTTCTGCCACTCCGCCGGCGTGGTCTTGAGGAAGGGCTTGAACACATCCCAGCCGGCATTGTTCACGAGCACGTCCACCGGACCGAGCGTCGAGACGACACGCGCAATCGCCGCCTGGACCTGATCATAATCGGAGATATCGCAGGCGAAGGCCTCGGCCCGGCCATGCTGCGCCGCGACAGCGTCGGCGGTACGCTGCGCCGCATCGCCGTTGACGTCGAGGACCGCGATCCGCGCCCCCTCGGCGGCCAGACGACGGCACGTGGCCGCACCGATCGCTCCCCCTCCCCCTGTGACGATCGCGATCTTTCCATCCAGGCCGCGCATGACCGTTCTCCCGGTTTTCTCGTGCTCGACGACGTCATCGCTATGCGATCTTCCATTTTATGTCAATACATTGATACATGATGGCGAAGAAACATGACCTCCCCTCACGGGCGGGATATTCCACCGTCCGTATTTATATCAATGTATTGATATTTATGACGCGCCGCAGCGTCGCCCCCGGCGGGGTGCTGACGGTCGGCGCGGCCGCGGTTGATCCGATCGTGGCGCTACGGTGCGCTCACGGGCGCTGCGCCTTCTCGTGCGCCGCCTCCCCGACCGCCTTGTAGTCGTAGGTCGGATAGAACTCGGTCCGGTAACTTCCCCAGGCCGTGTCCTCGAGAACGCGATTCACCTCGCGGAGCCGTGACGCCGGCAGCCGCAGCGTGACGACCTGACCGATCCCCATCATCACGTACCAACTCACGACCTCGACACCCGCCGGCGGGAACGCCTTGTAGAAACCCTGCCGCTCGAGCTGGGCGTTCAGGTCAGCGAGGGGGCGGGACTGGTCATGCTTCAGGAACACCGTCAGCATCACGGCATTGTCGGCCGTGGGCGCCGCCGCCGAGGACGGCACGGCGTTCTGCGCCGGCGCCTGGGCGGAAACGGCCACACACAGCAAGAGGCTCAGGGTCGCGAAGCCGAACCATCGCATTGGACTCTTTCTCCATCCTCAGGGGAAGCAAGGGCTCCCGGCCCGGCCGTATGCTCGAGCAGGCAACCCGTTGCATTTTCGCATGGAACATGCGGCCACAATGCGACAGCCGGTGGCAGCGCCAATACGGGAAACCGCGCGGAGCCTGCCACAAGCCACCTGGCGGAAGCCTCGGACGGCGCCCGGCTGAATGAAATTTTCTCGCCAGGACCACTTCCCAGCCGGCCGCCGCTTTGATCTACTTCAGATTGTTTATTATCACTTCCGCCATTCATGAACGAGGAGGCGCCCTTGCGTCGCATTGTACTCCTGACTGCGGCCATTCTGTCCTTCGCCGCCGCGACCACCGAAGCCATGGCTCAGAAGGCGCAGAGCTGCACCAACACCTGCACCGGTACACCCAAGAGCGGCCGAACCTGCACGCGAACCTGCTATTGAGACACGCGGCAATTGGCCGTCCCCGGACATGAGGCCTGCGGAAGCAGCGCCTCGCTGAAAGGCGGCTGACTACGCGTCGTACGGCAAGCGAAAAACACTCGCGGGGCCGCCGCCTTCGCGAGATGACTGGCTGCTTTGCGCCTGCAGAAAACCATTGGACGTACGCCCTGTTTCGATGACACTCGGCTCGCACCGGGCACAAATCATCAAGAAACGGGAGGCTCCATGGAGTTCAAGGATAAGGTCGCTGTCATCACCGGCGGCGCCAGCGGCATCGGGCTGGCGACGGCACGGGCATTGGCACGTTCTGGCGCAAGGCTCGTTCTCGCCGACATCGAGAAGGCCGCCCTCGACCAGGCCGTCGCTGCGCTGCAACGAGACGGCTTCGAAGCCATCGGCGTGCGCACCGACGTCGGCGACCGCGGATCGGTCGCGGCGCTCGCAGACGCCGCCTGGGAGCGATTTGGCGCCGTCCACATCCTGTTCAACAATGCCGGCGTCGCGGTGTTCGGCCCCACCCAGGAGATGAGCCACGCCGACTGGGAGTGGACGCTGCGGGTCAATCTGTGGGGGCCGATCCACGGCATCGAGTGCTTCGCGCCGCGGATGATCGCCGGCAAACAGGGCGGCCACATCCTGTTTACCGCGTCCTTCGCTGGCCTTGTCAGCAACCGCGCGCTCGGTCCCTATTCGGTCTCCAAGGCGGCCGTGGTCTCGCTCGCCGAATGTCTCGCCAAGGACCTCAAACCCCACGGCATCGGCGTCTCGGTGCTGTGTCCGATGCGGGTCGCCACCCACATCAACGACAGCGAGCGCAACCGCCCGGCCGACATGGCCGCCTCGACCGCGACGGCCTACGAAGAGGCCAAGAACACCCCGCAGGAGGGACGGATCCTCGATGCCGAGGCGGTCGCCGATCTGGTCGCCGCCGGGATCAGGCGCAACGAGCTCTACATCATCACCCACAAGGAGAGCGGCGTGTTCATCGAGCGGCGCTTCGAGCGGCTCAAGGCGGCAATGGCCGGCGCAATCTAGCGGGCCGCCACGGACGATCGCGGCGGTACAGTGAGGGCATTCGGCCGAGGAGAACTGCGCATGTCCCGAACTGCATTCGAGGCGATCGCCGCCCGGCTGTCGCTGCCGCTGATCGCCGCGCCGATGTTTCTGGTGTCGGGGGTCGAGCTCGTCGCCGCGGCCTGTTCTTGCGGCGTGATCGGCTCGTTCCCGACCGTGAATTGCCGCTCCTCCGCCGAACTGGAGACCTGGCTGACCGACATCGCCGCGCGGATCGCGCGCCGGTCGGATCAATCCGGCCGGCAGCCGGCTCCATGGTGCGCCAATCTCGTGGTGCACCGCTCCAATACCCGATTGATGGACGACCTCGCGGTTCTGGCGAAGCGAAGACCCGAAATCGTCATCACCTCGGTCGGCTCGCCTGCATCGGTCCTCCCAGCGCTACATGATTGCGGCGCACTGGTGTTCGCCGACGTCGCCACCATCCGGCATGCCCAGCGCGCCGTCGAGGCAGGCGTGGACGGGCTCGTGCTGCTCACCGCCGGCGCCGGCGGACAGACCGGGTGGCTCAACCCGCTGGCATTCGTCCGCGCCGTCCGCGCCTTCTTCGACGGACCGATCGTGCTCGCCGGCGGCGTTAGCGACGGCGGGGCGCTGTTTGCAGCCGAAGCCATGGGCTGCGACCTCGCCTATATGGGAACGAAGTTCATCGCGACCACCGAGAGCATGGCGAAGGCCGCCTACATGGACATGCTGGTGTCGAGCGAGGCGGACGACATCCTGTTGACCCGCGCCTTCACCGGCCTCGAAACCAACATGCTGCGTCCCTCGATCGCGGCCGCTGGCCTCGATCCGGACGATCTGCCCGCGCGCGGCGCGATCGACGTCGGCCGGGACATCAGCATCGAAGGCGCGGCGAACCGCCCGGCGCGCTGGCGCGACGTCTGGAGCGCGGGCCATAGCGTCTCCGGCGTCGACGCAGTCCGATCGGTTCGCGATCTCGTGGCCCTCACCCGCTCCGAATACGAAGCAGCGCGCGACACGTGCCGGGATCGGCTGTCGCGGGAGCCCCGATGAAAGATGCCGCGCGGGTCGCGAGGCGAGGCGCGCGATCCGTCGCCGGTCCGAGATGGTGCCATCACCGCGTCGCCGACGTCTTCTCCAGGAGCCGCCGCAGCCGGACATATTCGATCTTGGAAGCGTGCCGGCGATCGAGCGGCATGTCATCGAGCAGGATCACCTGATCGATTCCGAGCTCGCGCGCGCGACGCCGCCAGTCGTCGAGCGAAGCCGCCGCCCCGGTCAACGCCAGAACCGGCGCCCCGTCGGGACCGGCGCAAAGTGCCGCGCTGCGGACATCGGGCCAGCGCCGGGCCACCGTTTCGACGCCGAACGGAAACAGCCCGCCGATCCTGCCTTCGAGCCGACCCAGCAGCCATAACCGTCCCTGCGCGTCGATCCGTCCGGCATCGCCGGTGCGATGCCAGACCACGCCCTCGCCGTCGATCTGTTTGGTCGAGGCATTTTGCGCCGGATCGAGATAACCCTTGTTGACGTTCGGCCCGGTGACCTGGATCTCGTCGTCGACGATCCGGACCCGAAGCTGACTGACCGGCGAGCCGGTGAGGATGCCCGCGCCGGCGTCCATGGCGTCCCAGTCGGCCGGCGTGATCTCGGCGGCGGTGATATGCGCGATGGGCTCGGCTTCGGTCGAGCCGTAGATCGAGTAGACCTCGGGCACCTTGTCCGCCAGCCGGCGCAGCAGATCCGGAAACACCGGGCCTCCGCCGGTCAGCACCGCGCGCACCGCGGGCGGAATTGTCTTGTCGACCAGACGCTCGCACAGCGCCGGTTGCAGCAGGAGCCGCGTCACGCCCTCGGCGCGGGCATGGCGCAGGATGGCATCGAGGCTGGCGGTCCGCGGCTTGCGAAGATCCCAGTTGGGCAGGACATTGGTCGAGCCGAGATCCAGACACTCGAGCACGAACAGCGGAAAGGCGACGAGATCGACCTCGCCCGGATTTGGGCGGAACAGCGGCTCGAGACCACGTCCCTGGTCCTTGATGAAAGTGTGGCTGTAGACGATCGCCTTCGGCCGCCCGGTCGAACCGCTGGTGAAGAAAATCAGCCCGGGCGCTTCGTCAGCCACGGCCGCGGCGGACGTCACCGTCGCGGACAGCCGGTCGGCGTCGAGCGGCCCGCTGCGCGCGCCGTCCGCCGCGGCGGGCGGCGACAGGCCGCGCCGAATGCGCCGGAGTTCCGGAAACAACTGACCGATCGCGCGCCACACCGGTGGCGCGAGCCAGGCGTCGATGCGGATGCCGGCGGCGTGGCGCAGCCCGGTGAGCCCCATCGCCGGCTCTGGAAACACCACCACCGCGCCGAGGCTCCACAGTGCGTACAGGCTGGCATAAAGCGCGATCTCGACCTTGAGCGTGACCAGGATACGGTCACCAGAGCCGACCCCCGCCGACCGGAAATACGCGGCGTAGTCGCAGATCATCCGGGCCAAAGCGCCGTAGGTCACACGGGGGCCGCCGGGCTCGACGATGGCGATCCGCTCCGGATGCTGCCGGACACGCGTGAAGAACGAGGACACCAACGTCATGGTCTGCGGTCCACCGATGCGCTGCGACGCCCTTGCGCCAGCATGACGTACCGGGCCGCCAAAGAAAAGACCGAAACCTGTCGGGTTGACGCGCGGCGTCCGTGCCGGACCTTCCGGCTGCCCGGCCGCGCCGACGGTGTGGACGACCGACGCCTGCCCAGAGCGACCGCAGCTATTTCAGATAGCTCGCCAGGCTCAGGCTCTGGATCTTGGAGATCGCCGAGTAGGATGCGGTCAGCTGCGACTGGTAGGTCGAGAGCTGCGCCGTGACGGCCGCCACGTCGACGCTGGTCAGGTCGCTGGACAGCGTCTTGGCATAGCTCTGGTAGTCGCTCTGGCGGGAACTCGCCGCTTCGATCTGCGACGCGGAATTCGACAGCTTGGCCTGCACCGTGGTGGTGGCGTCCAACGCGTTGCTGGCGAGATTGAGCGCGTTGGTGATGTCCGTCGACGACAGCGACGAGCTGTTGGCGACGAATTTCAGCACCCGCATGACCTGCTCGAACGCCGAATTGTCGGCGGTGACGCCATAGGACACTGTCTGGTCGTCGGCGACCCGCACCGAGGCAACCTCGTGATCGCCCTTGTAGTAGCTGGTGTCCGCCGTGGTGGTCGACCCGGTTCCCGACGAAAAGCTCGACAGGTCGACCGGCGCTGTCGAGGTGCTGGCTCCGCCGAACACGTATTCGCCGTCATACTGGGTGTTCAGCAGCGAACCCATCTCGGTCAGCATCTGCTGGGCGGAGTTGATCACCGACGCCGTTTCGCTGCTGCTGCCGGTGGTCGCGGCGCTGAGCTGGGAGCGCAGGCTGGTGATGATGTCGGTCATCGACCCGACCGCCGAATACATCACTTGGACCTTGCTGTCGGCGAGCGACGCGGAATCAATGTAGGATTGAGATCGCGTCACCGAGACCTGGAGATTGACGACGCGCTGGGAATCGGAGCCGTAGCCGGCGAGATCCGACGAGGTCAGCCCGGACGACTCTTGGATCTGCTCGTTGGCCATGACCGCCTGCGTGCGCAATGCCGCGGCGATCATCTGGTCCGACTGCGCGAATGTGGCGACCCGCATGACCATGATGTACCCTCCTCAACCCGACTGGATCGCGGTGACGAGCGACGAGAACATCGAATCGACCACCTGGATGAGTTCGGACGCGGCGGAATACTCGTTCTGCAGCGAGCTCAACCGCGCCGACTCCTCGTCGAGATTGACCCCCGATTCCGAGGACAGCGAGCTGGCGTAGGTCGACTGTGCGGTCTCTTTGGCGGTGTACGTTGAGGAAGCCTGGGAAGCCTTGCTCGCCACGTTGGAGACGATCGCGGCGGCGTAGTCGGTGAACGAACCCGTGGTGGCGCCGAGCCCGCCGGCGGCGGCGAAGCTGGTCGACGTGGTCAGCGTGTCGTAAAGCGCATTGACGACCGTGGCGGAACCGGACGACAGCACCGAGCTGCCGGTCGTCAGCGTGCTGGACGAATCCAGCGTTGCGGTCGGCAGCTGCGCCGAGCCCGACAATATGTCGCTGCGGACGGCGAAATCCGAGGCGCCGGTGCCGGTGACGAGGTCGTTGAGCCCGAAATAGTCGGAGAAGCCCTGTCCGGAACTGCCGACCGAACTCGTCATGGTGTTGATGGCAATGCCGTCGCCCGAGCCGGTCGCCGCGATCGAGAGATGACCGCTGGAATCGATCGACGCCGACACGCCAGAAATGCCGTTGAGCGCGGTGACCAGATCGCCGACCGTCGCATAGGACGACAGGTCGAGATCCTTGTAGGAAACCAGGTTTCCGCTCGAATCCGCCACGGCGACGCGGACCGTGCCGCTGGCCGACAGCGTCGTCGAGCTGCTGACGGTCGTGGTTCCGGTCAGGCTGGCCGGCGGCGGCACCGACGTGCCCTCGTTGGACACCGCATTGAGGCTGGACGAGAGCTTGTTCGCGAGCTGGTCGAGCTGAGACTGCGCTGCCGGCAGCGTCGTGTCCCGCAGCGTGACCAGGGCGCCGATCTTGCCCGACGTGATCTGCGAGGTGATGTCGACCCCGTTGACGGTGATCCCGCTGAATCCACTCGACGAGCCCGCGCTGTAGGTGGTCGACGCCGTGACGTCAGCGGCCGCAGTATAGCTCAGCGTATGCGCGCTGCTGTCGACCAGCGCCTGTCCCGACGAGGTATAGACCTGGAGATCGCCGCTCGACGTCGTGTAGTAGCTGACGTTCATCTTCGAGGCGACGTCCTGCAGCGCCGTGTTGCGCTGGTCCTCGAGGTCCGCCGTCGACTGACCGGACGCGGCCTCCTGCTTGATCTCGGCGTTGAGGCTCGCGATCTGCTGCAGGTCGGTATTGACGGTATCGACCGACGAGGCGATGTCCTGGTCGGCATTGCCGCGCAGCTTCTGAATGCTGCTCGAGGTTTCCCGCAGCTGGCTCGCCACGTCGTCGAGCGCGCTGACGGCGCTCGACTGCAGCGACGCGCTGCCGGGCGTGCTCGAAAGCGACGACAGCGCCGTTTCGAACGACGCGATGGTGTTGGCCAGCGACGTTCCGGTCGATGAACTGCTCGAGCTCGAGGTGCTGCCGTAGAGATCTTCAAGCTGGCTGAGATAGGTATTTGTGGTGTCGGCGGCGCCGAGATCGGAGTTCGCCCCCACCAACGACTTCAGGAGGAGCTTGTCGACGGTGCTGGTAATGCCGGTCACGGTGACGCCGGTACCGACGCCGGCGGTCACGTTGCTCGACAGGTTCGCGGTCTTTTCCGTGTAGCCGGTGGTGTCGGCGTTCGAAATGTTGGCCGAGGCGACGCTGATCTGGACCTGCGCCGCCGACAGCCCGCTGAACGCGATAGTCCGCGCTATGTCGAGCGACACGGCGACCTCCTGACGATTGCGGACCGATCAGGCCCGGACATTGGTGCCGCAGGACATCGCACGCGTGGTGCGGCGGCCCCCGGCGCCGTAGGGTGAGGAGTTGGCAATCTGCTCGCGGATCGCCATCATCACAGCCTCGATCCGGCGGTTGCTGGCCTCAATCGCCGCGCGAAGCCGCATCACGTTCTCGTCCATCGCGGCGCGCAGCCGCAGGATTCGCTCCATCAGCTGTTCGCGCAGCATCCGGTCCTGCACGTTGAGGCTGACGGTCCTGGTCGCGCACTCCGCCACGCATTTCTCGAACCGGTCCGCCAGCCGGCTCTTCTCGTCGACCTGCTTGAGGCGCGAGGCCGGCAATCCCTTGGCGAGCTCTGCGTTTTCCTCGGCGACGACCGAGATCAGATCATCGATCAGCGCGATCAGAGCCCTCGCGCGCAGATCGTCGTCGGCGGGACGACTGGTCTTGATATGGCGTTGCGGTGTCATGATGTCCCTTCCGTTGATGCTAATGTCTGCTGCGACCGGGCCTGGGAGCGAAGCGTGGGCCACGCGCATAAGCCGTGATCGCGGTGATCCTGACCGTCGCGCGCCTGATCTCCTCGTCGAGCCGCGCACATTCACGAACCAGCGCCTGCCGGACCGCTTCGACGTCGTCCAGCAGGGCGATCAGCTGTGCCCGGTCGTCTGCTTTGACGGCGTCGGCGCGAGCCGTCAGGCGCCGCAACCTGCGCAGCAGCTTCTCGTCGCCGGATCGACCGTTCGTGCCGGACATGGCTACCTCATCGCCGAAACGAGCGTGTCGAACATCTTGTTGACCGTCGTGATGACCTGCGACGCCGCCGAATAGGCCTGCTGGGCCGAGATCATGTTGCTGAACTGGCCGCTGGTGTCGGTCGTGCTGGATTCGAGCTCGCTGCCGTAGATGGTGCCGGCGCCGTTGCTGCCCGAGGTGTGCAGCGAGGCGCTGCCGGATTCGACGGTCGACGAATACATCCCGTCGCTTTGGGCCGAGAGGCCATTGGGGTCGCTGAACGTCGCGACCGCGATCTTGTAGATCGCGACGGTCTGGCCGTTGGAATAGGTGGCGTCGACCACCCCGTTCTTGCCGATTGCGATGCTGCTCAGCGTGCCGAAGGCGAGGCCATCGGAGTTTATGCTGGTGGTGGTAATCGACGGCGTGGTCTCGCCCGAGGCGTACTGGGTCAGGCCGTCGGTCTTGCCCGCGGTGCCGAGATTGAGCGTGACGGTGCTGTTGGCCGCGCCGTCGGTCCAGCCCGACACCGAGACGGTCGGCGGGCTCGGGCTGGTGCTGGCAAGCGATCCGTCGCTGTTGAAGGTGATGGCGACCGAGCCGCTGGCGGTGCCCGTGGTCGTGCTCGAGTCCGACGACAGGGTCGGATTGCCGAAGCTGGCGCTCCAGGCATTCGAACCGGTCTTCTTCCACGTGACCTGGAGCGAGTTCGCGGTTCCGAGCGAATCATAGACCGTCATCGAGCTGGTGAAGGTCGCACCGGTGGACGCATCCGACGGCAGATTGAGGGCGAACGAGGTCTTGGTGGTGGCGCTGCCGGTGGTCGCTTCGACCTTGGTGTTGATGGTCTGCAGGTTGGCGGCGCTGGCTTCGCCGACGACGTTTCCGCTCGAGTCGGTGCGCCAACCCTCGAGATATTCGCCGTTGTTGACCAAATAGCCGTTGGTGTCGGTGGTGAAGGCGCCGTTGCGGGTATAGGAGGTGGTGCCGCCCGAGGTGGCGTCGGCCACCGTGAAGAAGCCGTTGCCCTGGATGGCGACGTCGGTGGCATTGGTGGTCGCCGCCAGCAGCCCCTGCTGGGTGATGTTGGCCCGCCCCGACACCGTGACACCGCCGGAGGCATAGGAGCTCGAATTGCTCGACGCCGTCACCAGATCGTCGAACATCGCCGACGTGGTCTTGTAGCCGGTGGTGTCCGAATTCGAGATGTTGTCGCTGATCATCGACAGCGATTGGCTCTGGGCGCTGAGCGCCGAAATCGCAGAGGACAGTGCGCCGGTGAGACTCATGATCGAACTCCGAAGCTGGTCACGACGTGACGCCGATGATGTTGCTCGCGCTGACGGACACGCCGTCGACCGTGAGCGTTGGCGTGCTCGTCGAGGTGTCGATGCCGGTGACCTTTCCGGTCACAGTGGCGTAGTTGAAGACCGAATTTCCAGCGGAGTCGGTCGCGGTCACCGAGATGGTGTACTGGCCACCGTCGCTGAGCTGGGTGCCGCTCGAGTTCTTGCCGTCCCAGGTGAAGGTGTTCGATCCCGCATTGCCGGAGCCCGAGCCGGTCCACACCGTGTTGCCCGACGAGTCCTTGACGGCGATCGAGACGTTGGATGCAGCCGACGACAGCGAATAGCCGAACGTCGCCGAGCCGTTGCTGAGCGTGGCGGTGTCGGTCTTCGCTTCGACGGTGTGGCCGATGTAGTTGACCGAGTTCAGCGTCACGAGGCTCGAGAACGAACTCGCCAGCGAGCTCATGTTGCTGTTGAGCGATTGTTGCTCGGTGTAGTTGGCGTACGAGGTGAGCTGGTTGATGAAGTCGGTCGTGCTGGTCGCGTTCAGCGGATCCTGATTCTTCAATTCGCTGACCAGCAGGTTGAGAAATTGCGCCGAAGTCAGGGACGAGCTCGATGACGAACTCGAAGACGACGTGGTGGTCGCGGTGGATGCGGTGGCTGTGGTCGCGGAAACCGTCATGGCAAGCTCCGGCGTCCTTCGTCGCGGCGTGCGACGGAACGCGTTGGCAGGAGAAGTCGCTGATTGTCCTTCGCCGATGAAACGCGTGGCGCGGCGAATTCAGGCGCGGAATCACGTCCGCGGAATCGTTTGATTACTCGGCAGAATTTGCCGCTCGCGCGTTGCGGTGGCGCAGGTGAGCGGGCCGCGACCGGATGACGGCGCGCACGACCGCGCACCGGAACGACCGCGCCGAAAATGGGGTGTCAGAAGTCGCTAAGGCGGAGATCCGGGAGGTGCGACCGAATCAATCAGAGCATCACGCCGATGGGGGAGGCGCCATGGGGTTGCGCGCGCTGCGGCTCCGGCGCGGCGAGCGCCGGCAACAGGCAGATCACCAGCAGCAACGCCGGCAGGACGCTGCCGGGGTGAGCAAGCGCCGCGGGTTCATCGGCTGTCTCGCCCTCGCCGCGCGACGCGGCCTCCTTCTCGAGTTCGCCGGCCGCGGCGACGATGCGGTCGGCGAGCCCGGCCGGTGCACGTACCGGCGGACCGGCCAGCGCCCGGCGCAGCGCCTGCGCTTCCTCATACAGCCCCCGCGCCGCGGTGGACGATGCGACAAGCTCCTCGGCAGCCTGGCGTTGGCCGGCGGGCCAGCGGGACAGATCCTCCCCCAGCCGATCGATCAGATCCTCGAACTCCGCAATGTCCATCGCGCGCGCAATCCCGCCATCCGCCACTGCTGTCATAGAGCATTTGCGGCGAGGCGGAAATCGATTTCCAGTGGATCGTCGAGCGCGGGCGGCCGCCGCCGGCGCGGCGCCGACGACGGTACTATTGCGTGAAAGCACAACCAGCTCGGCGATTCGGGTCGGCCGGGGCGGCTTCCGGGCTCAGCGTCGGGTGGCCGAATCGGCCTTTCCGGGCTTGGCCGCGGTCATGTCGACGAACTGCCACGCATCGCGCAGTTCGGCGAGGCTGGCGATGATTCGCCGGAAGCTGTCCCGGGCGTGGGGCCGGCCATAGGAGCGCAGGCACGCCAGGATCAGCGCATTGTAGGTCCGATAGAGGCGATCGGCCATGTCGCCGCCGCGCTCGAAGTCGAGATGATGGCTCAGGCCGCGGAGGATGGCGGTCGCCCGCATCAGGTAGTCGTGGCCCTCCTCGAAACGACGGGCCTCGTGGGCATCCAGCGCCTTTTGCAGGAAGATGATCGCGCCACCGTAGAGCATCACCATGGCCTTGAGCGGCGGAACCGCGACGGCAGCGCTACGATAGGCCTGGTTGGCGCGGTAGGTCATTGAATTCTGTGTCATCAGCCACTCGACTTCGAATTGAGCAAATCATTGAGATAGGTCAGCGTGTTGTTGGCGGTTTCGATCGCGGACTGGTATTTCGCGTATTCGGTCTGCAGCTGGGTCTTGAACGTCGCCGCAGCGCTGTCGATGTCGTTGACCTGGGTCTGAAGGTCGGTGTCCCGCGACTGCAGGTTGGTGATCAGCGTCTGCAGCGATCCGGTGCTGGTCGAATTGCTGTTGGCGATCTGGTAGATCTGCGACGCAATCCCCGAGGTCGAAGTCACCGTGATCGACTGCGAGGTCGAACCGCTGTAGGTGAAGGCCATTCCCGCATAGATGGTGCCGGACTTGCCGATGATGCTGGTCCCGCTGACCGTAAACAACGAGCTGTCGCCGCCGACCGACGCCGACGTCAGGGCACCGGACGAATCCACCGCCACGTCGAGCGTGAACGACGTCGGCGAGGTCCCGGTATCCACGACGCTGAGCTGGCTCGACGACGTCGTGGTCTGCGCCGACAGCAGCGTCGTCACCCCGCTGAGGTTGGAGGATAGGACCGACGACAGGGTGCTGGTATCGAGTTGCAGTTCGTTGGAGCTGTTGAAGGATAGTCCCAGATCACTCATCGACAGTCCGCCGACCGAGGTGTCGAGCGCCGCCTCGAGCTGGTTGGTGATGTCGCGCATGGTGCCGTCGCCGAACAGTACCGCGCTCGATGAAGCCGTGCCGTCCGAGCCGGTCGCCTGCTGGGCGATCACCGCGTCACGATAGGCGTTGTAATTGGTGACGAAGGTCTGCAGCGCCGACGAGATCTGGCTGGTATCGGTCCCGATGCTGACGTTCAGTGTCGTCCCGCTCGGCGTCGCCTGCAGCAGGTTGAAGGTCACGCCGGTGAGCACGTCCGAGACTTCGTTGGTGTTGCGCGTCATCGAGATGCCGTCGAGGGTGAATTTGGCCGGTTGCGCGGCCTGCAGGACGTCGGAAAACGATCCGGAGCTGTCGGTGACGCCGAGCTTGTTGAGAACGTCGTCGCCCGAGCTGCTCGAATAGCTGATATTGGCGGCGTCCTGGGTGCCGGTCAGCACCATTTCGTAGGACCCGCTCGAGACCTGGACGATAGAGGCCTGGACGTCGGTGGTCGAGGTCTGGGCGTTGATGGTGTCGACCACGTCCTGCAGCGTCATGGTGCTGGTCACGCTGATCGAAGCGGTGCTGCCGCCGACCAGCCCAAGCGTGAATGTCCCGGAATAGCCGAGTTCGGACGTCTCGCTCGACTGCGAAGTACCGATCACCTTCTGGGCCGTTGCGATCTGGCTGACCTGCAGGGTGTGGTCGCCGGTCGCGGCTCCGTTGTCGACCGTCATGGACAGCGCCGACGACGCGCTGACGTCGCCGGTCGAACTGATGGTTGCCGAACGGGTCGCGAAGGCATTGGTCGCCAGCGAATTGACGATCGAAGTGCTGAGCGAGGACAGTCCCGACGCCAGGGTGCTGAGATCGGTTTGCAGCGTCTGGTACGCCGAGATCTTGGCCTCGTTGGCGGTAATCGTCGTCGAGATCGAGGTCGCCTGTGCCAGCTTGGCGTTGACCTCGGAATTGATCAGCGCGGTCCAGTCGACGCTCGTCGAATTGGTCGTGCCGGAGGTCGTCACCGATTCGGCCGACGTCGAGGAAGCCGATGACGTCGACGATGAGGACGAGGTCGTCGTCCCGGTGGTGCTCGAAGTGGCGCTGCTTACCGTCATGGCGGCGGCTCCGTCGCGAGAACGCCCGGGCCGGCGTCGTGCCGGCCCGGGCTATCGATCGTCAGCCGAGCAGCTTGAGCAGGTACTGCGGCATCTGGTTGGCCGCAGTTTCGGCCGACACCGCGGCCTGGGTCTTGACTTCGGCCGAGGACAGCGTCGCCTGCTCGGACGCGATGTCGACGTCCGTGATCGCGGAGTTCGCCGACTTCAGGTTCTGGGTCTGGGTCGAGATCGAATCGGAGCTGAAGTTGAAGCGCGACTCCTGGGCACCGATATTGGCCCGGGCGCTCGAAACGGTGTTGATCGCCGTATCCAGCGCGGTCAGCGCCGAGGTCGCTCCCGACTGGGTGCTGACGTCGAGCGACGACACGCCGAGCGACGACGCTTTCAGGCTCGACAGCTGGATGGTGATGGTGTCGGTCGCCGAGGAGCCGACCAGCACCGAGACGCCGGACGCGAAGGAACTCGAGCCGTCCAGCAGGCTCTGGCCGCTGTAGCGGGTGCCGGTGGCGATCGAGTCGATTTCGCTCGAGAGCTGCGAGAATTCCGAATTGATGTAGGCGCGGCTGGAGTCGGTCACGGTGCCGGATGACGATTCCGACGCCAGTGACTTCATCCGGGCCAGGATGTCGCTGATGTTGGAGGCGCCGCCGTCGGCGGTCTGCAGGATCGAGGTCGCCTGCGAGGCGTTGGTCGCGGCCTGCTGCAGCGTGGTGACGTCCGACGAGATGCGGGTCGAGATCGCGAGACCGGCGGCGTCGTCGGACGCCGAGGTGATGCGCGAGCCGCTCGACAGCTTGGAAAGCGCGCTGGACTCCTGGGCGGAGTTGATATTGAGGTAGCGCACCGCGGAGTCGGCGGCGGTGTTGGTCGAAATCACGGGCATGAGAAGGCTCCTGTACTGATGGGCATGACATGCCGCATCGCGGGTGACGACGAGCGACGACGCGGATCCAGCCCCGTCTGAGCGTTCAAACGGAGCGACGGGCCGCGATCAGGCGGCCAATTTCCTGGAAGCAGGATTTTATGGTTAGCGATCGGTAAACGCGCCGCGGATGTCGCGCTCGTGCCGTCGCAGCATTTCGCGCAACTGCTGGCGTCCTCGCTTCAGCAGCGACTCGACGGCGGCGATCGTGGTGTCCATGACCTCGGCGATCTCGCCGTTGCTCATGTTCTCGTGATAGGAGAGGATGACCGCGACGCGCTGCTGCTCGGGCAGGCGCTGCATCGCCGCCTCCAGCAGGCCGCTGGCCTGGCTGCGCTCGAGAATGCTGCTGGCGTCGGGCTGCGTGTCGGCGACTTCGGGCACCGCATCGACGTTCTCGTTGCGGGGCTTGCGGCGCAGATCGATGCAGCGATTGCTGATGACCCGGTAGAGCCAGGTCGAGAATTTGGCGCGGCCGTGCTGCCAGCGCCCGCGCTGGGTCCAGACCTTGAGCATGGTGTCCTGAACCACGTCCTCCGCGTCGGCCGCGTTGCGGACGATGCGCAACGCGATGGCGTAGGCGCGGTCGATGTGGCGCTCGACCAGGAGACGAAACGCGCTCTCGTCGTCGGCGGCGAGACGATCCAGAAGCTCCTTGTCTTCGTCGAAGAGCGCCTCGACTGCCGCCGGGGCGCCGTCCGGGACGGTGGTGACGGCCTCGCTCCACGACGCCGCGGCGTCGATCGGCGCGGTTGCGGCCTTGGCGATCTCGATCTCGGCGGGAGCCCAGATATCAAGCGCGTAGCTCATCCCTTCATCTCCAACCCGCAACGCCGATGGCGCAGATGCCACGCGGCTTCCAGGTCTTGAACGGGACCGCCGAGGATTTCGGGCGAAGTTTTTTCGTTATTTTTCAGCATCTTAGGAGGAATTTCTTGCCGACTGACCGGCAAAAGCTGCCGATCGCGTGGACGCGGAGGAAAGCTTCGGCAACGGTCGGCGCTAACGCTCGGCATCGCGGGACCCTTCATCCGGAGCAGACGATCGCAGCGGAAAACGCTGCGGCTACGCGCACTCAGACAGTTTGACGCGAGCATGCACAGGGCATGCGGGTAATCCGTCTTCGCGGATCGCGACTCGCGCCAGACGATGTCGCACCCGGCAAAATCTTCCGAATCACCGATCCGACGTTATCGTATTTTTCGACTCTGTCAGTCGCACCGCGCGCGTTTTTGACTCGCGCGCGAATTATTTCGCGAATACGCGCCTGAATTCCCGTACGCGAACGTTGATCGCATCGGAGCGGCTGGGATTTTTTACGATGACGATCGCATCGATCGACGCGGCGCGTCGAGCGCGGAGTGTTTCTGCCTGCTCGTTCGATGTTTTCGATACGTTTCTGGTGCGCGCCTGCACGACGCCGGATGGCGTATTTGAAAGGACTTACGAGCTTTCGGACATTTCAAAAACGTGTCCGAACGTATCCAATAGTTTCGTTCAGCATCGGGTCCAGGCCGAGGCGCGCGCGCGCCGCGCGGCGAAGGATCGTTGCGGCTCGATGGAAGTGCACATCGTCGACGTCTATTCCTATTTTCCGTTCAGGCTGTTCGGCCTCGATCGCGGCGCGCTCGACGATCTCGCTGAAACCGAATTCCGCGCCGAACTCGAGCTTTGCCGCGCAAATCCGGAAATGCTCCGGCAATATCTCGACATGAAGCGCGCCGGCCACCGTGTCGGCTTCATATCGGACACCTACTGGAGCCGCGAACAGCTCGGTCGTCTCTTGCTGGCTTGCAGCCCCGGGCTGACCTGGGATTTCCTCTACGCCTCATGCGACAGCGGCACCAGCAAGAGCGAAACCCTGTTCGCGACATACCTGTCGGAACAGCAGATCGACGCAGCGACGTCGTTCCACGTCGGCGACAACGAGAAGGCGGATATCAAAGGCGCCCGACGCCACGGCATCCGCCCCCGCTACTATCCGCAGGCGAGCGCCGCGCTCGCGTCGAAGCTGCAGCGCGAGGCGGCGGTATTCGAACTGTTGTGCCCGGACCGGCTCTCGCGCCTCGATCACGGCGCGCGCACGTTGCGCCGGATGGTGGCGGCACAGAATGCCGAGACGTCCGCCGGCTTCTCCATCGGCATGACCGTGCTGGGTCCCGTGATGACCGCATTCGACGCCTTCGTCACGGCGCGGCGCGCTCAGCTCATCGGGGCCGGAGCGCGGGTGGCCGTCGGCTTTCTCGGTCGCGACGGCTTCCTGTCGCACCGCATCTGGCAACAGGCGCATGGCGACACCGCCGCCTATCTCGAGATCAATCGCCGCGTCAGCCTGGTCGGGTCGGCCGATACGCTCGAGCCGCTGATCGAGCTCTTCGGCAAGGTCACGAAGATCGACGCCGCCACCTTCACGGACATCGTCAAGATCCTGCCGCCGGCGGTCGCGGCGTTCTTCGCCAGGTTTCCCGACGGCATTGCCACCGGCCGTGACCTCGCCGACGCGCTGCCCGATCTGATGGATGCGCGTCAGATCGCGGACGTCGCCGCCGGCATGCGCGAGCGCCTGCTGGTCTACCTGCGCAAGGCCATCCCCGGCTTCGACGCCTGCACCGATCTGGTTCTCGCCGATCTCGGCTATTCGGCCAGCGTGCAGAAGGCGCTGCGGCGCATCTTCGACCGCCTCGGCATCGCCGTCCGCATCCATGGCGCCTATCTGCTGACGCTGGACGATGCCTTCGACGACATTACCGACGGCGACAGCGCCGAGGGGCTGATTTCCGATCTGGTGGTCTCGCCTCACGTCAAGCGGATGCTGATCCGCAACGTCGCGCTGCTCGAGCAGATCTGCTGCGCGCCGGACGGCTCGGTGCGAGACTATCGCGGGGGCGCGGTGCTGCGCGAGATCGATCCGCGTCCGGCCGGGCAGATCGCGCTCGCTCGCGACATTCAGGCCGGCGCATTGGCCTTCGCGGGGCGGGCCGGCGACCTCGCCCGCGACTACGCGCTGCAGCCCTTTGTCGCGCTCGACGTCGCGGCGCGATGGAGCGCGGCGACGCTGGGGCGCTTGCTGCTGCTGCCCGACGACGACGAACTCGTGCTGTTCGGCGGTTTCAGACACGACGTCAATCTCGGCACCCATGCGCTGGCGCCGATGCTCGACGGTACTTTCGTCAGGAACCTGGTGATCGCGCGCGGCCTGTGCGCCGTCTGCGCCGCGCCGGCGCCGCCGATGTGGCTCGCCGGCAGCTTCGCGACGCTGTCGCCCGCCCATTCCTACCTCTACACGCTGTTCGGCGCCAACCGGCTGCCACCCGACGTGTTCGAGGAGGCGCCGTGCGGCACGCTGCGGATCGGCCTGTTCGCCGCCGACGGCGGCGCGTCGCTCCAGCCCGTCACCGTCTATCGCACCGGGCTTGGCGACCTGCGCCTGCGCATCCCGCTGTCGCGTGCCATGGCGGTGACCACGATCGCGTTGCCGCTCGGCAGGATCGCCCGCGAAGGAATTCTTCACGGCGTCGCCGTTCAGACCGGCAAGACCATCGCGGACGCCGCGAAGAACGCGGAGACCACCGGCGTCGCGGAGCATCGGCTGGCCGGCGCCGGCCTCGACTGGTCGGGCCGCCACTATCGCGCCCACGACGACGACGCCTGCGTGCTGGTCCCGGTCGATCCTCCGGCCGACGAGATCGCGATCTACAGCGTCGCACTGACCTCGCTCAGCCACGATCGCATTCTCGCCTCCCGCAACGGCGGCGCCGACTGCGGCCTCTGGGCGGCGATCGCCCGTCCCTTCGATGCGGCGGCGCTGGCGACGTGATTTGGACGCCTGATCCGGCGGCATCGCTCGTTCAAGCCTGCGAGGGATGAAGCGGGCATGACGCAGGACAATACGGTGCTGACGGACGGCATGGAGGCGGAACTCGACCGCCTGCTGCGGGCCAACGACATCAGGCTCGGCGCCGCGCAGCGCCGTCGCCTTTGCTTCCTGGTCGCGCAATTCGGCCAGCCGATGGTGAGGGACAATGATGGAAGCCGCTGCAGCGACGGCGGCGTCGTCATTGTCGTCGAACCGCCGACCGGCCCGGGCGCCGAGCTGTTCTACCGCTCGCTGCACCCCGGCTCTGCCGTGGTCATGCCATTCGGCGAGAATCCGGCGTTCGATTTCCTGAAAGCCAAGCTCACCGACTTCGGCACCATCGGTCCATGCGGCGCCGAAGGCCCCCACGAAATGTGGTGGGGCGGCGTCAACTGGTCGGTCCTGGGTTCAGGCCGCAGCGGCGCGTCGCCCCGCATCATCTCCTGTTATCCGCGCGACCTCGGTGACCAGCATGGCCGCCGACTCAGGCGAGCGCTGGCGACACTGGGCCTCGATGGCGACATCGAGCCCATCGAAGCCGTGCTCGGCGACCGCCTGCTCGGCTACGAGAAGGCGAACTTCATCGTGGAGATGCGGCGGCGTCACCCCGGACCGCTGCTTTTCGTCGAGGCCGACGCCGAACTACGCGAACCACCGCTGCTGCCGGCGAGCCTCGGCTGCGATTTCGCGGTCCACAAATGGAACCGGTGGGAAATGTCCGCGCGGACCCTCTATTTTGGCGCGACGGATGCCGCCGACGCGCTGTTGCGACACTGGCAGCATCTTGCCTCGTCCTATCCTGCAGTCTGGGAAGGGTATTCGCTGGACCAGGCGTGGAGCCTGACCTCGTCGCAGCTCCCACTCGACACCGTATGGCTGCCGCGGTCCTATCACGCGCTGGCCGGCGACCTCCGCGCCCATCATCGGACGGTGATCGCCCACAGCCAGCCCACGACCACCGCCGATCTCGGCCCCGACCCCGGCTTCGCCGCGATGCTGCGCGGCGCGCGACGGGCGAGCCGCTCCGGCGCGCGGGACGCGCTGATCGTCATCAAGTCGCCGGTGCCGTCCGGCGACGGTGTCACCGTCATCCTTCGCGACATCGAAGTGAGCAGCTCGCGCACCGTGGCCACCAGCATCGAGGCGATCACGCGCGCCTTCACCGCCGATTGCGGCGGGTTCGGCCATCTCGAACTGTCGCTCTGTCGCTGGCGGGACGATGCGAAGTTCGCCGCAGAGGCGGCGGGACTGGCGAACCACCGCGTCGTGGAAATCGCGCCGTGGCAGGATCTGCCCGACGACCTGTTCCGCACCCTGGCGCGATCGGGTGACGCCGGCGCGCGCATCGTTGCTCTGCCGGGACGGGCAGGCTGACGTTTCACAAGGCGAGACTTGCATCATGCTCGAGACCATCATCCTCCTGACCGCCGGCGCCACCCAGCAGTTCGCACTCAGCGAGCTGCTCCGGCAGCACAATCCGGCGCTGTCGTTTCGCGGCGCGCTGACGCTTGATGACCTCGCGGCCGTCCCGCCATCGGAGCTGCGCAACGCCCGCCTGGTGGCATTCACCACCGCCGTCATCGTTCCCCAGCGAATCCTCGACGCACTCGGCCACGGCGCCTACAATTTCCATCCCGGTCCGCCGCACTATCCCGGCTGGGCGCCGGCGCATTTCGCGCTCTATGATGGCGCGCGGACCTTCGGCGCCACCGCGCATGCGATGGCCGCGCGGGTGGATTCCGGCCCGATCGTCGGGGTCGAAGCCTTCGCCGTTCCCGGCCAGGTCAGCGTGCGCGAGCTGGAGCAGATCGCCTTCGTCCGCCTCGCCTATCTGTTCTGGCGCATGGCCAGAGACATCGCCAACGAGCCCGGCGCGCTACCGGAGCTGCCGATCGCGTGGAGCGGCGTCAAGAGCACGCGGCGGATGTACCAGGAGATCTGCGACATTCCGCCCGACATCGACGCCCAGGAGCTACGGCGGCGGATTCGCGCCTTCGATGACGACTTTCGCGCCATCCCGCTCACGGTCAGCCTGCACGGCATCCGCTTCAGGCTCGCCGGTGCGGACCTAGGCAAGGCTGAAACGCCGCGGGTCGAGGCGCCGCCGATCGCGATCGCGTCATAAGCGCTGCCGGGCCGAACCTCGCAAGGTCCAGGCCCGGATCGGCGCCCGAACGAACGCCACGCGTTCTCCTTACCCCGCGACGTGGACGGCAGGCCGGCGGCCGGACCACGGCATCGCCTCCTCGAGCTGCGCGGCGAGGCGCAGCAGCAGGTCTTCGGCGCCGAAGCGTGCCACGAACTGGATGCCCACGGGCAATCCCCCGGCGTCGGTCGCGAGCGGCAAGCTGATCGCCGGCTGTCCGGTCATGTTGTAGAGGCCCGTGAACGGCGCGTTGGTGAACAGGTGGTCGTACCAGCCCTGCGCACCCAGCGACGGATCGTTGCCGTTGGTGTGGCCGAGCGGCAGCGCGGCGCCGGCCATGGTCGGCGTCAGGAGCACGTCGTAGTCGTTGAAGAAGGGCGCCACCGAACGGCAGACCATGTTGGCATGTGCATCCGCCAGCTCCAGGTCGACCAGCTTCAGCGACAGGCCGTGTTCATAGCAGGCGAGTGTCGTGGCCTCCAGCGTCTCCAGCGACGGCTTGCGTCCGTTCATCTGGGCCGTGCCGAGAACACCGGCCGCCAGGAAGCCGCACCAGTAGACCAGATTGGCCTGGTGGAACATGGCCTCGTCGAAGGTCGGCGATGCCTCGGTGACGTGATGACCGAGCGCTTCGAGCTGGCGGGCGACCCGCATCACCGCATCACGCGTCTCGCCGCCGATGCGGACCCCCATGAGACCGGAGAGCGACACCGCGACGCGTAGCCGCCCGGTCGGAGCGCCGACCTCCGCGGCATAACTCCGCGCCGGCGAAGGGATAATGAAGGGATCTCCGACGCCGGGCCCCTGCACCGCATCGAGCGCCGCCGCGCAATCGCGCACCGTACGCGTGACCACGTGCTCGATGCCCAGGCCATGGAGCGGCTGACTGAATTCAGGACCGGTCGGCGTACGCCCGCGGGTCGGCTTGAGGCCGACCACCCCGCAGGCCGCAGCCGGGATGCGGATCGATCCGCCACCGTCATTGGCATGGGCGACCGGCACCACGCCGGCCGCCACGGCGGCGCATGAGCCGCCGCTGGAGCCGCCCGGCGAGCGCTTGATGTCCCAGGGATTGCGGGTCGGGCCATACAGCACCGGTTCGGTGGTGAGGCTGAAGCCCAGTTCGGGCGTATTGGTCCGGCCGATCGTCACCAGCCCCGCAGCCTTGAAGCGGCGCATCAATTCGGTATCGTGCGGCGATACGAAGGTATTGTCGACGAGCCGGCTGCCCATGTCGCAGCGCACGCCCTCGGCATGAAGCACCAGATCCTTGATCAGGAACGGCACGCCGTCGAACACCGCCTCGGGCGCCGCAGCCGGCTTGCGCGGCTCGACCGGGCCGATCACAGCGTTCAGCTTCGGGTTCACCACCTCGATCGCCTTCTGGGCGGTCGCCACCAGCTCCTCGGAGCTCACCTGTCCGCTCCGCACCAGTTCGGCGAGACCCAGGCCATCGTAACGGGCGTATTCGTCGAGCTTCATTTTCTTGCCTCCGGATTTTGCAGCGCTCAAAAGGCGTGCTTCATCCCGAGACTAGGTCTGCGCGCGGCGCCCGCCATCGGCCAGATGTTCCATGCCAGCCGGCGGACGGGGCTACGACATGAGCCGTTTGTCAGTGAGACGGACGAGCGCGGCCTTGTTGGATACGCCAAGCTTGTCGTAGATCGCCCGCAGGTGATGGCGGACCGTGTAAGGCGAACAGGCCAGCCGGGCGGCGATCTGCTTGTACGACAGGCCCTCGCGATACCAGGTCGCGATCTCCGCCTCGCGCGGCGACAGCCGGTCCAGCACGCTGCGCGGCCGGACCCGAAGCACCGTGAGATCGTGCTGGCGCGAGGCCTCGATGCTCAGCTGACGTCCATCGTACTTGCCGCCGCGGCTGATCGAATCCTGCAGCGCGACGGGCAGCGCGGAGCCATTCCAGCGCGGCCATTCGCTCCGCATCAGGTCGGAGAACGCCGGATCGCGGACATGCAGCATCCCGTGCCGGTCGGTGACGCCAAGGCCATCGCGCGGCCGCTCCCAGCCAGCCCGCATCCCCTCGAGATGGTACAGCCAGTTGGCATGCCACGCGGCGGCCAGATGCGGCATCACGATCTCCTGCAGGCAGCGATCGCCGCCGTCGAATGGCGCCGCGTCGGGGCCGCGATAGAGCGAGAGAAAGGTGAACACGCCGAGCCCCGGGTCGACCACGGCGATCGACGTGGCGCTGCCGATGCCGAACCGCTCGACCATCACCAGCAGGTTGTTGTTGTGACGCAGCTCCTTGGTCTCGACGCTGGCGGCGATGCCGGGCGCGGCGAGGACCTTGGCCGCCAGTTCGTCCTCGTGTTTGACCGCTTCCCAGCACGGCACGAACTCGCTCGGCAGGCCGTCGACGAAATTGCTGTGCAGCGTCACCGGGATCCCCGGCCGGGCGCGCAGCATGCCCCACCACGCCGAGCGGAACGGCAGGTCCGACCGCAGCCGTGACAGCGTCGCCGGCTGGAAGCGCTCGAGCGGGACACTGCGCGACATGGCGTGGAGTTCGAGCAGGAATGCGCCCGCACGGCGGGCAAGGCCTGGATCGACGAGGCCCGATGAAGTCATGGCTGCCATGGACCGTCGCAGCAGCAGGCTGCAGGGACCGGCCGCAGACGACGCGGCCTCTCGCGCCCGACGGGCGCCGGAGGCCTTGAAAAGGCGCCGGTTTCTCGCATGCGCGTGGTCCTTCAGCCAGCCATGTCCAATCCCGCATCGGGCGCAAGGCGACAGGCTAGTTCAGAACCGCGACGTCTTTCAACCGGGATGTGGCAACTTACTCCCGGGATCGGCGGCTAGCGCCGTCGGGCCTCGCCGAGCACGCGGGCCGGGATGAACGCAAGCAGGGCCAGCGCGCCGAGCACCATCAGGCCGCTGACGAACATGATGCCGGCGAAGATGCTCCCGGTTGCCTGTGTGATCCAACCGACGACGGTCGCGCCACCGAAGCCGCCGAGACCGGCGCCGACGCTGCTGATCAGCGCAATTCCGGCGGCCGCCGAGCGGCCGGAGAGATAGGCCGGCGGCAAGGTCCAGAACACCGAGATCGCGCCGTAGACTCCGGCCGAGGCAATGCAAAGCATGGCAATGGTGAAGGGCATGCCGACGTTCGGAAGGCCGAGCGCGAGAAAGGCGAACGACGCCAGCACCGCCGGCACCACCACGTGCCAGCGCCGTTCCAGGCGGCGATCCGAGCTGCGGCCCGTGAGGATCATGCCGATGCCCGCGGCGGCATAGGGAATCATCGCCAGCAGGCCGACGGTCTGAAGGTCCTTCACCCCGGCGTTCCTGATCAACGTCGGAATCCACAGCGAAATTACCGCCGACGCCGCGCCGATGGTGCTGTAGATCAGCGAGGCGATATAGACCCGCGGATCACGAAAGGCGTCGGCGAAGCCGGTCTTTCGCGCCGCCTTGGTCTGGCGGTCGAGGTCGAGATCGGCGCGCAGCAGCTCCTTCTCCTCGGCGCTGAGCCAGGTCGCGGTCGCCGGACCATCGTCGAGCGCGAACAGCGCCAGGATCCCGAGCGCGATCGCCGGAATGGCCTCGAGGACGAACAGCGCCTGCCAGCCCTTGAGACCGAACAATCCGGAGGCCGCGGTCAGGATCCAGCCCGACACCAGGCTGCCGAACATGCCCGCGACCACCAGCGCCAGCACCAGAAGCGAGGTGATGCGCGCGCGCCGCGGCGCCGGGAACCAGTAGGTCAGATACAGGATCACGCCAGGGAAGAAGCCGGCCTCGGCGACGCCAAGCAGGAACCTGGCGAGGTAGAGCTGCCCGGGGCTCGAGACGAAGCTCATCAGCCCGGAGACCAGCCCCCACAGGACCATGATCCGCACCAGCGTGGCGCGGATCCCTGCCTTTTGCAGATAGAAATTACTCGGGATCTCGAACAGGACGTAACCGATGTAGAACAGCCCGGCGCCGAGGCCGTAGGCCGCTTCCGAGATTCCGATGTCCTTGGTGAACTGGAGCTTGGCGAACCCGATATTGGCGCGATCGATGTAGTTCACGACGTAACAGATGAACAGGAACGGCAGCAGGCGCCAGGCGATCTTTCGATAGATTCGATCGAGATCCGTCGCCGCACCGGCCTTCGACACACGCGTTACGATTTCCATCCCACTCGCCCCTGTTAGCGTTCTTGTTGTTGATTCAATTCTGTCGCTATCCGTCGATTGCCCGCTGCAGCGCCGCTGCCGGGACCCGTACCGGAAAGTCCAGCAGCATTTGTCCGAAGGATTTTCCGAGCGGATCGGAACGCAGGCTCGACACGCCCCCGCCGCCGAGCGCGGCGTGGAGCACGAAATTCAGTGCATGCAGGCCCGGCACCTCGAAGCGCTCCACCGCGCCGGCCACCAGATGCGAGAAATATTGTCGCACCGCCTCGGTGGTCATCTGCTGGCGCAGATAGGGCAGCCATTGCGGATGACGGGCGATGACGCCGATGTTCTCGTCGTCGCCCTTGTCGCCGCTGCGGGCGACCGCGACGCGCACCAGCGGGACTTCGATCAGATCGTCACCCGGTACGGGAGGCGCCGGCTCGGGCGTCGGCGCCGCGGACAGCGTTGACGTGTCCCCCTGCTCCGGCGACGGCAGCGGCGTGTCCGCGCCGTCCGGGCTCGAGAGCACCAGCGGCGCTTCGGCCTTGTCGACCAGGAACGGCAGGACCCGGATCAGCGACTGGACGTCGACACGTCCCGAGAACGTGCTGCGGGTGCCGGCCGCCATGGACGTTCCGGCCGACGAGCACTCCTTCTGCAGGAAGCGCAGCGCCTTGGCCTGGGGATGGCGCGCGGCGATGCGCAGCACCACCTCCCGGGTCCGAAGCGCGCGGGCGTGAGGCCCGTACAGGCTCTCGCATCCCAGCAATTCCACGGCGGTCGCCGAATAGCCGCCGAAGCCGGCCTCGGCCATCATCCGGCTGGTGCGCTTCAGCAGCGCTTCCGCGGTGGTGCGCGCCTTCGCCGGCGCATCGATGCCGCGGATCGCCATCATGACCTGGATCTGGAAGCCGTCCTGCCACGTGGCGTTGCCCTTGTAGTCCCGGGTCGGCGGCAGGCCGCGCATCCCCGAAACCTTCACCGCCTCGCCGACACGCCCCTCCTCCCACGCCACGCGCACCTGGCTGAGATCGCAGACCACGTCCGGCATGACGTAGCGGGCCGGATCGCCGACCTCGTAGAGCAGCTGTTCCGACACCGCGAGCGGATCGATCAGCCCGCCGGTGCCGCTCGGCTTGGTCAGCACGCAACTGCCGTCGTCCCTCACGTCGATCACCGGATAGCCGATGTTGTCCCAGGCGGGCACACGGTCCCAATCGGTGAACAGGCCGCCGGTGGCCTGCGCGCCGCATTCGATCAGATGGCCGGCGATGGTCGCGCCGGCGAGGCGATCCCAGTCGCGCCACGACCAGCCGAACGCATGGGCCGCGGCGCCGACCACCACCGCGCTGTCCACCGCACGGCCGGTGATCACGATGTCGGCGCCCGCCGCCAGGGCTTCGGCGATACCGCGGGCGCCGACATAGGCGTTCATCGACAACAGCGCTTCCGGAATCGCCTCGTCGGAATTGAGCCGCCGTACCGTGGTGAGGCGCCCCGCGGTCCAGGCCGGAAGGAGATCGTCGCCGCTGACCACCGCGATCCTCGGCTGCAGGCCGGCCGCTTCGGCCACGCGCTGGATGGCGTCTCGGCAGGCTCCGGGATTGAGGCCCCCGGCGTTGGCGATGATCTTCACGCCCCTGCCCAGCGCCGTCGCCAGATGAGGTTCGATGACGTCGGTGACGAAATCCACCGCATAGCCGAGCGCCGGGTTCTTGACCTTGGCGCGGGCGAGGATCGCCATGGTCGTCTCGGCGAGATAGTCGTAGACGAGGTAGTCGAGGCCCTCGACGGCGAGAAGCTGCGGGGTGGCGATGGCGGAATCGCCCCAGAAGCCGCTGGCCCCGCCGATGCGTATGCTACGGTCGCTCGTCCTAGCCATGTCCACCTCCTGCGGCTGCACCGTCGGCCGCGACCGCGACCCGAGCCAGCACCTGGCCGACACGGGTCTGGTCGCCGACCTTGACGTCGATCGCCGCGATGATGCCGTCGACGCCGGCGCACAGCCGGTGCTCCATCTTCATCGCCTCGATCACGACCAGGACGTCGCCGGCGCGCGCCTCGGCGCCGAGCTCGGCGGCGACGCCGACGACGCGGCCCGACAGCGGCGCGACGATGGCCCCGTTGGAGATCCGCGCGCGGCGCGCCAGCGGATTGGGCCGCGCCAGTGTCCAGTTCCGACCGGCGGCCGCCACGAGGATCGCCTCGCCGGTGTCGACGAAACCGATCGCGACCGTCCTGCCTTCGACTTCGCAGACCACGGAGCGGACCGGCGGCGCCTCGTCGACGATCCGCAGGTGCTCCACAACCACGGTCCGCGACGAGCCGCCCGCAGTGAACATGACCTCGGCGCAGGCGCCGACGCGGCGGACTTTGCCCGCGATGGTTTCGCCGGCCGCCATCACCGTCACGCTGGCCGGCGCCTGATCGCGCAGCCCGTGCCGGGACGAGGTCTCGGAGACCGCGACCAGCACCGCCGCGATGAATTCCGGCGGCATCGGCCGAGCCGCGGGGCGCGGGAAATGCTCGGCGATGAACCCGGTGTGGGTTGCCCCCGAACGGAATTCCGGATGGCGCACGCAATCGAGCAGGAAGGACTGATTGCATGGCGTCCCAAGCAGGATCGTGCGTTCGAGCGCTCCGGCGAGCTTGCGGACCGCCTCGTTGCGATCGCGCCCGTGGGCCACGATCTTCGCGATCATCGAGTCGTAGTGGGGGCTGATATCGGCACCGGACCGCAGGCAGTGGTCGACCCGCACGTCGCAATCGCGGTCCGGCGCGACCCACGCGACGACCGGCCCAGACTGCGGCAGGAATCCGGCCTCGGGCGCCTCCGCGCACAGCCGCACCTCGATCGCGTGCCCCTCGAACGCAATATCGCCCTGGGAGAATCCGAGCGGCTCGCCGGCGGCGACCCGGAACTGCCACTCGACCAGATCGAGACCGGTCACCATTTCCGTGACCGCATGCTCGACCTGGAGGCGCGTGTTCATCTCCATGAAGTAGTAGCGGCCGCCCTCGTCGAGGAGAAATTCGAGGGTGCCCGCGCCGATATAGCCGATTGCCCTCGCCGCGGTGATCGCGGTCTCGGTCATGCGGGCGCGCAACGCCGCGCCGACCGCGGGCGACGGCGTCTCCTCGATCACTTTCTGGTGCCGGCGCTGGACCGAACAGTCGCGCTCGCCGAGGTGAACGACGTTGCCGTGGGCATCCGCCAGCACCTGGATCTCGATGTGACGGGGACGAAGAATGGCCCGTTCCAGCAGCAGTTCGCCGGATCCGAAGGCGGCCTGCGCCTCCGACCGCGCCGAAGCCAGCGCGCTCCTGAGTTCGGCCTCGGAATGAACCAGCCGCATGCCGCGTCCGCCGCCGCCGGCGGCTGCCTTCACCATGACCGGATAGCCGATCGCGTTCGCGCCATCGAGGAACGCGGCCTCGCTCGCCTCGGTGCCGCGAAAGCCGGGCACCACCGGCACGCCGGCCTGCTCCATGATCCCCTTGGCGCGCGCCTTGTTGCCCATGGCGTCGATCGCCGCCGCCGACGGCCCGACGAACACCAGCCCGGCCGCCTCGACGCGGGCCGCGAAATCAGCATTCTCCGACAGGAAGCCGTATCCGGGATGAATGGCTTCGGCGCCGCTACGCCGCGCCGCCGCCAGGATCGCATCGACGTCCAGGTAGGACTCCCGCGCCGGCGCCGGCCCGATGCACAGCGCCTCGTCGGCGGCGCGCACGTAAGCCATGTCCCGATCGGCTTCGGAATAGACCACGACCGTGCGCAGACCGAGCCGGCGCGCCGTGCGCTGCACCCGCATGGCGATCTCGCCGCGATTGGCGATGAGAACCGTATCGAATTGGCGAACCAGCTTTGTCATCACGCTTCGCCCCGGATCGCGAGCGGCGCCAGCGTTTCGCGGATCTCTGCGGCTGCGACCGGCCGCACCCACGATGCCGGCCGCTTGTCACGGAACGCCGCGATGCCCTCCGCGCCCTCATCCCGCATGCAATCGGAAAACCCACGCGCCGCGGCGTCGAGCCAGGCGCGCCGCCGATCGGCCGCGGCCTCGTCGCGCATCAGGCGCTTGAACCGGCGGTTGGCCCGTGGCCCGCACCGCCCGATCGCCGACAGCACGTGTGCAAGGCACTCCTCGATCTCCTCGCGCGTCTCCGCCGCGATATCGGCGACGCCCAGATCGAGCGCGGTATGACCGTCGAAGCGCTGCCCCGACAGGGTCAGCCGTAGCGTTGTCGCCCGGCCCAGCCGATCGACCAGAAACGGCGCGATCTGCGCCGGCAGGATGCCGAGCGTGGTCTCCGTCAGCGCGAATTTGGCATCCGCCGCCACGATGACGAAATCGCAGCAGCACGCGAGACCGAGGCCGCCACCGATGGCCGCGCCCTCGACCACCGCGACACTCGGCACGTCGAGCTGCGCGAAGCGTTCGAGAAAGGCGCCGAATTCGCGGTTTCGGGCCGCGACGGGATCGTGGTCGCCGGAGGCTTCCGCCAGCCGCTGGGAAAAGTTTCCGATATTGCCCCCAGCGGAAAACATCGCGCCGGCACCGCGCAGGACCACGGCGCGCGCGCCGTCGTCGTCGCGCACCACGGCAATGGCCGCGTCGATCGCCTGCACCATGTCCGGCGACAGCGCGTTGCGCGTTTCCGGCGCATCGAGCACCACGAAATGAAAGCCGTCGAGGCGGCGATGGTGAACCAGTCTGGTCATGACATACTGTCCCACTCGACGCGTCACTTGCGCGCCATCAATCCCATCTGCTTGGCGATGACCTGGAGCATGATCTCGTCGGCGCCGCCGCCGATCGAGCCCAGCCGGAAATCCCGGTAGGCGCGCGACACCGGATTGTCCCAGGTGTAGCCCATGCCGCCCTGGAACTGCATGCACCAGTCGGCGACCTCGCGTGACAGGCGTCCCGCCTTGAGCTTGGCCATCGAGGCGAGCTCGGTGACTTCCTTGCCTTCGATGTAGGCTTGCGTCGCCATGTAGGTCAGCGCGCGCAGCGCCTCGATCTCGGTCTTGAGCTCGGCGAGCTTGAACTGGATGAACTGGTTGTCGAGCAGCGGCCGGCCGAACGCCTTGCGCTCGCGCAGGTAGTCGACGGTCTGGTCGATCAGGCCGGTGATGGCGAGCCGGCGCGCCGCGGCGTTGAGGCGCTCCTCCTGGAACTGGCGCATCTGGTAGATGAAGCCCATGCCCTCCTCGCCGATCCGGTTCCGCTGCGGCACCCGGACCTCGTCGAAGAAGATCTGCGCCGTGTCCGACGACCACATGCCGAACTTCTTGATCTTCTGCATCTCGATGCCGGCGCGGCGCTTGTCGCCGTCCTTGAGCGGCACCACGATCAACGACTTGTTCTTGTGGCCGCCGCCTTCGGAGGTGTTGCAGAGCAGGCAGACCCAGTCGGCCTGCAGCGCGTTGGTGATCCACATCTTGCTGCCGGAGATGACGTAGTCGCCGCCGTCCTTGCGCGCCGTGGTCTTGATCGAGGCGACGTCGGACCCCGCGCCAGCTTCCGACACGCCGATCGACACCACCATGTCGCCGGCGATCGCCGGCGCGAGATACGCGTGGCGCAGTTCGTCCGATCCGAACGCCGCGAGCGCCGGCGTCGCCATGTCGCATTGCACGCCGATCGCCATGCCGACGCCCTGCGCCTTCATGTATCCGAGCGCCTCGCCGACCGCGACGGAATAGGAGAAATCGAGACCGAGCCCGCCGAACCTCTCCGGCTTGGTCACGCCCAGCAGGCCGAGATTACCGAGCTTCTTGAACAGCTCGTGCGCTGGAAACGCCTCCGCTGCCTCCCATTCGTCGACATGGGGATCGATCTCCTCGGCGACGAAGCGGCGGGTCGTCTCCATCATCTGCAGATGTGCGTCGGTGTACAGCATTCGAAAACTCCCTTCGATCATCCCCAACCGCGGTCAGAACCGCGGCACACCGAACTGCACAGGGCGCAGGCGGGCGCGCTCGGCCTCGCGGCACACCGAGAGAACCGTGGCCAGCACGGCGCGGGTGTCGCGCGGGTCGATCACGCCGTCGTCGAGCAGCAGGCCGCTGGTGACGAAGGCACTGGCCTGGCGTTCGAAATTGTCGACGATCTCGCTCTTCTGCGCCGCCAGCCGCGCTTCATCGACCGGTTTGCCGCGGCGAGCGGCCTGCGTGCGCGCGACGATATCGAGCGTGGTCGCCGCCTGCTCGCCGCCCATGACGGCGGTGCGGGCGTTGGGCCAGGAGAAGCAGAACCGCGGCCGGAAGCCGCGGCCGCACATGCCGTAGTTGCCGGCGCCGTAGGACGCCCCGCAATAAATCGTGACCTGCGGCACCGGCGCGTTGGCGATGGCCTGGATCAGCTTGGAGCCGTGCTTGATCATGCCAGCCTCTTCCGAAGCGCGGCCGACGATGAAGCCGGTGGTGTTCTGCAGATAGACGATCGGCGTATGCGACTGCGAGCAGAGCTGGATGAACTGCGCCGCCTTGGTCGAGCCCTGGGGATCGAGCGGACCGTTGTTGGTGATGAACGCCACGCCCCGGCCGTCCAGCACGGCGCGGCCGCACACCGTCGCCGGCCCGTAGTCCGGCTTGAACTCGAAAAAGCGCGAGCCGTCGACCAGCCGGGCGATGATCTCCCGCATGTCGACCGGCGTCCGCGTCTGCGCCGGCATCAGCGCCAGCAGGTCGTCGGCGGGATAGGCCGGCGCCTCGGCCGCCGGCCCCTCCTCGGGCCGCGCCCATTCGATCGAGGCCATCACTTCGCGGGCAATGGCGATCGCCTGGGCGTCGTCCTCGGCGACATATTCCGCCAGACCGGAGGTGCAGGCATGCATCTGCGCGCCGCCCAGTTCCTCCTCGGTGGCGATTTCGCCGGTCGCGGCCTTCAGGAGCGGCGGCCCGGCCAGGAAGGCTCTGGCCTGGCCTTCCACCATGATGACGTAGTCGGACAAGCCCGGCAGGTAGGCGCCGCCGGCGGTGGACGAGCCGTGGACCACCGTGACGATCGGCAATCCCGCGGCGGAAATCCGCGCCAGGTTGTAGAAGATGCCGCCGCCGCGCACGAACTTGTCGACCCGGTATTTGCGGAGATTGGCGCCGGCGCTCTCCACCAGCATCACCAGCGGCAGGCGGTTCTCCAGGGCGATCTCCTGGCAACGCATCAGCTTCTGATTGCCGAGGTCGGTCAGCGCGCCGGCGTCGATGCCGGAATCGTTGACGATGATCATGCAGCGCGCGCCGCTCACCATCCCGATGCCGGCGATCTGGCTTCCTCCCGGGATCGAGGTCTCGGGATCGGGATCGTCGGTGCAGTATCCCGCCATGTTGGCGAGCGGCAGGAACGGCGCGCCCGGATCGAGCAGGCACGCCAGCCGTTCGCGCGGCAGCAGGGCCTTGCGCCTGGCGAAGGCGTCCGCCGCCCGCGCCGAGGTCTCCGCCGCCCGCGCCTCGAGCGCGCGCAGCCGATCGACCGCCGACAGCATCGCCTCGCGGCGGCCGACCACCTCGCCGGCGGAGAAATCGATCTTGGTCTCGATCTGAAGCATCGTTCTACTCTGCACTCGTCTCAGTCCGGCAGGCCGAGCACGGCCTTGGCCAGGATATTGCGCTGGATTTCGTTGGAGCCGCCGTAGATGCAGGCGGCGGAGGAATTGAAGAGCGGCGCCAGCAGATCCATGCCGGCGCCATTGATCGGCGCGGGCTCCAGCAGCGCGCCGTCGGGGCCCGCGCTCTCGGCCATCAGCACCGCGATGGCCTGATAGGTCTCGGTCGCCCAGATCTTCAGCAGCGAGACCGACGGCGGCAGCGGCTTGCCCTGCTTGACGATGTCGACGAAGCGCCGATAGGCCGCGCCGAGGTCGAGCACGTCGAGCTGTAGCGCGGTGTATCTCGCGCAGAACTCCTGGTCGCCGAACAGGCCGCTGGCCTGGGCCAGCTTGCGCAGCTGGCCGAGCGCATATTGCGACTGCTTCGGACTACCGAGGAAGATGCGCTCGAACCCGAGCAGCGCCTTGGCGATCTCCCATCCCTGATTGAGACTGCCGACGAGGTTTTCCCTGGGCACCCGGACGTTGTCGAAGAAAACCTCGCAGAACTCCTCGTGGCCCGCCATGTCGCGGATCGGACGGATGGTGACGCCCGGGCTCTTCAGGTCGCAGAGGAGGAAGCTGATGCCCGCCTGCTTGCGCACGGTCTTGTCGGTGCGCACGAGCAGGAAGATATGAGTCGCGTCCTGGGCGAGCGTCGTCCAGATCTTCTGGCCGTTGACGATGAAGGCCTCACCGGCCTCGACGGCCTCGGTGCGCAGGCTCGCGAGGTCGGACCCAGCGCCCGGCTCCGAATAGCCCTGGCACCAGATGTTCTCGCCCGAGCGAATCTTGGGCAGGAAACGCTGGCACTGCTCGGCGGTGCCGTAGCGCATCAGCACCGGGCCGACCATCACGATGCCCTGATCCGGTGCGCGCGCGACGCCGTGGTTCTCGAACTCCTCGATGAAGGCGATGAGTTTGGCCGGCGGCAGCCCCATGCCGCCATGCTCCTTCGGCCAGGACGGCGCGATCCACCCCTTGTCGTAGACCACGCGCCACCAGTCGGCGATTTCCCACCAGTGAACCCGGCGGGGCATGTAACGCAAGTGGGCGGGATAGTTGTCCCTGAGAAACGCGCGCACGCCGGCCCGGAATTGCGCTTCCGGCACCGCGTCCCAATCGGCGTCGCCGCCCGCAATCCCATCGGCCCCTGCGGCCGATTGAGGGGCCTGGGCGGATTCGGCGCGGTCCCGCAGCAGCCTCGCGGCGCAGGCGCGGCGCGAGGCGCTGATGCCGCCAAGACGGGGAAGCAGCGTCATCACCCGCTTGAAATAAAGACCTATGTCGCATTCATCGGTGATGCCGATCGCACCGTGCAGTTGCACCGCGGCGCGGACCGCGTTCAACGCCGCCTGGCCGCAGCGCGCCTTGGCGCGGCTTGAATAGAAGCGCGCGTCGTCGCCATGCAGGCCGCCGGAGGCCGCCTCGCACAAGGCTTCGTGCAGCGCGGCCTCGGCGATCTCCAGCTGGATGAAGGCGTCGACGCAGCGGTGCTGGACCGCCTGGAACGCGGCGATCGGCTTGTCGAACTGCTTGCGGGTCTTGAGATAGTCGATGGTGGCGCCGAGCGCCGCGCGCCCGGCGCCGAGCAACTCCGCGGAGATCAAGAGACGTCCGACCGCGGCGGCCCGCGCCAGCGCGACCGCCACATCCTTGCCGACCAGCAGCAGATGCGGCGCGGCAACCGCGACGCGCTCGAAGCGGACGGTGGCGAGCGACCGGCCGTCGCCGGTAACCCGAAGGTCGCAGCTCGCTCCCGGCGCGGCGGCCGCAATCCACAACAGCGCCCGGTCGCCCCCGACGCGCGCGGGCACGATCCAGCCGTCGACCGGCTGGCCCGGCCAGACATGGGTGCAGCGGCCCGAGACGGTCCAGCCCGCTTCGCCGCCGGCCGCCATCTCCGCGACCAGGCTCGGCTCGGCACCGTCGGCGACCTCCTCGATCGCGAGGGCGGCGACGCAGTCGCCGGAGACCACGCGGGACAAGAGATCCGCGGACCGCTTGCGGTCGCAGACGGCCAGCGCCGCCACCGAAACGCCCGCGACCGCGGTGAACGGCTCGGGCGCTACATGACGGCCGATCTGCTCGGCCATCAGCGCGGCGAGGCGAAGACCTTCGGCCTCGCTGAGGCCGAGCCCGCCGTCCGCCTCGCCGGCAAGCACACCGAGCCAGCCCATGGCGGCGATCTCGACCCAGTCACTGCGCTCGCATTCGTCGCGACCGGGCTGTCCCGGCCATCGGCGCTGGCCGCGGAGCGATGGGCGCCGGCGCGGCGCGGACAGAAACGAACCGACCGAGTCGAGGATCTGGCCCTCGATGTCGGCCACGTCATGCGACAGTGCGGTGCTCGCGTCGGCCATCGTCGTCTCTCCGGCTAAATCACGGACTCGGCGCGCAGCCGCGCGATCTGGTCGTCGGTGAGGTTCAGGAGCTTGCGCAACACCTCGTCGGTCCCCTCGCCCAGGGCCGGCGGCGCGCGATAGGCGACCGGCGCTTCCGAGAGATTGAGCGGGCTTTTGAGTCCGGGAACCTCGACGCCGTGGGCACTCGGAATCTTGAGCTCGATCCCGCGGTGGCGGACCTGCGGATCGTCGAACACCGCATCGAGTTCGTTGATCGGCCCGCACGGAACTCCCGCGGCGCTCAGCCGGTCGACCCAGTAGGACGAGGGCCGCACACCGATTCGGTCGGCGATGATCGGGTAGAGCTCGCGGCGGTTGCGGACGCGGTCGGAGTTCGAACGAAACCGTGCATCGTCGGGAAGCTGCGGTTCGCCGATCGCCGACGCCAGCGCCTTGAACTGGCCGTCGTTGCCGGCGGCGACGATGATCTGTCCGTCGGCCGTGGTGTGGACCTCAGACGGCGAGGCGATCGGATTGGCGTTGCCGATCCGCGGCGGCACCTTGCCGGTCATGAGATAACCGATCGCCAGATGCCCGGTGAGCGCGACCGCGGCATCGATCATCGCGGCATCGATGAACTGGCCGAGCCCGGTCTGGCTGCGGTGAATCAGGGCGCCGAGGATCGAAATCGTCGCATAGAGCCCGGTGGTGATGTCGGTGATCGGAACCGCGGTGCGCATCGGCCCGGCGCCCGGCGCGCCGTCGGGGTGGCCGCACATGCTCATCAGCCCCGACATGCCCTGGAGAATGAAGTCGTAGGCCGGTCGATTGGCATAGGGCCCGTCGCCGCCGAAGCCGGTCACCGAACAATAGATAATGCGCGGGTTGACGGCGCGGATCGCAGCGTAATCCAGCCCGTAGCGCGCCAGCGAACCGGCCTTGTAGTTTTCGACGAAGATGTCGCACTGCGCGGCGAGATCGCGAATGAGCGCCTGCCCGCGTTCGCTGGCGATGTCGATGGTGACCGATCGCTTGCCGCGATTGCAGGCGAGATAGAACGCCGATTCGTTGGTCTGCCTTCCCGCGGAATCCTTGACGAAGGGCCCGATCCGGCGCGTATCGTCGCCCTCGGTCGGCTTCTCGACCTTGATGACCTCGGCGCCGAGATCGGCCAGGGTCTGCGTCGCCCACGGCCCCGCCACGACACGGGTGAGGTCGAGGACGCGAACATTGGAAAGCACCGCCAAACCAGATCCTCCCATTTCACCGCACGCCGTTCGTTCGCGCCCGCCGGCCTGCTTTTGTTGTTCTGTCCTGTCTCGCTTCTTCGTGCGCCGCGCCGGCTACCCTCCCGCCGCCGCCGCGGCGGCTTCGCGGTGTGCTGCGGCTCTGGCCGACGACGGCCCGCGGGCCGGCGAAACCATGTCGCCGGCGAACGGCGACGGCGCGCCGAGCGCCGCCTCGATGCTGCGCGCCAGGGTGAGAAGACGGGGACCGACGTCGTTCAAGAGCTGATCGGGCTGCAGTTCGAAGGACGGAACGGCGCAGTTGAAGACATAGATCTCGCCGCTGCCGTCCACCGGCTTCAGCGGTACCGCGACGCCGTGAAAGTGCTCGATCAGCTCGCCATAGCTGACGCAGAAGCCGCGCTTGTCGAGGTCCTCGCGGGCCTCGCGCAGCCGCTCGTCGAGCCGCTCGGCCAGCGACCGGTTGACCAGCCGAAGCTCATCCAGATAGGCCTGCCGCTGCTCGGCCGCCAGCACGCTCAAATACGCCCGCCCCGACGCAGTGCGGGACAGGGACATCGGGCCGCCCATGCTCGGGCGGACGGTCACGCATTCCTTGGCCTGCGCAAGCTCGATGAAGACGAGGTCGAGACCGAACCCGAGCGACAGCGCGACCTGCGCGCGCAACCGCTCGGCGAGCGCCTGCATCGGACCGAACGCGAGCTGACGGATCGAGGTGCGCGCCAGCAGCGGCGCCGCCAGGCGCGCAACGCCGGGCGCCGGCGTGAAGCGACCCACGGCTTCGTCATAACGCAGCAGACCGAGGTCGCACAGCGTCCCGGTCAGCCGAAACAATGTCGGCTTGGGCAGACCCGTGATCGCCATCAGCGCGCGCGCCGACAGCACCGGTCGCTCCACGCTGAAGGCCTGCAGCACCGCAATCCCGCGTGCCAAGGCGCTACCGCCGGGAAGATCCGGCTGGGCAGGGATAGGCGCGATTTGGCTCTCCTGGCTCATTTCGTCCCATACTCTCGAATTATTCATCACAATAAACGGCAAAGATCGGAAAAAATCAAGACGCAAATCTCATTTTTTACGATACTCATATCTCGGCCGACAGGTCGAGTGTCTGGCTCGCCTGACCGAGGGCCATCGGGCGCTGCCCACGATTCCCCTGACCGTTGCGCAGCGGCGCGGCGAGCCGGTGCGCTTCCTCGCTCATGCTCTCGTCGGGTCACGCGCGCAGGTCACGATCCACATCCATGGCGGGCGGGACGTCGTGCCGTGGACGCCTCGAAATGAGGCGCGAACCGGGCTTGCACTGAAATGCCGGGGCGTCGATCGGCTCGGCGGAGCTGCGCTTGCCCTGTTCTGGATCCCGGACGCCGCGTCGGCGTCGCATCTCCGCCTCTCCGGCGACAGGCGAAACCTCGGACTGCTCATCGATCGGGCGTGAACGCGATCGCGTCGCCAGGGTCGATCAGGCCATCGATCCGCCGGCTCAGGTCTGTGCGCCCGCGGCAAAGGCGACACGCAGCGCGCCGAGCCCGCCGATCCTCGCTTCGAACACGTCACCGGCAGCGACCGGCACCATCGGTCCCAGCGCGCCGGACAATACCACATCACCCGCCCGCAACGGCCGCCCCAACCCAACCATGGCGCGCGCCAGCCAGACCACCGCACTGACGGGGCTGCCGAGACAGGCACGGCCGGTCCCCGAGGAGACCAGGCGACCGCCGCGGTCGAGGCTCATGGTGCAATCGACCACGTCGATATCGGCCAGGCGTCTGATCTGGTGCCCCACCATGAACAGGCCTGAAGATGCATTGTCGGCGAGCGTATCGACGATGCGGATATCCCAGTTCGCGATGCGCGACCCGACGATTTCGACGGCGGCGACCACGTAGTCGGTGGCCCGCAGGATGTCCGCGGTCGTCGGCAGCGCCTGATCGAGATCGCGGCCGAAGACGAAGGCGATCTCGGCCTCCACGCGGGGCTGAAGCACACGACGCAGGTCGATCTCCTCCCCGAGGGGAACATCCATGTCGTCGAACAACATGCCGTAGTCGGGGCGATCAACGCCGAACTGGGCCTGCACGGCCTTGGAGGTCAGTCCGATCTTGCGGCCGATCAGCCGGCGTCCGGAGCGAAGGCGGCGCTCCGTATTGGCCTCCTGGACCGCATAGGCCGCTGCAACATCGTCCGGGGGCAGGAGGTTGCGCACCGGCAGGCAAGGCGCGTGCGTCTCGTGGGCCTGCCGCAGCAGCTCGGCGGCTTCGGCAATCGGCGATGGTTTAGGCATTCGGATAATTCCCTGCGTATTCGGATGGCCGCAGCCGGATCGGCCGGGAACGCCGCAGGGGCCCCGGCTGCGAACGGCCGCTTCAATAAGCGTCGTAGTGCACGAGATCGGCCGCGACGCCGTGACGCGACAGCATGCCGAGGCAGGCGTCGATCATGGCGGGCGGTCCCGCCAGATAGACGTCGAAGTCCTTGAGCTGCGCCGCAAGGTCCCGCTCAACCGCTTCATGAATCGGTCCAATCTCCCCGGTCCATTCCGCCGCAGGCTCGGTGTTGGACACGGCCGCTCCGAGATGACGCAGGTGGGCGCCGCATACGGCCTGGACTACGGCAACCAGGGGGGATACGTCGGCAGGCGCCCGTCCGCCGACATAGACGTGGAGTGGTCTCGTGCCGCTGTCCCGCGCCACTGCACGGGCGATGGACAGCATCGGCGCGATTCCCGAGCCACCCGCGACGCACAGCACGGGCCGATCCGGCACCTGGCGCAAATACGCCATGCCGTATGGCCCATCCAACTCCACCGCCGCGCCGACCGCGGCTCCGTCGAAAAGCATTCCCGTCAATTCGCCGCCCGGGATCCGCTTGATGTAGAATTCCCAGATGCCCTCGCCGTTTGGCGTATTGCTCATCGAATACGGTCTGGGTGCGGGCACACCAGCGAGATGAACGAGGGCGAACTGGCCGGGCAGAAACTCGGCGGCACGATTGGTCGAGATCGTCACCCGTGCGATGTCGCGGGTGACCGGCTCGATGGCGCGCAGCACGCCCGTCATGCGCAGCGGCTTGATCGCCGGAACGTAGCGCTGATCGAGCCGCATCCGAATGACGCAATCGGCGAGCGGTCGCGACTGGCACGCAAGCTGGCGATTCAGCCGGCGATCGCGGGAGCTCAGCCCGGGCGCGTCCGGCCACTGTGACCAGATTTCGCCGGCGGTGACCTCGAAGCGGCAGCTGCCGCATGTCCCCGAGCAGCACTGGTAGGGCAGTCCGATGCCGGCGCGCAGCCCCGCGGACAACAAGGTTTCGTCGAGCCCGCACGTGAAGCTCACGGTCTCCTGTTCGGAGACGACGCAGATCCGCGGCATCACCTCGCTCCAACCCATCCAGCCCTAGCCGTCATGACCCGCCGCCCGCACTCCGCCGCTGTCACTCCAGTCCGAAGACCTTGTCCAGCCGCATGGCGATGCGGATGTCGCCGCGCAGGCGCATTCGCCCGGTCATCAGCGCAAGCTTGGGATTGAGCTGCTTGTCGATGATCCGCTCGAAATTCTCCAGCGAGACGGAGATAGTGATGTCGGAGTCCTGATCGCTGTTGTGCACCTGGTTCGGAACCGACTTGCCGTCGATATACAGCGTACCGGAGTCACCGAACTTGAACTTGATCCTTGCACCGAGCTCGGAATTGTCTCCGACCGCCAAGCGCACCCGCTCCGTGACCTGTTCGAGATCAGGCATGTCCGTCACTCCTTGTTGCGAATTCATTCAACGCCCGGCTTGCCGCCGAGATCGACCCAGAGCGCGCCGTCCCTGACGACGGTGCGATAGACGGTGAGCGGAACGGTGCAGGGACGATCGACCGGGGCGCCCGAACGGATGTCGAACGTCCCTCCGTGCCAGGGACACTCGACGAGGTGGCCGTCGATGATCCCGGTGGACAGCGACGCGAAGCCGTGCGTACAGGTGTCATCGGTCACGTAGAATTCGCCGTCGAGATTGAAGGCCGCGAGCGCGAGCCGCCCGACCACGATCCGCTTCGCGGTCCCCGGCTCCAGGTCGGACACCGCGCAGACGAGATTGAGTTCGCTCGACAAGATCATGCTCCGACGCTCCCGCGCCCGGGCGACGTCGCCGACGCGCCGGTCGTCTGCAGGAAATTGACGCTGGCGCGCGCAAAGTCATCGGGATGTTCGAGCATCGCCCAGTGGCCGCAGTGCGGAATGATGTAGCCCCAGGACCGGTCGATCAGTTCCAGGAACCGATAGGCGTTCTCGAGCGGGACGACCTTGTCGTTCTTGCCGCTCACGATCAGAGTCGGACAGGCGACACGCCTGATCACCTCGGGCTCGTAGAAGAGGCCCCCCTGGTCCCTGATCCACTTCATGGTCGCCGCATAGGCCCGCCGCGTATCCGGCTCGATCGAATTGGAATGGCGATAGTCGATCAGCGCCTCGTCGACGACGAAGTTCTCGTTGACCAGGGCACGGATCAGGCGAAGCATCCCCTCGCGCGAAAAATCATAGTTGATGACCGGCAGCAGATCGTCGTGGATCCTGGTGTTGAGCCCGGCGCTGCCCATCAGGATCAGCTGGGTGACCAACTCCGGAGACTGCGACGCCAACCCCAGAGCGGTGGCGCCGCCCATCGAGTTTCCGACCAGGATGGCCGAGGGAATCTCCAGGGCCTTCATGAAGGCGCGCAGATGGGCCACCCGCGCCGCCTGGGAGAACTCGAACGTCGCGGGATCAGGCTTGTCCGTCTTGCCGAATCCAACCATATCGACGGCGATGGTTCGGAAATGCGCCGCGAACAGCGGCAGCGTGGCCCGCCAGTTTCCGTAACTGTCGGCGCCGGCCCCGCCACCGTGCAGCAGGATCAAGGCCGGGCCACGGCCTTCTTCGAAGTAGTGCGTGCGGATTCCATCGGCGTTCGCATAGCGCGAGGTCATATCGGGCATTTTTCAGTGCTTTCGCAGGGGTCGGGGGCTGTGGCGGACGTGTGGCCGCGTCAGGCGGCGGCCAGGGCGATGCCCCCCATTCCGGTGAACCATTCCGGGATGGGCTCGTAATAGATGATCTCCCCGCTCCGTCCCGGCACGGTCGCGGCGGCGATCAGCCAGTTCACGATCTCCAGCCCGCCGTTGCCGCCCTGCTCGACGATCTCGGCTGACGACATCCGGGCGAGTTCGGCGGCACGGCCGCCGATGATCGCGTTCATGACCTGGCGATCGAACGTTTCGGAGACCTCGCCGTGACGCGGGATGTTGAGCCAGTGCGACAGTCCGCCGGTGGCGAGAATGGCGACCCGCTCGTCCTTGGGACGATCGCCTTCGATCGTCGTGCGCAGGGCGCCGCCCAGCGCATAGCAGCGCGCCGGCGACGGCGGCGGGTCCATGTTGATGTTCACCAGAAGCGGAACGATCGGAATCGTGCGGTCAGGATCGATCATGGTCAGCGGCAGCGCGATGCCGTGATCGGGACGGAACTCCTCGGCTTTCGCCACGTCGAACCCGCTCACCGCCGCGCGCTCAACGAGCGCCTGGGCGAACCCGCGTGCGCCGGGACGCGGCAGCTGGGCGATGTCCATGTCGCCGAAGGGAATATACGAGTCGGCGACGCCGACGCAGAACGGCGGCTGGAGCGCCAGGTTGAGGTTGAACATGTGATCGCTGCTGATCACGACGAGAACATCCGGCTTCGCGGCGCGGACCCGCTTTCCGATCTCCTTGATGCCGTCGACGACATGTCGGGCGCGGTCTTCGACACCAGTCGGCGACATCAGGATGTGCGACGTGGCGACAACACTCACGATCTTGGCCATTTTACGAAAGCCCCCATTCGGCGGTGTAGGATTTGACGCTGATCATTTCCGCCATCTGCGGGTTGCTGACCAGCATGAGATGCATCTGCAGAATCGGATGCACACCGACCGACGCCAGCGCGAGATGGCCCGCGTCCGAGAACGCCTCGCGCTCCGCCGCGGTCAATCCGTAGGCGTCGTAGACCGAAGCGGGATCGCTCTTGAGCCGATCGAGCAGCCCCGGCTCCCGGAAAAGGTTCTGGATCAACTGATTGACGACGTACCGAGCCATGGCGTTCTCCTCACAAGTTGTCGCTGCGCTGGATGCCGCGATTGCGCTGGCTCGCCAGCTTTCGCCACTCGACGATCGCCATGTCGGTTTCGAACAGCCGTTCCTCGATCCAGCCGCGATCATTGTCCCCGTAGAACTCCTCGGTGGCTTCGCGCGCCCAGACGTCGTCGTCGTTGAAACCGTCCAGGGCGAGTTCGATCCACTTGGCGTCGACCTCCTGACGGAAGGCGTCCGCCTCCTCCTTGGTCGCGGTCATTCGGCCGAGGACCTGCAGGTAGCAATGCGTCGTGGCATCGACCGGCACGTACCATTCGAACTGGTTCATTCCTTCCTGCGGCCACGGATCGACCTTGAGCACGCCGGGAAGCCAGATCGAGATGTTGTCGGCCACCTTCTTGGCGCCGAAGTGCCCTTCGATCACCGTCTCTCCGGAAAGCTCGCCCTCGAATACGGGAATCGACTTCTCGCCGAGCAGGTCGTAGAGGCCGGTCGGTCCGGTATCGCCGATCACGGCCCGCGTGCTGTCGCCGGCGTCGATCGGAGCAAAGCCGAGCGGCAGGGCGATATCGTTGCCGGCCACCAGCTTCGAGCGCTTGTGGATGAAGATGTGGCTGGCATCGAAGCCATTCTCGACGCCCAGACGCCAGTTGCTCTTGACCATCCGGCGTTTGCCGTGGATGGCCATTCCCTCATCGAGGAAGCCGGGCGGGACGTCCGAGGACAGGTCGGGAGGATCGATGTCGCCCACGAAGACGAAGATCAGGCCCTTCTCTTCCCGGACCGGGTAGGTCTTGAGCCGATGCTTGCCGATCAGCGAGCTCGAGGGATTGGTGATGATGTCGGAGAGTTCGCCGTCGGCCCAGTTGTAGGTCCAGGCGTGGTACCAGCAGGTAATGGTGCCCTTCTTGTAGCACTCGACCTGCTTCGAGAACTTGACGCCGCGGTGCAGACAGCGGTTTCTGATAGCACGCGGCTTGCCGTCCAGACGATTGAGCAGGATGCTTTCGCCCAGCAGCATCGTCTCGACGGGCTTGTCCTCAAGCAGTTCGTGAGAAAATACGGCTGGATACCAGTGGTTTCGGAATCCCAGCTTGGCTTCGACATATGGGCGCCATCCCCGCACTTTTTCCAGAACGGCCGGGTCGACGGTGGCTCCTGACATCCTGATCTCCTCACAAGGGTTCACGTCACCGCCCGCGAGGTTAATCGGGGCGGTCACCGAGTTCTTGCCGCCGTGGCGGTCAGTCCAATTGTCCCCGATATGAGACCACCGCGAGACCGGTGTCTTTGCAGCGCGCGCAAAGCGCGTTTGCCGCCAGCGCAATTTGGCGAAATTCGTCGATCGGACGTGCGGCGCGCGATTGATTGACGACAACCGGCCATTCGTTTAGGCTTCAAACTCATGACCGTCGTGTGGCACAGCGATGTCGTTGCCGAACGAAATCAGTTCGCGTCGTGGCGCGAGGCGGTCTGCCAGCACGTCTATGCCATAACCCCCGAACGCGGGAATTCGCGAGATTTTCGCGGCAGGATCTGGGCGCGCAGGTTCGGCGGACTGGACGTCATCGAGCTGGAATGCGAAGGCCACATCGTTACCCGGCGCCGCGAGGACATCGCACGCAGGGCGAGCGACACCTATTATGTGTATTGCCAGCTGGCGGATTCGGCGCGTTTCAGCCAGGCCGAACGCGAATTCGTCGCCGGACCGGGCGACATGGTGATCGCCGATCCGAACATTCCCTTTTCGACGAGCGCCTTAAGCAATTTCAATTTTCGGATCTGGCGCATGCCGCGCCGGATGCTCGACCCGCTGCGGGCGAACGGCGGCCAGCTGATGATGACCTGTCTGCGGCGCGACGAGCCGCTCGGCTCGGTGCTGTCGAGCTATCTCGGCGCGCTGGCGACCCAGACCGGCCGGATGGACGTCGTCGCCGAAGATTGCATCGCCGACAACGTCAGCCGTCTGGTGGCTGTCGCGCTCGGCATCGCCCCGGAGCGGCAGGAACAGGGCCGCGAGGCGGTGCGCGACGCCAAATTCGCACGGGTGTTGCGCTACATCGATTGCCACCTCGCCGAACCGGATCTCATTTCGCCCGCCGCGGTCGCCGCCCGCCTCGGAATGTCGGTACGGGCGCTGCACCTGCTGTTCGAGCACAAGGGCACAAGCCTCGGACAGTGGGTGAAGCGCCGGCGGCTCGAGGAGATCAAGTCGCTTCTCACCAACCCCTCGGCCGCCGATCGCTCGATTGCGGATATCGCATTCGCATGGGGGTTCGATGATCTGTCGACCTTTTACCGAGCCTTTCAGAGCGTCTATGGCATGAAGCCTGGAGACCTCCGGCCGCATCGCCAGCCGCCGGCGCGCGACGACTGAAGGCCTGGTCCGTCCGGACAGACAGGTCCGCCTTCTCCGGCGCTGCTGCGCCAGGCGTACAGACGGAACGTTGTTGATATGGAGAGTGACCTCCACCTTTGAGGATCCGGCTATCGCGCCGCCTATTGGAAGCCAACCTCGCCGATATCAATCGACACCATCGGAAGGTCCCGAATCGGCCGGCGATCGGGACGACGCGGACAGGCGCGCCGCCTGGTCGGCAGCCGGATGCCATTCGACGTTACATGGTCCGAGGTGGGCTGCGCCCGCCGGGGCCGCTCAGGCCCCCAGCGCCGCGTTGAAGGTGGGGCTGGGGCGCATGATGGCCGTCATCTTCTTCATGTCCGGCATGTAGTAGCCGCCGATATCGACCGGCTTGCCTTGCACCGCAGCCAGCTCGGCCACGATCTTCGCTTCGTTGTCAGCCAGGGTTTTGGCCAACGGCGCGAACGAGGACTGCAGGTCCTTGTCTTCGGTCTGCGCGGCCAGCTCCTGCGCCCAATACAGCGCCAGATAGAACTGGCTGCCGCGGTTGTCCAGCTCGCCGGTCTTGGGCGACGGGCTCTTGCGGTTGTCGAGCAATTTGCCCGTGGCCGCATCGAGCGTCCTGGCCAGGATCTTGGCTTTGGTGTTGCCATTCTTGATGCCCAGATCCTCCAGCGACACCGCGAGCGCAAGGAATTCGCCCAGCGAGTCCCAACGTAGATGGTTTTCCTCCACCAGCTGCTGCACGTGCTTGGGCGCCGAGCCGCCGGCGCCCGTTTCGTACATGCCGCCACCGGCCATCAACGGCACGATCGACAGCATCTTCGCCGATGTCCCCAGCTCCATGATGGGGAAGAGGTCGGTCAGGTAGTCGCGCAGGATGTTGCCGGTGACCGAAATGGTGTCGAGACCGCGAATCACGCGCTCCAGCGTGTAACGCATCGCACGCACCTGCGACATGATCTGGATATCAAGACCAGTGGTGTCGTGCTCCTTGAGGTAGGTCTTGACCTTCTTGATCAGTTCGTTCTCGTGCGGACGATAGGGGTCGAGCCAGAACACCGCGGGCATGCCCGAGTTGCGCGCGCGTGTCACGGCCAGCTTCACCCAGTCGCGGATTGCGGCGTCCTTGACCTGGCACATGCGCCAGATGTCGCCCTGCTCCACGTTTTCGCTCAGCAGGACCTCGCCGGTCGCCAGGTCGGTGATATTGGCGACGCCGTCCTCGGGAATTTCGAAGGTCTTGTCGTGCGAGCCGTATTCCTCGGCCTGCTGGGCCATCAAGCCAACGTTCGGCACCGTGCCCATGGTCCTGGGATCGAAATTGCCGTGCCACTTACAGAAGTTGATCATCTCCTGATAGATGCGGGCAAAGGTCGATTCGGGCATCACCGCCTTGACTTCCTTCAGGCGGCCGTCCGCGCCCCACATCTTGCCGCCGTTGCGAATCATGGCGGGCATCGATGCGTCGACGATGATGTCGTTGGGCGAGTGGAAGTTGGTGATGCCCTTGGCCGAGTCCACCATCGCCAGTTCGGGGCGATGTTCGTGGCAGGCGTGCAGGTCGTTCTTGATTTCGTCCTGCTTGCTTTGCGGCAAGGTGGCGATCTTGTCGTACAGGTTGACCATGCCGTTGTTGACGTTCACGCCGAGCTCGTCGAACAGTTTCTGGTGCTTGGCGAAGGCGTCCTTGTAGAAGATCCTGACGCAGTGCCCGAACACGATCGGGTGCGACACCTTCATCATCGTGGCCTTGACGTGCAGCGAGAACATCACGCCGGACTTGCGCGCATCCTCGATCTCCTTTTCATAGAACGCGAGCAGGGCCTTCTTGCTCATGAACATGCTGTCGATCACTTCCTTGTCGAGCAGCGCCACCTTCGGCTTGAGCACGATGGTCTTGCCACTCCTGGTGATCAGCTCCATCTTGACGTCACGGGCCTTCTCCAGGGTCATCGACTTCTCACCGGCATAGAAGTCGCCATGGTGCATGTGCGATACGTGCGTCCGTGAGGCCTGGCTCCATTCCGCCATGGCGTGCGGATTCTTGCGCGCGTACTCCTTCACGGCACGAGGGGCGCGGCGATCCGAATTGCCTTCGCGCAGCACGGGGTTCACCGCGCTGCCGATGCATTTGGCATAGCGCGCCTTGATGGCCTTTTCTTCTTCCGTCTTCGGCGCGTCGGGGTAATCGGGCAGCTTGTAGCCCTTGGACTGCAGCTCCTTGATCGCGCTCACCAGCTGACCTACCGAGGCGCTGATGTTGGGAAGCTTGATGATGTTGGCCTCCGGCTGCAGCGTAAGCTTGCCCAGTTCGGCCAGGTTGTTGGGCACCTTTTGCTGGTCGGTCAGATAGTCGGGAAACTCGCCCAGGATACGCGCCGCCACCGAGATGTCGCAGGGGATCACGTCGATGCCGGCCTGCGCCGCAAAGCTGCGAACCAGTGGCAGGAACGCCGCCGTGGCCAGCATCGGCGCCTCGTCGGTCAAGGTGTAAATGATCTGCGCCTTGTCTTTGCTCATGTCGCCCCCTGGTGTCGTTCGGCTTGATCTCGTCGGCGGAACGAATGTCCGCAAGTTCAGATTCCATGGTCGACGCCAATTTGAGAGTCGGACAAGAGGATAGCAAGCCCCTCTGCCACCCCCAGATTGTCGCCGCGCCGCCCGCCAGAGGCAAACATTGCCCGCTTCCGGCGTCAACCTGTAGAGTCCCGCCTTGCCCGGCTTGCCGGCGGCCGGTCTCCACCCCCGGCCGCGCATTTCGACCACCTCGGCCAAGGAAGCGAGAAAGACATGCGCCTCAAGAACAAGGTTGCGATCATCACCGGCGCCGGCACCGGGATCGGCGAGGCGATTGCACACAAGTTCGCGCGCGAGGGCGCGCGGCTCGTCCTGAGCGGCCTGCCGGCCGATCCGGTCCCCGACGTCGCCGATGCGATCACAAAGGCCGGCGGCCGGGCGGCGATCCATCTGGGCGACGTGGCGGAAGACTCGCAGGCCCAGGCCTGTGTCGCGCTTGCGATTCATACCTTTGGATCTCTCGACATCCTCGTCAGCAACGCCGGCATCTTCATCGCCAACGCCGCGACCGAGGATTATCGCATCGAGGATTTCGATCGCACCGTCAGGAACAACATCCGGACCGCCTTCCTCATGACCAAATTCGCCCTGCCCCATCTGCAGACGAGCCGGGGCAACATCATCTTCACCGGCTCGGAGGCCGGGTTGAACGGTTCGCCGCGGTTCACCCCCTACGGCGGCAGCAAGGGATTCCTGCATGCCTTCATGAAGGGCGTGGCGCTGGAGCAGGCGCCGCATGGCGTGCGCGCCAATTGCGTCTGCCCCGGCGCAATCGATACGGCGTGGACCCGCGGCGCCGACAGTCCGATCGATCCGGCCGAGCAGGCGGGGATCGACGCCATGGTTCCCCTCGGTCGGCGCGGAACGCCGGAGGAGATCGCCAATATCTTTGCGTTTCTCGCCTCCGATGAAGCGAGCTATGTGACCGGCGCGCTGTGGCTGGCCGACGGCGGCGTCACACCGGCCAAGAGCGACATCGGCGCGCGGCTCCCCGCCGAGCTTCGACGCCCTCCTCATGGCGCTCTTACGCTGACGCATTCGCACGACGGCCTGCGGGGCAAGGATGTCTATCGGGCGCCCGGGTAGTCGCCTGCGCAACCGGCTCGGTCGAAAATGCGAGCATGGAACCCCCGCCGCATCGCGGCGTTGGGTCGGTCGTGCAGTGCGATCGCACACCGCACGCGAGGTTCGCTCCGTCCCGAGGCCGTGCGATCAAGGTCTGGAAATGGCCGCAGATACTGCAACGACCGCTCCCATCGCCCGCCATGGCGCCGCCCGACTGCCTTCGGTCGAGGTCGACAGCTTCAATATCCAATTGAAGGACGAAGAGGGCTTTGTCGGCGATCGCGCCAGCAAGGGCGCCTTCTTTGAGATCCTGGAAAGATTGCGCAAGACTCTCCGCAAGTCCGCCGACGATCCGCTGGGCGAGCGACCCGCCGAGCGCATCGGCAGGAAGTCGCTGGAGGACATCCTCGACAATGGCAATGCCGAAGCGGCGGCGCTGGTTCACGGCGCCACGGAAGAGTTTTCCCAGGAACTGGCCTATGTCACCCGGCGCTTCCTGAAGACCAAGGCGTGGACCGACAGCGAGCGCATCGTGGTCGGGGGCGGGTTCAGCGACAGCCGCCTTGGCGAACTCGCCATCGCGCGGGCCGAGATCATCCTGAAATCCAGGGATATCGAGATCGAAATGCGGCCGATCCGCTACCATCCCGATGATGCCGGGCTGATCGGGGCCTTGCACCTGGCGCCATCCTGGATCTTCGAGGCCCATGACGGCATCCTCGCCGTCGACATCGGCGGCACCAATATCCGCTGCGGCGTGGTCGCATCGCGCTGGAAGAAGGCGGAAGACCTCTCCAAGGCCTACGTCTGGCAATCCAAACTGTGGCGCCATGCCGGCGACGAACCGACGCGGGAGGGCGCGGTCAAACGCCTGGTGAAGATGCTGAAGGCACATTGCCGCCGCGGACGCCGACGGCATGAAGCTCGCTCCCTTCATCGGCGTCGCATGCCCCGGCCTGATCCGGGAGGATGGCTCGATCGAGACCGGCGCGCAGAACCTGCCCGGCAACTGGGAAAGCTCTCAATTCAACCTGCCGGCAAACCTGATCGAGGCCATACCGCAGATCGGCGCCCACGATACCGCCGTGGTGATGCACAATGATGGTGTGGTCCAGGGACTCTCCGAGGTGCCCTTCATGCAGGACGTCGGGAGCTGGGGCGTGCTCACCATCGGCACCGGCGTTGGCAACGCGCATTTCATCAATCGGCGGAAGGAGACGGGCGCCGCACGCGGCAAGAAGGCGAACCGCGAGTAGCGAGCGGGTTTGGCGGGCGCTGGAGGAGCGCACCATCATCGGGGTGCGGGCGATAGTTTGGATCACCGATTTCGAAGAGGCGGTGCCACGCTGAAACGACGGGGCGAGCGCCCCGTCGTTGGCTCGTTCGTCCGCGGGTCCGAGTGTGAGGCCGAGTGAACAAGCCTCGCCCGCGGCTTCAGCGCAGAAGCATGACGAGAATGATGAGCGGGATTGGAATTCCCAGGAGCCAGAGCAAGATGGGCATGGCATCTCTCCTTTCGCTTTCAAGTACCAACGACCGACGCGGTCTTTCCGTAAGCTTTCCTTCCCCAGGTCCCGTCGCGAAGCCCGCCGCCCTCGGTCGCGGCCAGCGACGCGCAGAACGCGCCGACAAAGAGCGACAGCGTCAGCCAGATCGAGATCTGCATCGCCGCCTTCCGGGCGCTGTCGAGGTCGGTCTTCACTTGCGTCACGACGTCATTCACCCGCTTTTCGGCATCGGCCTGGCTCAGCCCGGTCCGGGCGGAGACGACCTTTGTCACATAAGCCCGATCGGCGGCATTGAGGTCACTTCCGTTGTGAAAGCTCCGCGTGAACAGGCGCACCATTTCGCTACGGGTCGCGGCGGCATCCTGCTGGCCTTGCGCGGACGGATTGTCGGGACGCAGCAGCGTGTCGACGTAGGCGTCCATGGCAGACGGTTGCGCGGAATTGGCCGGCGCCTGGATCGATCCCGAGAGCGAGCTGCCCAGCAGCGAACTCGCGGGAGACGCAAGCAGGACGGCGCCCAGAACCGACGCCACCGCCCAGGCCAGAAATCCATGCGCGGTATCGCGGAAGAACACCTCAGGCGCCCGTACGGCGATCCATCTCTGCCGGAGGCGTCCGGCAAGATAGCCGCCCAGCGCCGATGAGATCATCGCCATCACGATGAAATAGAGCCCGGTGCCGACCTTGAAGGTCGTCGCCGAAACTCCGGCATTGCCCCACGGCGACACCACCGCAAATCCCATTCCAGCACCGAAGGACAGAAGAACCAGTGTCAATGCGAGGGACGTGACCGCTCCCGCTAGCACCGCCGCCCACGAGACACCGGGAAGCGAGGGTTCAACGGTTTCGATCGTCTCGATCTGCGCCGATTTTCCAAATGTCTGTTCCATGCGAGTCCTCCAGCCAAGCTACTGCCTTGAAAATACGCAAATCGATTGGAGGTTCCTCGACGTGAGCTCCAGGCGGCTGCAAGCGACAACGCGCAAGCGGAGATGTTTGCCGGAATGTCATGGACGGGCGCGGCATCGATCCATTCGGTCGGGATCGGCCGGGAAAGCTCGCCTCCACGACCGGCCCGCACAAAAGTCCCAAAAGCAAGGAGCCGCCTGGCGGCGGCTCCGAGGTCTGAGCAAACTAGGAACGCTCGTGCGGCTCCTCGCGCCGTTTGATCCGATCGCTATTGTTGTGCTGTTCGGATTCGTCCTTGTCGCTCTCGATCGATTTGCCGGACATATTGCCGGGATTGTAGTGGTACTTCCCGGGGCTCTTTTCGCCCGGCTGCTTCTCGTTCGGGATCTTGTTGTTCGCCATCTGTCGCTCCATGACTATCGACGCCAACCGCGCCGCCCCGCGTCGGTTCCGCAGTCCCGCCGATGAGCCCCAGCGCGCTGCAGGATGTCTGGAACGGCGCGCCGCAGAAGAAGTTGGCCGCCATCGGAAGCCCGGGCCACGAATGAGGCGGCCAATGATCCGCAAGCTCGAGAGCGGGGAATACCGGCTCTGGTCACGGAAGACTGATCCCAAAACCGGGAAGCGCCGCAATCTGGGGACGCTCAAGTCACACAGCGCAACAGAGCGCCACGAGCGCGCAGCGGCTGGCCGGGCGTCCTGCATGAGAGCACTGAATGGAGATAGGGCCGAGGCGTTGGACCACGGTGACCGGCCAGGCCGCGGGACATCCCGCGGCCTTTGGCGTTGTCGTGATCTACGGCCTTACCTGGCTGATGTCCGATCATTCCGCGTTCGGCTGGCCCGGGTCAGTTATCAGGCCTGAATTTTCCGGTCAGCCGGCGGCCATTCCGAAATGGCCCGGCGCAAGGCGCGCGACAGCGCCTCGACCGAATACGGCTTCTGGATCAGCTCAAATCCGTGATGGGCATTCTCCGCCAGCACGATGCTGTAGCCGCTCGTGAGCAGCACCGGCAGATGGGGATACTTCTTGCGAACGACGCCGGCGAGCTCAACGCCGTTCATGCCGGGCATGATCACGTCGGAAAAGACCAGATCGAACGCCCACGGATCGGCAGCGATCAGGGCCAGCGCCTGCCTGGCATTGTCGGCCCGCCGGGATTCGTAGCCCAGGTCCTGCAGCAGTTCGACCGAGAATTTTCCGATATTTTCGTTGTCTTCAACCACCAGAATTCGGCGACCGCGCCCGCCTGGGGCCGCGTCGGGATTGGCCACGATGGTGTCCGCGTGACGGTCCGGTGCTTCCGCCTGGGGCAGGTACACCGTGAATGTCGACCCCTTCCCCAGTTCACTGACCACCACGACGTCTCCGCCGGACTGCTTGGCGAAGCCGAGCGCCTGGCTGAGGCCCAGGCCCGTGCCCTTGCCGACCTCCTTGGTCGTGTAGAACGGCTCGAAGATCGCCGTGAGCTTCTCCGGCGCGATCCCCGTGCCCACGTCCTTCACCGAGACGGCGATGAATTGGCCGTTCCGCCTTTCGCTGGTGGCGGATGGAGGAACCTGATCCGCCTTTTCGACCCTGATTGAAATGACGCCTTCGCCGTGCATGGCGTCGCGGCTGTTCACCGCGAGGTTGATCAGCGTCGTCTCGAACTGCGCGATGTCCGCCAGTGCGAAACAATCGGGATCGCGGATCTCGAAGCCGATCTGGATTCGTCCGCCGACCAGCGGCCGGATCAGCTTGACGATGGCATCGACCTGCCGTCCGACGTCGAACACCTCCGGCGTCAGGGGTTGGCGCCGCGCGAACGCCAGCAACTGCCCGGTCAGCGTGGATGCGCGGTCCACGGTGTCGGAAATGGCATCGATATAGCGCCGCTGGCGCTCGTCGGACAGCCCGCGGCGGCGCAGAAAGTCGGTGGCCGAACGAATGATCGTGAGCATGTTGTTGAAGTCGTGCGCCACGCCGCCGGTCAGCTGGCCGACCGCCTCCATCTTCTGGGATTGACGCAGCGCCTCCTCCGCCTGGCGGCGTTCGGTGATATCGACGGCTTCGGTCAGAATCCTGACGATCGCGCCCTGCTGATCGAGCACCGGTCGCATGACGAATTCGAAGAGCCGGTCGCCGATCGGCAAATGCAGCAGCATTTCCGCGCGCGGACCTTCGCCGCGCCTGGCCGCGGCGAAGGTCCCGGCGACCACCTCGCGCGCGCCCTTGGTTGCGGCGAACCACGGCGAATCCCAAAAGGGCCTGCCGACCACGTCGGCCGCGACGGCCTGAATGCCCGCCAGCGCGGTCTTGTTGACGTAGAGGATGTTGCCCTCGAGGTCGAGAAGCCCCTGATACTGGTTGGTGGTCTCGAGAATCGCGCGCAACTGAACTTCGTTCGATTCAAGCTGCGAGGTCCGCTCCCGGATACGCTGCTCCAGCGTTTCATTGAGACGGCGGAGTTCGGCTTCCGCCACCTTGGCCGCCGTGACGTCGTGGGCTACGCCGATGAAGCCGACATGCGCGCCTGATGGATCCCAGCGCGGCTGGGATTCCGACCGCATCCACCGCCACGCCCCGTCGGCGCGTCGGTACCGCCCTTCCAGGGCGAAGGGCTTGAGGGAGGCTTCGCCTGCAAGGCTCTCGCTGATGATCCGCGGGAGATCGTCTGGATGGATAACCTTGCGCCAGTCGAAAACGAGGGCCTGTTCGTAGTCGAGACCCAGGAAGTCCAGATAGGCCTGATTTGCAAATCCGCGCGTACCGTCGAGTTTGCTGACCCACATCGGCACCGGCGCGCTGTTGGCGATGAGGCGGAAGCGCGCCTCGCTCTCTCCGAGTTGCTCCCTCGCCAGCGCACGTTCGGTGATATCCATGTGCGCGCCCACCAGACGGAGCGGCTGCCCGTCTTCATCCCTTTCGATCTGCGCTTCGCAGACGATCCATCGCACTTGCCCATCGCTCGGCCTGACGATCCGGTATTCGGAGGAATACCGTGTTTCCGCGCTGTTCACGGTCGCCACGAAGTGCCGCAGCGCCGCATCGCGGTCCTCCGGATGAAGGCGCTTGATCCAATCGTCATGCGTGTCCGCGACGTCGGGATCCAACCCGTGAATTTTCTTGTATTCGGGTGATCGACGGCCGTTGTCGAAGCCGTTTCTGAGGTCGACGGTGACCCCTCCAACCTTGGCGATCTCCTGGACACGAGCGAGGTCGTTTTCGCGATCCTTCAGGGTCCGCTCCGCCATCACGCGCTGGGTCGTTTCCACGACGATGGCGATGACGCCTGCCGGATGGCCCGCCTCGTCCAGGACCGGTGAATAGTCCAGGTTCATCCAGACCTGTTCGGGACGGCCATGGCGGTAGAGCGTGAGCTCCTGGTTCTTGTAGGCGAGCGTGCCTCCGCCGAGGCCGACCCTCATGACATTGTCGTTGAAGTCGGCGACTTCGGGCCATCCTTCGCGGACTTTCGAGCCAAGCAGCCGGGGATGCCGCCCGCCGGCGAACTCCGAATAGGCGTCATTGTAGATCATGACACCGTCCGCGCCCCACAGCAGGACGATGGGGACGGGCGAGCGCAGCACGGTTTCGGTGATGGTTTTGCGGCTCTGAGGCCAGGCCTCGAGCGGCCCAAGGCCGGTTCTTGCCCAATCGAACTGTCTGATCAGGGCGGCGAGTTCACCGCCGGCGGTGGGAAACGATCTGGCCGATCGGTCAGACGTCCTTTGGTCAGGCACCTATCTCCCCCTCTTAACCCACGCTTGCTTTAACGGCTCTAAACGCGCCAACCCTGCGCTTGTTCCAACTGCCAGGCGGCAGGATCGGTAAGCCGGCGGTGCCAGGTAGCCGGCGCCGGTAGGGCCCATCATAGTAGGCGCACGGCCCGCCGTAGTATCCGTAACCCGGACCACCCATCCGCCGTGCCCGAAGCCACGCGCGTCCGCGGGGGCCGACGCGGCCGCGAGCGTCGCCAGCAGCAACGCAATTTTTCTCATGATTACCTCCTTTGCTGTTGATGCGTGTGAAGCGTCGCAGAGGCGATAAGGTTACCAGATCACGCGCCAAGCCCGAGGAACCACCCTCGATGCGCGGCGCCAGAGAGGAAACGACGATCACGCGGAACGATCGTCGCGAATGAGCGACTTCGGTCATTTCCTGCGAAAACACCCGCATCATGAGAAAGCCGTCAAAGAGGTCGGCGCGGCGCATCCTGACGATCGATGTCGGCGGATCCCACGTCAAGGTCGTGACCAATCGAGGCCGCGCCAGGCGTGAGTTCAAATCCGGGCGTCACCTCTCCGGCGAGGCGATGGTCAGGAAGGTCAAGCATCTCACGCGGGATTGGACGTGCGACGTGATCTCGGTGGGCTATCCGTGACCTGTCGTTCACAACCGTCTCGTCCCGGAGCCCTACAACCTCGGCAAGTGATGGGCCGGCTTCAATTTCGAGAAGGCCTTCGGCCGGCCCACCCGGGTCGTCAACGACGCACTGATGCAGGCACTGGGCAGCTACACGCGCGGGATCCACCACAGAAAGGCCGCGGATGCCCTCGATTCAAGGCCGAGCGCGCAGCCGGTGGTCGCGCTCCTGGCGGTGGTGCAACTGGCGTTGGGGCACCGCGTTCGCCGGCAAGAGCCGGGCCGGTCAGCTGGCGATAGCCGGAAGGCTGACAGTCGGATCATCGTTCGATTTGGATGATCTTCCAATGTGCGGCTCGGCGCGAAACGCCATGTGCAACGGAATCCGTCGAATGCATGCTTGCAAGACAGCGTAGTCGCGACCCAATCGAGGCGCTAAACCGCTCATAATAATTTGTCCGTTTCGGACGGCGCCTTGCGTGACGTCTGAAATCGCGGTCCGTGCTCGCCGGTGCCCCGCATGACTTTGAGTAAGAACACCACTGCGCGGCTGGGGCCGGCGCTTCTCCCTCAAACGAGATACAAGACAATGAGCAAACTGGGTCTATCTCTGGCATGTTGGGATTACGATCGCACTCGGGCCCTCATGGAAGGCGCGGTGCCGGTTGACGGTATCGAATTGAACTATCTGAATTTGCCGGTCGAGGAGACCTTTTTCCGCATGATCCGACATCGGGAGTTCGATGCGGCGGAAATTTCGCTGTCCTCATACTCCGTATTAGCAAGCAAGGAAGATTGCCCTTTTATCGCCATTCCCGTCTTTCCATCGCGCGTTTTTCGGCATGGATCTATCTATGTCAATGTCCGGTCGCGCATCGAAAAGCCGTCCGATCTGATCGGAAAACGGGTCGGCGTGCCAGAATTCCAAATGACGGCTCCGGTCTGGATACGGGGTATCTTGGCCGAGCACTACGGACTGCCCGTTGAAAGCGTGATCTATTGCACTGGTGGGGAGGAAGAACCAGGCCGCCCAGAAAAGCAAAGATTGGATCTGCCGGCGCAAATCCGGATTGAACCGATCGGTCCAGACAAGACCCTCTCCCAGATGTTGCTCGACGGTGAAATCGACGCGCTTTACACGGCCCGCATGCCTTCGGCCTACCTCAAGGGGAAGCTGGATGGTCAGGTGAAGCGTCTATTCGAAAATTACCAGCGCATAGAGCAGGAGTACTTCAAGACTACCGGAATATTTCCGATCATGCATACGGTCGCAATCCGTCGGGACCTATACGAAAAACACCGCTGGATCGCACAGTCGTTGACCAAGGCCTTCGTTGCTTCGCAGAGGAGGACCTACGAGGATATGTACGAGACGGCAGCACTCAAGACCATGTTGCCTTGGCTTACAGCTCACGTCGAAGAAGCGAGAGATCTTATGGGAGAGAACTTTTGGTCTTATGGGCTGGAAACCAATCGTAAAACGCTGGCGACATTTTTGAGATACCATCAAGAGCAGGGGTTATCGAAACGGTTACTGACTCCAGACGAGTTGTTTGCGCCCGAATCGCTTGAATCGTTCAAGATTTGAAAACCCCGCGGTTTCCCTGTGCGAGGGCTTCAAATCACGAACCTCGCCTGGAACGATAGAGCGCGCGTGCGCGCCAGAGATGCGCCGTTCAAACGCGACGGGTGCGCGAATTCGACTCGAAGCCTTGCCTTGCGTTTGCGGCCACAGTCTGTCTGCCGTTAACATTTGCGAGCAGCCGCTGATCCGCTGAAGATCCAGAGCTGCCAATGGCAATGTCGGCTTCAAGCTATCAACGGGCGACCGCCCCCATGCCGGTCAAGCCGACATGCGGATCAATACACAGACTCTCAAGTAACCGCACGTCCTTCATGGCGTCCATCTTCGCGACCTGCTGGGCAGGTTTGCGCAGTTCGACATCTCCTCCAATTCCGGACCATGCAACGGAAATCGTTGAATGCATGCTTATTCAGCGGCATAGTCGCAACATTTTCAAACCGCTAGATTTCTCCCAACAATTGAACAAGCGCCTTGTTGGGAGGATACGTCATGCCGCATGTCCATCGCAGTTCCGCAGACCCGCAAGTCCCGCAGGATCTTCGTGCGGCTTGGGATCGCTTGCGAATGGCTCCGCTTTGGGAGTTTCCGAATGCGCAAGTCAACGAACGCGCCGATGAAAAGCCGCATATCTGGCGGTGGAGCGAGATCCAACCTGTTCTGCACGAGACCGCAAAGGTCGAGGATCCGACATCAATTGAGCGGCGGGTATTGAGCCTTCGCAGCTCTCGATCTCGCGGCCCGGATGAGGACATGACCTGCGGCGTCATGAACGCGACCTATCAGACGCTGTTGCCGGGCGAGCGTGCTCGCCCGCACAGACACTCGATGAGTGCGTTGCGGTTTGTCGTGGAAGGCGGCCCCGGAGTCGAGACAGTCGTGGACGGCAAAGCCTGCACAATGGAGCCGGGCGACCTCATTCTCACGCCTGGGTGGACTTGGCACGAGCACGTTCATCACGGAAAGGAATTGGCATGCTGGGTCGATATCCTGGATGTGCAGTTGCATCGTGTGATCGGCACTGAAGCGTTTCAGCCGGGACCCGCACGGGATGTACCTCTCACCTTTCCCGATCAGATGTTTCACGTTCCGGGCGTCGTACCGGCGCTCGAGGGAGCGTGGCATCCCGAGTATTCCCCTATGTTTCGCTATCCTTGGGGTGACGTGTTACGAGCCATGCAACTCGTCCCCAGGATGGATGACGGATCGAAGACGGTCCGTTACACCAATCCGCTGACAGGTGGTTCATGCTTGGGGCTTCTTGATTGTTACGCGATCGAACTTCGGGGCGGATCGAACACTGTCGCGCGGCGGTCCAGTGCGAGTTCGATCTTTGTCGTGGTGGAGGGGACTGGAGTTTCGACCATAGGGGGCGCTGAGTTGAGGTGGGGACCGCACGACGTATTTACGGCCCCTCAAAACAAGAGTTTCTTTCATCGAGCGGATAGCGCCGGGGCCCGGCTTTTTTGCACAAGCGACCGAGAGATCTATCGGCGGCTTGGGCTGCTTCGCGAAGTCACTGAAATCTCGGCTGTAGAATCTTAACCCCTGGAAATCGCCATGCGTATCACACCCTCAAACTTCGTTGGCGTTGCCGGCATTCTCGCGACACCGGCAACGCCCGACGCGTCTCATTGGTCGTCGGAGGACACCGTCAATCTCAGCGAAACTGAGAAGATGACGCGCCTGGTCCTTGACGCCGGAATCGAAATACTAATGACAACCGGTACGTTCGGGGAAGGCGCCACACTTACCGAACGGGAATTCGTTTCGTTCGTCGAGTGTGTCGCCCAAACGACGGCAGGACGCAGCCCGGTGTTTGCCGGCGTTACCACGCTGAACACACGCGACACGATCACCCGAGCTCGGCGGGCAATGGCGGTCGGCGCAGACGGTCTCTTTGTCGGACGACCAATGTGGCTTGCCCTAGATGACGTCGGGATCGTGCGATTTTACAGGGACCTGGCGGACGCGCTGCCCGGTGTACCATTGGTGGTCTATGACAATCCCGTCGCATTCAAAGGAAAGATTTCCCGCGAGGCTTATCTCGAGCTCGCCAAGATCAAGGAGGTTGTGGCAGCGAAGCACGTCGGTGGTCCCGCGCTGATCGGGGACGCCGCCGCCGTTGGGGAACATCTTCGCGTTCTGCCGCTTGGCACGCACTGGTATGACGCGGCCAAGGCAATGCCCGATTTGATCAAGGCATGCTGGTCGGGAAGCGTCGCTTGCGCTCCCGCACCGATTGCAGCTCTTTCGAAGGCGATTCTGTCCCGGAATTGGGATCTGGCAGCGGCGATCTCCGAGAAATGCAATTGGGCGGAGTCCGCAATGTTCGCCGGTGGCGATCTCGCGGCTTTCATGAATTACAGCATACCGATTGCTCATCAGCGGTTCGCCAGCGCGGGCCTGATCGATCCCGGGCCGCCGCGCCCGCCCTATCTCGACGCTCCCGCCCGCTACATGGAAGGTGGTTTGGAGTGCGGTCGGCGCTGGGCGGTCTTGGAGAAGGAATACATGATACCATCGAAATAGAAGGTGCTTGCGCTCCAGGCCGTCGGTCTTGGCCGAACGAACGATAAGAGGGTGTTTCGTTGAACTTGAGAAGCCTTGAGCATTTCATTCGGGTCGCCGAGTTTGGCAGCATCAATCGCGCTGCGAAGGAGTTGGGGCTAACGCAACCGGCGCTCACTCGTTCTATCGCGAGCGTCGAACGGGATATTGGACAACGCGTCTTTACGCGCCAGCGCAAAGGCGTCCAATTGACCGACGCAGGTCGGCTTCTCTACGCTCACGCGGGCAAGCTTCTGCGGCAAGCAGCAGAATTGCGGAACGACTTGCTCAACGATGCGCCGGCTCGACTCGTTCTGGGCATGCCGACCCCCTTCCGGCACTTGATTACGATACCTTTAATTGCCGAGATGCGGCGCATCGCGCCGAATATTAACATGCGAGTCTTCGAGGGCCTAAACACGCAGACGCGAGATCTCCTCCTGCAGGGGCTTTTGGATGTCGCCATTCTCGTCGAGGGACAGGTCCCCGCCGCTGACTTTGAAGAAGTGGGCTACATTCGCGAGCCCATGATCTTGTTCCGGAGCGTGAAGTTGCCGAAGCCTCCCGATCCGATCTCGGCAGAGGAAGTCGCACGCTATTCCTTGGCGATGCCGGGCCGGCCGAATCCGTTCCGGCTCGGGCTGCAACGGATGCTTGAGGAGCGAAGGCTGAAGTTTCCGCCGATGATCGAAGCGGAAAGCTTGGATCTTTGCCAGGACCTCATCAAGGCCGGTTTGGTCGACCAAAGCGTCGGTGCAGGATACCTTGTCCCTCGGCCACAGCCGGATATCTGGTGCAGTCGCATCGATGGGGCAAAGGTCACATGGGCCATCACCGTGCGGCGGCAACGTTCACACTTGACCGAGGTGAAACGAGTCAGAACAGCGCTTTCAACCGTTCTGGCGAATGCAGTCAAGCAAGGCGTCTGGCCGGGAGTGGAGCTCTTGGGCGCGGACTCGCAACAAGTTCAAAAGAAGAAAAAGGGGAGGGATAGATGACCGCGTCGGAAGGAAGCGCCTCGCACGTCGCTGTTGCGACAGGCGCCGCACTCGGAAATTTCGTTGGCACGGGACCCGTCACCTTCTACACGGCGCCTGTTTTTCTGGCGCTGATGACGAAGGAGTTCAATTGGTCGCGCTCGACGTTTTCGGGTGCTCTCTTCCTCTCTACGATTCTGATTGCTCTAAGCAGCCCCCTGCTAGGACGCGCGGCTGACCGGTTCGGCGCCCGAGCAGTGCTGATTCCGGGGGTGATCTATTTCGGTATCGTGTTGGTCGCCATGTCGTTGAACGACGGGTCAAGCTGGACGCTGCTCCCGCTATTTGCATTGCTGGGTGCCGGTGCGGCGGTGCAGTCCCCGACGCTCTATTCCAAGGTGGTCTCGATTTGGTTCGCGCGTCGCCGGGGATTAGTTCTGGGTCTTGCTGTCGGGGGCGGGATTGGAATCGGGGGAGCTCTGCTTCCTAAGTATGTCAGCTTACTTGCAGCCGCCTACGGCTGGCGAGGTGCGTACATTGGCCTGGGAGCGCTGGTAACGCTAGTTGGTCTCATATCTTCTATATTCTTCATCCGCGAACCAGGGGATCGGTCATCAAAGAAGCCGACCGCCCAAATCGATCATCGCTCTTACGGAGCGTCAGCGAAAGAGACGCGTCGCAGCCTTACGTTTTGGTTGGTAACCGGCGCGCTCTGCCTCATGGCAGTCTCAATTACCGGGGTCCTCGTTCATTCGGTGGTGATGCTGGGCGAGCGTGGCGTTATCGCGCCCTTGGCGCTGAGCTTTCTTACGTCGATCGGGGTGGCGCAGATTGCCGGGAGATTGATATCAGGTCTGCTGCAGGACTACTTTGATACGCCCAGAGCTGCGCTGCCGTTTTTTTTGGCTCCTCTCATCGGCTTGGCCATAGTCATCTTTTCAGACAACTCCCAAGCAGCCTTGATCTGCGCCGGCATTCTGATCGGAATCGGATTTGGTGCTGAAACCGAGATTGGTGGCTATCTGCTAAGCCGATATTTCGGCCTGTCTTCGTTTGCCGAGATCTACGGTACGTTCATTTCTCTATATTCAATAGCAACCGGACTCGGTCCATATTTGATAGGTTCGGCGCGAGAGTTGATTGGCGCATATGATGTTCCCCTGATGGGGCTCGCCATTGTGCTGGTGATCTCGATCGTATTGATCAGCTCGCTCGGTCCCTACCCAACCGTCTTACGGGATACCGCGCTCGAGGGAGGCACTCGCGGGCAGCCAGTCGTGGGTGACACCTCCGCCTAGCATCGAGCGGCCACGACCAAATGGCGGAAGAAGAACGCACCTCTTTGTTGCCACTGAACGACAATCTAACGGTGAACAGGAAGCGAATGGCTACACACATCCCTGAACAGCCGACCATCCCGAGTACGATCTCGTTGCCGACCCACCGCGATGCCTATTACGGCGGGGAATGGCACGCCCCAAAGAGTGGCGAATATATTCAGACGAACAGCCCTGGCACGGGCGAGTCTCTCGGGAATGTCGCAAATTGTAGCGCCGAGGATATGGACGCCGCCATTCGCGCGGCAAAGCAAGGGTTCGATGAATGGCGCCGCGTTCCGCCGCTCGACCGTGCCCGCATTCTGAAGAAAGTCGCGCAGATTCTGCGGGATAACGCCGGCGAGCTTGCGATGATCGATGCCGCCGATTGCGGCAATCCGGTCAGGGAGATGATCTCCGACGCAGCCAGTGCGGCCGCCCAGATGGAGTTCTTTGCGGGGCTGGTCACCGAGGTGAAAGGTGCCTCCATCCCGATGGGGCCGGACGTGGTGAACTTTTCCGTGCGCCAGCCGCGGGGGGTGGTGGGCCGCATCATTCCGTTCAACCATCCCCTCATGTTCTGTGCTGCCAAATCGGCAGCCGCGCTTGCGACTGGCAACACAGTCGTGGTGAAGCCCCCCGAACAGGCGCCGCTCTCCGCACTGCGGTTTGCCGAGCTTTGCGGAGACTTTTTCCCGCCGGGCGTGTTCAACGTCGTGCCTGGCGGCAGGGAGGCGGGTGCGCGGCTGGCCGGCCATCCCGACGTCGCATTGGTTGCGTTGATCGGGAGCGCCGCGACTGGGCGCTCGATTATGAAAGCGGCGGCAGAAACCGTGAAGCCGGTCCTGCTCGAGCTCGGCGGCAAGAACGCGCTCATAGCTTATGGCGACGCCGATCCGGAAGAGGTCGCGAAAGGGGTGATTGCGGGCATGAATTTCGGTTGGTGTGGACAGTCCTGCGGATCTACCAGCCGCGCGTTCATACACGAAAGCATCTATGAAGATGTGCTGACGCTCGTTGTAGAAAAAGTGAGCTATTTTCGCCCCGGAATTCCCACCGATCCGGAAACGACCATGGGAGCGATCGTTTCAGAGCTGCAGTACAACCGTGTACTTTCATACTTGGAATCCGCGAAGGATAGTGGCGCTCGCCTGCTCTGTGGAGGTCGGAGACCCTCTGATCCCAGGCTCGCGACGGGATTCTATATCGAGCCGAGCATCTATGCCGACTGCACGCCCGACATGAAGATCGCAAATGAAGAGATTTTTGGTCCCGTGCTATCCATGTTCAAGTGGTGCGACGAGAAGATCATGATTGGTCAGGTCAATGCGGTGGAATATGGGCTCACTTGCTCAATTTGGACAAATGATCTTTCTGTGGCGCACCGTGCTGCGATCGAGGTGGAGGCCGGATTTGTTTGGATCAACGAAACCTCGAAGCATTTCCTGGGCTCGCCATACGGCGGATTCAAGCAATCCGGTATCGGGCGCGAGGAATGTATCGAGGAGATGTTCGCGTACACCCAGGAAAAAAACATTCACGTGAGATTGAGACAGGTCGGACGAAATGGGACAGACGGGTAGATGCAAAAAGGGCCGCACCTCTGCCGTCGTGGCGGGACGCGACACCGGAGCTGATAACAATATGAGCGACGCCTTGTATCTTGCGGATATGCTGGCATTAAGGGCGTTAAACTCGAATTTAAACGCACCGTCTCAACACGGCTGACCTCCAGGCTGTTTCGGACTATTTCACGGCGACTGCTTCCTACACAGAAGATGGAGCGGCTCATCTTGGTCAAGACGGCATTGTATCGGCGCTGAAGAGAAAGTCAGAAGGCCGTATACGCCAGATGTTCACGGAACCATATGTGGATTTGCTTGATAGCGGCAAGGCAAGGGCGCGCTTCCCGGCGGCGCGCCGGCTCCACAATTTCATGCCGCCCGGAATTGCGTTCCATGCATCACTTCGGAAGGTCGATCCAGACGACCTGACTTCCGGAGCTCCGGCCTGCCAGCAGGTCGATGAACGCCTGGGGCAGGAGATCGAAGCCGTGCCTGTGCTCCTGGATCACACGAAGTCGACCCTGCCGTATCCTTCCGGCAGCTCGCTTTTGCCCCGCTACTTGCAGACGAAATTCGCCGCGTCTTCAATGCTGCCGCTGCCCGTGTAGGCCGCGTAGGAGGGGTAAGGACACAGTGGCCGGGTGCGGTCCGGCCACGGCACGCCTGGCACGGGGCGAGCCTTGGCAACTAAGGCTTGCGGGGCGCGGCCTTGCTCGACCCAGGCATCGAGTGCGCTGAGCGCGTCGAATTGATCGGTCGCGGGACCTCCGGCGCAATGGTTCATCCCCGGGACCAGGTAGAGCCGGGCAAAATCGTCAGCCGAGCCGAAACCATTCAGCGCGACTGCATTTGGGCCTGTGATCCGCGCCAGTATCAAACCGCCATCTTGCGATGCAATACGGGCCTGCCGGCCATCACGCCTTCGGCCGCGTCAATGATTGAATTGGCATCGACGCCGTAGTGGCGATAGAGGTCATTGATGGTGCCGGTCTGACCGAAATGCTCGACACCAAGCGCTTCCATGCGATGGCCGCAGACTCCGCCAAGCCAACTGAGCGTTGCGGGATGGCCGTCGAGGACCGAGACGATGCCGCAATCGCGCGGCAATGGTGCAAGCAGCTTTTCGATATGACTGGAAATGTGTGGCCCGCGCCAGCCGCGCCGGACCTTACGCGCCGCGATCCAGCCGGCGTGCAGGCGATCCGCAGAGGTGACCGCAAGCAGCCCGATGTCGCGTCGACCGTCCCCGAGAAGCCCCGTCGCTTCGATCGCCTCGGGCGCGACCGCCCCGGTATAGGCGATCACCGCTTCGGCATTGGGCCCCGGTTTGCGCAGCCAGTAGGCGCCGCTCGCAATGTCGTTGCGCAGTTCATCGGTCATGACGCGCTGCGGCTGCGCGATGGTCCGCGTCGAAAGCCTCAGATAAACCGAGCCGCCTTTCGCATCTTCGCCCTCGACGGCTGGTTCGCGCTGCATATGGGAAAAGCCCCAACCCATGATCACGGCAAGTTCGTCGACGAAAGCCGGCTCGAAGGCGGCGAGACCATCCTGCGCCATGCCGATCAGCGGAGTCGCGATGGACTGGTGCGCGCCCCCTTCCGGCGCCAGCGTGATGCCCGAAGGCGTCGCCACCACCATGAACCGCGCGTCCTGGTAGCAGGCGTAGTTCAACGCATCGAGGCCGCGCTGGATGAAGGGATCGTAGAGGGTCGCGACCGGGAGAAGACGCGCACCATTGATCTGATGCGAGAGCCCGAGCGCCGACATCAGAATGAACAGATTCATTTCGGCGATGCCGAGTTCGAGGTGCTGACCCTTCGGCGAGAAATGCCAGTTGAAGGTCGACGGAATCTTCTCGCTGCGGAACAGGTCGGCTTCTTCCGCCGAAGCGAACAGCCCGCGACGGTTGACCCAGGCCCCGAGATTGGTTGAGACCGTCACATCCGGCGACGCCGTGACGATGCGGGACGCAAGTTCGCTGTCGCCGCGCGCCAGTTCGTTCAGCACAAGCCCGAAGCCCTGCTGCGTCGACATCTCGGGTGCGGGTGAGAACGCCAGTTGCGCCGGCACCTCGATGGCGGGCGCGCCAAGGCGCCGCGATCCGGCGCGGTTAAACGGAACGGCGTCGAGAAACGCGTACAGGCTCTCCGGCGTTTCCGTCAGTCCCTCGAACTTGTCCCATTCATGGCCGGGCCTGATATTCTGGGCGGTGCGAAACTTGTCCATCTGCGCCGGCGTCATCAGGCCGGCGTGGTTGTCCTTGTGGCCCTGGAACGGCAGCCCGACCCCCTTGATGGTGTAGGCAATGAAGCAGACCGGCCGGTCATGGTCGATCGCCTCGAAAGCCTCGATCATGCTAGCGATGTCGTGGCCACCGAGGTTGGACATCAGCTCGAGCAACTCGTGATCGCTGCGCCGTTCGATTAGGCGCGACACCGCGCTCTGGTCGCCGAGGTCATCATGCAGATGCTTGCGGAAGGCGGCGCCGCCCTGAAAGCACAGTGCCGCGTACATCTGGTTCGGGCAATTGTCGATCCAGCGGCGCAAAGCCTCGCCACCCTCCTCCGCGAACGCAGCCAACATCAGCCGGCCGTATTTCACGATGACGACATCCCAACCGAAATTCCGGAACATGGTCTCGAATTTTTCCCACAACCCTTCCCGCACGACCGCATCGAGACTCTGCCGGTTGTAATCGACGATCCACCACGTGTTACGCAGCCCGTGCTTCCATCCCTCCAGCAACGCCTCGAAAATATTGCCCTCGTCCATCTCCGCATCGCCGACCAGAGAAATCATCCGGCCTTCCGTCCGGCCATCCATCCAGCTGTGCGCCTTGACGTAGTCCTGCACCAGCGAGGCAAACAGCGTCTGCGCCACCCCCAGCCCGACGGAGCCCGTCGAGAAATCGACGTCATCGACGTCCTTGGTTCGTGACGGATAGGATTGCGCGCCCTTGAATCCGCGAAAGTTTTCCAGCTTCTCGCGCGTCTGCTTGCCGAACAGATACTGAATGGCGTGAAAGACCGGGCTCGCATGCGGCTTCACCGCAACGCGGTCTTCCGGCTTGAGCACCGCGAAATAGAGCGCCGACATGATGGCCGCGAGCGAGGCCGACGAGGCCTGGTGGCCGCCAACCTTAAGCCCGTCGATGTTCGGCCGGATGTGATTGGCGTGGTGAATCGTCCAGGAAGACAGCCACAGGACCTTACGCGCGAGCGCCGACAGGATCTCGATGCGGCGGGGGTCAAGCGGCATGATCGGCGTTTCCTTCCACGGGCATCTTCTCCACGCAGACTATCCAGTTGGCCGCGGCGAAAGATCCCAAAATTGGCGCTCAAGGCAGGAATATTGGGATATTCTCCCAATCATGACGGACGTTTCGTAAGGATTTACCAATGTTGAGCCTGGACGCAATCGATCGCAAGATACTGGCCGCGCTGCAGACCGACAGCCGAACCACCATGCAGGAACTGGCCGACAGGGTCGGCCTGTCGATCTCGCCGTGTCACCGCCGCGTCAGATTGCTCGAAGAGCGCGGCGTCATTACGCGGTATATCGCGCTCGTCGATCAAACCTCCGTCGGCCTGCCGGTCAGCGTTTTCATTTCAATCAAATTGCAGCGACAGAACGAGGAAGACCTCAATCGCTTTGCCAAAGCCATTGCGAAGTGGGACGAGGTGCTCGAATGCTACCTGATGACCGGGAATCGTGACTATCTGCTGCGCGTTGTCGCCGCAGACCTGTCATCCTACGAGTCGTTCCTGAAGAACAAGCTGACGCGGCTCGACGGCATCGCCTCCATCGAATCGAGCTTCGCACTCAGCCAGGTGAAGTATTCGATCGCCTTGCCCGTCTGACGCTTGCTCAAAGCGACAAGGCGTCGCTTACAGCTGCAACGCAGCTCCTTTCCAAGTGTCGCGGCTCTTGAGCACAAAGAGGCGGATCAGGGGGCGAAACGAGAGGGCACGCCCCCGCCCGGCAAAACCTATCGCACCAGAAACGAGGCCAGGGCTGATGTGTCCGACTACATCGAGCGGTTCTACAACGCGACCCGGCGTCACTCGACGATCGGGCACCTCAGCCCTGTTGAGTTCGAACGCAAGGTGGGACCAGCTTAACTGGCCGTCCACGAAACCGGCAGCAGCTCAGTCCTGAACTCGTTCTGATCGCTCGAGCCTTTCAAGCGGATAGGGTGAGACGCTCAGAGTATATAACTCGTCATCAAGATGCAGAACGATCTGGATTGCATTGTTCCGACAGGCTGAACCCATAAATATCGAGAAATTCCATGACACGTTGCCAGGGAATGGTTCCTTCACGTTCCGGCAGGACTTTCAGCGCGCCCTCCCACATTTGCTTAAGCGCCACGAGCGCCTGAACCTGAAATCCGCGAGGGGAAATGATTCCAAGCCACTCTTCCAGGAGAAGCGGGGTCATTCGGGCCGAGGTCCACGTGGGTATTTTCGCGTCGGCGAAATCCGGAATATCGCCATAGCGAATCTTGGTGAACTTCAGGAACTCCGACGGCTCCTCTCCTTTTGATCTCGCTTCGGCGACCAACGTTTCATAGATTGATCGAATCTTCGCGCCGGCCCGCCCAAAGAAATCGGACCCGAACTGGCGGGTGTAGGCCATAGACTCACCCCAATCGCCCTTCGCGGCCGCACCGCCGGCGAGCAGTCGTTTTGCAATATCGAGCAGGACTTCCTCCTCGCCACCGACCGGGATGAGGAAATGGGGGATGACGTGAAACAGTCCATCATCGCCATTTCGAACGAGGTGATCATCGATGTTCAGAGCGTCTTCGTAGATACCTTGATAAGTCACTCTATCAACAGCCTCGGCGGCATACGTCGTGCACCCGCCGAGCATATGCATCCACCGAAAGAACGTTCGGTACTGGTCGTCAAATTTACGGATTCCCAGAACGTAAAGGGTCGGTCCATTCGGATTCAGAATTCCCCAGGTCAGAACTATCTGACCTTCGCCGTCCCACCATTCATGCGTGACGTCGACGATCCTGCCACTGGGAACAGGCTCGGGCCCAACGAGCGCTGTCGCAGTTGCCGCACGATCGTCCAGGACCGCGATATCCTCGCGATCTGTACGAGGCTGCAATTCCCACGCGAGCAACACGTGCGGCATCACCCGCGGAGGGGGCTCGGTCCGCTCCAGAGCATACATTCGTGGCGCAATACGCCTGGCGTAGTCGGCAAGCGGCATCGGCTTCTGAAGGGCCATCCATTGCGCCGGCGTAGCCCCGCGCGCCGGAAATGGACGATGACCCGTGAAGACTTGATCGCTTTGGTTCGTCTTCTTCAAAAGCGCCAAGCCTGACGCAACAATGCCAAATTTGCCATCGACGTCCGTTCCCTCCATTCCCTCGAGCCAATCGAGATAGAAGTCGACAGTGCCGGCGTGAATCAAGCCAGTGCTGCACTTCGTCGCATTCTTGAGTGCTTCCCCATCGAGGCTATCGCGCAGCGGCCACAAGAGCTTGCAAGCTCGCCTGTCACCAATATGGAGAAGCGCACCGAAGGCGGCGCCTTCATTCTTCAGCGCGGCGCTCTCGATCATCCCGATGATGTCCTTGACGCGACTCATGGGATCATTGTTCGTCAGCGGCGAGAACGATACGTAGTCGATGACAGCCGAAGATACGATCGCCGCCTCGGTGTCTTCGGCGATGAACGGCAGGAGTGCATTTGCTGAAACGATGGTGGTTTGATCCACGAATGCCGAAGCGTGACGACTGACTTCGAAGCGTCGCTCTACGGGGACTTGCATGAACAGATCGCGATAAAGGCTCGCGAGAGGGCTTATCATCTCTGTGCGGTTCAAGAGGCCGTACCGCAGAACTTCGCAAAGCAACATGTCATCGATGCTCTCAAGCGCCGCAACGCGCTCTTTCGGATTTTCATTGCTGACAACGTCCCAAAAGCGGTCGGGATCGGTTTGAAACAGCATCTTCTGCTCGTTTGGCAAAGGGCTCACCTCCGAGTAGAGATCGAAAATTCCATTTCAAAATAGATCCACCGGCGTCAGGCCGTCAGCTTCTGCGACTTAGAAGATCTGGCTTCGTAGCGGGCCGTAGCTCGGCGCAACAATTTGAGAGAGCTGTGACGGAGCGGTCTTTGTTTACACGCGGAAGTTGCGGTCCTCGCCAAAGAACTTTTTTCTTGGCTCAAAACCAAGACCACCTAAACCGACGAAAGTTGGGACGGCTTCTCTGCCCCATTCTCCGCGAAATTCCGGCGGCATCAACCGGCTCTCGAGCCATTGGAGAAAAGTTGAAGACGGCAACGCCGCGGCGCTGAAGAAATAGTCAGCTAACCAACTGAAAAGACTGGCGCTCCCTAGGGGAATCGAACCCCTGTTTTCGCCGTGAGAGGGCGACGTCCTAGACCGCTAGACGAAGGGAGCAGCGGAGGATCCAATAACCTCGAAATCGGCGGTCCGCAAGGTCGCCCGGGGCCCGGATGGTGAATTCCGCGACCGGTCCTGCCGGCCCGCGTCGAAGGCCGGTTACGGCTCGCTGGCGAAGCGCAGCCGGCCCAGCGGCTTGAGGGTGCGCAGGTCGAAGGTCCGGATTTCGGTGGCGCCGGCAATCTCCAGCGTCACCACCAGGCGGTCGGCGGCGACCGACGTCGCCGTGATCTTGGCCGCCTTCGGCAGCGTGGCGGTGAGATCGGCCACCGGGCCGCTTCCCTCGCTGCGGAAAAGCCGATAGCCGATGGCGACGAACACCGCCGCGAGCCCGAGCGCGGTGGTCAGGCCGGCGATCAGCATCAGGCGGCGGACCCGGGCCGCCAGCGCTGCGGGCAGTTCGGAATCGGATACAGGGGTTTCGGGGACGGTCATGCGGCCCCTTCAAGCAGGTTTGAGGATGGGTGACAATCATCAGGTTGCGGGCGGTCCGGACCCGGACATCGAGGCCGACGACGCCGCACCGACCGACGGCGCCCGCCGCCTGACCGTCGGCGGCACCGGAGGCTCGCCGCGGCTCGACCGCGTGCTGGCCGCGCTCTGCCCCGACCTGTCGCGCTCGCGCCTCAAGGCCCTGATCCTGGCCGGCCACGTCCGCCTCGACGGCCGCGAGATCCGCGATCCGGCGCATCACGTCACCGCCGGCGCGACCGTCGACGTCACGGTGCCCGCGGCGGTGCCGGCCGAGCCGGCCGGCGAGGCCATCCCGCTCGACATCGTGTTCGAGGACGACGACATCATCGTCATCAACAAGCCCGCTGGCCTGGTGGTGCATCCCGCCGCCGGTCACGACACCGGCACGCTGGTGAACGCGCTGATCGCCCACTGCGGCGCCAGCCTGTCGGGCATCGGCGGGGTGCGGCGGCCGGGCATCGTGCACCGGCTCGACAAGGACACCACCGGGCTGATGGTGGTGGCGAAGAACGACCGGGCTCACAGTTCCCTGAGCGCCCAGTTTGCCGACCATGGCCGCACCGGCGCGCTCCGCCGCGGCTACATGGCGTTCGCCTGGGGCGTGCCGCCACGGCCGCGCGGCACCATCGAGGCGCCGATCGACCGCCATCCCCATGCCCGGGAAAAAATGGCGGTCCGCGCCGGGGGCCGCGAGGCGATCACCCACTGGGAAGTGCTCGAGACGTATCCTGGCACCGACCGCAAGCCGGTGGCGTCCCTGATCGGTTGCAGCCTGGAGACCGGCCGCACCCACCAGATCCGAGTCCACCTCGCCCATCTCGGCCATCCGCTGCTCGGTGACGAGGTCTATGGCGCCGGCTTCAAGACCAAGGCCCGCCAGCTCTCGCCCGCGGCCCAGGCTGCGCTTACCGCGCTCGGCCGGCAGGCGCTGCACGCCTACTTGCTGACCCTGGAGCATCCCCGCACCGGAGAGATTCTGTCCTGGGAAGCGCCCCTGCCGGAGGATCTTATCCTGCTGCAAACCGCCCTCGACGCGGCGGGATGACGCAGAGGCTTCCGGAAAATACCTTCCTTACAATAAGTTAACCCGCGTCACGGCAACGTGACGGGGGTTTTGTCTTCCCCCGCCGCGCCCGTTTCATGTAATGTTGCGGCTGCGTTGGAATATCCCACCGCGGAACATCGCAGCGTCGCTGGCTTTCACACAGCAGCACCTGCCTGACCCGCCGCTGTCGGGGGTCTGAACCAATTTGGAGGGCGCATCATGGCCCGTACCGCCGCATTACCGGTTCTCAGTGGAGAATCCGGGCTATCTCACTACCTCGCCGAGATCCGCAAATTCCCGATGCTGGAACCGCAGGAGGAATACATGCTCGCCCGTCGCTGGCGCGAGCATGACGATCGCGACGCGGCGCATAAACTCGTCACCAGCCACCTCCGGCTCGTTGCCAAGATCGCCATGGGCTATCGCGGCTACGGCCTGCCGATCGCCGAAGTGGTGTCGGAAGGCAATGTCGGCCTGATGCAGGCGGTGAAGCGCTTCGAGCCCGAGAAGGGCTTCCGTCTCGCCACCTACGCCATGTGGTGGATCAAGGCGTCGATTCAAGAATACATCCTGCGCTCGTGGTCGCTGGTGAAGATGGGAACCACGGCCAACCAGAAGAAGCTGTTCTTCAACCTGCGCAAGGCCAAGAGCAAGATCTCGGCGCTGGACGAGGGCGATATGCGTCCCGACCAGGTCAAGCTGATCGCGCAGCGTCTCGGCGTCACCGAGCAGGACGTGATCGACATGAACCGCCGCCTCGGCGGCGACGCCTCGCTCAACGCGCCGATCCGCGACGACGGCGAGCCCGGCGAATGGCAGGACTGGCTGGTCGATACCTCGCCCAACCAGGAAGCCATCATGGCGGAGAGCGAGGAATACGATCACCGCCGCCAGGCGCTGTCCGGCGCCATGAGCGTGCTCAACCCGCGTGAGCGGCGGATCTTCGAGGCCCGCCGGCTCGCCGAAGAGCCGATGACGCTGGAAGACCTCGCCGCCGAGTTCGGCGTGTCGCGCGAGCGGGTGCGCCAGATCGAGGTCCGCGCTTTCGAAAAGGTGCAGGCCGCGGTGAAGAGCACCGTGGCGCGCCAGGAAGTGCCGAAGGCGGCGCTGGCCGCGGCGCACTGATCTCGCGGGTCAGGAGTTGAGACCAAGGCCGGCGGCGACGCCGGCCTTTTTGTTTGGCCGTCCCATGTGGTCGATCGCGCGATGGCGGCCGCGCGAGCCGCAATGAACCCGCCTGCCGTTTGCCGCGACCAACCCCGCGACTGATCGCGCGAGGTCATCGCCATGGGGATCATGCTTCAAAGCAGCGTCGGCCCGTTCGACGAGAGCTTCCTGATCCGGATTCCGCAGCTCGAGCGGATGATGATGCTGCAGGGCCTCGATCCGTCACGCTTCGTCATCGCCAAGGACCGCTCGCTGTCCACCAATGCCCGGCCGTTCGGATCGCGGCTGTGGGACTATACCGTGTTCGTCGACGGCGACCACTTCACCGTGACCAAGCCGAACGATGCGAGCTTTCTCGGCTATTTCGTCGCGCGCTGCCTCGCGCCGGACGACCATGCCGCGATGCCGCCATGGCCGGGCGGCCTGCTGTCGCGGGTGCTGCGCTGGATGGCGCAGCCGATCTAATCGCCCCTCAATGATCGAGCGCCGGCGCCCTGGTGGCGAACTGCTCGTCCTGCGGCTTCGACGGCAGCGCGCCGTAAGCCTCGGCGTGGTCGATCGCCTTGGCGAGCAGCTCGAGCCCGAGCGGCGCCAGCGCGCGCTCCCACAATTCGCGCGCGGTCTCGCCCTTCTTCACGAAGCACCAGTCCTGCATCACGATGCCGCCGGCATCCATCCGGTCGGCGAGGTGATAGATGGTGCCGCCGGTGACCGGATCGCCTTCCCTGATGGTCCACTCCACCGCGGCGAGCCCGCGATGGCGCGGCAGCAGCGAAGGGTGATAGCCGATGCCGCCGAGCCTGGCGGCGGCGAGCGCCCCACGGCTGACGCGGGCGTGGCTGTGGGCGGTGACGATCAGGTCGCTGCCCGGCGCGATTTCGCCGGCCGCGACGTCCTTCGGATCGGCCTGCACCACGACCGGGACGCCGACGGCGCGGGCCGCGGCAGCGAGCCGGTCCTCGCCGTCATGGACCACCACGCGGGCGATCTCGACGCCGTGCCGGCGCAGCATCTCGAACACGGTGACGCCGAAATAGCGCGAGCCGACAAGAGTGATCCGCATGGTCAAGAATGCCCCCGACGATCCGGGACGTGATGATCCAATCGCCCCCTGCCAAAGCTAGAGCATCGGCAGGGACCGGGAAACCGGCCCGGCCCCGGCGCCACGGCGCGGACCACGGTTCTCCGCAGGAAAAATCCGGAAACCGACCGCGATCCCGGCCTCCGGGCGGACACGCGCCCGGTGCGCGCTACTGGCCCCAGGCCGCGAAGGCGTCGTTGAAGGCGCGCTCGCCCGGGGCGCCCTTCTCGATGGCGAGAATGGCACGCCGCTGGCTGGTATAGACCAGCGGAATGTCGAACCAGGACCGCTCCTTCAGCAGCTGGATGTTGCGGGCCTTGTCGGCTTCGACGTTGGACAGGCCGATCAGGAAGAAGCCGTCGGTGACCTTGACCGCGAGCCCCGCCAGCGGCGTGCCCTTGGTCTGTTCGCTGGACTTCATCAGGATGCCCGGCACGTTGCCGACGCCGCCGCCCGTGAAATCCGGCGGCAAGGTGAAGGTGAGCTCCGCGGTGTGGCTCGCCGGCAGCGAGGCGTCGGTGTTGCGACGGAGCGACAGCGTCATCTTGAGCTTGCGGTCGGGTACGTCGATATCGGCGCGCACCGCGACGTCCGCCGGCTGGCCGTTGGCGGCGGCGACCTGATCGAGGCGCCAGACCACCGAGCCGGTATAACGCTTGCCCTGGGGATCCGCCGGGTCCTCGTCGTAGAGCACCACCTTCTGCGCCACCGGCGCGATCTGCGACGGCGTGCCGGGCTGGCCGACGCGATCGGTGATCTTGGGCTTGACCCCGGTGTCCGCGGCCGGCGTCTTCGGCGCCTCCGCCACCGGCTGCGACGGGCTCATCCCGCGGATCGCCGACCACAGCCTGGGCCCGAGCAGGATGGCCACGCCGGCGACCACCAGCACGAGGCCGAGCGCCAGCGCCGACTTGAGCGGGAAGCGGCTCGGGGGGCGCAGCGGCTTGACCTCGCGCCCGGCGCGCGGCCCCTTGCCGGCCGGCGCCCGCGCGGCGGCGGGGCGGTCCTGATAGGCTTCCTCGGCCGCGAGATCGTCATAGGCATAGGGGTCCTCCGCCAACGACTCGAGGCGGTCCTCCATGCTGGGCTCGATGCGGTCGAATTCGGGCGACGGCGACGGCACGTTGGCATAGGTGCGCCGCGCCGAACGGCTGGCCTGGGCCGCGGCGCCGCCGAGATCGTTGGCGTCGGCGACGACGTCGCGGAAGCCGCGCAGGCCGCCCTGCTGGGACCGGT
>JARLJA010000151.1 GCA_031291445.1 Xanthobacteraceae bacterium | reverse complement strand
GGGCGCCGTGGTCCCCCCGGTGCGGGGGGGCGGGGCGACGGGGCGTGCGTCTCACGCTATTCGGGCGCGGCTGTTTCGCGCGGGCCGGCCGGCGCCCGCGGTCCCGCCGGTGATCCCGATCGTGCGCGCCCCCGACGATCCCGGCGTCGACGACGCGGCGGTCGGCGACGACTTTCGCGACGAGGTGGCAGCGCCGGCGGCCCAGCCCGGCGGCTGGCGCGGGTTCCTGTCGCGGTTCGGGGCGTAGGAGCGGGCTCCGGACCGGCTCCGTCGGCTGACGGCGGATGCCGGTATTCCGAAAAGAGCGCGCCCGATCAAACAGCTAGAGTTGACAGCTAGAGTTGGATGGCGCCCGCCTCACCCACCGCCGTCGTCCCCGGCTTGACCGGGGATCCAGTACGCCGCCACGTCGCGGCTCGTCACCGCCGCCCTGGGATACTGGGTCCCCGGGCGCTGCGCGCCGGGGACGACAGTCGTGGTTGGGGCCGGCGCTCCCGCCTACGGCCGTCGCTTCTTGAGTCAGATTCTGAGGAGGACCGCCAACGGGTCCGCGCGAAGCGCGGCCCTCGAAGGGCGATAGCCCCGGCCGTCCCGCCGGGCCGCCATGCCGAGTTATCTTGCCAAGTCGGGGCGGCGCCTTTATCAGGGGCGCGACGCAAGCCTGATGCGCCGCCGCTCGCGGCGCCCGCGTTCGCCGCAATAGCTCAGCTGGTAGAGCACGTCATTCGTAATGACGGGGTCGGGGGTTCGAATCCCTCTTGCGGCACCATTTCCCTTCTGCCTCTGCTTGGGCCATTCAGGTCTAAAACCTTCGACCGTTGCTGGTGTGGACCGCTGCAATGCACAGACGGCTGCTCATGCGGGGTCTTCGCCGCATCTAAGCTTTCGCGCAACTGCAGGTTACTGTTAGGTTGGAACCCTTGAATCAGGGGTCCCCAGCTAGATGCGCCTCTCTTGGAATGAAATTCGTACCCGTGCGGCTCGTTTCGCAGATGAATGGTCCGGGGCGGCTTACGAAAAAGGCGAAACACAGAGCTTCTATAACGATTTTTTCGACGTTTTCGGCGTTAAGCGGCGGAAAGTTGCGAGTTTTGAAGAGCCGGTCAAGCTGCTAGGAGAGAAGCGCGGCTTCATAGATCTGTTCTGGAAAGGCGTGCTTCTAGTTGAACAGAAAAGCGCGGGGCGAAGCCTCCGCAAAGCGAAGGCGCAAGCTCTAGATTATTTTCCTGGCCTTAGGGACGCCGAGCTTCCCCGCTATATCTTGGTTTCGGACTTTCAGACCTTCGAGCTTTTTGACCTCGAAGAAGATTCCGCCGTTGTTTTTCGTTTGGCCGAGCTTCCGGCGAATGTCGAACATTTCAGCTTTGTTCTTGGGGTTCAGAAGCGGACATTCAAGGATCAGGACCCCGTTAATATCGAAGCGTCCGAGTTGATGGGTCGGCTTCACGACGTCCTGAAAGAGTCTGGCTATACTGGCCACGATCTCGAGCGCCTTCTCGTGCGACTAGTGTTTTGCTTGTTCGCGGATGCCACGGGAATCTTCGAACCTCGGGGCATTTTTTTGGATCTGATCCAAGAACGAACACAGCAGGACGGGTCCGATACCGGTCGCATGCTGATCGAGCTTTTTGACGTCCTCAATCAGCCAGAATCGCGACGGCAAAAAAAGCTCGACGAGGATCTAGCCGCCTTCCCCTACATAAACGGTCAGCTCTTCGCAGAACGTCTGCCGACCCCAGCGTTCGACGCGACCATGAGAACACTATTTGTCGAAGCATGTGAATTTAACTGGGGCGCCGTCTCGCCTGCAATTTTTGGTTCGCTATTCCAATCAGTTATGAATGCAAAAGAACGGAGGGCGAGCGGAGCGCATTACACTACTGAAAAAAATATTATGAAGGTCATTCAACCCCTTTTCTTGGATGATCTCAAAGCCGATTTTGAAAAGTTGAAGAGCCATCGCGGAACTCGTCGAGATGCTGAGCTTCGGGCCTTTCATGGTAGGCTTTCAAGTCTGACGTTTTTTGACCCAGCATGTGGTTGCGGCAACTTTCTGATCATTGCTTATCGCGAGCTTCGCTCGCTTGAAATTGAGCTGCTGAAGGTGCTCAACCCCAAGGGCCAAAGAGTTCTCGATGTAGCTAGTCTCTCGAAAATTGACGTCAATCAGTTCTATGGGATTGAGATTAGCGAATTCCCGGCGCTGATAGCCGAAACCGCATTGTGGATGATGGATCACATCATGAACAATCGGTTGAGCCTCGAATTCGGAGAGGCCTATGCGCGGATCCCACTAAAGGCTTCGCCGCATATTCATTGTACCGATGCGCTCGAGATCGATTGGAGTACGGTTCTTGCTCCCGAAGAGTGCTCGTTTGTATTGGGTAATCCGCCCTTCGTTGGGGCGAAGTTTCAAACCGACAAGCAACGAGACCAAATTCGACGTCTGGCTAAGCTTGGCGGCTCCGGCGGGACACTCGACTACGTATGTGCTTGGTTTATAAAAGCCGGAGCTTATCTGAGTAGATCGAGCGCCCATATCGGATTTGTTGCTACGAATTCGATCACTCAAGGTGAGCAGGTTGCACAGCTCTGGCCGATCCTTTTCGAGCGATATGCTCTAGAAATAACCTTTGCGCATCGAACCTTTGCATGGGGTTCGGATGCGCGTGGCATGGCGCATGTGCACGTCGTGATTATTGGTCTCAGTAAGCGTGACGCGGAGCCTACCGAAAAACGATTGTTTTCCTACGACGAAATAAAGGGTGACCCAGTGGAGAGTCGCCACAAGGCTCTAACGCCCTATCTATTTGACGCTGGGGGTCTCGCCAACCGTCACCTTGTTGTTGAGGAGGCGGGGAGGCCATTTGACGATGTGCCACGTCTCGTAAGTGGCACGCAGCCGATCGATGACGGAAACTACATTCTGGACGAAGATCAAAGGCGCGAATTTCTTGTATCAGAACCTAACGCTGCGAGACTCTTGCGCCCGTTCGTAGGTTCTGAGGAGTATATAAAAGGTCGTCCTCGATGGATTATATATCCCAAGGGGGCAACCCCCTCCGAGTTGCGCTTGCTTCCCCAAGTTCGTGAGCGGATGCGAGCTGTCAAGATCTTCAGGCAGAAGAGCAAGCGCAAAAGTACATTGGCGATCGCGGACTTCCCCGAGCAATACAATGTAGAAATGATTCCGACGAATCCGTTCCTCTGCATCCCGGAGGTAAGTTCCGAACGGCGTGCGTACGTTCCTATTGGCTGGCTTCATCCTCCCACGATTCCCAGTAATCTTGTGCGCGTGCTCGAACACGCGGACCTCTGGCATTTCGGCATTCTGACATCAGCGATGCATATGGCCTGGCTACGCCATATCGGGGGACGACTCAAAAGTGACTATCGTTACTCAATCGGCATGGTCTACAATACGTTTCCTTGGCCAGAGGCTAACAGCAAGGCAAAAGCTAAGATTGGCGCCCTTGCAAGAGCCGTGCTCGATGCGCGTGCGTTACATCCGAGTGCGACGCTCGCCGATTTGTACGATCCTGGAACGATGCCGGGCAACCTTCGGAGGGCTCACCATGCGCTCGACGTTGCTGTTGACAGCCTCTATCGTGCCGGAGTCTTTCGCGGCGACCGAGAACGCGTAGAACACCTTTTCGGTCTGTACGAAAAACTTGTTGCGCCGCTTGCTGCTGCTGCAAATCCTAGGTCCCGTCCCAGCGATAAGAAGCGGCGCCGAGAGGTGTAGACTTGGTTTGGAGCTCGGAGACTGGCCGGATTGGATCGACTTGGCTGCTAAGATCATCGCTATCAGACGATGCTAAGATCAACCAATATAGTGGTATCTGCCAACACACGCTTCAACTGTCACGGATGGGCGGTCGGCCATGGAGTTCAAGCCATCTGAGCGAATATCGCTCAAGCTGCATCCAGAGTTGAACGAAAAGTGGGTGCAAAGCTTGGTGGCCTCCGATCCAAGAATTCTAGGGTTAGGAGACCTCGTTCTCAGAGACAAGGAACGAGTGCAGCCCCGTGCAGGTCGGCTGGACTTGTTGCTACAGGAGCCCGAATCGAAGCGACGATATGAAGTCGAGATTCAACTCGGAGCGACAGACGAAGCTCACATTATAAGAACGATCGAGTACTGGGATATAGAACGAAAGCGCTATCCCCAGTACGAGCACTGTGCGGTCCTTATTGCAGAGGACATTACCAGCCGCTTCTTGAACGTGGTTTCGCTGTTCAATGGGACAATCCCCCTCATCGCCTTGCAAATGCAAGCTCTACGCGTGGGACAATTCACCACCTTGGTGTTCACGAAGGTCATGGACGAATTGTCGCGCGGCTTGGTGGACGATGATGAAGACGCCGAGTCAGCTCCGACTGATCGTGCTTACTGGGAAAACAAGGGGACTAAAGCGACGGTCCAGATGGCCGATCAGATATTGACCATTGCGCGTGAGGTAGATCCGTCGTTGGAGCTTAAGTACAACAAATTCTACATTGGCTTCGCCAGAGGCGGGCAACCATTTAATTTCGTTGTTTTCAAGCCGCAAAAGAGCGTGATTCGGATCGAAATACGATTGCCGCGCACTGATGAAACGGATGCGAGGGTTGAGCAGGCAGGAGTAGAGGCGCTTGGGTATGACGTTAGATACGGCGCATACAAGTTGTCACTCACAGGCAGCGACCTTAGCAAACACCGTGAGCTCGTGTTGGAATTGATGCGGGCCGCGTATCAAAGTAGAACGTTATGAGGCTCATCGGCGCGCCCTCCGCCTGCACCCACTATCATGCTGGCGCACGGCGCCTCGCCTCCGTCAGACCCAGTTCTCAACCCTGAGCCCCGGCATGCGGCTGAACTCGCGCAGATTGTTGGTGACGACGATCAGTCCTTCGCTGCGGGCATGACCACCGATCTGCATGTCGTGCGGGCCGCAGGGTGTTCCCGCACGTTCCAGCTCCGCCCTGACCTGTCCGGAGAGCGCTGCCGCCTTGGTGTCGAATGCCAGCACGTCGAGGCGCGCCACGAAATGGGCGATGGCAGTCAGGTTGTCGGCGCGGCGAGCCGATTTCTCCGCGCCGTAATGCAGTTCGCCGAGCGTGATGCTCGAGATGCAGAGTTGCTCGGCCAGCGTGTTGAACTTCTCCAGCAGGTTGGGCGGATAGGTCTTCATCACGTAGATGCAGATGTTGGTATCGAGCATGTAGCCGAACATCAGAGCGGCTCGCGCTCCTCGGCCTTCGGCTGCTCGCGCTCGGTCATGAAGTCGTCGCTGGCGCGCGGACCGTTCTGAAACAGATCGTCCCACCGTCTGCCGTGCGGGACGATCAGCCGGCTGCGGCCGATCTTGAGAATATCCACCTGATGCACGCCGGCCGGGAAGGCGACCGCCTTGGGCAGCCGGACGGCCTGGCTGCGATTGCTGGTGAAGACCGTGGAACTCGTCATGGCCTCATCCTCCGGCATATCCAGGTGGGATATACATCAAGGGCGAGCGTTATTTTGCAAGGGTCCGGCGGCTAGGCAGGCGCGCCCTTCCTGATCTGGAAGCCGAAGCGCGGGAAGTGGACATGCACCGTGCCGGCGCGCGGGTCGACGCGACGAACCACCGCCTCGTCGTCTGAAAGTCCGACCAGCGTGCCGACCACCGGATCCGTGCCGTAGTCGGTGGCCGCCACGGTGACGGTCTCGCCCGGCTCGAAGCCCTGGCCTGACGCGACCGCGGCTGGCGCATGGCCGGCGGCGGCCGCCCCCACGGCGATCGCCTGCGTGCTGCTCATCTCCGTATGCGCGTGGTGGCCGATGGCCAGCACACGATCGAGCCAGGGCCCGATCGCCGGGTATTCGTCGAGCAGCGCGGCGACCGGCGAGGCGCGCCGGATGAACCAGAGGCAATGCGCGACCGAGAAGTCGGCGATAGAGGGCGCCGCGCCAAACAGCCATGGCCCGTGTCGGGACAGCTGCGCGGCGATGGCCGACAGGTGGTTCCTCAGCTGCGCGGCGCCGTCCGCCAACCCCGGGCGTGGCGCGTTGGCCCGCATGGCCGCGCGGTCGGCGCCGAACACCTTGATCTGCTCCGGCGGGATGCCGGCCAGGATCGCTTGGGCTCCCGCCGGCTGCATCGCCCAGACCACCGCCACCTGGAACAGGGAACTGTCAGCCCATTGCGCGAGCGGCACCGCCAGCGGCGCGTCGACCGGATACAGCGTCGGTGTCGGCTTCCGTGCTTCCAGCACGCGGGCGATCAACGCGGTGTCGCAATAGATGTCGGCGCCGATCTGCAGCACCGGCGTCTTGCGATATCCGCCCGTCAACGCGATCACGTCGGGCTTGGGCATCACCGGCGGGATCAGCACCGAGCGCCACGCGAGCTGCTTGAAGCCCAGGATCAGCCGCGTCTTCTCGGCGAACGGCGACATCGGATAGTGATGCAGGATCAGATCGGACACGGCGTTCCTCGTCGAGCTGGGTGCGGCCCATATTCAGGCCAGGGTGCCGTTGACCGGCAGCATGCGGGATATGATCTTCCACCCAATTCGGCCGGCGGCAACCCGTTTCCTCGCGTGACGGCTTGTTACAGGTGTGCCAGTTCCGCCGCGCGAGGCGCGGCGCGCATGAGCAGGCTTCATGGTACAGAACACGGCCCAGAAGGATGAACGCGTGACCGTCACTTTCCTCATCGATGGCGAAGCGGCCGCCCGCGCCACCATCATGCTGGCCCACGGCGCCGGCGCGCCGATGGATTCGCCGTTCATGGATCAGATCGCGCAGGCGCTGGTCGATGTCGGGTTTCGCGTCGCGCGGTTCGAGTTCGCCTACATGGCGGCCCGGCGCGGCGGACAGCGCAAGCCGCCGCCGCGCGCCGAGACCGTGATGAGCGAGTATCGCGCCGCGGTCATGGAGTTGGCCGCGACCGGGCCGCTGATCATCGGCGGCAAGTCCATGGGCGGAAGGGTGGCCTCCATGGTCGCCGATGATCTCCATCGCGCCGGCCAGGTCGCCGGGCTCGTGTGCCTCGGCTATCCGTTCCATCCGCCGGGCAAGCCCGAGCAGCTGCGGACCGCCCATCTCGCGGAACTCGCGACGCCGGCGCTGATCTGCCAGGGCACCCGCGACCCGTTCGGCGGCCGCGAGGAGGTGAGCGGCTATGTGCTGTCGCGGAGCATCGAGCTGGTGTGGCTCGAAGACGGCGACCATGATCTCAAGCCGCGCAAAAAAGTCTCCGGCTTCACCGCGGCCGATCACCTGAGGACGGTGGCGGAGGCGGTCGGCGCCTGGGTGGACCGGGAGGTGATCGGCGCGCGTCGCTAGATCCCGCGCGACGGATGCTGTTCATCGTCATTGCCGGGCAACCGGATCCGGCCTTCGGCCGGTCCGGCTGTAAACTTGACCCGGCAATCCACGCTTTGCGGCGTGCAACGCCCTAAAGAGTGGATGCGCGGGTCAAGCCCGCGCATGACGCCTTCTCTCGATAGCGGCCTCATTCTCTCAGGATCACAGGGCAGGATGAGCCCTCTTTGGCGCGTCCCCCCGCTCACAAATTACGCAGCCCTGCCCAATCCGTGGCGGCGCGAACGGCAAGAATGAGTGCGGCTGCGGACAAGCGCGGGCCGCCCCGGCTCCTAAGCTCCCTGCCCTGCGAGACCCGCCGCATGGCGCGCGCGGTCGCCCGTGATGCAAAGGGGAGTCTTTCACCAATGACCATCAATGTTTTGAATCCGTTCCGGTTTTCCCGGCTCGGCGCGTTCGTGGCGGCGGCCGGACTGGGCGTCGCCACCCTGGCGGTGCCGCACGCCGCCGAAGCGGCGGCGCCAGCCGGCTGCGCGGCGCTGCAGACCAAGTACCCGCAGCTCAAGGGCAAGACCCTGGTCAACGCGGTCAACCCGCATACCCCGGGCTACGAATCGCTCGATCCCAAGGATCCGAGCAAATACATCGGCTTCGACATCGATCTCGGCGAAGCCATCGGTGAATGCCTCGGCTTCAAGCTGACCTACAAGCCGGTGACCTTCGCCGCGCTGCTGACCACGCTGTCGAGCGGCCAGGCCGACATCGTGATCTCCGACATCTACGCCACCGAGGAGCGCGCCAAGGCCGCCGACTTCATCACCTATTCCAAGGTGTTCGACGGCGTGCTGGTGGCCAAGGGCAACCCGAAGAAGATCACCGGCATCAACACCTCGATGTGCGGCGCCATCGCCGCCGAGAACACCGGCTTCGTCGAGGTGCCGCTGGTGCAGAACCTCGGCCCGCTCTGCAAGGCCGAGAGCAAGCCCGAGCCCGGCCTGCAGCTCTACGACAACAACGCCAACTGCATCCAGGCGGTGCTGGCCGGCCGCGCCGACACCTATGTCAACGACGTCAACACCGTCGACCAGGCGGTGAAGGCCAATCCCGACAAGCTGGAAAAGGCGATCGCGGTGACGCTGCCCTATTCGGTCGGCATCGCGGTGCCCAAGGACAAGCCCGAGTTCCGCGACGCGGTGATGGCGGCGCTGATCGAGATCCAGAAGGCCGGCATGGAAACCGAGCTGCTCAAGAAGTGGGAGCTCGATGCCGGCTCGCTGGAAGCGCCGCGGCTGGTGATGGTGAAGTGAGGCGAGGGGGTGTTCGGTGATGCTGCACGGCTGAACCCGTGCGTGGGTATCGCCGGGCGTGCCAAAATCTCTGCGTCACCCGCGGGCTTGACCACCGCAAGTCGGGCCTGCCCGACTTGCGTCCCTTAAGACGGACGCAGCTCGGCGAAAGCCGAGCTGCTACGGGTCCACGCTTTACGGCTTCTGCCGCGGAAGAAAGCGTGGATTGCCGGGTCAAGCCCGGCAATGACGGGGGAGGGCGGCTGCGCATCTGAGACTCGCTGCCGCCCTGAAATACTGGGTCCCCCGGTCAAGCCGGGGGACGACGACCAAGAGACCTGATCCAATGCACGCCGTCGCCCGATGACCCTGTTCTTCCACTATCTCAGCCTGCCCTACCTGCTGCAGGGCGTCGGCTTTACGCTGGCTGTCACCGGTCTCGGGCTGCTCGGCGGGCTCGGGATCGGCCTCGTGGTGGCGGCGATGCAGCTCAGCCGGTTCTGGCTGCTGGCCGCCTGCGCCCGCGGCTACACCGTGATCTTCCGCGGCACGCCGCTGATCCTGCAGATGGTGTTCGCCTACGACGCCCTGCCCTATCTCGGGCTGAAACTCACCGCGATCTCCGCCGCGGGGCTGGCGCTCGCCGCCAACGAGGGCCCGTTCATCGCCGAGATGCTGCGCGCCGGCGTGCTCGGCGTCGACCGCGGCCAGTTGCTGGCGGGCCAGGCGCTCGGCATGACGCCGTGGGTGCTGATGCGCCGCATCATCGCGCCGCAGGCGATCCGCACCATGATCCCGGCGTTCGGCAACGAATCGGTCAGCGCGCTGAAGAACTCCTCGCTGGCCTCGGTGATCGCGGTGGAGGAACTGACGCTGCGCTCGACCCAGCTGGCGTCATCGACCTTCGACTTCTTCTCGATCTTCTTCGCCTCCGGCCTGATCTACCTGGTGCTGACCGGCGGCGTCAGCGTCATCCAGCTCGGCTTCGAGGTCGCGCTCGATCTCGACCGCAAGCCGCCGCGCGAACGGCTCAGGCAGCTGCTGCCATGGATCCGCGCCGGCATCCCGGCGCCGGCGGTCGCGGCGCCGGCGGCCCCCGCGATCGCCGAGCCTGTCCCCGCCGCGGCACCGATCGATCGCGCTACCCGCACCGCGCGCTCGGCGACGCTCACGCACAATCCCATCGCCGTCGACGTGGTCGGCCTGCACAAGCGCTACGACGCAGCGGTGGTGCTCGACGGCATCGACCTGCGGGTCCGGGTCGGCGAGGTGGTGGCGCTGCTCGGCCCCAGCGGCTCGGGCAAGAGCACGCTGCTGCGCTGCATCAACCATCTCGAAGGCTGGGACGATGGCATGATCCGGGTCGGCGGCCGCCGCCTCGGCCTGCGCGAGGACGGCAAGTTGCTGACCCCGCGCGAGATCGCCAACGAGCGCGCCCAGGTCGGGGTCGGCATGGTGTTCCAGCAGTTCAACCTGTTCGCCCATCTCACCGCGCTGGAAAACGTCGCGGGGCCGCTGCGCTGGGTCCACGGCATGGCGCGGCGCGACGCCGAGCAGCGCGCCCGCGAGCTGCTCGAGCGGGTCGGGCTCAGCCACCGCGCCGACGCGCTACCGCGCCATCTCTCCGGCGGCCAGCAGCAGCGGGTGGCGATCGCGCGTGCGCTGGCGCCCAATCCCAGCGTCCTGCTGCTCGACGAGCCGACCTCGGCGCTCGATCCGGAACTGGTCAGCGAGGTGCTGGAGGTGATCCGTCGCCTCGCCGTGGACGACGGCCTCACCATGATCATCTCGACGCATCAATTGCGCTTCGCCGACGAGGTCGCCGACCGCGTCGTCTTCCTCGCCGGCGGCCACGTCGTCGAGGAGGGGCCGGCGCACGAGGTGCTGACCGCGCCGCGCAATCCGCTGACCGCGCGCTTCCTCAGCGTCATGGATGCCGAGAAGCCGCTCGAGGCGTCGGCATGAGTTTTTCTCCCGCCACATCTGACGACGAGGTACCCGCATGAGGCATCACACGCTGCCGGTTTCCGCCAAGACCGTGCATTGGGGCTATTTCAGCAAGGTGGTGGCGCCGGCGCTGACGCTGAAGTCGGGCGACCGCGCCACCATCGAGACCCTGACCCACCATGCCGGCGACGACTACGAGCGCATGATCGCCGGCGATCCCGGCGCCGAGAGCGTGTTCCACTGGACCCGCGAGCTCAAGGCGGTGGTGCGCCGCGGCGCCGGCCCGGTCGAGGGCCCGTTCCAGCGCGGCGCCGGCGAGGGCCTCGGCGTGCACCTGCTGACCGGCCCGGTGGCGGTGGAGAACGCGGAAGCCGGCGACGTCCTCGAGGTCCGCATCCTCGACGTCCGGCCGCGGCCGGCGTGCCACGCCTGCCACGCCGGGCGCTGCTTCGGCTCCAACGTCGCCGCCAACTGGGGCTTCCACTATCACGACCTCATCGAGGAGCCGAAGCCGCGCGAGGTGGTGACGATCTTCGAGCTCGACACCAGCGGCGAGCCGTTCGCCCGCGCGGTCTACAACTACGTCTGGACGCCGCAGACCGATCCCGACGGCATCGTGCATCCGACCATCGACTATCCCGGCGTGCCGGTCGACCACAGACTGGTGACGCGGCGCGAGAATATCCTGCAGAATGTGCGGGTGCCGGCGCGGCTGCATTTCGGCACCATGGGGCTGGCACCGTCGGAATCCGATTTCGTCAGCTCGATCCCGCCGAGCTACACCGGCGGCAACATCGACGATTGGCGCATCGGCAAGGGCGCGCGGATGTATTATCCGGTGGCGGTCGACGGCGCGTTCTTCTCGGTCGGCGATCCCCACGCCGCCCAGGGCGACAGCGAGCTCGGCGGCACCGCCATCGAGACCTCGCTGACCGGCGACTTCGAGTTCATCCTGCACAAGAAGGCCGATCTCGGCGGCACGCCGCTCGAGGGCCTGACCCATCCGATGCTGGAGACGGAGCAGCAGTGGTCGGTCTACGGCTTCACCTTCCCGAACTATCTCGCCGCGCTCGGCGAGGCGGCGCAAACCGACATCGCCAACCATTCGAGCCTCGACAAGGCGATGCGCGACGCCTTCCGCAAGCTGCGCCGCTTCCTGATGACGGTGCACCGGCTGAGCGAGGACGAGGCGATCTCGCTGATGTCGGTGGCGGCCGACTTCGGCGTCACCCAGGTGGTCGACGCCAACTGGGGCGTCCACGGCTCGATCCGCAAGAACGTGTTCCGCTGCGAGTGAGGGGCATGACGGAGTGGTGATTGCCGGTGCGGTGCCTCAATCTCCGCGTCACCCGCGGGCTGACCCGCGGGTCCACTCTTCGGCCCGTGCCGTGCCGTGCCGCAAAGCGTGGATTGCCGGGTCAAGCCCGGCAATGACGATGAAATGGGAGAGGGCCGTGCGCAGATCACTGGCGTCGTATCAATCTCCGCGTCACCCGCGGACTTGATCCGCGGGTCCACTCTTTTGAGCGGTTGCCGCGAAGCGAAGAGTGGGTTGCCGGGTCAAGTGTTCAGCCCGGGGACATGGCCCGGCAATGACGCAGACGTTGGAGAGCTGCCGCATCTGGCACAGCGGTTGCTTCGAAACCGGTCATGGTTCTGCGTGCCTTCACCAGCGAATCCTATTCCGGTGACGACCGCTCGGCCGCCTGGCAGGACGTGCTCGGCGCCGTCGGCCTGCAATCGCAGGCACTTGGCCCCCATGGCGGCCACGCCACCGCGCTCAGCCGCGACGCGCCCGGCCTGGTGCTCGCCCGCTTCGCCGCTGGGCCCCAGCATGTCGGCGCGGCGCGGCAACGCGTCGACCTGCCGCTGCTGCTATTGCCCCAGGACGAGGGCATTGCCCTGAAAACGGGCGGCGTGCACCAGATCGTGCCGGCGGGGCAGCTGCTGGTGCTGCCGCGCCAGGGCGACTGGCGGCTCGGTTTCCAGCATGGGCTGCGGGCGGTGGTGCTGGCGGTGGATGCCGAGGCCTTCCGCGGCCGCAAGGTGGTGGGCATCGAGGTGACGTCGCCGCGCCTGGTTCCGCGCGCCGGCCTCGCCGACGTGCTGGCTCGCTCGCTGGAAGGCACCGCGGCGGCGCTGGAGCATCTCACCGCGGATGCCTGGGAGACCGTCGGCCAGGGCCTCGCCGAGATGACGCTCAGCCTGGTGCGCGAGGTTGCCTCCGCCAGCACCGACGCGCGGCGCAGCGCCAGCCAGGCGGCGCTATTGCAGCGGATCTGCCAGACCATCGAGCGCCGGCTCGACGATCCGCAGCTCACGCCGTCGCGGGTCGCCGAGGCCGAAGGCATTTCCGAGCGCTACCTGCAGAAGCTGTTCGAGGCCACCGGCGATCACTTCTCGCACTACCTGCGGGAGCGGCGGCTGCAGCGCGCCTGCGCCGACCTCGTCAACCCGGCGATGGCGCACAGCGCGGTATCGGAGATCGCCTTCCGCTACGGCTTCAACGACGCCGCCCATTTCAGCCGCGCCTTCCGCGAGCGCTTCGGCATGTCGCCACGGGCGTTCCGCCAGCAGGAGGCGGAGCGCGCCAACCCGCAGCACTGCGGCCAGCGCGGCTGGCCACGCGCGGCCTCGACGCGGCTGCTCAGCCAGCCGCACCGCGCGGTCGCTGCGGGCATCGCGCGCATCGGCGCCGCCGCCGCCGGGCCGGCCATCGCGCCGCGGCACCATCACCTCGCCATCGACGCCAGCCGCGTGCACTGGGGCTATTTCAGCCGCTCGCTGCGGCCGCAGCTCGAGATCGCCTCGGGCGACACCGTGACCGTCGAGACGCTCACGCAGCACGCGTCGGATGATCCCGAGCGCATGGTCGCGGGCGATGCCGGCGCCGAAAGCGTGTTCCAATGGACCCGCGACGCCAAGGCCGTCGACCGCCGCGGCGCCGGCCCGCTCGACGCCTCGATCTACGGCCGCGGCGCCGGCGAAGGTTTCGGCGTGCACATCTGCACCGGGCCGATCGCGGTCAAGGACGCCGAACCCGGCGACGTGCTGGAGGTCCGGATCCGTGACATCGCGCCGCGCCGCAGCGGCAATCCGCGCTATGCCGGGAGGGTGTTCGGATCGAGCGTCGCGGCGTGGTGGGGCTACCACTACGGCGAGCTGCTGTCGCCGCCGCAGCCGCGCGAGACCGTGACGATCTACGAGATCTTCGCCGACGATCCCGAACCCCATGCCCGCGCGGTCTATTCCTATCGCTGGGAGGCGCAGACCGATCCGTTCGGGGTGGTGCACACGACCTACGACTATCCCGGCGTGCCGGTCGATCCCGCGCGGGTGAAGCGGCGCAACGCGGTGCTGGAGGGCATCCGGATTCCGCTGCGGCCGCATTTCGGCGTCATCGCGGTGGCGCCGCGCGAGGCCGACCTGGTGGATTCGGTGCCGCCGGCGTATTTCGGCGGCAATCTCGACAACTGGCGGCTCGGCCAGGGCGCCGCGGTCTACCTGCCGGTGTCGGTGCCCGGCGCGCAGCTGTCGATCGGTGACCCGCACGCCGCCCTGGGCGACGGCTAACTGGGCGGCACCGCCATCGAGTGCTCGATGACCGGCACCTTCGAGGTGACGCTGCACAAGAAGGCCGAACTCGCGGGCAAGCCGTTCGCCGACGTCACCTATCCGCTGATCGAGACGCCCACCGAATGGGTGCTGACCGGCTTCAGCCATCCCAACTACCTCGCCGAGTTCGGCGCCCAGGGCCAGAGCGAGGTCTATGCCACCTCGTCGCTCGACCTCGCCATGAAGGACGCCTTCCGCAAGATGCGGCGCTTCCTGATGACCACCCGCGGCCTGACCGAGGACGAGGCCATCGCGCTGATGTCGGCGGCGGTGGATTTCGGCGTCACCCAGGTGGTCGACGGCAACTGGGGCGTCCACGCCATTCTCAGCAAGCGGCTGTTCGCCGGGACGTCACGCTGAGCGCGAGGAAGGACGACATGAAGTTTCACATGATCCGCGGCGGGCCGGTGCCGGTGGCGCCCTTCAGCCACGCGGTGGAAGCTGACGGCTTCGTCTTCGTCACCGGCCAGATGCCCGATTCGCCGCAGGCGCCGGGCGTGCTGCCCGACGGCATCGTGGCGCAGACCCATGCCGCCATGGCCAATCTCAAGCTGGTGCTGGCGGGGCTTGCGCTCGGCCTCGAGCACGTGGTGATGGCGCGGATCTATCTCACCCGCTTCAAGGAGGACTATCCCGCCATGAACGCGGTGTGGCGCGACTATTTCGCGCCGGGCCGGCTGCCGGCGCGCACCTGCGTCGGCGTCACCGGACTGGCCTACGACGCGCTGATCGAGATCGACCTGGCTGCAAAGCGCCCAGGCTGATTGGCGGAGCGGCATACCGTTGACGAATCAGGCGCTTATCGAAGTGACAGTTTTGTGTCAGATTTCGATTCGGGTTGGGTTCCATCCCTTTTTCTCTCGCGCCCGAGGCTGCCAGCATTGGACGGCATCGTTACGACATCAGGCCCTCAGCTCGTCCAGGACGACGATCTCGCGCTGCCGGACCGGGTGGGGGAGATCGCCGCCAGCGGGGCGCCGGCGCGCGGCGTTTCGCTGCTGGGAATTCCGCTCGGCGGCGGCGCGGCGCACCCGGGCACCGCCTGCGGCCCCGCCGAACTGCGCGCCGCCGGCCTTGCCGGCGCGCTGACCGCGGCCGGCTGCACGGTCGCCGATTGCGGCGACGTGTTCGTGCTGCCGTCGGCGGCGATGGCAACGGGCCTCGCCTGCGGCGTGCGCAACGGCGCCGTGCTGCGCAGCTGGATCTGCGCCATCAGCAGCCACGCCTACGAGCTCGCGGCCAGCGGCACCGTCCCGGTGTTCCTCGGCGGCGACCACAGCCTGTCGATCGGCACCATCAATGGCGTCGGCCGCTTCTGGGAGCGGGCGGGCCGCCCGCTGTTCGTGGTGTGGATCGATGGCTATGCCGATTGCGAGATCCCGTCGACGACGCGGTCGGGAAATCTGCAGGCCATGGCCGCCGCGGCAGTGCTCGGCGAGCCGGAGCTGAAGGGCCTGTTCGCGGGCGGGCCGCAGATCGCGATCGCCCCCGACCGCTTCGTGCCGATCGGCCAGCGCTGGATCGACGCCGCCGAGCAGGCCTGGCTCGACCGCCGCGGCATCGCCGCCATCACCATGGCCGACCTCGTCGACGGCCGCGGCCTGCGCGCGCTCGATGCCCTGCTCGACCGCGTCGCCGCCTGCGGCGGTGTGATTCACGCCTCGATCGACGTCGCCGTGCTCGGCGCCGCGGCGCCGTCCATAGCTCGCGGTGCGGAGCCGCCACGCCGCCGCGGCGCGTGCCTGCGCGGCGTCATGGAGCGGCTGGCGCGTTCGAAGCTCGTGGTGTCGGCGGAGCTGGTCGAACTCAATCCGGCGCTCGACGAGCGGCCGCTGTCGAGCGGCGGCGCCGCCGACCTGCTCGTCGCGCTGCTCGGCGAGCCGCCGGCGCGCGGCCGGATCTGAGCCCGCTATGGGGGGCTACGCGCCCACCATCGCCGCCTGGGTCAGGGCGGCGCGGCGCACGCGCTCGCGATGGGCGATGTAGAGGCCGCTGGAAATGATCACCGCGGCGCCGGAGAAGGTCCAGGCGTCGGGGATGTTGCCGAACACCACGTAGCCGAACACGGTCGCCGAGATCACCTGCACGTAAGTCAGCGGCGCCAGCACCGAGGCGTCGCCGTAGCGATAGGCCAGCACCACCAGCCAGTGCCCCGAGGTCGCGGCGAAGCCGATGCAGGCGCCGAGCGCGAGGTCGGCGGTGGAGGGCATGACGAAGACGAACGGCAGCAGCGCCGACAGCACGACCAGGCCGCTCAGCGCCGAATAGGCCATGGTGGTGACGCTGCCGTCGTGACCGGCGATGCGGCGCGTCGCCACCAGCGCGCAGGCCCAGCACGCCGCGGAGCCGATCGCCAGCAGCGCGCCGGGCTGGAAGGCGCTGGTGCCGGGCCGTACCACGATGACGACGCCGATCAGGCCCGCCAGCGTCGCCAGCCAGCGCCGCAACCCGACCGTCTCGCGCAGGATCACGACCGACAGCAGCGTGACGAAGATCGGCGCCACGAACCCGGTGGTGGTGGCTTCCGCGACCGGCAGCACCCGCAGCGCCGACATGAACAGCAGCGACGAGCCCACCAGCGTCAGCCCGCGCAGCGCCTGCAACAGCGGCCGCGCGGTGCGCAGCGTCCGCCCGGGCGAGGACGCCAGCACGGCCGGGCACATGATGGCGACGAAGACGAGATAGCGCATCCAGGCGATCTCGACCGTCGGCAGCCGCAGGGTGAGATATTTCGCCATGACGTCCGACGAGGCGAGAAACACGGTGGAGACCACGACCAGCAGGATGCCGCGCAGCGGCCGGTCGTGCGCCGCGTGTCGTCCGGCGTCGGCCGCGGCGGGTCGCGGGGCCGGCGCGGGCTCCAGTTGCGCGGCAGGCTTTGCGGGCGTCACGACCTTCTCTCTTGTTGGATGGCGGTGCGAGGCCGGCCACGAAGCGGGCCTTGCCTGTCACACGGCGCGCCGCGTCGCGCAATGCCGGCCGCCGCAGCCGGGCGTTTCGGACATGACGGAATTGTAACATTTCAAAGCAAGATCAAGCAGGTATCATGGGGCTCGCGCCGCGAGCCGGCGATCGGGGGCCGCGGTTCCGATTGCCAGATGGCGGCTTTCGAGCCATAGAACGCGGCCGGACGCGCGTTCCCTCGCCGGCTGCAAGTGGACGACAGGCAGGCTTTCCTCGGACGCTCTCGGGTTGGTCACGACAGTCAATGCTGAATAAATTGCTCCAGTTCATCTCCGACGTCGTCTCGCCCGCGACGCACGAGCAGCGACATTTCGACGACAACGACTATCGCCTGGCGGCGACCGCGCTCCTGATCCACGTGATCTCCCTCGACGGCCAGCCGTCGGAGGCCGAGCGGCACAAACTGCGCGCGCTGCTGGAATATCGCTTCGACCTCGATCCCGGCACCGCCGACCAGCTGATTCGCGACGCCACCGTGCGCGAGGGCGAGGCGGTCGATCTGTTCCATTTTACCAGCGTCATCATGCGGTCGGTGAACCTCGAAGGCCGGCTGCGGATCATCGAAATGATGTGGGAGCTGGTCTACGCCGACGGCCACGTCAGCGAGTTCGAGGAAAATGTGGTGTGGCGGGCAGCCGATCTGCTCGGCATCTCGTCGCGCGATCGCGTCAATCTCAGGCACCGGGTCGCCGAAGGGCAGCTTACCCCCGGCTCCCACAGCTGATTGCAGTCCCCTTCGCCTTGTGCCACCTGTTGCCCATTGCATTGGACCCTGGTTTCGGACCGCCGCGGCTTCGACCAGGATTTGACGAGACATCATGGCCGATCGAGTGACATTGATTACGGGCGCGTCCGCGGGGATCGGCGCGCATCTGGCGCGGATCTTCGCCGCCAACGACCACCGCGTCGTTCTGGTGGCGCGGCGCGCCGAGCGGCTCTCGGCGCTGGCCGACGAGATCGTCAATGCCGGCGGCGCGCCGCCGATCGTCATCGCCTGCGATCTCGAGCGCCCCGATTCCTGCGACATCATCGCCGCCGACCTCGCCACCCAGAATGTGGAGGTCGACTACGTCGTCAACAATGCCGGCTTCGGCCTGGTCGGCCCGGCCCACGAACTCGATCGCGAACAGCAGCTGGCGATCACCGACGTCAACGTCCGCGCCCTGACCGACCTGTCGCTGCGGTTCTGCGACAGCATCATCCGCCACGGCGGCGGCATCCTCAACGTGGCGTCGATCGCCGGCTATCTGCCGGGGCCCTACATGGCGGTGTACTACGCCAGCAAGGCCTACGTGCTGTCGTTCACCGAAGCCCTGCACCAGGAATTGAGCCACAAGGGCGTCAAGGTCACGGTGCTGTGCCCCGGGCCGGTGCCGACCGAGTTCCAGGAGCGCGCCGGCGTCGTGCCGGGCCTGGATTCGCGCCTGCTCAACCGCTCCGCCGAAGCCGTGGCGCTGGCGGGCTATCGCGGCCTGATGGCCGGCCGGCGCGTTGTGCTGCCCAGCATTCCGATGCGGGTGATTCCGTTCCTGCTGCGCTTCGCCCCCCGCTGGATCGTGCTGGGCGCCGCCGGCACCATCCAGAACAAGGGCGCACCGTCGGTGTGAGTCCCGCCTACCTCCGTGCGGGCGAATCACCGCAATCCGATCGGTTCCAGGCCACCTTGGCGCGAAGCTTGCTTTCAATTTCCAAGAGTCGGCGCCGGCGTAGGCGTCAACTGTTCGGAATTTGGTAACGATTTGGACACCACAATCATCCGTTGAGGCTCGAAACCACGCTCGATGTCATCCCAGGCTGCGCGACTTCAGGCATCTCTGCTCCAGCGTCCGGTCCGGCTCCGCGACGGCGGCCCAGCGCACCATGCGGCCCTGCCGTTGCGCCCGGTGCTGATCATCCTGCATCAGGAATGCTCATCCCCCGGGCGGGTCGGCAACGCGCTGCGCGCCATGGGGCACGCCCTCGACATCCGCCGGCCCCGCTTCGGCGATCCGCTGCCCGACACCCTGGACGGCCATGCCGGCGCCGTGGTGTTCGGCGGTCCGATGAGCGCCAACGATCCCGACGACTTCATCCGCCGCGAGACCGCGTGGCTGGCGGTGCCGCTGCGCGAGCATCGTCCGCTGCTCGGCATCTGTCTCGGGGCCCAGATGCTGGCGCGGCATCTCGGTGCGCGGGTGGCGCCGCATCCGCAGGGCCGGGTCGAGGTCGGCTATTATCCGATCTGCCCGACGGCCGCCGGCCGCGCGGTCTGCGGCAGCTGGCCCGAGCACGTCTATCACTGGCACGGCGAGGGCTTCGACCTGCCGCTCGGCTGCGAGCTCCTGGCGGAGGGCGACGATTTTCCGGTGCAGGCGTTCCGCTGCGGCGGCAGCTACGCCCTCCAGTTCCACCCCGACGTCACCTACGCCATGCTGTGCCGCTGGACCACCCGCGGCGGCGAGCGCCTGGCGGCGCCGGGGGCGCGGCGGCCCGAAGAGCATTTCGCCGACCGTGCCGTGCACGATCTCGCCGAACGGGCGTGGCTCGCGGCCTTCCTCGAACGCTGGCTGCGGCCGGTCGCAGCCCAGGCGGCATGAGCGGCGCTCTCCGGCGGGGCCGGTGGCGCGATCGGATCAGAGCGGTGGTGGCCGGCGTCGGTTGAAGCGGGTGGTGGAGCCGAGGGGAATCGAACCCCTGACCTCCTCATTGCGAACGAGGCGCTCTCCCATCTGAGCTACGGCCCCCCGCGTCACGGGGACGACGCGCCCCGGACAAGGGCGCCATTTACAATCCCGCTTCGCGTCAAGTCAATGCCGCGCCGGCGATCCTTTGTGCCGGTTTTCCGCGGGCGATCCCTTGTTCGGCGCAGGGCGAAACGGTAATTTGCCGCCCGTTCCAGCCGGCCGCTCCGGCCGGGATGGAGATCACGCGTCGCGGCCCGCCGGGCCGCCGGCAGGTCCTCCATTTTTTCCCGCGATTTCCGTTCGCGACCCAGGGTCTCCATGCGCGCCATTCTCGACATCATCCTGATCGTTCTCGACCTCTATGTCTGGCTGCTGATCGCCTCGGCGATCCTGTCGTGGCTGATCGCGTTCAACGTCGTCAACACCCGCAACCAGTTCGTGTCGACCGTCGCCGATTTCCTCTACCGGATCACCGAGCCGGTGCTGCGGCCGATCCGCTCGGTGCTGCCCGATTTCGGCGGCCTCGACATCTCGCCGATCATCCTGATCCTGGTCATCATGCTGCTGCAGCGGGTGATCATGTATTACATCTATCCCAACGTGTTCTGAGCGGGGTGGATGCCGCCCTGGCGTGAGGCACGGCAGGGCGTCGTGCTCAGCGTGCGCGTGACGCCGCGCGGCGGCCGCGACGCCATCGACGGCGTCGAGGTGATGGCGGACGGCCGTGAAGTCCTCAAGCTGCGGGTCCGCGTCGCGCCGGAAGGCGGCGAGGCCAATGCGGCGGTGATCAAGCTGCTCGCGGCCGCGCTGAAGCTGCGGCGCTCCGACATCGATGTCGTCGCCGGGGCCACCGCGCGGGTGAAACAGATCGAGCTGAGGGGCGACGCGCAGCGGCTCGCGGGCGAGCTGGCGCGGCTCCTCGACGCGTTGAAGGAGCACGGGGAATGACGGCACGGATCATCGACGGCAAGCTGATCGCGGAACAGGTGCGCGGGCGGGTCGCGGAGGAGGCGGCGCGAGTCGCGCGCGACCACGGCCTCACGCCGGGGCTCGCGGTGGTGCTGGTCGGCCACGACCCGGCCAGCGAGGTCTATGTGCGGAGCAAGGCCAAGCAGACCCGCGCCGCCGGCATGACCTCGTTCGAGCACAGATTGCCGGCGGACGCCGCCGAGCGGGACGTGCTGGCGCAGGTCGACCAGCTCAACCGCGACCCCGCGGTGCACGGCATCCTGGTGCAGCTGCCGCTGCCCAAGGGCCTCGACAGCCAACGGGTGATCGCGGCGATCGATCCGGCCAAGGACGTCGACGGCCTCCACCCCTTCAATGCCGGCCGCCTCGCCAGCGGCTTCGACGCGCTGACGCCGTGCACGCCGCTCGGCTGCATCATGCTGACCAAGACCGTGCATGCCGACCTCACCGGGCTCAACGCCATCGTGATCGGCCGCTCCAACCTGGTGGGCCGGCCGCTGCTGCAGCTCCTGCTCAACGAAAACGCCACGGTGACCATCGCCCATTCGCGCACCCGCGACCTGCCGGCGCTGTGCCGGCAGGCCGACCTCGTCTATGCCGCGGTCGGCCGCCGCGAAATGGTGCGCGGCGACTGGATCAAGCCCGGCGCGACCGTCATCGACGTCGGCATCAACCGTATTCCCGGCGAGGGCGGCAAGGACCGCCTGGTCGGCGATGTCGCGTTCGCCGAGGCCGCCGCGGTGGCGGGCGCCATCACCCCGGTGCCGGGCGGCGTCGGGCCGATGACGGTGGCCTGTCTCCTGGTCAACACCCTGCGCGCCGCCTGCGCCAGCCGCGGCCTGCCGCCGCCGGCGGTGTGAGGGCTCCTGACGTCGCTTGAACCGCTTATGATTTCAGCCCGTCATGGCCGGGCTTGACACCACAAGCCGGGCCTGCCCGGCTTGTGGCACTTAAGAAGAACGCAACGAGGCGAGAGCCGCGTTGCTATCCATCCACGCTTTCTTCGCAGCCGCTGCTTGAAAGCGTGGACCCGCGGGTCAAGCCAGGTCAAGCCCGCGGGTGACGCAGCAAATGCCGCGAGTCCCGCTTTTAATTCGCCGCCACGTTCTGGATCAGCCGGCGGTAGAAGCGGATGATGTCGGCGTAGTTGTCGACCGACAGCCGCTCGTTGGTGCCGTGGAAGCGGGTGAGGTCCTCGGGCCGCGCGCGCACCGGGAAGAAGCGGAACATCTTGTCGGTGACGTTGACGTAGTTGCGCGAGTCGGTGGCCGCGATCATCAGCCCCGGCGCCACCAGCACGTCGGGATAGACCTCGCGGATGGTCTGGGTCAGCGCGCGGTAGGCGAAGCTCGCGGTGCCGGTGACCGGCGGCGGGTCCGTCGAATTGGGATAGGGCGTGATGGTGACGCGGTCGTCGGCCACGGTGCGCTTGACGTGCGCGAGCACGGTCTCCAGCGTGTCGCCGGGCAGCAGCCGGAAGTTCACGGTGGCGTCGGCGTTGGCCGGCAGCACGTTGTCCTTGTTGCCGGCGTTGAACACGGTCAGCGCGGTGGTGGTGCGGACCGAGGCGGCGGTCGACGGCTTCGCCGTCATGCCATAGAGCACGAGCGGCTTGGTCAGCCACAGGTTGGCCAGCACGGCGCGGTCCATCAGCGGCATCTCGGGCGCCAGCGTATCGAGCATCTCGAGCGTGGTGCCGGACAGCCGGGTCGGCATCTGGTGCTGTTCGAGGCGCGCCAGCGCCGCGCTCATGATGCCGATGGCGGTGTCACGCGGCGGCATCGACGAGTGGCCGCCGATGGCCGTGGCGTGCAGCGCGACGCTGGCGAAACCCTTTTCGGCGACGCCGATCACCGCCACCGGCTTGTCGAGATCCCGAAAGCCGCCGCTCAGGATCAGCATGCCTTCGTCGAGCACGAAATCGAGCTTGATGCCACGTTCGAACAGCAGCGCCGCGATCGCCTTGGCGCCGTGCTGGCCGGTGACCTCCTCGTCGTGGCCGAACGCGAAATAGATGGTCTGGCGCGGTTTGAAGCCGTCCTTCGCCAGCGTCTCGGCGGCTTCCAGCAGGCCGAACAGGCTGCCCTTGTCGTCCCAGGCGCCGCGACCCCAGATGAAGCCGTCGCGCACCACGCCGGCGAACGGCGGCACCAGCCAGTCGCCCTCGGTGCCCGGCGCGATCGGCACCACGTCCTGGTGGGCGAGGAAGGCGATCGGGGCCGCTTTCGGATCGCTGCCTTCCCAGGTGTAGAGCAGGCTGTACTTGGCGACCACCTCGCGGTGCGCGGCGGCGCTGAAGGCCGGGAAGCTCGCGGCGATGTAGTCGTGCAGCGCGAGGAAGGCGTCGGCGTTGAGGTCGGGGGCGCCGTAGTCGGAGACGGTCTTGAAGCGGATCGCGCCGCCCAGCCGCTCGGCGGCCGCGGCCGCATCGACGGCGAATTTCGCCACCGGCTCGACCACGACCTGCCGCGAGCGCAGGTTGGCGGTGTTGGCGATGACGATGGCGGCAAGCGCGACGACGACGGCGGCGAGCAGCATCAGCGCGTTGCGAACAATCCTCATCAGCCGACGCATCGTCAGTCTCCCGGCAGGTGATCGGCTTGGCCTTGATCGAGGTCTCCGGCCGCGGAGCAGGGCGCAGCGGCGGCGGCCCGGCCGCCCCGGCATGAGACCGCCAGCATGAGACAGCGATAACGTCTAGGAGGTCAAGCCGTCCAGGAAAACGCGACCTTGTCCAGCGTCTTGGCGCCGAACTGCTCGGAGGAGCGCGCCACCATGCGGCCGCCGAGCGCACGATAGAACTCGACCGCGGGCTCGTTGTCGGACAGCGCCCAGATCACCATGCTCTTCAGCCCGCTCTGCACCAGGTCGCGGCGCGCGGCAGTGAACAGGCGGCGGCCGAAGCCCAGTCCCTGAAACTCGGGCCGCAGGTAGAGCTCGTAGATTTCGCCGTCGAAATGCAGGCTGCGGGCGCGGTTGCGGCCGTAATTGGCGTAGCCTGCGATCTGGTCGCCGAACGCCAGCACCGCGACGCGGCTGCCCTTGCGGATGGCGCTGTCCCACCACGCCGGGCCGCGGCGGTTGATCAGCTTCTCGAGCTCGGCGCCGGGAATGATTCCCTGATAGGCCGCGCGCCAGGCTTCGTCGTGGGTCGCCGCCACGGCGGTGGCGTCGGACGTCTTGGCTTGCCGGACTTCGATAAGGATCGTGCTCATGGGGGGATCAAAGCAAGTCGCCGCGCCGCCTTCAAGGTCCATCATTAATTATCGGTTAAGATGTGGACTTTCTGCATCACGTTTTTTGCATCATGGCCCGGTGATGTGTTTCGAAAAGGCACACTTGGCTTGCCGGAGCGTGATTCGGCGCGCGATGATGGGTGATGCGGGCCGCCTCACACGCTTCATGACACGATCGGGCGCTGTCACAATCGCGGTGATGGCCGTCATCGTTCTCCTCGGCACGCCTGTCGTCGCCGCGCCGGCGGCCTTTGGGCCCCAGTCCGGCGAGACCGGGCCGCTCCGGGCTCAGGGCTGGGCGGTTCCGTCACCTGATTCGGCAACGCCGTCGCAGGCGACCCTGTTCCGCCCGCCGGGCCCGGGCCCGTTCCGGCTGGCCCTGATCGCCCATGCCTCGACCCAGAATGCCCTGCGCCGTGCGCAGATGCGGCTGCCCGACTACACCGGGCTCGCGGCCGCGCTGGTCGGGCGCGGCTACGCCGTGCTGGTGCCGCAGCGCCCCGGCCATGGCTTGACCGGCGGCCCCTATCTCGAGGACCAGGGCGGCTGCGCCGACGCCGACTACGACTTTGCGGCCCGCGCCACGGCCGCGGCGATCCGCACTGCGCTCGCGTTCATGGCGACGCAGCCGTTCATTCGAGCCGGCGGCGCGGTGGTGGTCGGCCATTCCGCCGGCGGCCTTGGCGCGCTGGCGCTGGCCGCCGACGATCCGGCGCCGATCGCGCGCATCATCGCCTTCGCGCCGGGGCGCGGCGGCCATGCCGACGACCGGCCGCTCGATGTGTGCGCGCCGGACCGGCTGGTCGGCGCCGCCGCGGCGCTCGGCCGCGGCGCGCGGGTGCCGGTAACCTGGCTGGTGGCGGAAAACGACAGCTATTTCGCGCCGGCGCTGTCGCAGCGGATGGCGGACGCGTTCCGCGCCGCGGGCGGCAAGGTCGACTTCCGCGTGCTGCCGCCATCGGGCGAGGAGGGCCACTGGCTGGCGCAGCGGGACGAGGGCGAGGTTGCGGCGATCATCGCGGGTGCGCTTGCTCCTGCGCCGGCGCGCGTGCCGAAGGCATCGCGCTGAGTGCGCGTCTTATCGCCGCGCGATTGTTGCTGGTTGTCGTCATTGCCTGCAGTCCACGCCTTCGCTGCTGAACCGCATTCAAGCGTGGACCCGCGGATCAAGTCCGCGGGTGACGCAGAAAGTCTGGCGACGCTGGCGGCTCCCACTGCGTCATTGCCGGGCTTGACCCGGCAATCCACGCTTCACTTTCTTCCATTGCCTACGTCGAGCGAGTTGTGAGAGCGCGGCGTCGCCGTCATCGCGCGTCTAGACTAGCCCCTCGCCTCCATCACCTCCTGCGCCGCGCGGACGCCGGTCTCGCGGGCGCCGTGGGCGGTGGAGAAGAAGTTCGGCGAGGTCGCTTCTCCGGCGAAGAACAGCCGGCTACCGACCGGGGCCGCCAGGATGGCGCGGTCGCCGGCGTGGCCGGGCAGGGCGTGGGAATAGGAGCCGCGGGCGAAGGGGTCGCGGGCCCAGCGCGATTCGCCGAGCAGCGTGAGCCGTCTGCGAAAGTCGTTGCCGAGCAGGGCTGAGAGCTCGTCGATGGCGTGCGCCGCCAGCGCGCCGGGGCCGGCGTCTTCGAGGTCCCGCGCCAGCCGCCCGCCGAAATAGCCGGCGACGCAGGGCCGTCCCAGCGGCCGCAGCTGGTAGCTGCCGGTGCCGACGCGGTCGGTGGCGCCGTGGAGATGGCCGTCGGAACCGATGTCTTCGGGACGGTCGAGCCCGAGCAGCACCTTGTCGGCGATGCCGAGCGGCAGGCCGGCCGCCGCCGCCACCTTGCCCGGCAGCGCCGGCGTGAAGCGGATCGCCTCGTCGGCGATCAGGTTGGTCGGCACGGTGATGATCGCCCGACCGGCTTCGAGGGTGCCGCGCGAGGTCTCGATTCGCAGCCTCGGCCCGCCATGGTCGATCAGCGTCACCGCAGTGTCGAAGGCGACCGGACAGGGCGCGCCGTAGGCCGCGATCAGCGCGCCATAACCGCGCACGAGGCGCCAGTTGACCTCGGTGTCCTCGTAGGCGTCGATGTCGTGGACCGACATCTGGTCGAGCTCGCAGCCGTTGATGTAGGTCGAGATCGCGTCGATCAGCGCGTTCCAGCGATTGCCCGGTTCGAGCAGTGTGCTTGCCGGCTGGTCCGGCGCCGCCGCGGCGGTCTCGGCACGAGCGTAGAAGGCCGCCATGGCGTCGTGAAATTGTGCCCGGTCCTGCGCCGGGAAGCCGAGATTGCCGGTCTGCTCGCGCCAGCGCGGGCTCTGCGCGCTGATGGCGAAGCCGAGCTCGCGCGCGATGGCGACGAACGAGTTGCGGTCGGCGGAATGCAGCCACTCGCAGCCGACGTCGAAGGGGATGCCGTCGCCGACGGTGACGGTGTGGCCGCGGCCGCCGATGCGGTCGCGGGCCTCCAGGATGAGGACGGAAAGGCCCGAGCCCTCCAGCGTGCGCGCCGCCGCGATCCCGGCGGCGCCGGCGCCGACGATTGCGACGTCGATGGCGCTCGGCAGTCTCACGCCGCGCTCACCCCGCGATGGCTTCCTTGGTCTTCTCGGCGCGCTTGCGCTCGTTGGGATCGAGATGCTTCTTGCGCAGCCGGATCGACTTCGGCGTCACCTCGACGAGTTCGTCGTCCTCGATATACGCCAGCGCCTTTTCCAGCGTCATGCGGATCGGCGGCGTCAGCCGCACCGCCTCGTCCTTGGAGGTGGTGCGGATGTTGGTGAGCTGCTTGCCCTTGAGCACGTTGATCTCGAGGTCGTTGTCGCGGGTGTGCTCGCCGACGATCATGCCGCGATAGACCTTCCAGCCCGGCTCGATCATCATCGGGCCGCGGTCCTCGAGCTTGAACATGGCGTAGGCGACGGCCTCGCCCTGGTCGTTGGAGATCAACACGCCGTTGCGGCGGCCGGCGATCTCGCCCTTGTACGGCGCGTAGCCGTGGAACAGGCGGTTCATGATCGCGGTGCCGCGGGTGTCGGTCAGCAGTTCGCCCTGATAGCCGATCAGGCCGCGGGTCGGGGCGTAGAACACCAGCCGCAGCCGGTTGCCGCCGGACGGCCGCATCTCGATCATCTCGG
>JARLJA010000150.1 GCA_031291445.1 Xanthobacteraceae bacterium | reverse complement strand
CTGACCCAGGAGGCCGCGCTCGCCCAGGTCGAGCAGACCCTGCCGCCGCTCGAAAAGCAGCTCGGCGTGCAGCGCGATCTCCTGACCGCGCTGGCCGGCCAGTTCTCCGCCGACGAGGTGCTGCAGAAGTTCACGCTCAAGTCACTCGCGTTGCCCGCCAACCTGCCGGTGAGCCTGCCGAGCACCATGGTCCGCCAGCGCCCGGACGTGCGCGCCGCCGAAGCCAACATGCATTCGGCCGCGGCGCTGGTCGGCGTCGCCATCGCGGCGCGGCTGCCCAACGTGGTGCTGAGCGCCAACCCCGGCTACGCCGCGATCAACACGGCGTCGCTGTTCCTGCCGGCCACCGGCTTCTACACCCTGGCCGCCAGCGTCACCGCGCCGGTGTTCGACGGCTTCACGCTCTACCACAAGCAGAAGGCGGCCGAGGCCTTCCTCGACCAGGCCGACGCGACCTATCGCCAGACCGTGGTCACCGCGATGCAGAACGTCGCCGACGCGCTCAAGAGCCTGCAGGCCGACGCCCGCGCGCTGCAGGCCGCGATGAAGAGCGAGCACGCCGCCAAGGCGAGCCTCGACATCATCCTGACCCAGCTCAAGGCCGGACAGGTCAACCAGGTCACGGTGCTGACCGCGCAGCAGACCTACTTCAACGCCCTGATCGCCCGCGTCCAGGCCGAGGCCAACCGCCTGTCGGACACCGCGGCGCTGTTCATGGCGCTCGGCGGCGGCTGGCCGGTCGACTGCAAGACGCCGAACTGGCGCGACTGCGCCATGGGCGACCCGCCGCCGCAGCAGCAGGTGGCGGACGCGAAGTAGGGGCGACGGCCCGCGTTCCCGCAGCCGCGCCTCTCCGCAGCGGCGCAACGCGCCAATTCCTTCGTCACTCCGGGGCGCGCCGCGAAAGCGGCGCGAGCCCGGAGTCCATATCCACCATCGCCGGTTGGTGGCGCCGTACGCGCGTCGTCGGTGCTCACGAGCAACCGACGCCGCAAGTCGTCTCGAACGACGGGGCTATGGATTCCGGGCTCGCGCGCGTTGCGCGCGCCCCGGAATGACAACCTCGAGAGACGACGCGCTCCCTCACTTCTTCAGCTTCGCCACCAGGTCGGCGGGGACGGCGTGGCCCTTCAGGCTTTTGCCATCCTTGGGATCGAGCCGGCACCACACCCGGGTCTGGCGGCATTCGACCGCGACCTCGCCACTGTGGACCAGGCAGTGGCGGTATTTGAGGCTCGAGGTGCCGAGCGCCTCAAGCGTCGTGAACACCTGCACATGGTCGTCGTAGCGCACCGGGCGCAGGAAGCGCGCCTCCATGTCGACGATCGGAATGCCGGCGAGGCCGTAAGCCTCTTTCAGCCCGACCTGGCTCAGGCCGGTCGCCGCCTCGAAATAGGCGATGCAGCTCCAGTCGAAATACTCGATGAAGCGCGGGTGGAACACGATCCCCGCGGGATCGCAGTGGCCCCATTCGACCACCAGGTCGCGGCGATTGACGACGAAATCGCCGCGGCAGAACGCGGGGGCATTGTCGGTGTCGAGCATGTCGCCTCACACTCCCATGAACTTTTCCCGCGCCGCGGCGTCGGCCATCAGCGCGTGGCTGTCGCCGCGCCACACCACCTCGCCCTTCTCGATGGCGTAGTGACGGTCGGCGAATTCGGCCAGCACCTCGATCTCCTTGTCGATGATCAGCATCGAAAGACCTTCGCCCCGCAAGGTCTTCAGCCGCGCCCAGATCTCGTCGCGGATCACCGGGGCGAGGCCCTCGGTGGCCTCGTCGAGCACCAGGAGGCGCGGGTTGGTCATCAGCGCACGGCCGATCGCCAGCATCTGCTGCTCGCCGCCGGAGAGCTGGCCGCCGCCGTTGGCGGCGCGGGCGCCGAGCCGGGGAAAGAAGTCGATGACGCGGTCGTAGGTCCAGGGCTCGCGCACCCCGCGCGGGTTGGCCTGCGCCATCAGCAGGTTTTCCCGTACCGTGAGATTGGGGAAGATGTGGCGGCCCTCCGGCACCAGGCCGATGCCGAGCCGGGCGATGCGGTGCGGCGCCATGGCCTCGATCCGTTCGCCGGCGAAGCGGACGTGGCCGGCGCCGGCGCGCAGCAGCCCGCTCAGGACCCGCACCGTGGTGGTCTTGCCCATGCCGTTGCGGCCGAGCAGGGTCACCACCTCGCCCTCGCCGACCGCGAACGAGACGTCGAACAGCACCTGGCTGGTGCCGTAGCCGGCGCGGATGTTTTCGACCTCGAGCAGCATCGGCCTCACCTCTTGCCGAGATAGGCGGCGCGCACCGCCGGGTCGTTGCGGACCTCGTCGGCGGTGCCGCTGGCGATGGCCTGCCCCGCCACCAGCACCACGACGCGGTCGGCGAGCGCGAACACCGCGTTCATGTCGTGCTCGACCAGCAGCATGGCGTAGCTGCGCTTGAGGCCCTGGAGCAGCCGCGTCATGCGGGCCGAGTCCTCGCGCCCCATCCCGGCCATCGGCTCGTCGAGCAGCAAGAGCCGGGGCCGCATCGCCAGCGCCATGGCGAGCTCAAGCTGGCGGCGCTCGCCGTGGGAGACGTCGGCGGCGCGGCGCTCGAGACCGCCGAGCCCGACGCTGTCGAGGGCCTGCCGCGCCGGGCCGACCAGCGCCGGGTCGGCGGCGGCGTCGCGCCAGAACCTGAAGCTGTGGCCGGCGCCGGCCTGCACCGCGACCGCGACATTGGCGGTGAGCGTGAACTCCGGAAACACCGACGAGATCTGGAACGACCGCGCCAGTCCGAGGCGGGCCCGGCGATGGGCCGGCGCGCCGGTGATGTCGCGGCCGTCGAAGGCGATGCTGCCGCCGTTCGGCGTGAGGTCGCCCTGGAGCTGGGCGATCAGCGAGGTCTTGCCGGCGCCGTTCGGCCCGATCAGGGCCAGCGTCTCGCCGTGGCCGACATCGAGATCGAGATGATTGGTGGCGATCAGGCCGCCGAAGCGCTTGGTGAGCCCGCGGACCCGGAGCAGCGGCGCGGTCATGACGCCCGCCCTCCCCGCGCCGCGATGCGCACGAGGTCGATGAGGCCGCCGCGCAGCGTCACCACCACGGCGATGATGAAGCCGCCGAAGGCGAGCTGCCAGTGCACCGACCAGCCCGACAGCACGGCTTCCAGCGCCACGAAGGCACCGGCGCCGATCACCGGCCCCGCCACATAGGCCAGGCCGCCGAGCACGCACATCACCACGAGATCGCCGGATTGCACCCACGACATGGCCGAAGGGCTGATGAACGACTGCGAGGCGGCGAACAGCGCGCCGGCGAGACCGGCCACCGCGCCCGACAGCGCGAAGGCCGCGAGCTTGTAAGGCAGCGGCGGAATGCCGAGGGCGGTCAGCCGCCGCTCGTTCTGCGCCGAGGCCCGCAGCACCACGCCGAAGCGGCTGGCGATCAGCCGCTGCATCCCCGCCAGCACGAGGGCGAGTGCCGCGACGCAGCCGTAGTAGAACGGCACCCGCCCGGTCGCGGGATGGCCGAACAGGGTCAGCGCGGCGTTGAACTGCAGCCCGTCCTCGCCGCCATACTGCTGGAGCGCGACGAAGACGTAATAGAGCATCTGGTTGAAGGCGAGCGTGATCATGATGAAATAGGCGCCCGAGGTGCGCAGCGCGATCACGCCCATGACTGCTGCGGCGAGCCCGGCCACCGCCATGGCGAGCGGCAGCACCACGGCGAGTTCGCCGGTGGCCGGCAGCAACGCCGCGCTGACCTCGCCGTCGAGCTGCGCCGCAGCGATGCCGAGCACGTAGCCGCCGATGCCGAACAGCCCGGCGTGGCAGAGGCTGACCAGGCCGCCGAAGCCGAGCACCAGATTGAGCGCCACCGCGGCGATGGCGAAGATCACGATCCGCGTCGCGATCTTGATCAGGAAGGGATTGCCGAGCGCCTGCGACACCGTCGGCACCAGCGCCAGCGCGACGACCAGCACGGCGATGCCGATCAGCGTCGCGGAGGAGGCGCGCGGGGGAGCGGCGGGCGCGAGCGTCATCCCGGCCTCAGCCATGGACGGGAAACAGGCCGCGCGGCCGCCAGGCCAGGATCGCCGCCATCATCATGAAGATGATCATGCTGCCGAGCGCCGGCGGCAGCAGCACGCGGCCGAAGGTATCGGCGAGGCCGATCAGCACCGCGGCGATGAGCGCCCCCTTGATCGAGCCGATACCGCCGATCACGGTGACCACCAGCGCGAGGATCAAGACCGGCTCGCCCATGCCGACCTGCACCGCGCTGATCGGCCCGGCCATGATGCCTGCGAGACCGGCCAGCGCCGCGCCGGCGGCAAACACCAGCGAGAACACCAGGCCGACATTGACGCCCATGGCGGAAGCCATGGCGCGGTCGCTGGCGCCGGCGCGCACCCACATGCCGACGCGGGTGTGGACCACGACGACGTAGAGCCCGAGCGCGACCAGAAGCCCGACGGCGAGGATGGCGAGCCGGAAGCTCGGATAGGTGACGCCGGGATAGATCGTGACCGCGCCGGACAACACCTGCGGCAGCGCCATCGGCACCGGCACGTTGCCCCACACCATGCGGGTGAGCTCGTTGATCACCATGATCAGGCCGAAGGTCACCAGCACCTGGTCGAGGTGGCTGCGGCCGTAGAAGCGCCGCAGCACCGCGGCCTCGAGCACCAGGCCGGCGAGCGCCGTCGCCGGCACCGCGACGACCAGTGCCAGCACGAAGCTGCCGGTATGCGCCAGCACCGTGGCGGCGAGAAAGGCGCCGACCATGAACAGCGAGCCGTGGGTGAGGTTGATCATGTTCATGATGCCGAACACCAGCGTCAGCCCCGCCGCCATCAGGAACAGCTGGACCCCGAGCTGCAGGCCGTTGAGGCCCTGCTCGATCAGGAGCGCGGTGGTCATGTTCGAGTGCTCATTTGTCTGGTGATAACATTCGGTATAACCACCGTCATGCCCGCGCTTGTCGCGGGCATCCACGTCTTGACGGCATTTCAGCAAGAAAGACGTGGATGGCCGGGACAAGCCCGGCCATGACGGGCAACACTTGGTCTCCTTGTTGTGGTGATCGCCACTCCCCTCACTTCATCGCGCACTCGGCCGCGTAGGAATCCGCCTGGTCGGCCTTGATCAGCTCCAGCCGCTTCAGGGTCGGGCGCCCCTTGGCGTCCTTGATCACCTCCGACAGGTAGGAATCCATGATCGGGTAGTGGTTGGTGTTGAACTTGAAGTGGCCGCGGATGGAGTCGAACTTGACGCTCTCCAGCGCCTTCTGGAACGCGTCCTTGTCCTCGATCCTGCCGCCGATCGCCTTCAGCGCGGCGTCGAGGATGCGCGCGCCGTCATAGGCCGCCGACGCGTAGGTCGACGGCAGGCGGCCATAGGCGGCCTCGAAATCGGCGACGAACTTCTTGCTCGCGGCGTTGTCGAAATCCTCGGTCCAGAAGGTGGAGGCGAACGAGCCCACCGCGGCGTCGCCGATGCCCGGCAGGATGGTCTGGTCGAGCGAGAACGACGGACCGTACAGCCTGACCTTGTCCATCAGCCCGGCCTGGGCATATTGCTTGACGAAGTTGATGCCCATGCCGCCGGGATAGAAGAAGAACACCGCGCCGGGATCGGCGGCGCGCAGCTGCGCGATCTCGGCGGCGTAGTCGAGCTGGCCGAAGGCGGTGTAGACCTCGCCCGCGAGCTCGCCCTTGTAGGTGCGCTTCAGCCCGGCGAGGAAGTCCTTGCCGGCGGGATAGTTGGGCGCCATCAGGTAGACGCGCTTGACGCTGTTCTCGCGGAGATAGATCCCCATCGCCTCCGCCAGCATGTCGTTCTGGAACGACTCGTTGAAGTAGTGCGGATGGCACAGCTTGCCGGCGTATTGCGACGGCCCGGCGTTGATCGAGAACACGAAGGCGCCGGCGTCGAGCGTCGGCTTGGCCGCCGCCAGCATGACGTTGGAGAACACGATGCCGGTGAGGATCTGGACGTGATCGCTCTCGATCATCTTGTCGGCGACCTGGCGGCCGACGTCGGGCTTGGCCTGGTCGTCGCCCTGGATCAGCTCGACCTTGCGCCCGCCCAGCGTGCCGCCGGTGCTCTTGAGGCCGAGGTTGAAGGCGTCGAACAGTTCCTGGCCGAGCTGGCCCTGCGGCCCCGAGAAGGTCGACAGGAAGCCGATCTTGATCGGCTCGTCGGCGCGGGCGGCGTGAGGCAGCGCGAGCGCCGCGACCCCGCACATCACCACCAGCGCGGCCGTGGCCGCGCGCGACGCAATCATCGTCATCGTGTCCCCTCCCCTCGTGGCCCTTTGGCGGGCTCCTGTTTTCACAACCTGCGTTGCGTTATGTAATATAATTCATATAAGGCCTGCGGTATCGCGGCGTGTCAAGATTGAGAGGAATAATCATTCCTATCAGCCGCTGGCGCCGCGGGCCCTGTTCGAAAGCGTTAGCGAGCGCCGCCGAGCGCCGGCCCGATGGTGATCTCGATGGTGCCGAGGCCATCGATGCCGCCGGTGACCTTGTCGCCGGCGACGATGGCGCCGACGCCGGCGGGCGTGCCGGTCATGATCAGGTCGCCCGGCTTCAACACCATGGAGCGCGAGGCGATGGCGATGATGTCGGGCACCGGCCAGATCAGCTCGGCGAGGTCGGCATCCTGCTTCACCGCGCCGTTGACGGCGAGCCAGATCCGACCCCTGGCCGGATGGACGCCGTCCGTCACGCGGTGCAGCGGCGCGATCGGCGCCGACTGGTCGAACGCTTTGCCCCAATCCCACGGTCGCCCCTTGTCGCGGGCCTCGAACTGCAGGTCGCGGCGGGTCAGGTCGATGCCGACGCCGTAGCCGAAGACGTGGGCGAGCGCGTCCTCGCGGCGGATTTCGAAGCCCTCGCGACCGATCGCGACGATCAGCTCGATCTCGTAGTGGAAGTTCCTGGTCTCCGGCGGATAGGCGATGGTCGCGCCGCTGTAGACCACGGCATCGGCCGGCTTGGTGAAGAAGAACGGCGGCTCGCGGTCGGGATCCTTGCCCATCTCGCGGGCATGCGCGGCGTAGTTGCGGCCGACGCAGAAGATGCGGCGCACCGGAAATCGCGCGCTTTCGCCGGCGATTGCCACCGACGGGATCGCGGGGGGCTCAAGAACGTAGTCGGTCATTGGTTTGTTTTCCTCAAGACGTCAGTGCCATCGTCGCCGGGATTCCGTTTCCGCATTCGTCATTGCCGGGCTTGACCCGGCAATCCACTCTTTGCGGCATAGCGAGGCTCTAAAGCGTGGACCCGCGGGTCAAGCCCGCGGGTGACGCAGAAGTCGCGGTGCATCCACGCTTTTCATGGCCACACCGTCGATCGGTCGATCACGCATTCCCCCGGTCCTCGCGGAACAGGTCGAGCTTCTGCTGCACCGGGCGGTCGGAGAACGAGAACAGCACCGCCTCGTCGTCCGCCTCGTGGGTGACCCAGTGCCAGCTCGGCACCACGAACAGGTCGCGCGGGCCCCACTCGAACACCTGGTCGCCGATCCGCGAGCGGCCGCGGCCCTCCACCGCCGTGAACACGGTGGCGTCGGTCGAGCGGTAGCGCGCGGTCTTGAAGCCCTTGGGCAAGAGCTGCATGAAGGTGCCGATGGTCGGCATGGCGAAATCGCCGGTCGCCGGATTGACGAAGCGCAGCTTGAGGCCGTGGCAGGCGTCCCAGTCGCCGGCCTTCTTCGCCGTCTCCAGCGCCTCGCGCGAATGGTCATAGGGATAGTTGAACACCGGCGACGACTTGGCGTCGCGCTTGAAATCGACCGGCAGCAGGTTGTGACCGTAGCGCGCGAAGCTGTCGCCGGCCGGCCGCGTCACCGGCTGCTCGTCCGCGCCCAGCCCCTCGATGAAGGAGGCGTCGAAGAACTGCACCACCGGGATGTCGAGGCCGTCGAGCCAGAACATCGGCTCCTGGGTGTGATTGCCGTGGTCGTGCCAGGCCATCGCCGGGGTGATGACGAAGTCGCCGGGCGCCATCAGGGTGCGCTCGCCGTCGACGGTGGTGTGCGCGCCGCGGCCCTCGAGGATGAAGCGCAGCGCCGACTGGCTGTGCCGATGCGCCGGCGCGACCTCGCCCGGCATCACCAGCTGGACCCCGGCATAGAGCGAGGTGGTCGCCTTCGACTGGCCACGCAGGCCGGGATTTTCCAGGATCAGCACCCGCCGCTCGGCTTCCTTGGCGGTGATCAGCTTGCCCGCCTCCATCATGTAGCCGCGGATGGCGTCGAAGCGCCACAGATGCGGCCGGCAGCCGCTCCTGGGCTCGCGGGTGATCAGGTCGCCCAGCACGTTCCACAGCGCGGAGAGATTCTCGCCGTCAATGCGGCGGTAGAACGCCTCGCGCTCGGGGGTCTTCTCGACGGCATGCTCCATGGCGGCTCCCTCAAGTCCCTTTGTTTGGCATCGTTATTTGACAGCATACTGATTGAATGTATACTGTCAATGCCGTTGACAAGCACTGTCAGCTCCGGAACGGTGATCGCGGTGCGCGCGTCGACCACTAGCCGGCCCGAAGATTTTGCGCTGCGGCGCAGCACCATGGCGACGCGCCGTCGCGCGCGCCCCCGATCAGGGACCTTTGACGCCATGCCGCCCAAGCCCCGCCCCGACGCCCCGCGCCCCGACACCATGGACGCCGTCTATACCAAGCCCGGCTACCTGTTCCGCCGGATGCAGCAGATCGCGGTATCGATCTTCCTGGAGGAATGCCGCGAGTTCGACCTGACGCCGGTGCAGTACGCGGCCCTGGTCGCGATCCGCGCCCATCCCGGCATCGACGCGACGCGGCTTTCCGCGGTGATCGCTTATGACCGCTCCACCCTCGGCAGCGTGGTCGAGCGGCTGGAGGCGAAGGAATGGGTGCGGCGCGCGGCTTCAGCCGGCGACAAGCGCGTCAAGTTGCTCACCCTGACCCCCGCCGGCGCGGCGCTGCTGCGCCAGGTCGAAGACGCGGTCGAGCGCGCCCAGGCGCGGATGCTGGCGCCGCTGAAGGCGGCCGACCGCAGCACGCTAATGGCGCTGCTCTCCCAGCTCGTCGATCTCAACAACGAGGCCTCGCGCGTGCCGCTGCGGCCCGACGACGCCATTGCGCACGCCAAGAAGTCGGGGTGAGCGCGCCCCCGCCACGACGAAATACCTCGCCCCGTCATCCTGAGAGTCCGGCTCAAAATCCAGGTATCCCAGGGTAGTGAACCGCGACGTGGCGGCGTACTGGGTCCCGAAGCAACGCGGCTTTCGCCGCGTCGCTTTCTCATGATTGCCGCGAGCCGGGGACGGGCGCCGAGTCTTACCGCCCGGCATGCTCGCGCGGGTGGCACCACCTGATTCCACCCGGCACGCGTGCGCTCGACCCGGTCGTCTCCGCCGAATTCAGCATGCGGTAACCGAAACCGAGAGAATCCAACCGATCATATAATGGTTACAATATAAAATAAGACCTGTTCGCATAGTGATGTCCTGACGTGCGCGCCGGCATATGGCCGGTCACGCAACAGCCACGGTCAGGACGCCCATGCCGCATGCGACGCCCGCAGCTCCGGATTTCGACCCGCGCCTGCGCGCCGAGCTCGAACGGCGCGTGGCGATGGCGCCGGCGATGATGCACTCGGTCGACGAGCGCGGCCATCTGGTGTTCGTCAGCGACGCCTGGCTGGAGACGCTGGGCTACGCCCGGAACGAGGTACTGGGACGTCACCTGTCGGATTTCCTCACCGCGCAATCGCGGGAGCACGCGATGCGTGATGTGCTGCCGGAGCTCCTCCACAGTGGCCGCTGCGCGAACGTCCACTACCGGATGGTCAAGAGGGATGGCGGTGTGATCGACGTCCTGCTGTCCGCCGTGCTCGACGACAATCCGCTCGGCCGGGGCCGCGGCTCCCTGGCGGTGATCACCGACGTCACGGCGCTGAAGCAGACCAGGCGCGCGCTTGCCGAGAGCGAGGCGCGCTACCGCTTCCTCGCCGAAAACACCACCGACGTGATCATGCTGCTGGACCGCACCGGCCGAAGGCACTTCGTCTCCCAGGCCTGCCGCGGGCTGGCGGGCTACGAGCCCGAGGAGATGCTGGCGATCCGGTCGGCGGACATGATCCATCCCGAAGACGTCGAGCGGGTGCTCGCGATCCTGCACAACGAGACCGCCCAGGTCACCGTGACCTACCGGATGCAGCGCAAGGACGGCAGCTACATCTGGGTCGAGGCCTCGTTCAAGCCGGTCGAGATCGACGACCGCAGCGACCTGTGCCTGCTGATCATCCGCAACATCGAGGAGCGGATGGCTGCCCAACGGCGCCTTGAGGACAGCGAAGCCCGCTACCGGCTGCTCGCCGACAACAGCAGCGACATGGTGTTCCAGCTCGACCGCGACCTGGTGCGCCGCTACGTCTCGCCGGCCTGCCGCGAGATCCTGGGTCTCGAGCCGGAACAGCTGATCGGCAAGAAGCCGATCACGATGGTCCATCCGGACGACGCGGCGCGCCTCGCGCTGGTATTCCAGACGCTGATGAGCGGCGCCGCCGAGCGGCAGTCGATCGTCAACCGCATGCGCCATCGCGACGGCCGATGGATCTGGCTGGAAGCCCAGTTCCGCGTGCTGAAGGATCCCGAGACCGGCGCCCCTTCCGGCGTCCTCGGCTCGGTGCGCGACATCTCGGCGCGCAAGGCGGTCGAGGACGAACTGGCGGAGGCCAACCGTCGCCTCAAGGCGCTGGCCGGCCAGGACGGGCTCACCGGCCTCGCCAACCGGCGGATCTTCGACGAGACGCTGGCGAAGGAGCACTTGCGCGCCCGGCGCGAGCACACGACGCTGGCGCTGATCATGATCGATGTCGACCGCTTCAAGTCCTTCAACGACATCTACGGCCACCCGGCCGGCGACGATTGCCTGCGGCGGGTGAGCCGTGCCATCGCGGACGCGATCTCCCGGCCTGGCGACCTCGCGGCGCGCTACGGCGGCGAGGAATTTGCGGTCCTGCTGCCGAACACCGACGAAGCCGGCGCCGAGCGGATCGCCGAGCGCATCCTGCTCGCGATTCTCGGCCTCGGTATTCCTCACGAGGCCAACGCCAACGGCGTGGTGACGGTCAGCGCCGGCGTCGCCGCGCTGGCCTGCGCCGAGGCCCCCCCGGAGTCTCTGGTCGACAGCGCCGATCACGCGCTCTACCGCGCCAAGGATTTCGGCCGCAACGCCGTGATCCGCGCCACCGAGGTCGCGATCGGCGAACACGCGACGCCGTCGGCGGTGGCGTGACCGCGGTCACCGCGCGCACGGCGGCCATGCGTCCGGTCCGGTGTCCGGGCTAAATGACCCGCGCTACTGTCCTTGCGTCCCAGCGAGGAGCCGCGAGAGCGGCCATGACCCCACGCCAACGTCTCGATCAACTGCACGCTGAATTGACCGCGTGGCGCCGCGATTTCCACGCCCATCCCGAGATCGGTTTCGAGGAAAAGCGCACCAGCGAGCTGGTCGCCGAACGGCTGCAGGGCTTCGGCGTCGAGGTCCATCGCGGGCTCGGCGGCACCGGCGTCGTCGGCGTGATCCGCGGCCGTCATCAGGCAAGCGGCAGCAACCGCGCCATCGGCCTGCGCGCCGACATGGACGCGCTGCCGATGGAGGAAGCCAACGGCTTCGCCCACCGCTCCCAGACCCCCGGCCGGATGCACGCCTGCGGCCACGACGGCCACACCACCATGCTGCTGGGCGCGGCGAAGTACCTCGCCGAGACCCGCAACTTCGCCGGCACCGTGCACCTGATCTTCCAGCCGGCGGAGGAAGGCCTCGCCGGCGCCAAGGCCATGCTCGACGACGGGTTGTTCACCCGCTTTCCGTGCGACGCGGTCTACGCCATCCACAACAGTCCGAACCTGCCGCTCGGCACGGTCAAGGCGCTGACCGGCACCGCCATGGCGGCGATCGACTATTTCCGCGTCGTGCTGCGCGGCCGCTCGGCCCACGGCGCCCATCCCCACCAGGGCGTCGACACCGTGGCGATCGCGGGCCAGGTCATCGGCGTGCTCAACGCCCTGCCCTCGCGCCACGTCGACGCGCTGGAATCGGCGATCATCAGCATCGGCCAGATCCACGGCGGCACCTCCGACATCGTGCTGCCGGAGACCATCGAGATCCGCGGCTCAGTGCGGACGCTGAAGCCCGAGGTGCGCGACCTGGTCGAGCGCCTGTTCAAGCGCGCGGTGTCGCTGACCGCCGAGGCCCAGGGCGGCACGGCGGAGATCGACTATCGCCGCGCCTATCCCGCCACCGTCAACACGCCGGAGGAGACCGCGCGCGCGGCCGACTGCGCCGCCGCCGTCCCCGGCGTCACCGAGGTGCAGCGCGAGGGCGATCCGATCCTCGCCGGCGAGGACTTCGCCTTCATGCTGGAGCGCAGCCGCGGCGCCTACCTGATGTTCGGCCAGCGCGGCGCCGACAAGGGCGGCGTGCCGGTGCACAATCCCGGCTACGACTTCAACGACGACCTGCTGCCGATCGGCGCCAGCTACCTCGCCGGGCTCGTCGAGCAGGAGCTCGGATAGCGGCGGGCTAACACTCTCAGTTTGTAGGGCGCAATAAGCGAAGCGCATTGCGCCATCTATTGCGCCGCTGCGTTTTCCGAACTCTGCCTTCGCGACCTCGCCAGCCCACTCCTTCGGGATCAGTCCGTACGTGGCGATGGAATGATAGATGCGGTGTGGCGCAATGCGCTTCGCTTATTGCGCCCTACGGCCTGTCGTTCCTCCTCATGGTGAGGAGGCGCTCTTGCTCCAGGGCCTCACCGCGTCGCAAAGCGTGGATTGCCGGGTCAAGCCCGGCAATGACGCAGTAGTGGCTGATGCGCGAACGATCGACCGATGGCGTCGCGGCATTTTCTGCGTCACCCGCGGGTTTGGCCTGGCTTGACCCGCGGGTCCACGCTTTCCAGCACACGCTCGGAAAAAAGGCGTGGATCGCCTTGCAACGCGGCTCTTGGCGAGCTCACCCCACCTGCTGCAGCACGGTCTGGATCGCGGTCAGCCGGGTCTTGACCTCGGTCAGTTCGGCCTGGAGTGCGGCCAGCGTCGCCGCGCTCGCCGCCTGCGCCGCGGCGCTCTTCTCGGCGAGATCGCGATAGGCTTCTTCGCCGGCGAAGCGCAGCAGGGCCTGGCGGGCGCCGGAGAAGTACTTCATGCCGAAGATCAACAGGATCGTGGCGAGCGAGAGAACGGTGACGAGCAGGAAGGAATTGGCGTGGTCGGCCATGATGGACTCCGTGTTCAGGCGATGCGTTCGGATGGGACGGACAGGGACTTGACCGCGCGCGCGATCAGCGAGGGACTGATTTCGAACGCGAAATCGGTCACCTCGAAATAGTTGAGCGCCTTGCTGTCGGCCGAGAGCTCGAGCCGGCTCTTCACCAGGCCCGCCTCCTCCAGCTTGTTCAGATGCAGATGCAGCAGCGGCCGGCTGATGCCGACCTCCCGCGCCAGCTGGCTGACATAGTTGCGGCCATCCGCCGCCAGCGCCGCGACGATGCGCAGGCGATGCGGGTTGGCGAGCGCCGCCAGCACCAGCAGCAGGCGATCTCCGGACAGGGCCACGGCAACACCTCGTTCATTCATATGTCAGTTTTATCTGACATATGTAACCAGATATGTCAAGCGGCGCCGGCCGCGCCCGCGGAGGGGGAATTGACCCGCCGACCGCGCGGCTTATGAAGGGCACGCTGCGGCCGTGACCGGCCGGTGTTTTGCTGGAGATCCCGATGCCCTACCGCGCCCCCGTCGCCGACATTCTCTTCATGATGAACAGCGCCGCCGGCCTTGAGCGTGGCATCGCCGACGGCCTCTACGCCGACCTCGGCGACGGCCTCGCCGAGGCGACGCTGCACGAGGCCGCCAAATTCGCCGAGAACGTGCTGCTGCCGCTCAACCGGGTCGGCGACCAGGTTGGCGCCAGCTGGAAGGACGGCGTCGTCACCACCGCGCCGGGCTGGCCCGGCGCCTATCGCCAGTTCGTCGCCGGCGGCTGGCAGAGCCTGACCGGCAGCGCCGACCACGGCGGCATGCACCTGCCGCAGCTGTTGCTGGCGGCCTGCCTCGACATGTGGAACGGCGCCAACATGGCCTTCATGCTCGGCCCGGTGCTGACCTTCGGCGCCATCGACGCGCTCGAGGCCCACGCCAGCGACGCCATCAAGGAGACCTATCTCGCCAAGATGATTTCCGGCGAATGGCCGGCCACCATGAACCTGACCGAGCCGGGCGCCGGCTCCGACCTCAATCCGCTGCGCACCCGCGCCGAGCGCGCGGCCGACGGCAGCTACCGCATCACCGGGCAGAAGATCTTCATCACCTATGGCGAGCACGACATGGCCGAGAACATCGTCCATCTGGTGCTGGCCCGGCTGCCCGACGCGCCGGCCGGCACCAGGGGGATCTCGCTGTTCGTGGTGCCGAAGTTTCTCGTCAACGCCGACGGCACGCCGGGCGCGCGCAACGACGTGCGCTGCGCCGGCATCGAGCACAAGCTCGGCATCCACGGCTCGCCGACCTGCATGATGACCTACGGCGACAACGGCGGCGCGGTCGGCTACCTGGTCGGCGAGGAGAACCGCGGGCTCGCCTGCATGTTCACCATGATGAACGACGCCCGCCTCGCCACCGGCCTGCAGGGCGTGGCGATCGCGGAAGCCGCCTTCCAGCACGCCCTCGCCTACGCCACCGAGCGCAAGCAGGGCCGCACCGCGGATGCGGCGCTGAGCGCCATCATCGCCCACCCCGACGTCAAGCGCATGCTGATGACCATGAAGGCACTGACCCAGAGCGCGCGCGCCGTGTCCTACCTCACCGCCGGCGTGATCGACCGCTCGCGCCGCCTGCCCGACGCCGCGGCGCGCCGCCGCGCCGCCGACCGCGCCGGGCTGCTGACGCCGCTCGCCAAGGCCTATCCCGCCGACATCGGCAACGAGGTCGCCTCGCTCGGCGTCCAGGTCCATGGCGGCATGGGCTTCGTCGAGGAGAGCGGCGCCGCGCAATTCATGCGCGACGCCCGCATCATCCCGATCTACGAGGGCACCAACGGCATCCAGGCCATCGACCTCGTCACCCGCAAGCTGCCGCTGGAGGGCGGCGAGGTGATCCGCGCCGAGATCGCCGAGATGCGCGCGGTCGCGGCCGACTTGCGCGCGGTCAACGACGCCGCGTTCGGCGCGTCCGCAGACCGCCTCGCGGACGCGCTCGACGCCTTCGAGCGCGCCACCGGCTTCATGCTGGACAGGCTGAAGAGCTCCGGCGACGAGGCGCTCGCCGGCGCCACGCCCTACCTGCGGCTGTTCGGCCTGGTGCGCGGCGGCACCAGCCTCGCCGCGATGGCGCTCGACGCCCACCGCGCCCAGGCGGCTTCCGGTCCCGACGCGCTGCACGCCGGCCGCATCGCCACAGCGCGCTTCTTCGCCGAGAATCTGCTCACCGCCAGCGGCGGGCTCGAGGCCACCATCACCGGCGCGGCGCAGTCGGTGCTGACGGCGGACATCGCACTGGCGGGGTGAGCGCGGCGAAAGGAAAATAGGCGGCCGCGCTGAGCACGGCCGTCAGGACGCGCCAACGCCAGCACTGGTTGCGCTGCGCCGCACTGGGTTGATCCACGGTTGAGAGCAGCTGCCGTCGCGGTAGCCGCTTACGCACGCCACCGCCCTGACTCGCCGAAAGCTGTGGCAACCGGCTGCGGGAAAACAGACACCTTGGAATTGGTTCAGTAATGTAATTGCGTGAATCGGAGTTTGGCGCGGTCTGCTTCGCCTGGATTTCTCAAGGCCTCGTTCTCAAATCTATTGCGCGACGAGAGGGACACGGATGCTCATCAGCGAAACGATTGCACGGACGAAATGGTGCCCGATGGTCCGCGTCGACGGCGACAATCGTCTCCACAACACCAAGACCGACGGTTTCGAGAATTCTGACAAGATGTACCACTGCATCGCCGGTAGTTGCATGGCCTGGCGTCAATATCAGCTGTCATATGCCCGCGGCGGCGCGGAGCCCGAGCACCACGGCTATTGCGGGCTCGCCGGACGCCCCGACCACGACTAGGCCGACAGGTGATCGCAGGGCCGTGCGAACACCCTGCAGGCGAGCGAACTTCCTCGCCGAAGATGCGCGGCGGCACGAAACGACAATCTCCAACCGGCGCCCTCCTCGCCCTTCGACGGCACGCACGAACCATCCGGCGCCCCGAACGCCTCGTCACCGGGGATGTGCGCCAGCACGTGGCACCAAGGAGCGCGCCGACGCGCGCTCCCCTGGACTTGGACACCTTGACGGTCGAGGATCTCAGCGTCCCAGCACGGCGCGCATGACGCGCGTCAGCTCGGCCCCTGCGTCCTCCGGCAGGGATGCGCTGCGCCAAGCCACCATGTTGTCCGGACGAACCAGCACGGCGCCATCCTCCTTTACGCCGCTCAATTCCGCCCACCGCGCCTCGGCATCCAGCGCGTCGCCGCCACGCCCCACCGCGACAAGCCTGATCGCAGCGCCGGTCGCCTTGGCGGCCGCCTCGATCGCGCTGCGCCACTGCGCGCTCCCGGAACCGACCAGCAGCACGAAATCGCCTTCGCGACCGGTCAGGTCGTGGGTGGAAAGCCTCGCACCGCGCCGGTCGAGCCAGCAATGCGGCAGGCGATGCCCGGGCCGCGACGTCGGGGTGTAGAGCTGGCCGTTCGGTGGTCGCGCCGGTGCCGTCGATCCGTCGCCGACGACGGCGGAAGACTCGTAGACGAAGCCGAGCTCGACGTCCTGGGCGAAAAACTCGAGCGCCTGGGTGCCGAAGACCGTGGCCAGCCGGTCGCGCCGCATGCGCCCGTTCGCGCTGTCGGCGAACAGAGCCTGGACCGCGCCGATGACGTGACCGGGCGTCTGCACCTCGGTCAGGTTGTTGGGATGCACGGCGACCACGCTCATTTCCAGCAGCATGTGATTGAAGAACGCATTCAGTGCCCATTCGACGTTGAACGCGCCGACCGGCCGCCGTTCGGCCTCGTAGCTGTCGAGCAGCTTGTCGCCCGCCTTGCCCGTCACCGCCAGCGCCAGTTTCCAGGCGAGATTGTGGGCGTCCTGAATGCCGGTGTTGAGGCCGAGGCCGGTGGTCGGTGGATGGCGATGGGCGGCGTCACCCGCCAGGAACACGCGTCCGACCCGATAGCGCTCCGCCAGCACGCCTTCCACCGCCCACTCGGACACGCAGCGCACCTTGACCGGCAGGTCGACGATACCGAGGATCTTGCGCACCTCGTCGGCGGCCGCCTCGTCGCTGAACGATGGCGGATCGAACGGCATGCGGGGAAAGCCGAGCGACCATTCCGGCGAGTTGCGTCCCCATTTGCCCGGTCCCATCGGCACGATGACCGAAACGCCCTGGCGGTGCATCGGCTTCAGCCAGTTGAGCAGCACCCGATCGTCGGGAATCCATTGCGACAGGTCGGCCTCGAAGTGAACGCCGATCTGGGTGATGAGCCTGGTCGGGCCCGCCATGGCCACGCCCAGCATCTTGCCGACCGTGCGACCGCCGTCGGCGGCGACGAGATACTTGGCGCGAACCGTCTCGGTCCGCTTGGAGTCGACGTCACGGATCGTTGCGGTGACGCCATCGGCATCCTGGGTGAAGTCGACCAGTTCGCACGAAAAGCGGATGCGCGATACGCCGCGCTTTTCCGCATGCGACCGGATGAGCGGCTCGAGGCGGATCTGCGGCAGGTTGGCGGTGTCGTTCGGCGACGTCTCCAGATAGTGCACGATGCGCGGCGAACCGTGGCCGCCGAGTGCGCCCATTTCGAAGATCGGCTTGCCGGCAAGCGGATCGTCGCCACCCAGCGACGTGTACCATTTGGTCCTCGAGCGGTTGTAGGGCGGCGTGCCCTGGGCATAGACGTCGTCGGCAAGCCCATGCTGCCTGAAGATCTCCATGGTCCGCTGATTGAGGTAGTGCGCCTTGGGCAGGATCGATGTCGAGGCGTGACGCTCGATGGTGAGAAAGTCGACGCCCTTGTCGGCGAGGAAGATCGAGGTTGCGAGGCCGCACCCCCCGCCTCCAACAACGAGCACGTCGATGGTTCTGTCAATTTTGGCAGTCATGGGCTCCCTCCGGCCTTGGTTGTCACAAGTGACGCCGGATCGCCGCGTCGCACAAACGCTGCCGCTCCGGCGGTTTCAACGATCAGGTGTCGAGAGGAAACAAGCCGGCGCGTGCGCGCGGGCTTTGACGGGGCGCGCCCCGCAGCTATGATTTCCTCCCGGCGTCCGTCGGATGTTCCTCCGCTCAGGGCGCGGAAAAACCATAAGAGCGGCTGCACGCGCCGTCATTGACCGGGAGTACGCATTGACCGACCAACAGTCCGGCGACCATGCTCGTTTCCTGCGTGCACCGGGCCTGCGGCTTGATGACGTGGAGGCGGAGTTCGTCGCGATCGGTCGCACGGCGCCGTTTGCGGTCGCGCGGGCGGACCGCGCTTTCTTCCTGTTCGCCCTCAGCGGTTCGGCGTCAGTCGAACGCGCCGGCAAGATCCCGACGCATCTGCTTGAAGGCGACGCGCTCGGCATCGAGAAGGGCGCCGCAATGACCATCAGGGCGGCGGGCCATGACGGCGCAGTTCTGTTCGTCAGCAGCATTCCGCGGCGCCACGCCTATATCGCCAATCTGCCCGACGACATCATCCATATCGCGGCCGGCGAACGGCCGATGTCGTCGATGCTGCGGCTGATGGTCGAGGCGGCCCGGCTGGAGCTGGAGCGCGGCGTCGCCGACATGGAAGTGGTGCGGCGGCTTTGCGAGGTCATCATGCTGCAGCTGCTGCGTCGCGTGCAGATCGGCGTCGTCCGGATGGGGCAGGCCCCGGAAGCCATTCGCCATGACGCGCATATCCTGCGCGCGTGGTCGGCCTATTTCGCCGCGCCGTCGGCGCCGTGGACGGTGGAGAAACTGGCGGATGCGGCCGGATTGAGCCGGTCGGCGTTTTTCGAGCGGTTTCGCACCATCTTCGGCGCGCCGCCGCTGGAGACGCTGACGCGCATCCGGCTCGATCAAGCCAAGCAGCTCCTGGAAGCGTCGCAGGCGCCGCTGCCGGAGATCGCCGTCGCCGTCGGCTATCAATCCGAAAGCGCGCTGATCCGTGCGTTCAAGCGCGAGTTCGGCGTGGCGCCGGGACAATGGCGCAAGGGCGCGGCGCGGGGGGCGCCCACAGGCCTGCCATCGCGGAACTGACCCGAGATGCTGACGGGAGGAACGGCTTGCGCGGCCGCGCGCGCAAGCCGCGCGGTTTCAGCGCGCCACGCTCGCCTGCGCCAGGACGCCCGCGGTCGCGCCTTCATACCGGCGCGACGCGATATAGAGCCCCGCGGCGAGCAGGCCGAAGACGATCGCCGCGATGCCGAGCGCCGGATAGCCGACGGACTGCACCAGCACCCCGCCGAACAGCGGCGCGATCGTCGAGCCCGACATGATCATGGCCGGCGTCGCGGCGACCGCGCGTCCGGTCGGCTCGATCCGCGCCAGATGGCCGAAGATGAAGGTGTGCGTGAACAGCATCACGAAGGGGAACAACACCGCGCCCACGGCGTAGGGCCAGAACCCGCTCGAGCACGAGATGACGAGCGCGAGCACCCCCTGGGCGACGGCGCCGCCGATCCCGACCTTGATGGCGGAGAGCCGCTTTTCGAGCAGGGCGGCGAGCGCCGCCGGCGTGATCGCGACCAGGCCGAGCGTGATCAGGACGCCCTGGATGGCTTCGCGGTCCAGGCCGCGATCGGCGCCCATCCGCTCCAGGAAGCTGAAGATCATCGCCTGGTTGAGCGCCATCAGCATGATGCCGAAGATCACCAGCCACGCCCGCCGGCTGAACGTCGTCGTATCCTCGACCACGTCCTCGTTGGCGGACGCGTCGGGAAACAGAAACAGCGAGACGACGCAGGCCACCGCCATGATGATCGCGAACAGCGTGAAGATCGTCGGCGGTCCGAACTTGGCGATCGCCGACGGCGAGCCGCCGAGGAACACCACCGCGAAGATACCGAGCATCAACCCGCCCATGGCGAAAATGCGGTGCGGATTGGCGGTACGCCCCATGGTGCCATGGGTGAAGGACAGCGCGAGACCGGTGGCGAAACCAGCGACGAAATGCCCGATCGCCAGCGGCCCGAAATCGTGGAAGCCGATCATCGCATAGAAGGCCGCGGCGCTGACGCCGAAGCCGATCGCCGGAATCCAGCGACCGGGCATGCGGTGGAAGAACGGCGACAGCACCACGCTGGAGACGACGACGCCGAACAGAAACAGCGTCGCCAGCCCGCCCGCCTGGGCGGGCGCGAAGGCGTAGCCGGCGATCAGGGTGCCGACCCAGACCGGAAGCGCCGGCTGGTCGATCATTCCGGCCATGTGCCCTATCACCAGGGAAACCCTGGAGCCCCACGAATTGACCTGTGACACCTTAATCCTCCCTCTTTGTTTTATTGCGTTTTATTGCTCGGTTGGCGCCCGTCGCCTGCCCTTCATCGCCATTTCCCGACGCGGCTACGCTGCAAGCCTGTGCGACAGATCCTGCAGCAGGTGCTCGATATCGTCCGGGGTTCGCGCGCCGCCGAAGGCGTAAAAATCCGGCCGCGCGACGATGGCGCTGACGTGATGGCCGGCGAGGCATTCGGCGATTCGCCCGCTCCGGTCGCGCCAGCCGCCAGGCCCGATCGGCACCACCACGATCTCCAGCGCATCGATCAGCACGCGGCTTTGCGCGCTGAGGCGCGGCAGCGCGCCGGCTTCGATCAGCAGCGCGAACTGGCGCCCGATGATCCTATCCAGTCGATCGGAGCGCCCGTCCCGCTCCAATTCATCATGCGGCAGCAGTTGCCCCGCGGCCGGCGCGGACACGCCGTCCGGGCCGCGTGCGATCAGCCCGCCGGAAAGGCCGGGAAACACCGGCGGCGGCGGCAGCTGCCGCGAGAAGAACGCCTCGTCGCGCGCCTTCGCCGCCACGGCATCCGGTACGCACACCACCCTGCCCATCTCCATGGAGATCCTGATGATGGCATCGACGTGCGGTGCGCGCTCTTCTTCATAGTCGTCGAGCAGGCGATCCGGCGATGCGCCTTTGAGAACGCGGTCGAGCTTCCAGCCGAGATTCCACGCGTCGCGCAGGCCCGAGCACATGCCTTGCCCCATGAACGGCGGCATCAGATGCGCGGCATCGCCGGCGATCAGCAGTCGCCCCTTGCGCCAGCCGCGCGCGAGCAGCGAGCGGAAGCGGTACACGGCGTGACGCACGAGAGTGCCGTCGCTCGGCTTCATCCACGGCGTCAGCAGTTCCCAGGCTCTCTCCTCGCTGGCGAAATCCTCGGCGTTTTCGCCGGGCTTGATCATGAACTCCCAGCGCCGGTTGGCGACGCCGCTCGGCACGATGGTGGTCGGCCGCTGCGGATTGCACCACTGTGCGGCGTCGGGAATCGGCAGGTGCGAGAGATCGCGCGGCAGGACGTCGACCACCAGCCATTGGGCGTCGAAGCCATGATCGATCTGGCTCGCCCCCAGGGTCTGGCGCACCAGGCTGTTGGCGCCATCGCAACCGACGACATACTTCGCCTCGAGCGTGGTCTTGCGGGCGGTGTCGGCCCGGCGCGCGGCGGCGTCGAACGGCGCGATCACGACGTTGACGCGATCCGGCGCATCCTCGACCGAGACCGCCTCGTGGCTCAGGAACAGCGAGACACCCGGACGGCCGTCGAGGTCGCGCTCCAGCACCCGCTCCAGATCCGGCTGATTGAACAGATACCCGGTGCGGTCACCCGAGATCGAGTCCCGCGTCTCGTCGAGGTCGATCAGCACCTTCCAGTCGGCGTTGTACCAGACGTAGTGGTTCATCGGCCGCGAGATCGCCTCGACCGCCGGCGCCACGCCGAGGGCATGAAACATGCGCTTGATCTCGTGATCGTAGCCGACTGCGCGCGGCAGCGGATAGGCCTCCGGCCAGCGTTCGACGATCGCGACGCTGTGGCCGGCGTCGCTCAGGAGGCGCGCGAGCACCTTTCCGGTCGGTCCGTATCCGATTACGACGACATCGAACTGGCGCATGCGCCGCTCCCTCCCTCACGATTGTCGCGACCGCCGACCCCTCTTGCGGGGGCTCGGCGACACCGATCAGCGCCCGAATGCTATTCCCGGCACCAGGAAGCCCGGCGTCGGCGGCGTTCCCCACTGATTGATCCAGCGGCCGTTGAGGCCCTCGCTGATGTCCCAGCTCCGGGGCTCGTAGGTGATGTCGCAGTCGATGCGCGCCATCTCGATCGAGTTCTCGACGATGCAGCCGTGCGGATCGGCGTAGTAGGTGAAGATGTTGCTGCCGGCACCGTGGCGACCGGGACCCCACACCAGCGCGCGGTCCTTGAGCGCGAGGTTGTCGGCGATCCGCGACAGGTCCTCCAGGCAATGATGGTCGAAGGCGTAGTGGTGCAACGCGCTGGCGCCCGGCCCCATGGCGATGGTGTGGTGATAACCGTCGGCGGCGCGATACCAGCGGAAGCCGTCGTCGGCGGTGCGATCCGACAACTTCATGGCGAGCGTCTTCTCACAGAACGCGCCGAAGGCGGCGGTGTCCGGCGAAAAGGCGTTGATGTGCTCGATGCGGCGCGGCCGCGCGCCAACGCCATTGTACCGCGCGGCCTGGCTGCGTGCGATCGGGGTATGGACCTCGAACACCGCGCCGCCGGGCGCGACGAGCGTGACGGCGCGGGCATAGTGCTTGCCGATCGGCTTGTCGGAGAGAATCTCGAGGCCGTCGGACTTGGCGCGGCGGTAGACTTCGTCCACCGCCTCCGCCGACACCGCCTCGAGCCCGAGCGTCACGGCCTTCCCGCTACCGCGCACGTAGGTGACCTCGTGATGGCGGTCGTTGCTGGAGAGATAGACCGTCTCACCGTCCGTTTCCGTGATCCGAAGCCCCACCGTCTCCTGCAGGTCCTTCGCCGCGCCCAGCGGATCGGGCGACGAGATCACCACATGTCCCATCTGCTGAATCAGATAACCCAACGCTGCCTCCCTTGTTTCTTGTATTTTATCGCCGGCGTGACCGAGACTTACGCTTCCGCGATCACCGGATTGCGGAGCACGCCGATCTTCTCGATCTCGATCTCGAAGGTGTCGCCCGGCTTGAGGAAGCGGGGCGGCTTGAAACTCAAGCCCACGCCGGACGGCGTGCCGGTCGCGATCACATCGCCCGGCTCGAGCGTCATCGCCGCCGACAGGATCGCCACGAGCTTTTTGACGCCGAAGATCATGTCGGAAAGCGAGGTGTCCTGCACCACGGCGCCGTTGTGACGACCCTGCATCCGCAGGCCTTCGCAGCCGGGCGGCAGTTCGTCGGCGGTGACGAAATCGGGGCCGAAACCTCCGGTGCCGTCGAAATTCTTGCCGATGGTCCATTGCGGCGTGCGCAGCTGCACGTCACGGATCGAGCCGTCGTTGAAGATCGAGTAGCCGGCGACGTGATCGAGCGCGTCCTGCTCGCTGACGTGGCGGGCGCGGCGGCCGATGACGAAGGCGAGTTCCGACTCGTAGTCGAACTGATCGGACGTGCGGGGGCGGATCAACGGCTGGCCGTGGCCGACGAGGCCCGAGTTGAAGCGCGCGAACACGGTCGGGTAGTCCGGGGTCGGCATCCCGGACTCCTTGATGTGCGCCGCGAAGTTCAGCCCGACGCAGAGAATCTTGCCGGCGCGGCGGAAAGGCGGAAGGCAGGTGAGCGCACCGATGTCGGCGACCGAAGCGCCGCGGTCGAGCGCGCCGGCGGCGGCATCGATCCCGGCGGGCCCCTTTTGAATGAAGTCATCGGGCAATCCCGGAAATCCGTCGTCGCCCCGGTAGAGCACGCGCCAGACCTTGCCGTCGCGGCTGCCGGCCACGCCTTCGCGGCCATTGGCTTCGATTGCCCGAAATCGCATCCCGTATCCTCCCATTTTGCGGAGTCCATATCGGAGAAAAATCGACTTGTACAGAAAAATCTATTTTCTTGATTACATCTATTTCTTGCGATAATGTCGTTCTCACAAGGGAGAAGCGACATGGCGTCGGCGAGCCGCACCACCCAGACCTATGAAGAGCTCAAGCGCGAGCTGCTCGACGGCGTCCACGCACCCGGCTCCAAGCTGCTGATCGATCAGTTCGCAGAGCGCTTCGGCGTCAGCCTCGGCGCGGTGCGCGAGGCGCTGTCACGCCTGACATCGGATCGCCTCGTAGTGGCGGAGCCGCAGCGCGGCTTCTCGGTGGCGCCGATCTCGGCCAGCGACCTCATCGATCTCACGCAAGTGCGTATCGACATCGAGACGCGCTGCCTGCGATCATCGATCATGCGCGGCAACCTGGAATGGGAAGGCCGCCTGCTCGACACCTGGCATCAGCTGTCGCGTACGCCGGCCAACGTGACGTCCGACCAGATCAATCCCGACTGGACGCGGCTGCATGCGCGCTACCACGACGACCTGATCGCCGCCTGCGACAGCGTGTGGTGGCTGCGGTTGCGCGACCAGTTATTTCTGCAGGCCGAGCGCTATCGCCGCATGCTGCTGCCCTACACCAGGGTCGAGCGCCGCGTCGACGAAGAGCACCGCGAGATCGTCGACCTGACGCTGGCCCGCCAATCCGATCGCGCCTGCGAGGCGCTGGCCGCGCATCTGCAGCGCACCGCCGACATCCTGCTCGCCTCCGACGCGCCGTTCGCCGACGTACCGCGGGGCATCGCGTCATCGCGCGGCACGCGTCCGGGAGCCGGTGTCAAGGTCGGCAAATAGGGGCCGAAAATCCCGCTGACGCAAATGTCTCGAAAAGAGGAAACGCCATGGCGCGCAAGAGCGTGATCATCACCTGCGCGATCACGGGATCGCTGCATACCCCGTCGATGTCGCCCTATCTGCCGATCACGCCCGACGAGATCGTCGCGGAATCGGTCGCCGCCGCCGAGGCCGGTGCCGCGATCATCCACCTGCACGCCCGCGATCCGAAGGATGGGCGGCCTTCGGCCGACCCCGACCTGTTCATGCAGTTTCTGCCCCGCATCAAGCAGCAGACCGGTGCCGTGCTCAACATCACCACCGGCGGCGCGCCGGGCATGAGCCTGGACGAGCGGCTGGCGGTGGCGGAGCGCGCCAGCCCCGAAATGACCTCGCTCAACATGGGCTCGATCAACAACGGACTGTTCGCCGGCGCACGGCGCATCAAGGACTATCGTTTCGACTGGGAGAAGCCGTTCCTCGAAGGCGGCAAGCGCTCGTATTTCGAGAATTCATTCCACAACATCGAGACCATCATGCAGCGGCTCGGCGAAGGGCACGGCGTGCGCTTCGAGTTCGAGTGCTACGATCTCGGCCATATCTACAACCTGGCCTACATGATCGAGCAGAAGCTCTATGACGGCCCGCTGTTCCTGCAGTTCATCCTCGGCATCCTCGGCGGCGTCGGCGCCGAGGTCGACAACCTGCTGCTCATGATCCGCACCGCGCAACGCCTGTTCGGCAACGACGTCGAATGGTCGGTGCTGGCGGCAGGGCGGCACCAGATGCCGATGTGCGTCCACAACGCCCTGATCGGCGGCAACGTGCGGGTCGGCCTCGAGGACAGCCTCAACCTCGGCCCGGGAGAGCTGGCGAAGTCGAACGCCGAGCAGGTGGCGAAAATCCGCCGCATTCTCACCGAGCTGGGCTACGGCATCGCCACCCCGGACGAAGCCCGTGCGCGGCTCGCCCTCAAGGGGGCGAGCCACGTCAGGTTCTGAACCCTGGCCTCTCGGCCGGGTGCGACGTTGTGGCCGAGGTTGTCGCAGCCCAAGCCCGCCGCCTGCGCCCTACTCGCTCTTGGGCGGCACGCACGAGCCGTCCGGCGGCCCGAACGCCTCGTCGCCGGGGATGTGCGCCAGCACCTGATAGTAGTCCCACGGATATTTCGACTCTTCCGGCTTCTTGACCTGCACCAGGATGAGGTCGTGGACCATCAGCCCGTCGTCACGCAGCTTGCCGTTGCGGGCGAAGAAGTCCTCGATCGGCTTCTCGGCCATCTTGGCGCGCACTTTCAGCGGCTCGTCGGTGCCGGCTGCCTTCACCGCATTGAGATAGTTGATGATCGAGGAATAGACGCCGGCCTGCCACATGGTCGGCATCTTCTTGGTCTTCTCGAAGAAGCGCTTCGACCACTCCCGCGTCTTGTCGTCCATGTCCCAGTAGAAAGAAGTGGTGAGCAGGAGGCCCTGCGCCGCCTTCAGGCCCATGGCGTCGACGTCGGAAATCAGCATCAGGAGCGCCGCCATCTGCTGGCCGCCCTGGATCACGCCGAACTCGGACGCCGTCTTGATCTCGGTGACGTTGTTGGGCGGGCCGCCGGCGATGCCGATGATCTTGGCCTTCGAGGCCTGGGCCTGCAGCACGAAGGAAGAGAGGTCGGGGGTGGCGAACGGCGGCCGCACCGCGCCCAGCACCTTGCCGCCGCCCTGGGTGATCACCGCGGAAGCGTCCTTCTCCAGCGAGCGACCGAAGGCGTAGTCGTCGGTGATGAAGAACCAGCTGTCGCCGCCGCGCTTGAGCACCTGCGAGGCGGTGCCGACCGCGAGCGCGCGGGTGTCGAACACCCACTGCAGCGCGTAGGGCGTGCAGAACTTGCCGTGGAAATCGGCGGCTCCGGTGGAATGCACGATCAGGAATTTCTTCTTGTCCCTGGCGACACCCTGCACCGCGAGTCCGACCGCCGACACCGGCACGTCGACGATGAGGTCGACCTGCTCGACGTCGTACCAGCGCCGCGCGATGGCCGCGCCGATGTCGGGTTTGATCTGGTGGTCCGCCGAGACCAGCACCACCGGCTTGCCGAGCACGCTGCCGCCGAAATCGTCGACCGCCATCTGCGCCGCGACCACCGAACCGGGCCCGTCGGCCGCCGATGACGGGCCGGTCATGTCGGTCAGCACGCCGATCTTGACCACGTCGTCGGAGACCTGGGCGTGGGCCGCGGGCACCGACAAAAGGCTCGTGGACAGAATGACGCTCGCGGCAATGCGCGACGCGGTCAGGCGGCGAAACGGCATTGGATCCTCCCTCATTTTCGCGACCATTATCATTCTGCGGCAGGGACTTCCATGTTATTCATGGCCCCAAACAATTTTGACATCGGGGGAAAGCCGTGGAGATCACGTCCTTTGGCTATTTCGGCGTCGGCGCCTCGAAGCTCGACGACTGGCGCGCCTTCGGCACCGGCCTGGTCGGGTTTCAGGCGGTCGAGACCGGCCCTTCGATGCTCGCCTTCCGGATGGACGACCGCAAGCAACGCGTGATGGTCGACAAGGCGATGCCCGAGGGCTCACGCTTCTTCGGCTGGGAGGTCGCGGACGCCGCCGCGCTCGACGCGCTGGCGGCGCGACTCGAAGCCGCGCGCGTCAAGGTGAGGCGCGAGCCGGCGAGCCTGGCGGACGCCCGCCACGTCGCCGCCCTGATCTCGTTTACCGATCCCGGCGGCAACCGGCTCGAGGCCTTCCACGGGGCCGCGATCGACACCACGCCGTTCCATCCCGGCCGCGCGATCTCGGGCTTCCGCACCGGGCCTCTGGGGCTCGGCCATGCGGTGCTGACGGTGAGGTCGCTCGACGCTTCGATGGCGTTCTATGTCGACGTCCTCGGCTTCCGCCTCTCCGACTACATCCTCGCCCCGTTCCGCGCCTACTTCTTCCACATCAACCGGCGCCACCACAGTCTCGCGCTGATCGAGACCGGCGCCGAGGGCATGCATCACCTGATGGTGGAGTTCTTCGCGCTCGACGACGTCGGCCAGGGCTACGACGTCGCGCTGAGCGAGCCGGACCGTATCGGCGTCACGCTCGGGCGCCACACCAACGATTTCATGACCTCGTTCTACGCCAAGTCGCCGTCGGCATTCATGGTCGAATGCGGCTGGGGCGGCCGCGAGGTCGATCCGGAGAGCTGGACCGCCGAGGAATACGTCGAGGGGCCGAGCATCTGGGGCCACGAGCGCACCTGGCTGTCGCCCGCCGACCGCGAGCGGGCGCGCGAGATGCGGATGCAGGCGGCGCGCGACGGCTTCCGCCGTCCGGTCCAGGTCATCGACGGCAATTACACGAGGATGCCGGGCGCTTGTCCGTGGTGGGACGCGGTCAAGGGCGCACGATAGACCGCGGCGGGAATTGCCCATGGCGCCGGAGGCCGGCCTTGCGATCGCCGGCTTGATGCGCGCATCCCCGGCCGATCCGGCGCGGGGATGCGCTCTTTCTTGCTCTCTTTTGCGATGCGCGTCCGCTACAGCGCCTTGTGGCTGCCGTCGCACATCGGCGGGCCCTTGGTGTGCTTGCAGCCGCACAGCCAGGCGTCGCCGGACTTGTCGGCGGTGTAGGCGAGCGGCGTGAAGGTCGTGTCCTTGTGCGAGCCGTCGCAGAACGGCTGCTTCCTGCTGTCGCCGCAGGTGCACCAGTAGTAGGTCTTGCCGGCTTCGAGTGCGACCTGGTAGGGCGCCTTTTGCGCGACGGTGGGCTGGCTCATGGGTGGTCCCCTCGATGAAAGTGGCGAGACGTGAAACGGTCTCGCGGGGAACACCCATACTCTGTTTCAGACGCTCGCGCAGCAGCCGCTGACCGCAATCAGCACCGGCCACGGCCGCCGCGTCCCATTCGCATCGGCGTCCCGGTCCGCTGCCGGGACCGCCGCCGATCGGCGACGCTACTTCAGCGAAGAGCTGATCGAGGAGAAGTTCGAGCTCAGCGCCGTGCCGAGCGAATTCACCGCCGCGATGATGGCGAGGGCGATGCCGGCGGCGATCAGACCATACTCGATGGCCGTGGCGCCGTTCTCGTCGTCCAGGAAAGCCTGCAGGATGCGCGTCATTTCAGCCTCATCGTGTGAGTGGGTGACGTGAGGCAGCATCCAATAGAAGAAATAACGAACGGTAAAATCGGAGTGATCAATTGCAGATGGATTTCCTATTTCAAATCAACGCCAGGATGTCTTGCCGCTGTCACACTGCAAACCAGCGCCTTGATTTTGCTGATGTCTGCTCGCACCTCCGGAACGCGGAGACGGCACACGCATGGTCTGATTCTAGCATTCGCATCGCATTTCAGCAGCCGCTTTGCGAATGTCGAAATCAAAGTACCACCGGAAATTGTAAACTTCTAGTCGAGTTTGGGATTTCGGGGTGGTCGAATGCCAAATCCAATCCACTCCCCTAGCCCTCGAACGGCAGCGCGATGTCGTATTTGATCTCCTTGAGGATCACGTTGGTGCGGACGTGGCGCAGGCCGGGAATCTTGAACATGAACTCGTCGAGGAAGCGGTTGTAGGCCGCCATGTCGGCGACCACCACGCGCAGGTGATAGTCGGCGTCGCCGGTGGTGGCGAAGCATTCCAGCACTTCGGGCCGGCGCCTCACCCGCGCGACGAACCCGGCCACGAATTTCTCATCATGGCGGTCAAGCGAGACGTGGAGGATCGCGGAGGTGGCGAAACCCGCCTTGTCACGATCGACCAGCGCGGCGTAGCGGGTGACGATGCCCGCCTGCTCCAGCGCGTGCACCCGGCGCCAGCAGGCCGACGGCGACATGCCGAGTTCGTCGGCGAGTTGCTGGTTGCTGCGGCGGCTGTCGCGCTGCAGCTCGCGCAGCAGCCGGCGGTCCTGCGGTTCGATCATCGGGAACTCCATTTTCGGATAATTCAATCTGAATTTTGCGATAAATCGAACAATCTTACCAAATTCGCTCGAATTCAAGAAGAAATGGAACACATCTGCCACCCGCCCGGACGCAAACTCGCGCAATCCAGACCCGTCATTCTGAGGTGCGAGCCGCGCCCCGTCGCTGCCTTCACGTTGGAGCGCAACGCGCGGCGAGCCTCGAAGGATGGACGGCCCGGACGGGCTGTCATCCTTCGAGGCGCGCAAGAGCGCGCATCTCGGGATGACGAGCAGCGCTTTCGCGGTCCCGCCAGGGAGGAGTTCGGCCATGACGGCATCAACCGCCCAAACCAGCGACAATGCGCCCCTCGACGCCTACGCCCTCGCCGACCGCTATGCGCGCGCAAGCGGCCGCGTCTATCTCACCGGGACGCAGGCGATCGTGCGCATCGTGCTCGACCAGGCGCGGCGCGACCGCGCCGCCGGCCGCCACACCGCGGGCTTCGTCTCGGGCTATCGCGGCTCGCCGCTCGGCGCGGTCGACCAGGAGCTGTGGCGCAGCGAGGCGCTGTGCCGCGAGCTCGGCGTCACCTTCATGCCGGCGGTCAACGAGGATCTCGCCGCCACCGCCGTGCTCGGCACCCAGCAGGTGGAGACGCAAAGTTCGCGCGAGGTCGAGGGCGTGTTCGCGCTGTGGTACGGCAAGGGACCCGGCGTCGACCGCGCCGGCGACGCGCTCAAGCACGGCAACGCCTACGGCTCCTCGCCCAACGGCGGCGTGCTGGTGGTGGCCGGCGACGACCACGGCTGCGTGTCCTCGTCGATGCCGCACCAGTCCGACGTCGCCTTCATGACCTTCTTCATGCCGACGCTCAATCCCGCCTCGGTCGCCGAGTATCTCTCGTTCGGCGAATACGGCTACGCGCTGTCGCGGTTCTCCGGCATGTGGGTCGGCTTCAAGGCGGTGTCGGAGACGGTGGAATCCGGCGCTTCGGTCGCGCTCGCGCCGCCGCGCGCCTTCGCGACGCCGCAGTTCGCCGCGCCGCCGGGCGGGCTGCACTATCGCTGGCCGGACCTGCCGGGGCCGCAGATCGAGGCGCGGCTCGCCGCCAAGAAGCGCGCGGTGCAGGCCTTCGTCGAGGCCAACCCGATCGATCGCCACGTCTACGCCGTCGCGCGGGCGCGCTACGGCATCGTCACCACCGGCAAGGGCCATCTCGACCTGATGGAGGCGCTGCGGCTCCTCGGCATCGACGAGCCCGCCTGCCGGGCGCTCGGCATCGACATCTACAAGATCGGCATGGTGTGGCCGCTCGCGGTGCGCGACACGCTGGACTTCATCCAGGGCAAGGAGGAAGTGCTGGTCGTCGAGGAGAAGCGCGGCATCATCGAGAGCCAGCTCAAGGAATATTTCTACGACTTTCCGGGCTCCAAGCCGCAGCGCATGGTCGGCAAGACCGACGAGCACGGCGCGGATCTCGTGCCCTGGATCGGCGAACTGTCGCCGCGCCTGCTGGCGCCGATCGTGGCGCAGCGCCTCGACGCGTTCTTTCCCGAGCTGCGCCTGCCGGACAAGGCGCGGGCGCTCGCGCCGCGGCAAGGCCGGCTGATCGAGATCGCCGGCGCCACCCGCACGCCCTATTTCTGCTCCGGCTGCCCGCACAACACGTCCACGAAAGTACCCGAGGGCAGCCACGCGCTGGCCGGCATCGGCTGCCACTTCATGGCGAGCTGGATGGACCGCGAGACCTCGTCGCTGATCCAGATGGGCGGCGAAGGCGTCAACTGGGCGGCCTCCTCGCGCTTCACCGGCAACGGTCACATCTTCCAGAACCTCGGCGAAGGCACCTACTATCACTCGGGCTCGATGGCGATCCGCCAGGCGATCGCGGCGAAGGCCAACATCACCTACAAGATCCTCTACAACGACGCCGTCGCCATGACCGGCGGCCAGCCGGTCGACGGTCCGCTCAGCGTCGCCGCGGTCGCCCACGGCGTGCGCGCCGAGGGCGTGAGCCGGATCGCGCTGGTCTCCGACGAGCCGGACAGTTTCGACCTCGCCGAATTCCCGCCGGGCACCACGCTCGACCACCGCCGCGAGCTCGACACCGTGCAGCGCGCGCTGCGCGAGGTCCCGGGCGTCACCGTGCTGATCTATGCCCAGACCTGCGCCACCGAGAAGCGGCGGCGCCGCAAGCGCGGCCAGCTGCCAGCGCCGCAGCGCCTCGTCGCCATCAACGACCTGGTCTGCGAGGGCTGCGGCGACTGCTCGGTGGAATCCAATTGCCTGAGCGTCGAACCGGTGGAGACGCCGTTCGGCCGCAAGCGGCGGATCAACCAGTCGACCTGCAACACCGACCTGTCCTGCCTCAACGGCTTCTGCCCGAGCTTCGTCACCCTGGAAGGCGCGCGCCGGCGCCGCCATCGCCCCGCCGGCGGCGACGTGCTGGCCAAAGCTGCGGCGCTGGACGAGCCGGCACAGCTGCCGCTGGCGCAGCCGTTCGATCTGCTCGTCACCGGCGTCGGCGGCACCGGCGTGGTGACCATTGGCGCGCTGGTGGCGATGGCTGCCCATCTCGAGGGCAAGGGCGCCAGCGTGCTCGACTTCATGGGTTTCGCCCAGAAGTTCGGCCCGGTGCTGTGCTATCTGCGGCTCGCAGCCGCACCCGACGCCATCTTCCAGCCGCGGATCGACGCCGGCGCCGCCGACGCGCTGATCGGCTGCGACATCGTGGTCTCGACCGCGCCCAAGGCCTCGACCACCTATCGCGCCGGCACCCGGGCGGTGGTCAACCTTGCGGCGATGCCGACCGGCGACGTGGTGCGGATGCGCGACGCCTCGCTCGACGTCGGCCGCCGGCTCGAGACGCTCGGCGCGGCCATCGGCACCGAGCCGCTGGCCTTCGACGCCAATGCGCTGGCGGAAGCGCATTGCGGCGACAGCGTCTATGCCAACATGATCATGCTCGGCGCCGCCTGGCAGCGCGGCCTGGTGCCGGTGTCGCGCGCGGCGCTGATGCGAGCGATCGAGCTCAACGCGGTCGCCACCGACCTCAACGCTCTCGCCTTCGCCGTCGGCCGGCTCGCCGCCGCCGACCCGGCCGCACTGGCGCCGGCAGAGAGCGAACCGCCCGAGACCCTGGACGCGCTGATCGCGCGCCGCGTCGACTTCCTCACCGCCTATCAGGACGCCGCCTGGGCCGCGCGCTACCGCGCGCGCGTCGACCGCGTCCGCGCCGCCGAAGCTTCGCTCGGCTCCGAGGCGCTGACCGCGACCGTGGCGCGGGCGCTGTTTCGGCTGATGTCCTACAAGGACGAATACGAGGTGGCGCGGCTCCATGTCGGAACCGGCTTCGTCGATCGCCTGAAGCGCGAGTTCGAGGGCGACTTCCGCATCAGCTACCACCTCGCGCCGCCGCTGATCCCGACCGGCCGCGACGCCCGCGGGCGGCCGCGCAAGATCGCCCTCGGGTCGTGGCTGCGGCTGCCGTTTCAGGCGCTCGCTCGAATGAAGCGGCTGCGCGGCACGCCGTTCGATCCGTTCGGCCACACCGCCGAGCGGCGCGCCGAGCGCGCGCTGATTTCCTGGTTCGAGGACCTGATCACGCGGATGCTGGCCGAGCTGCCGCTGCGCGGCGTCGCGCCGCTCCTGCCGATCGCCGCCGCCGCGCTGGAGATCCGCGGCTATGGGCCGGTGAAGCTCAAGGCGATGGCCGAGGTTCGCGCCCGGATCGATACGCTGGTGGATGGACTAACGCACGGTACTACGGCGCCAGCGCCTGTGCATTGACCTGGGTCAAGTCTGTCCCGCTTCAAAAACGTAAGCACTCGTCGAAGCAGATCGCGGGCAAAAATGTCCGAATTCCCGATGCGATGCGGGAGCAGCATGACATGCGGAAAATACTGATCGCGCTCTATAGCCTGATAGCCGTATCGTATGGCGGTCTGTGCCTGTATCTGTACCTCGCCCAACGCTCCCTGGTATTTCCAATGCTGGCGGATCACGTCAGCGCCAGGGATGCAGGCTTTCCCGAAGCACAGGAAGTCACGTTGACCACGTCCGATGGCGAGAAACTGCTGGCATGGTATGTGCCGCCCAAACCCGGCAAGGACCTCTTCATTTATTTCCATGGCAACGGCGACACTCTGAATTGGCGCGTTGATCGTGACCGGGCCCTGGTTGCCGATGGCGATGGATTGCTTGCGTTATCCTATCGGGGCTATGAGGGCTCGACGGGCAGCCCCTCCGAAGAGGGACTGCATCTCGACGCCGACGCCGCCTACGAGTTCGCGACAACACAGGCTTCACCGGATCACATTGTGGTTTGGGGCCATTCCCTCGGCACCGGCGTTGCGGTCAAGATGGCAAGCGAAAGGAAGATCAGGGCTTTGATTCTTGAAGCCCCGTATACTTCAATTCTCGAGGTCGCCTCGAAGCAGTTTCCAATGTTTCCGCTGTCATTCCTCTTGAAGGATACATTCCATTCAGATGAGAGGATTCGCCAAGTCAAGGCACCGGTCCTCATCATGCATGGCGATCAGGACGAGACGATTCCAATTTCCTTTGGCCGGGCTCTTTACTATCTCATTCACAATTCGACCAAGAAGTTTGTCGTGTTCCATGGCAAGGGCCACATCGATTTTGACGATCAAAGGGTTCTGGCCACCGTCCACGCCTTCCTGGATGAGTAAAAAAGCGAAAACGGAAGATCAGGTTATGCAATTGTTGCTGGCGCTGTCTTTCGGCGGCGTCCGCCGCGGAAGCCCGGTCGCTCGCGATGGCGAGCACGGATCGGAGAATGTCCCCCGCCGCACAATCGCTGCAATTTTTAACATCATCATTCACGGAGCGGTCAGCCACGCCGTGGCCAAGCACGCCTCCTATACATTTCAACGTTCATTGAAATATCCCTTGCGCCGCCGCCGACATTTCGATAAACGCTGAAATATGAAAAAACCCCACGCCCTCGCCGCGCTCGGCGCGCTGTCCCAGGAGAACCGCCTCGACGCCTATCGCCTGCTGGTGCAGGCCGGGCCCGAGGGCATCGCCGCCGGCGAGATCGCGGGCCGGCTCGGCGTGTCGCCCAACACCCTGACCTTTCATCTCGACCGGCTGCGCGAGGCCGACCTCGTCGGCGTCCGCCGCGACGGCCGCTCGATGATCTACGCCGCCCGCTACGAGACCATGAACGCGCTGCTCGGCTTTCTCACCGACAACTGCTGCGGCGGCGAGAGCTGCGCGCCGGTCCCCGCCTGCAAGCCGGCGCCCAGGCGCGCCAGGGTCACAGCCTGATGAAACAGTCGATCGACCTGCCCCGCCGGCTCACCGCGGAAGCGCTCGGCACTGCGATGCTGGTGGCCACCGTGGTCGGCTCGGGCATCATGGCCGAGACTCTGACCAGGGACACCGCGCTGGCGCTGCTCGGCAACACGCTGCCGACCGGCGCCATCCTGGTGGTCCTGATCACCGTGCTCGGGCCGGTGTCCGGCGCCCATTTCAATCCGGCGGTGTCGCTGGTGTTCGCGCTGCGGCGCGAGCTTCGTCCCGTGGAGGCCGCGCTCTATGCCGGCGCCCAGGTGGCGGGCGGCATCGCCGGCGTGCTGATCGCACACCTGATGTTCGCGCTGCCGCTGATCGATGCCTCGGTCAAGATGCGCACCGGCGGCGCGCAGTGGTTCGCCGAGGGGGTCGCGACCTTCGGACTCATCCTTACCATTCTCGGCGGACTGAAGGCGCGGCGCGACGCGGTGGCCTGGCTGGTCGGGCTCTACATCACCGCGGCCTACTGGTTCACGGCCTCGACCTCGTTCGCCAACCCGGCGGTCGCGATCGCGCGCGCCCTGACCAACACGTTCTCGGGGATTCGTCCGGTCGATCTCCCCGGCTTCGTTGCCGCCGAACTGGCCGGCGCGGTGGTCGGGCTCCTCGTCGTCGGCTGGCTGGTGGATCCGCAGGCGAACGAACCGATACCCGACCAGGAGGCGCGCGCATGAGCGTGACGATCTACCACAACCCGAAATGCGGCACCTCCCGCAACACGCTCGCCATGATCCGCCAGAGCGGCGTCGAGCCGACCGTGATCGAATACCTGAAGGATCCGCCGTCGCGGGCGCGGCTGGTCGAGCTGCTCGCCGCCATGGGAATGACGCCGCGCGCGCTGCTGCGCGAGAAGGGCACGCCCTATGGCGAGCTCGGGCTGGCCGACCCGAAATGGTCGGACGACGAAATGATCGACATGATGCTGGCCCACCCGATCCTGATCAACCGGCCGATCGTGGTGACCGACAAGGGGGTGCGGCTGTGCCGGCCGTCGGAAGCGGTGCTGGAGATCCTGCCCAATCAGCACATCGGCCGCTTCGTCAAGGAAGACGGCGAGGTGGTGGAGGGGAAGTAGGGGGCGGGCGGCGCGTCAGGCCGGAGCGGCGCGCAGCGCGCGCGAGCCTGCCATACTCCCGTCGTCATTCCGGGGCGGCGCGCTCTCGCGCGCCGGTCGCGGTAGGGACGTCCATTACTGGACGCCCCCCGCACAGATCCGTACGGGCCCAATTCGGGCATACGGCTCCCACCTCGGGTGTGTGACGGCGAAGCGGACGTGGGGCCAGGGGTGCAGGATGCGTGGTCGT
>JARLJA010000021.1 GCA_031291445.1 Xanthobacteraceae bacterium | reverse complement strand
CGGCTTGGCGGCCACGGCGGCCGGCGCGGCGGTCGGCAGCGCCGGCACCGGCGCGACCACCAGCGCATGCTCGCGCTCGATGATGCGGCGGGCGACGTAGTCGGTCACGGCGGCGACGATCGCCTTCACGTCGTGGGATTCGGCCAGCACGGTGCGGCCGAAGCGGCTGTCCTGGACGAAGCGGTAGATCCGCTTGTCGCGGCCCATCACCACATGGGCGACGACGTCGATCCACAGCCGCGGGGTGTCGCCGTGGCTGATGCCGCGGTCGAACATCTCGACGCCGGGCGGAATCTCGGAAAACAGCGGATCGAGCGCGTCGTTCAAAATCTCGAGCCGCGCCGCCTCGGCGTCGCGCAGGTCGACCACCACCGCGGAGCGGTCGGCGGCCTCGATGCGGGCGCGCCGCAGCGCATCGCGCAGCCGGGTCGGCCGGGGGTCACTCACTTCGCTGTCGAAACTGGCCACGCGCGGCATCCTTCGCTGACGCCCCGGACGGTCGCAGCCGGCCGGGAACCATGGCGTTAACCTACCAGTAACCATGGGGCCGGCAAAGGGCTGCGCCGATGCCCGCGGGTGACGCAGCGGGTAAGCCGTCGCCGCAGCTACAACCACCGCCGTCATTGCCGGGCTTGACCCGGCAATCCACGCTTTGCCACGCGGCACGGCCCTAAAGCGTGGACCCGCGGGTCAAGCCCGCGGGTGACGCAGTGGGTAAGGGGGCGCAGCGGCTTTCAACACCGTCGCCATGGCGCATTTCCCCGCCACCTTGTCACCAGCAAAAAACCACCACCCGGCCTCGCGGCCGGGTGGCGTCGGAAATGGTGCGGCCGGACCGCGATCAGGCGATGGCGCGGCGCGGTTCCTCGACGATGGAGAAGCGCACGTTGCAGCGATGGCGGTTCTTCTCCGACAGCGTGCGCCAGGCGTCCTCCGCCTCCTTGCGCGAGACGAACGGGCCCTCGACCTGGGCGCTCCCATGCACCAGCGTATGGAAGTTCAGGGAGCGGAATTCGCCGCCGACGACCCAGAAATGAGATCCGTGCATGGTCTGCTCCTGCAATTTCGACATTCGTGACAAGGTGTCGCGAAACCCGACCGGGACATAACGCCAAATCGCTGGAAACGTATAGATGGCTTGTCTTCAAACAGTGATGTGATGTAACATTCGCACTTGTCATAAATGTCATTTTGTCACGTTTGTAACAATGGAGCGGGCCGTGGCCGCCGAATCGGGCAAGAAACTGTTCGTCGGGCCGCGGTTTCGCCGGATCCGCCAGCAGCTCAATCTGTCCCAGACCCAGATCGCCGAGGGGCTCGGCATCTCGCCGAGCTACATCAACCTGATCGAGCGCAACCAGCGCCCGGTCACCGCCCAGATCCTGCTGCGCCTCGCCGAGACCTACGACCTCGACCTGCGCGACCTCGCCGGCGCCGACGAGGACCGCTTCTTCGCCGAGCTCAACGAGATCTTCTCCGACCCGCTGTTTCGCCAGATCGAACTGCCCAAGCAGGAGCTGCGCGACCTCGCCGAGCTCTGCCCCGGCGTCACCCACGGCCTGCAGCGGCTCTACGCCGCCTATACCGAGGCGCGGCGCGGCGAGACGCTTGCCGCGGCGCAGGTCGCCGACCGCGCCGAGGGCCAGCGCTACGAGGCCAACCCGATCGAGCGGGTGCGCGACCTGATCGAGGCCAACCGCAACTACTTCCCCGAGCTGGAGCAGGCCGCCGAATCCCTGCGCGACGCGCTCAACGTGCCGGCCCAGGACCTGTTCGCCGCGCTCGGCACCCGGCTGCGGGAAAAGCACTCCATCACGGTGCGAATCATGCCGGTCGACGTCATGCGCGAGACGCTGCGGCGCTTCGACCGCCACCGCCGCCAGCTCCTGATCTCCGAACTGGTCGATCTGCCGAGCCGCGCGTTTCACCTCGCGTTCCAGACCGCGCTGGCCGAATGTGGGCCACAGCTCGAGACCATCGTCGGCCGCGCCGGCCCGCTCGACGACGCCGCGCGGCGGCTCTACCGCATTACGCTCGCCAATTATTTCGCCGCCGCGGCGATGATGCCCTACCAGGAGGTCCACGGCGCCGCCGAGACGCTCGGCTACGACGTCCACGTCATCGCCCAGCGCTTCAATGCCAGCTTCGAGCAGGTCTGCCACCGCCTTACCACCTTGCAGCGCCCCAACGCCCGCGGCGTGCCGTTCTTCCTGCTGCGGGTCGACAACGCCGGCAACGTCTCCAAGCGGTTCTCGTCGGGCACGTTTCCGTTCTCGAAGTTCGGCGGCACCTGTCCCCTCTGGAACGTCCACTCGACCTTCGACACCCCGGACCGCCTGCTGCGCCAGATCGTCGAATTGCCCGACGGCAGCCGTTATTTCTCCATCGCCCAGGTGGTGCGCCGGCCGGTGGCGCCCCACCCCCAGCCGCAGCCGCGCTTCGCGCTCGGCCTCGGCTGCGAGATCCGCTACGCCGCCAAGCTGGTCTATGCCGGCGGCATGGACCTGGAGAAGGACGAGGGCACCCCGATCGGCGTCAACTGCCGGCTGTGCGAGCGCGAGAATTGCTCCCAGCGCGCCGAGCCGCCGCTGACGCGGACGTTGATTCTGGACGAAAATACGCGGAGGATGAGCTCGTTTGCGTTCAGCAATGCGAGGGAGTTGTGAGGGGGGGAGCACGCAAGCGCCGATGCCAGAGGACCGCCATCCCAGAAAACGGGCTATCGCCTCGGGCGAAGGTGAACGCCGCGCCATGCGCGGATACGTGCCGCAGTGGCGATTGGGAGCGCGCCTAATTTACGCTGGATTGGCAGCAGGCAACCTTCGCTGGGTCGGCCTTGCGGACCCCTTAGCTGGAAACTTCGACGACATCGTTCTCGGATATGGCGACCATGTCATTGGATACCAACTCAAGACCAGCCGAACCGAGACGGAGTTCCGCCTAGCAACACTTATGTTTGGCGCCGAGGCGCTTTGGTCGAAGGTGGTAGCATCTTGGAAAGCGCTTAGGGCCACAAACCCAGGCATGCGGATAAAACTTTGTTTTGCAACAGATGCTCAGCCATCGACGACCGATAATCTAGCGACCGAGACCAGGCCGATCTCTACCGCGGCCTTCCTACGCTCCCTCGAAGCTAACGGCGAAACATGGTCTCTTCGGGAATGGGACGCATCGCCTTATGCGCCATTCTTCAACGAGCTTCGTCTTGCAAGCGGACTAGTCTTACTGCGTCACAAAAGAAGACGCTTCGTCGATTTGATCTGCCGGGTGCAACACGGACAGCGTGGGAGGTACCGGGCGATGGCCACGATCAGTCTTCGCCGCATCGTGGCGATCGAATTCGAGATGTGACGTTCGG
>JARLJA010000149.1 GCA_031291445.1 Xanthobacteraceae bacterium | reverse complement strand
GGCGCCAGCCTGGATCCCCATCGGATGACCGATGGTGCCGCCGCCGAATTGCAGGATGACGTCTTCACCGAGATGATCGAGCAGCTGATGCATCTGGCCGGCGTGAATGCCGCCGGACGCTACCGGCATCAACTTGTTCAGGCTGGCCCAGTTCTGGTCGAAGAAGATGCCGTGCTCGAGCTGCATCGGATTGAAATCCTCGCGGCAGATGTCGTAATAGCCGCGGGTGGTGGCGGGGTCGCCTTCGAGCTTGCCGACGACCGTGCCGGCATGGATGTGATCGACCCCCGCCAGCCGCATCCATTTCGCGATCACGCGGAACGAGACGCCGTGGCTGCGCTGCCGCGTATAGGTCGAGTGCCCGGCGCGGTGCAGGTGCAGGATCATGTCGTTGCGGCGCGCCCACTTCGCCATCGACTGGATCGCGGTGTAGCCGATCACCAGATCGATCATGATCACGATGGAGCCGAGCTGTTTGGCGAATTCGGCGCGCTCGTAGATGTCCTCCATGGTGCCGGCGGTGACGTTGAGATAGGTCCCCTTGATCTCGCCACTGGCCGCCTGGGCCCTGTTGACCGCCTCCATGCAATAGAGGAAGCGCTCGCGCCAGTGCATGAAGGGTTGCGAATTGATGTTCTCGTCGTCCTTGGTGAAGTCGAGCCCGCCCTTCAGCGCCTCATAGACCACGCGGCCGTAGTTGCGGCCGGACAGGCCGAGCTTCGGCTTCACCGTGGCGCCGAGCAGCGGGCGGCCGAACTTGTCCATCCGCTCGCGTTCGACCACGATCCCTGTCGCCGGTCCCTGGAACGTCTTCACGTAGGCCACCGGCAGCCGCATGTCCTCGAGCCGCAGCGCCTTGAGCGGCTTGAAGCCGAACACGTTGCCGATGATCGACGCCGAGAGGTTGGCGATCGAGCCATTTTCGAACAAGTCGAGGTCATAGGCGATGTAGGCGAAATACTGCCCCGGCGCATTCGGCACCGGATCGACGCGGTAGCACTTGGCGCGGTATTTTTCCGCCGCGGTCAGGCGGTCGGTCCACACCACCGTCCACGTTGCGGTGGACGATTCACCGGCGACCGCCGCCGACGCCTCGATCGGGTCGACGCCATCCTGCGGCGTGACGCGGAACAGCGCGATGATATCGGTGTCCCTGGGCTCGTAGTCCGGCTCCCAGTAGCCCATCTTCTTGTATTCCATGACGCCGGACTTGTAGCGGTCCTTGCCGTGGATGGTGGTCGAGTGCTTGTTCACGTCGCTCTCCTCAGTGTTGGTGTGCCGGCGAACCGGACCGGAAGGCCTTCCGTTTCACGCCACCGCGGCGACCGCTCCGATGCGCGGATCGAGCGAACCGGAGCGATAGCGCCGGGCCATGTCGGCCAGCGGGACCGGCTTGATCCGCGCGGCGTTGCCCGCGGTTCCGAATTGTTCGAAGCGTTCGCGGCAGAGATCGCGCATCTCGTCCATTGCCGGCTTGAGAAACTTGCGCGGGTCGAACTCGCTCCGGTGCCGGGTCGCCACCTGGCGAAACACCCCGGTCATCGCCAGCCGGCAGTCGGTGTCGATATTGACCTTGCGCACGCCGTGCCTGATGCCGCGGACGATTTCCTCGACCGGCACGCCCCAGGTCTGGGGCATCTCGCCGCCGAATTCGTTGAAGACGTCCTGCAGCCGTTGCGGCACCGACGACGAGCCGTGCATCACGAGGTGGGTGTTGGGCAGGCGGCGGTGGATTTCCTCGACCACCTTCATGGCAAGGATGTCGCCGTCCGGCTTGCGCGAGAACTTGTAGGCGCCGTGGGAGGTCCCCATGGCGATCGCCAGCGCGTCGACCTTGGTGGCGCGAACGAAATCGACGGCCTGGTCCGGGTCGGTCAGCAACTGGTCGTGGCCGACCTTGCCCTCGACGCCGTGGCCGTCCTCCTGCTCGCCCCCGCCGTGCTCGAGCGAGCCGAGCACGCCGAGCTCGCCCTCCACCGAGGCACCGATCCAGTGCGCCATCTCGACGACGCGGCGGGTGATGTCGACGTTGTAGCGGTAGTCAGCCGCCGTTTTCGCATCGGCCCTCAGCGAGCCGTCCATCATGACCGAGGTGAAGCCGTATTTGATCGCGGTGGCGCAGGAGGCTTCCTCGTTGCCGTGGTCGAGGTGCATGCACAGCGGGATCTGGGGATACATCTCTTCCAGCGCATCGATCATCTTCGAGAGCATGATGTCGGTGGCATAGGCGCGCGCGCCGCGCGAGGCCTGGATGATCACCGGCGCATCGACCGCCGCTGCCGCCTCCATGATCGCGAGGCCCTGCTCCATGTTGTTGATGTTGAAGGCTGGCACGCCGTAGCCATGCTCCGCGGCGTGGTCCAGCAATTGTCGTAGGGTGATACGGGCCATCGTCGTTTCCTCAGGTCTGGAGTGTCATGCCGTCGCGGCCGATCCGGCGAAGTCCGTTGGTGGCGGCGCGATCCGTGACGGCCCAAGTCCCTCGGTTTGCGCCCGTGCGATCGCACGCCCGGCGGCGGCGGCGACCGCTTCCGGCGTGATGCCGAATTCGTGATAGAGCACGCTTGCCGGCGCGGAGGCGCCGAACCCTTCCATTCCGACGAATTCGCCGTCGGTACCGATCCAGCGGCTCCAGTCGCCCTGCACCGCCGCCTCGACGCCGACCCGCGGGCCGCGACCCAGAATAGCCGCGCGGTAGTCGCTGCCTTGCCTGGCGAACAGCTCGAAGCATGGCGCCGAAACCACGGCGGCCCGGACATGGTCCTTGGCCAGGAGCCGCGCCGCCTCGACGGCGGTCGCGACTTCGGATCCGGTCGCGATCAGGGTGACGTCCCGCGGCCCCTCCGGATCGGTCACGAGATAGGCCCCGAACGCCACCTTGTTGATGCCCCTGGCGTCGCTGCGAAAGGTCGGCAGCGCCTGGCGCGAAAGACAGAGAACCGAGGGGCTGCCCTCCGCCTGCAGAGCGCAATCCCAGGACTCCGCGGTCTCAACCGCGTCGGCCGGGCGGAACACCAGCAGGTTGGGGATCGCCCGCAGTGCCAGAAGATGCTCGACCGGCTGATGGGTCGGGCCGTCCTCGCCGAGCCCGATGGAATCATGCGTCATGACATGAACCACACGCAGGCCCATCAGCGCGGCCATCCTGATCGCCGGCCGGCTGTAGTCGGAGAAAGTCAGAAAGGTGCCGCCGTAGGGGATGAAACCGCCGTGCAGGGCGAGGCCGTTCATGGCGGCGGCCATCGCATGCTCGCGGATACCGTAGTGGATGTAGGTGCCCTCGAACACGCCGGGCTTGACGGACTTCTGGATCCTGGCCTGCGTGAGGTTCGAATGGGTGAGGTCGGCCGAGCCGCCGAGCAGGTTCGGCAGCGCCTCGGCGAACGCTTCGATCACCTGGTGCGACGCCTGGCGCGACGCGATCGGCGGACGTTCGGTCGCAAACCGCGCGCGAATGGCGCGGTACTCGGCGTCGTAGTCGCTCGACAGCTTGCCCGCCAGCGTATCCTGAAAATGCTGGCGCGCGTTGACATCGAGCCGCAGGACCCGCTCGGCCCATGCGTCGTGACGGGTCTCTCCGCGGGCGCCGACCGCCCTCCACGCCGCCAGCACCGTTTCGGGGACTTCGAACGGCGGATGAGGCCACTGCAGCGCGGCGCGGGTCGCGGCTATTTCTTCGGCGCCGAGCGGAGCGCCGTGCGCCTTTTCGCTGCCCTGCCGGCCCGGCGAGCCGAAGCCAATCACCGTGCGGCAGGCGATCAGCGAGGGCCGATCGGTCTGCCGCTCGTCCGCGATGGCCCTGGCGATCGCCTCCGGGTCGTGACCGTCGATGCGGCGGACCGACCAGCCCGACGCGGCGAAACGCACGATCTGATCGTCGGAGCACGACAGCGAGGTCGCACCGTCGATCGAAATCTGGTTGTCGTCAAAGAGAACGACGAGGCGGCCGAGCTTGAGGTGACCGGCCAGCGATATCGCCTCGTGGCTCAGGCCCTCCATCAGGCAGCCGTCGCCGCAGATCACGTAGGTGAAATGGTCGACGAGGTCGCCGCCGAACCTGCTGTTCAGCAGCCGCTCGGCGAGCGCCATGCCCACCGCGGTGGCGAGGCCCTGGCCGAGTGGCCCGGTCGTGGTCTCGACGCCCGCGGTATGGCCATATTCGGGATGGCCGGGGGTCTTCGATCCCCATTGCCGGAACGCCTTCAGTTCATCGAGTGTGACATCCTCATAGCCGGTCAGGAACAGAAGCGCATAGAGCAGCATCGAGCCGTGCCCGGCCGACAATACGAAGCGGTCGCGATCGGGCCAATCGGGCCGCTTCGGATCGAACTTCAGGAAGCGCGAGAACAGGACGGTCGCGACATCGGCCATGCCCATCGGCATGCCGGGATGACCGGAGTTCGCCTTCTCGACCGCGTCGACCGCCAGAAAGCGGATGGCGTTGGCCATGTCGCGATGGGATGCCAGGGCATCGCGGTCGCCGCACGACGCCGGCGCTTCAAGAGTGATGCGTTGAGGGATGATGCCGAGATGGGAGGTCATGCGCGCCTCTTTCGATCGATGAGTTGGAGTATCAGCGGCGTCAGGATCAGCTGCATGGCGAGATCGAGCTTGGACCCGTGAATGACGATCGAATTCGCCCGCGACATGAAGCTGTTGGGGATCATCGACAGCAGGTAGGGGAAATCGATGCCGCGCGGGTTCTTCAGCCGGATCACGACCATCGACTCGTCGGGCGTCGGAATCCACCGGGCGATGAACGGGTTCGAGGTATCGACCGTCGGTACCCGCTGGAAATTGATGTCGGTCTCCGCGAATTGCGGGCAGATGTAGTTGACGTAGTCCGGCATGCGGCGAAGGATCGTGTCGGTCACCGCCTCGGTGGAATAGCCTCGCGCGCTGCGGTCGCGATGCAGCTTCTGGATCCATTCGAGATTGATGACCGGAACCACGCCGATCTTGAGATCGGCGTGCTGCGCGACGTTGACATGTTCGGTCACCACCGCGCCGTGCAGCCCCTCGTAGAACAGCAGGTCGGAGTTCTCCGGCAGCGGACGCCAGTCGGTGAACGTCCCGGGATCGCAGCGGTGGAGCGCGGCCTCTTCGTGGTCGTGGACATAGTAGCGGGTCATGCCCGCGCCGGTTTCCCCGTAGCTCTTGAACACCGCCTCCAGTTCCTCGAACAGGTTGGTCTCCGGGCTGAAGTGGCTGAAATGCTTGTTGCCGCGCTCGGCCTCCTGGCTCATGCGCGCACGCATTTCCGCACGGTTGTAGCGGTGGAAGGCATCGCCCTCGATGTAGGCGGCCTCGACCTTCTCGCGGCGGAAGATCTGCTCGAACGTCCGCTTGACCGACGTCGTTCCGGCGCCCGATGATCCGGTGATCGATATGATGGGATGCTTCCTGGACACGATGTTTCCGCCTCTTCAGGTCAGATCCGAAACAGGCCGCGGTGGGAAAACAGCGGCGCATTCTCCGGCTTGACGTTCGGATTCGTATACATCCGCTCCAGCCGGCGGACCTTGTCGCGCGAGCCCATCACCAGCGGCACGCGCTGGTGCAGGGCTTTCGGGGCGATTTCCATCAGTCGCGTCCGGCCGGTCGAAGCGGCACCGTCCGCCTGCTCCATGATGAACGCCATCGGCTGGGCTTCGTAGACCAGCCGCAGGCGGCCTTCGCCGTAGCCCTCGCGAGCGTCTGCCGGATAGAGGAAGATTCCGCCCCGGGTCAGGATCCGGAAGGCTTCCGCCACCATCGATCCGATCCAGCGCATGTTGAAGTCCCTGCCGCGCTCGCCGTCGACGCCGGCCATGCAGTCGTCGATGTAGGCCTGCACCGGAATCTCCCAGTGACGCCGGTTGGACATGTTGATCGCGAATTCCGCGGTGTCCGCGGGAATCTTCACGGTGGCGGCGGTAAGCCTGAAGGAGCCCGTGTCGCGATCCAGCGTGAAGACGTCGACGCCGTCGCCGAGCGTGAGGATGAGCGCCGTTTGCGGGCCGTAGACCACGAAGCAGGCCGCGAGCTGGGCGGTGCCGGGCTGCATGAAGGTCGCGCGGATGTCCGCCGGGGTCGGCACGATCGAGAGGATCGTGCCGACCGTCATGTTGGTATTGATATTTGATGAGCCATCCAGCGGATCGACGGCAACGCTGATCGGCGCGGACGGATCCAGAATATCGACATCGATCGCCTCTTCGGAGGCAAGCGCGGCGACCGGAAGACCCTTCATCGACGCACGAATGATCTGATCGGCGCGGACGTCGAGGTCCTTCTGCATGTCGCCGTCGGGATTGCGACCCTGGACCTGCCCGGTGATGCCGGCGAGTGCCCCGCGCCCGGTCAGATCGGCGATCGCGATGGCGGCTTCGGCGAAAGCTGCAACCACATCGGCGACCGCCCGGCGCAGGGAGTCCGGGCCGGCATAGCGGTCCAGCTGCTGGCGCAGCGTCAGGCCGTTGGTCATGCGGTGGTCCCTCCCCTGGCCGCCGGTGCCTTTGAAGTCCGGCCGGCATGACGGTCCGTCCTGGAACCGTGGAAGGAGATTGACTTTCCGCGAACACTAAGGGAAATTTTAAATTATTTCATAACGCCAAAGTTTTTCTTATATGGCTGGCCTTCGCGACGTCACGATCAGGCAATTGCGGGCTCTGGCGGCCGTTGCGGCCGGCGGCAGCGTCACCGCGGCGGCCAACAAGCTCAATCTCACCCAGCCCGCCGTCACGCTGCAGCTTCGCAACCTTCAGCAAATGGCGGGACTGCCGCTGCTGCAGCGCACCGGCGACGGCATGGTCCTCACCGCGGCCGGGCGGGAGGTGCTCGACCTCTGCGAGCGGACGGAAGCCGCGATTGCGAGCTGCGCGACGTCCCTCGACATGATCGCCGGACGAACCGGCGGCCGCGTTGCGATCGGCGCGGTCAGCACCGCGAAATACTTCGTCCCCTTCGCCATCGCGGCGTTTTCCAAGCTCCATCCCAAGATCGACATCAGCCTGTCGATCGGCAATCGGGAGGAGGTGCGTGAGGCGCTGCGCGGCTATGAACTCGACTTCGCGATCATGGGACGACCGCCGCCGGACGTCGAAGTCGAGACCCATCTGCTCGGCGATCACCCCCACATCATCATCGCGCCGAGTGGACACTGGCTGGCGCGCGATTTCGGGCTCGCCGCGGTCGATCTCACCCATGAGACCTTCCTCACGCGCGAACAGGGCTCGGGGACACGGATGCTGATGGAGCAGCTGTTCGCATCGACCGAGCTGCGGCCGACCATCGGCATGGAAATGAGCAGCAACGAGACCATCAAGCAGGCGGTGATCGCCGGGCTGGGCATTGCCTTCATCTCGGCGCACACCGTCGCCACCGAGCTCGAGGACGGCCGGCTGGTGGCGCTCGACGTCGCCGGCCTGCCGGTGGTGCGGCAATGGTTCGTGGTGCGCAGGCAGGACAAGGTGCTGCTTCCGCCAGCCCAGGCGATGCTGGATTTCCTCAAGCGCGAGGGCGTTCGTTTCCTGCCTGCGGCGCCGGACAAATCGCTGTAGGCCGATACCGGGCAGCCGATGCCGGATGCGGCATCTGCGGGGATCACCCGTCGCGTGCGACGAATGAGTATGACGATCTTTCATTGACATCATACTGCCCCCGGCGTTAGCTCGAGCCCGACGACGACAGCGGGTATAGTCCTCCGATCGTGAGCGGCCTCGCGGCCAAGCGGGATTTCGGGTCTTGCGTTTCGCCTCCGTCGATGCGGTGGGGGCTGCATGAGGTTGGCGCGCGTGCGCAGGCTGGCGGTGATGACGGTGCTCGCGACGGCGTCGCAGGCCGCGGCGCGCGCGCAGACCCCGTCGACGGCAACGGCCGCCGAAGCCACGCCGGCAAGCCCATCGGCCAGATCGACCGATCTCCCGCCCATTGCCGTTGAGATGCGGCAGCCATCGCCGAAATCGCGCCGGCCGCCCAGACGCGATGCGCGCAACCCGGCCGCGGCCGGTCTGGCGAGTTCTGATGCTCCGGCCCTGCCCGCGGCGCCGCCGTCGGGCGCTCCCAACACCGGCTCGGGACCCGCCACGGCGCCGGCCATGGCGAGCCAGGTCACGGTGACCGGCGACGAGTTGAATGCGCGCCCGGTGACGCGCCCGGGTGAAATCCTGGAGGCCGCGCCGGGGCTGATCGTGACGCAGCACAGCGGCGAAGGCAAAGCCAACCAGTATTTCCTGCGCGGCTACAATCTCGATCACGGCACCGACATGGCGATCTGGGTCGACGACGTGCCGATCAACATGCGCACCCACGCCCACGGCCAGGGTTACTCCGATCTCAACTGGCTGATGCCGGAAACGATCAACTCGCTCGACGTCCGCAAGGGGCCGTATTTCGCCGACGAAGGCGACTTCGGCTCAGCCGGCAATCTGCATATCGGCCTCATCGACGGCGTCCCAAAGGGCATCGCCCAGGTCACCGCCGGCGGTTTCGGCTATCGGAGATTGTTCGGCATGGACTCGTTCAAGGCCGGCGACGGTACGCTGCTGATCGCCGGCGAGGCCGGCACCTACAGCGGACCGTGGGTCAATCCCGACGATATGCGCAAGGTGAACGGCCTGATGCGCTACACCCAGGGCACGGCGCTGGACGGCGTCTCCATCACCGGCATGGCCTATTCGAACACCTGGAATTCGACCGACCAGGTGCCGCAGCGCGCCCTCACGTCGGGACAGCTCGGACTTTACGGAGCGGAGGATCCGACCGACGGCGGCAACACCAGCCGCTTCGCGCTGTCGGCGCGCGCCGCCGCGACCGACGACGCCGGATCTTGGAAGGCCAACGCCTTCGTCGTCAGGAGCGTGCTCGACCTCTATAACAACTTCACCTATTTCCTCACCGATCCGACCCTCGGCGACCAGTTCCACCAGCACGACGACCGTATCGTGACCGGCGCCAACGCGTCGCGAACCCTGAACGGGGATCTGGCCGGCCGGCCGATGCAGACCACGTTCGGCATCCAGACCCGCTACGACGACATCAACCTGTCCCTGACCGACACCTACCAGCGCAGCTTTCTCGCCAACGTACGCAGCGACAGGGTCGGCGAGGGCAGCGTCGGCGTCTACGCCCAGAACACGGTGCGCTGGACCGGCTGGCTCAACACCACGGTGGGCTGGCGCGGCGACTACTATGCCGCACGCGTCGATTCCCTGTTCGACGCCGCCAATTCCGGACGCGCCAGCGCGGCGATCGGCAGTCCGAAGTTCAGCATGGTGGTGGGACCGTTCGACAAGACCGAACTGTTCTTCGGCGCCGGCATGGGCATGCACAGCAACGACGCGCGCGGCGTCACCATCACCGAGGAGCCCACCGATCCGGCTGCAAAGCTCTCCGCGTCGCCGCTGCTGGTGCGAACCAAAGGCGCCGAGGTCGGGGTCCGCACCAAGGTCGTCCCTGGCCTCGAGTCGTCGGTCAGCCTTTTCGTTCTGCGTCAGGCCTCGGAGATCGTATTCAACGGCGACGCCGGCGACACCTCGGCGAGCCTGCCCAGCCAGCGCTACGGGGTCGAATGGACCAACCGCTACCGTCCGCTCTCCTGGCTCGACCTCGATGCCGATCTCGCCCTGACCCACGCCCGCTTCATCGGGTACGACGGCGCCCAGGCCGCGCTCTACGCCTCGCTTGCCGGTTACCCGCAGGCCCAGTTCGGCAACGCGCCGGGCAACTACATTCCCAACGCGCCCGCCACGGTGGCCTCGGCCGGCATCACGATCGGGGAGAAGACCGGCTGGTTCGGCGCCTTGCGCTGGCGCTACCTGGCGTCGAGCCCGCTCACCGAGGACAATGCGTTTCGCTCGCCGCCGACCAGCATCTTCAATGGCCGCGCGGGCTACCGCTTCGACGACGGCTGGCGGATCCAGCTCGACGTGCTCAACCTGCTCGACACCCGGGCCAACCAGATCACTTACGCCTATGGTTCGCTGATCAAGACCGACAGCCTCTACGGCCTGTGCTATCCGGTCCAGACCGCGCCGGCCGCCGTGTGCCAGAACGGCGTCATGGACTCGGTGCTGCATCCGGTCGAGCCCTTCACCGTCAGGCTGACGCTGGCGGGATCATTCTGACGCCGCCAGCCCCATGAATTGATTTCCGGTTTGCGGAATGCGAAGATTCCGGACTTCATCAGATTCAACACGATCACGGGGAAACCAAGTGCAGCGCATCACGATCACCCTCGATGACGATCTGATGGAAGAACTCGACCGCATGATGGTCGAATACGGCTACCAGAACCGCTCCGAGGCCGTCCGCGACTTCGCCCGCGCCGGCATGCAGCAGGCCGCCCAGAAGATCGGAAAGTCCGGCGACTGCGTCGCCGCGCTGGTCTACGTCTACGATCACGCGGCGCGCGACCTGTCGCGGCGCCTGGTGCAGAACTATCACGGGCATCATGACCTGTCGCTCGCCACCCTTCACGTCCATCTCGACGACGACAACTGCATGGAGGTGACCGCGCTGAAAGGCGCGAGCGGCGAAGTCCAGCACTTTGCCGAACACATCATCGCCGAGCGCGGCGTCCGCTACGGGCGCCTGGTGATGATTCCGACCGAGATCGGCAAGAAGGAGCCGCATCGCAAGTAAAACCGTCGGCGGACTTGATCTTCGAAGTCAATCGGCTCTCAAGCCGTATTCACGACCGATCTCGGCTGCTTCGACCTGCCTCCGGTCGCGACGATGAAGTCGATCCGCCAGTCTTCGAAACTTGAGCGGCGAAACGCCGGCCCGCAGGCCGGCGTTCTTGATGATTTCGAAGATCGCTCACGTTGCGATTCCTAGAACTGCAGCGAGAGGCGCGTGTTGTAGGAGCGGCCAGGGCCGGCCACGTTGAAGCCGTACATCGGCGAGGAGCCCATCATCGACACCATGGTGTGATCGACCAGATCCGCGCCACCGAGCGGCAGGTAGTAGTATTTGTTGAGCAGGTTATCGATGCCGAAGTCGAACCGCGCGTTCTGCCACTGGTAGCCGGTCCGCAGATTGACCAGGGCGTAGGCGGGCGTGGTCAACTCGTTGTGGACCTGGCTGACGTCGTCCTTGGCGCCGACCAGTTGCAGCTCGATGCTGTTGGTCCAGTGATCGAGCGTGTGATCGAGCGCCAGCTTTCCGTTGATCGGCATCATGTGATAGAGGTCGACGCCGTCGGTTCGCTCGCCGCGGACGTAGTTGAGGGTCGCCCGGAACACGCCGCGCCCGCTCTGCGTATTGTCCCACAATGCCAGCTGGCTGACCAGGTTGACGCCATAGAGCTGAGCGTCGTGGTTGGCGAAGCGCAGATTGACGAAGCCCGACTGGGCGGTGAGGTTGGCGAGCCCGCAGGTGCTCGAGGCCGCGGTGGTGAAGCAGCGATCGACGTCGATGTAGTCCTGGACGTAGGAATAGTAGGGCGTGATCTTGAGGTCCCAGACCTTCTGCGCCGGGTCGTGCCAGCCCGCCGTGAAGCTGACCGTGTTGGCCTTTTCCGGCTTCAGGTCGAGGTTGCCGACGTAGCCGTTGCCGTCGCCGAACCAGCCGATCATGCTCATGGCCATGGCGCTGGTCGACCACGCATAGCGCTCATAGAGGCTGGGCGAGCGCGTCTTGTGGGAATAGCCGAGTTCGAAGCTGCTGCCGGCGTCGGGCTCGTAGCGGGTCAGCGCCGAACCGTCGAGATTGACGTCGGTCTTGGCGTGACCGAGAGCATTGAAGACGGCGGCATCGGCACCGTACATCATGGCATTGTAGCCCTGGACATTGCCGGTGTTCATCCAGACGACGTCGGCGCGCAGGCCGACGATCGTCGTCCACTCCCGCGTCCAGTGACGCTCCCATTCGACGAAGGTGCCGAGCCGGTCGCGCTGGCCGCCGTTGATGTTGATGAAGGTGTTCGGGCCCATCATCATCGATCCGGAAATGGGGCCCCACCAGTCGTCGAGGTGGTTGGCGTAGAACTCGTTGCCGATGCGGACGAGATCGTGCGGCGAGGCCACGACGGTCGCCTTCAGCGAATAGCCGGCATCCGTGCCCTTGGTGTCCATCGGCATGTCGCCGGTCTTGTCCGGTTCGAGGAAGCCCATGGTGTGGCGGATCTCGTGATAGTAGGCCGAGGCCTCGAACTTGCCCCAGTCGAACTGGCCCTCGTAGCGGCCGTTGACGTACATGCCCCGGTTGTAGGTCATGTCCATGTACTGGTTGACGTAACCCTGGTACGGGATGAACTGGCCGCCGACCTGGACCGTGAACAGGTTGCCGAAGCTCTCCTTGGAAATGCTCAGCGCGTGATTCTGGCTCTCGTAGAGCGTCGACTTCACCGTGCTGCCGTCGGCGGCCTTGTAGTCGCCGGCATGTACCCAGCCGCCCGTATAGGTGACGCTGGTGTCGCGATTGGCCATGGTGGCGGTGGCGTCGACCCCGTAGGCGTTGCTGTTGCTGCGGTAGAACCCTGACACCAGCACGCTGGTGACGAAATCGGTGCCCGGCGAGAAGGCCGGCGGCGCGGTGGTGACGTCGACCCTGGCGCCGGTGTAGTCGCCGCCTACGCTCACAGGCGCGACACCGATATAGGCCTTCATGCTGGAGATCATCGCCGGATTGACGAACGACAACGGCGGATTCATCTGGTTCGGACAGGCCGGACTGACCAGCATGCCGTTGATGGCCACCTGGTTGCGGTCCGCGGCGAAGCCATTGAACGCCGGAAGGCTCGACACGCCGCCGGCGCCCCACGCCGCACCGCCGGGTAGCCCGCTGACCAGCGACGCCGAATCGCTGGTTCTGAGGCTTGCCGAGAACGCCTGCTGGCCGCTGATCGTGGCGCCCGGCGCCGGCGCTGGCGCTCGGTCCGGTTTCGGCGCTGGCGCGCTCGCCGGCTGCGCGCGGCTTGGCTGGGAGCTGTTCGCCGAACGGTGCTTGGGCTTGCGTTTCTGGTCGGGCGAAGCGACCCGGACCGTTGGAACGTTCTGCGCCGTTTGCGCATGGGCTGGGGTCGCGGCCAGGACGGCCGCCCCGAGAACGAGGGCCGGCGACAGCGCCGTGGTTGCGGTGAGGAGAAATCGGCCGAAGCCGGGTCGGCGATTGGGTATGGTTGTCCTTGGCATGGTTGTCTCGAACGTTTGAACGCGAGGCGTTGTCCGCCCCCGGGGTGTCGACGGCCCGCGCGCCGGCAAAGCCGGCGGGAGGCGAACGACACGCAAAGCCGCTCATCGGCGCGCGCGGTGGCGAACCGGAAACGAGCGCGTGCACGCGACGTGCTGCGTCAAACGAAGGAGGGAGGGCCTCGGGGCTGGCAGTCGCGGACGATGCCGCAGACCAGGAACGTCGTATGGACCACCGGATCCGACGCCACGCCGACACGGATCGAGGCCGGCAGGGCCGGCGCCGCCGGCGCGATGAAGGCGGCGTTATGGCTCAGGCAGAACTGACAGGGGACGACGCGAAGGTGCGCCTTGTCGTGGTCCGCCTGGCCGTCGACGGCGACCGTGGCGTTGAGGCAGAGCTGGTGGAGCGGATCGGCATCGAGAGGCGAAATTGACGCCAGCAGCGTGCCGGACAGCGTGACGTTGAGCAAAAGCGCGTAGGCCGCAGCAATGACGGCCCACCGACCCAGACGCATTTTTCGCAACGACGACATCACGATCTCAACCCCGCAACTAAGCTATCACGCGTTCACGCAGGTGTGAAGGCCGCGCGGCTGAGCAACACCGCGACCGACAGCCATTCGGGAAACCGCGAGACACGGCCGCGTTGGCGGTTGAACTCGCGGCCTCCGGGTCGTATGCGTGGGCCATGGACACCGCCCTCCCCGCCGCAAAGCCCTTGAGTTCCTGGCCCCGCCACCGGGCGTCGTCCGACAAGGCTGCACCGTTCCTGCCGATGAGCCGCGCCGAGATGACCGCGCTCGGCTGGGACGCCTGCGACATCGTGCTGGTGACCGGGGACGCCTATGTCGACCATCCGAGCTTCGGCATGGCGATCATCGGCCGGCTGCTGGAGGCCCAGGGCTTCCGGGTCGGCATCATCGCTCAGCCCGACTGGCAGTCGGCCGAGCCATTCAAGGCGCTGGGAAAACCGCGCGTGTTCTTCGGCGTCACCGGCGGCAACATGGACTCCATGGTCAACCGCTACACCGCGGACCGCCGGCTGCGCCACGACGACGCCTACACCCCGGACGGCGAAGGCGGCCGGCGGCCGGACCGCTGCACCCTCGTCTACGCCCAGCGCTGCCGCGAGGCGTTCAAGGACGTGCCGATCGTGCTCGGCGGCATCGAGGCGTCGCTGCGCCGCATCGCCCACTACGACTACTGGTCCGACAAGGTGCGGCGCTCGGTGCTGGCCGACGCCAAGGCGGATCTGCTGCTCTACGGCAACGCCGAGCGTGCCGTCGTCGAGGTGGCGCACCGGCTCGCCGCCGGCGAGGCGCCGCGCGAGATCGACTCCATCCGGGGCACCGCGCTGTTCCGCCGCGTGCCCGAGCATTACACGGAGCTGCACGCCGACGATCTCGATTCCGCCGACGAGGGCGCGGCGCGCCGCGAGGGCGACACCGTGATCCGGCTGCCGGCGTGCGAGCAGGTCGAAGAGGACCGCGAGGCCTATGCGCGCGCCTCGCGCGTGCTGCACCGGGAGAGCAATCCCGGCAACGCGCGGCCGCTGGTCCAGCGCCACGGCGACCGCGACCTGTGGCTGAACCCGCCGCCGATCCCGCTGAGTACGGCCGAGATGGACGCGGTCTACGATCTGCCCTACGCCCGCGCGCCGCACCCGTCCTACGGCGAGGCCAGGATTCCGGCCTGGGACATGATCAGGTTCTCGGTGACGATCATGCGCGGCTGCTTCGGCGGCTGCACGTTCTGCTCGATCACCGAGCACGAGGGCCGCATCATCCAGAGTCGGTCGGAGGGCTCGATCCTGCGCGAGATCGAGCGGATCCGCGACCGAACGCCGGGTTTCACCGGCGTGATCTCCGACATCGGCGGGCCGACCGCCAACATGTACCGGATGGCGTGCAAGGACCCGAAGATCGAGGCGGCGTGCCGACGGCCGTCATGCGTCTTCCCCGAGATCTGCCCGAACCTGAACACCTCGCACGACGACCTGATCCGGCTCTATCGCAAGGTGCGCGAGGTCAAGGGCGTCAAGAAGGTGATGGTCGCGTCCGGCGTGCGCTACGATCTCGCGGTGAAGAGCCCCGAATACGTCAAGGAACTCGTCACCCATCACGTCGGCGGGTATCTGAAGATCGCGCCCGAGCACACCGAGCAGGGCCCGCTCGACAAGATGATGAAGCCGGGAATCGGCGCCTACGACCGCTTCAAGGAGATGTTCGACGCCGCCGCCCGAGAGGCGGGCAAGAAATACTACCTGATCCCGTATTTCATTGCGGCTCATCCGGGGACGAGCGACGAGGACATGATGAACCTCGCGCTCTGGCTCAAGAAGAACCGCTACCGCGCCGACCAGGTGCAGACGTTCCTGCCGTCACCGATGGCGACCGCGACCGCCATGTACCATACCGGCGTCAACCCGCTGCGCGGCGTGCGGCACGGCGCGAGCGACAAGGTCGAGGCGATCAAGGGATTGCGGCAGCGCCGGCTGCACAAGGCGTTTCTGCGCTACCACGACCCCGACAACTGGCCGCTGCTGCGCGAGGCGCTGAAACAGATGGGCCGCGCCGATCTGATCGGCTCGCGCCCCGACCAGCTCGTGCCGGCCCACCAGCCGCCCGGCACCGGCAAGGCCGCCGGCACCCGACGGCCGGTGCGTCCCGCCGGCCGGACCCAGCGCTTCACCACCAAGGGCCTGTCCATGGGCAACAGGCCGCGCGGATAGACGCCACGCCGGGCGGCGTGTCACCCTGCCCCGGCCGGCTGCTGAAACTTGCCGGTTCTTGTCACGTTCGTCCGGCCCGCCCGGTTTGCTTATTCGTTCGGAGCGCCCGGAGTGCTAGCCTGATGCTGCCGGCCTGGTGACCTCCCGCCACGGCCGGGTTCCGCGGCCGGAACGCCGGTGCACGGCAACGGTTCCTTCTTGAGCTGACGCACACGAACCCGGGGGCGTTGACTTGCCAGGCATGGAGACATCCCGATCACGTCTCGATCGCGTTCCTCAGCTCGATGGGCTGCGCGGGATCGCGGTCTCGCTGGTCGTGCTGTATCACTACGGCGTTTACTACGTCGACGGATCCGGACTTTTTCCCCCGCTGCGATGGCTTGCGGTCCGCGGCTGGGTGGGCGTCGACCTGTTCTTCGTGATGTCGGGCTTCCTGATCGGCGGCATCGTCATCGCCAACCGGGACGCGGACAACCTCTTCTCCACCTTCTATGCCAGGAGGTTCCTGCGGATCTTTCCACTCTACTATCTGCTGCTCGGCACGTCGGCGATCTATCTCTGGACGCACCCCTATTCGGGGATGCCCTCCCTGCTTCCCTACTTCTTTTACTTCCAGAACAATACACTCGCGTTCACGGGCGACGCCGGTCCGACATGGCTTCAGCCCGGCTGGACGCTTGCGGTGGAAGAGCAATTCTATCTGCTGCTCCCGGCCATCGTCTTTCTGACTCCCCCGAGGCTCCTCAAATATGTGGTCACGGCCGGCATCCTCGTCGCACTCGCCATGCGCGTTGCCGGCTACCTGATTCTTCCGCTCGAGAACCCGAAGCTCTTTGCGCTGTTTCTCACGCCATGCCGTTTCGATGACCTGTTCTACGGGGTCCTGCTGGCCCTGCTGGTCCGCAGCGGCGCTGGCCCGATCTCGCGCAAGGCGCAGATCCTGATCTGCTACGCAGGTTTCGTTGGCGGCCTGCTCGGGTTTGTTTTCTTGTACCAGACCGTCCCTCTGCTGCTCACCGTCGGCCTGACGCTGCTGGGGGCTGCGTTCTTTTCTATGGTCGCGCTCACGGTCCTGCACGAGCGAGGCCCGCTGGCGCTGATCACCGGGACCCGGCTGCTGCGATGGATCGGCGTTCGAACCTACGCCATCTATCTGTTTCATGTGCCGGTGCTGTTGGGTGTCAGACGCTTTTTCGACGTGACCGGCGCCGACCCTCACGGCTCGATGCAACTGGTGGCGGTCGCGGTCACACTGGCGGTCGCTTCGGCATCGTGGCGCCTGATCGAGGCCCCCCTCATCGGACTTGGCCACCGTTTGAAGTACGGCCAAGGGGCCAGGCACCTCGTCCTGCGGCCGGGCGCTCCCGAAACCACTGCGAGTGCCGGCGAGCCGTTGAGCGAGACCGGGCAGGCTCTCCAGCAGGGACGGCCGGCATGAGCTGGCAGCCGATTGACGGTTCCACAGGGACCGCCGTCGCGTTCACTTGACGAGACTGCCGGTGAACGGATTGAAGCCCCGTTCCGCCAGGATCGCCCAGGCGGTCGCCGCAAGCTGCGGGCGACGGTGATAGACGATGGGCGGCGCGTCCGGGCTGGTCCCGCTCGAGATGCCGGTTGTAAGGACCTGGACGCCGCGGGCCGCATTGAGGAGCCCGCCCGGGGTCACGTCGGCGGCGAAGCCTTTCACCAGTTCCGTGCTTCGGGCCATATTGCCGACAATGCGGTACGCAAGGGCCGCCTGCCCGGTGCCTTCGACCCAGACGCCGTCGCGATCGCTGTTGAAGTCGAATCCGCCACCGACGGCAAGATGCTCCTCCGCAAAGGCGAGCCCCTTGCGCCAATCCGATGGCGCGTCGGGAAGAGCCGTCCAGGGCCAGAGCTGAACGTCGAGAACGAATTGTTCCGGGGCGGCGGGCCTCCCGTCCTGGGTGACGCCAATCGCAAAATGGTCGCCGAGAAACGCGATGTTCAAGACCTCGCGTGCCTGCTCCGCCACCTTGATGTATCGCGTACCGGCTCCTGACCGGGCGAGCCATCCCGCGGCGGCTGCCACGTCGACATTATGCTCGGTGGAGATCCAGGGCAGCCGGATCTGGCGGTCGTCGAAGCCGGCGTACCCCCCGCAAAAGAACCTGCCGCACACCGTGCTGGCCGCAACCCAGTCGATCAGGCGGGCGGCGTCGTCCCGAAAGCCGACGTCATGGGTGGCTTGATAGAGGTTCAGCAATGCCAGTGCGGCCCAGGCCGCATTGCCGGTATAGCTGCCATCCTGGTACCAGTCCTCCGACCAGACATTGCGCGTCCCGTCCCACCACCTCGGCGGCATCGGGGTTTTGTCCGCCACGGGGCCCGCGCGATAGGCATTGCGAATACGGCCATCGTGGAAGAGGCGATCCGAGCGCGAGGCAAGCGACAGGGCCCGTCCGATCCTGAGCGCATCGGCCGGATCATCACAGGCGATCAGGGCGATGGCCGCGGCCGCGTTGTCATAGGTAAAGGCCGTCGAGGCCAGTCCGAGCGGAAGCTGCGCTTCGAAATCCCCCGGTGCGAAGCTGTGGATGAAGACGGCCTCTGCGTTGCCGGACTGCGCGCGGACGACAGCGATCAAGTTGCCACAGAGCGAATTCGCGGCGTATGAGGGCGGTGCGGCGCTGGCGAGGAAGCCGCACAGAGCGAACGATGCCATTCTCATCGTGATCGATCCTTCGCCAGGGTGATCCGGACAAGGGTGCAGCCGGACGGCTCCAAAAATTCAGCTCTGATGAATTCTAGTCTTCAACCGTCGTCGGAGGACAGCGCGAAGCGGTCCGGCCCGGGTTCCGTAGCGGACATTTGATTTCGGGAGGATGTCGAACGAGATGTCCGCGACCATCGACCAAAGGCAGCAATGGCCGCCCTTCCGAGCAGTTTCCCAGCTGGGGCGGGAGGAGCACCACCCGTATCATCCCGCCGCGGAGGCACCTTTGAAATTGCAGTAAAACTTTCCGATTCTGGAGGACTTCAGAACCAAGATGTCTGCTGCCGAAAGCTGCAAGAGCCTTGGCATCGTCAACTCCGCCGACCCAGCTGTAGTATTAAGGTCATCATTGTGTGAATGTCCGGCCATGACGAGACTCTCAGCATACCTCGATGGCCGGCTGCCGGGACGGCGCCAACTGCGGGCGCTCTGCGGCGGTTTCATTGCCACCTTGCGCGGGGCCCGGATCGCGGAAAACGCACAAACATGGCGCCGCGAAACGACTGCGTTGCGGGCGGAGAGCTTTGCGAGCTATTGTGCCCGCGTTCGTCCTGCGGCCGCAGCGACGACTGAGGTCCTCCTGGCCGAACCGAAACGGGAACCCGGCATCTGGAGCGGTCTGGCGCAGACGTCCGGCGATGGTCCTTGCCGCATCGTCACCATGGATGGAATCAGGCAGCCGTGGTTCGCCACCACGCCGCCGACCTACCCCGTGACACGGCAGGCCTATCTGCGTGTGCGTTCGGCGGTCGTTTATCCGCGGCCGGGCCTCGTCGTCGCCGAACCGGGTGTGGCCCTGCGCAACAATCTGCTGCGTTGGTACCCGGATCATCGCCTGACGCCCGGCTTTGTCGATTTTGTCGACGGCCGTCTGGTCGCCGAAGTGGATGCACTTCATCCCCGAGGACACATTCGCCCGACCGTACTGCTGCTGTGCCATGCCTTCCATCGTAACTACGCCGTCTGGCTGCTCGACTGCCTGCCCATTTTGATGCCGTGGCGCGATCTGCTTCGGCAAGGGCGCCTGGCCATCCTGGTGCCCCCGCTGACCGACTGGCAGAGGCGCACCCTCCAACTCCTTGGCGTGCCGGCGTCGGCGATCATCGTCGCTCAGGAACCTTCGGTGCTGTGTGACGACGTCATCATTCCGGGGCTCCTCCCAGTGGCTTCCGAGCCCACAGCTGAGCCCGTCGAGCCCGCGATCGATCCCGCAACCGAGTCCATAAGCCACGATCTGCGTCAGCCCGGAGCGGCCGTGATCGAGACCATCCAGCTCCTGCGCAACGGAATCCACCCGACCCCCGGCACCACCAGCCCCGAATATGTCTACGTCAGCCGACGAGGCACCGACTCCTTCCGCCAGCTGACCAACGAGGACGAGGTCGAGGAAGCGATGAGGCAGCTTGGTTTTGCAGTCGTACGGACGGAAGAGCTGTCGTTCGACGATCAGGTGGCAACTTTCGCGCGCGCCCGCATCATTGCCGGACCGAATGGCGCCGGCCTCAACAATATCGTCTTCGCGCCGGCGGGGTGCCTGCTGCTCGACCTCTGCGCGGACTCCTGGCCCAACTCGTTGTTTGTGCGAACGACGCAATTGTTCGATCACCACTATCTTCCGCTGGAATTTCCATCGGACGCCGCACGCGCGCAGCCCATATTGCTCGGCAACGCCATCATCGGCCAGACGCACTTCTACGCCGCGCAGATCGACACGTTGACCGCGGCACTGCAAGGCGCAATGCGCAGGCTGGGCATGGAGCGAAGCCGGGGGCAGGACGATGCGACCTCGCTGGGCACAATCTAGGCGTTCAGTGAGCCGCCAGCGCATGGACTTGACGAGCCGCCAATCGGCGCGCGGAAACTTATGGGGGATTCTGGGTCATGGCCGTCGATGTGTTGAGGCGTGAGGACGCGTCGGTCACCAGGCCGGAAATCACCGTCATCATCCCGCTGTTCGATGCGCGGATCGGCGAGGAGCACTGCGTCGCGAGCTGGGTCGATCAACCCGATTTCCCGGCAGACAAATACGAGATCCTGGTGGTCTCCGATGGCGAGTCGGAAGAACTGGAGAGGCGCATTCGCGCCGTGCTCAGGCCCGGCGATCGCATCGAACGTCACGCGCCGCAGAAGGTGCTGGGGCTCTACCACGCGGGGGCGCAGTCGGCGAACGCCGACCTGCTGCTTTTCACCGAGCTCCATTGTGTCGCCAGGCCGGGCTGTCTGAAAGCCATCGCCGACTACTTCGCCACGCAGGAGATGGACGGCGCCTGCCTCCGCAGCGAGCCGGGCTGCCTCACTCCGTTTGCCAAGGCCGAGAGCATCAAATTCGAGCAGTATTTCGAAGATTGGTCGCGGCCCCGCGATTGGCGAAAGGTGCTCGTTCGCGGGTTTGCGGTGAAAAAGACCGCCTACTTCAAGAGCGGCGGCTTCGAACCCAATACGGCCTATTTTGGCGATTTTGCCCTGGGCGCGGCGCTTCACGCCAACGGCATGCGACTAGGCTATATCCTGGACGCCGTGGTGCTTCACTACTACAGCAACGGCTTCGCCGATTTCGCCCCACCGGTCGAGACCCGCACCATCGAGGAATGCGAATTTCGCCTGTCCCACGATCCGGAGTACTGCCACACCTATTTCGACACGCCGCTGGATTGGCTTTGGCGAGAAACGACGCGGCCGCAAACCGCGCGACGCCTGTTCTGGCCTCTCGCCCGAAGCACGCTCCGGCGGCTGGCGCATCCCCGGCATCGGCACACAGTCGGATTGCTTGTCGCGGCGACGGCACGGTGGGCGCCGATCGCGGCCTGCGGCCTGTCAGGCCGGATTCTGGCGTTGCGCCTGGCCATCCTCTGGATGCGGCTCGAGGCGTGGGTGTGGCGCAAGAATGTCGACGCCCTGGTACAGACCTATGCCCGGACCTATTCGTCGCTGGAAACATTTCACCGCCTCCAGTTCATATCCAGACACATTCATGCAGGTGACCGGCAAAACACCGGTGGCGCGCCGGATCAATCCTTGAATACGACTGGCGCTGTGACCCTGTACGGCTTCTACCACCGCCAACGATATCGCGAGCGCACATATCGCTGGTCTGCGGCAGCGGGCATGATCGGCTTCGATGTGCCGAAGGGGGGCTATGTTTTCGAGATCGAGACCGACGATCTTCGGGGGCATCCGGCCTCCTTCCTCGGCGACGTCTATTTCAACGGCCATCGACTGAGGAAGGATTCCCTTCACCTCGGCAAGGACCGGATCCGCGGGCGGTTGGAGCCTGGCCACTTCCGGACCGACGGGCCGCAATATCTGGTGCTGGTCTGCGTCCCGATCCGTCGGTCGGACATCGTTCCCGATCGGCGAGAACTTGGCTTGCCGTTGTTCGGCTTTCGAATTGATGACGAACGGTCGTCGACGATTAGGTAGCGACGCACGATCAGCCACTGACTGCATGATGACACAGCGCGAGCCGCTGCGTCGCCGTCAGGCCATAGAACGCGAACGATCTTCGGGTCGGTCAAGCTCCAAGATAGCTTCTCTGTATTCTGACATCGCTCAGAAGCGATCGGGCGCTCCCCGACAGAGCGACCCGGCCGGATTCCAGAACATACGCCTGATCAGCCAAAGACAGCGCCAGACGGGAGTTTTGCTCGACCAGAACGATCGTCACGCCACTCTTGTGGATCTTCCGGATGATCCGCGCGAAATCGGCGACCACGATGGGTGCAAGTCCGAGCGTCGGCTCGTCGAGCAGCAACACGCTCGGCTGCGCCATGAGTGCACGGCCAACTGCACACATCTGTTGCTCGCCGCCGGACAAATTCCGTGCCAGGCTGTTCCTGCGCCGGGCGAGATTTTCGAAGGTCTCATAGATGCGGTCGAGATCCCGCGCGACGCCATCGCCCCGTCCGCGGCTGTATGCGCCGACAAGCAGGTTTTCGTGCACGGTCATGTCGGCGAACAAGCGGCGCCCTTCCGGCGACAGGGCAATTCCCAGCCCAGCACGCTCCTCGGCCGCTACCGCCGTAATATCTCGTCCGCCGAGCAGGATGCGCCCGGCGGCAACCGGAACAAGGCCCGCAAATGCATTCAAGAGTGTCGATTTCCCGGCGCCGTTCGCGCCGATCACCGTTGTGATCGATCCGGCTTCGACCACGATATCGACATCACGCAGCCCATCGACCGCGCCATACCGCACCGAGAGACGGGATGCCTCAAGTCGCATCGGGCTCTCCGCCGACATAGGCCTCGATGACGCGAGGGTCATGACGCACCTCGTCAGGCGGACCATCCGCCACGATCTCGCCCTGCACAAGCACGAGAACCCTGTGCGACAAGCGCATCACCAGACGCAGATCGTGCTCGACCACGATGATCGTTACCCCGCTTCCGTGAATGGCCCTCAGTACCTGTTCCATCCGGTCGGTTTCAGCGCCATTGAGCCCTGCCGCCGGCTCATCGGCCAACAGAAGGCGCGGACGGCAAGCCAGGGCCATCGCCACGCCGAGGATCTTCTGCAGCCCGTATGGCAGCGTATCCGCGATCGACGCGCGGTGTCCGGAAAGCCCGCTGAGCGCCAGGATTGCATCGACGGTTCGCATTCTGTCCGATTTAGAGCGAGCAACGCGGCCGATCCTCAAGAGATCGATCGGCCGGCCGATCGTCGGGAAGAGCGCCGCGCCCAGCAAATGCTCTTCAACCGTCAATCCCGGCAGCGTCACAGTGTTCTGGAAGCTGCGCAAAATCCCCCGCCGCGCGATCGAGTCGGGACTTCTGCCGTCGATCCGTTCACCGGCAAAATGGATCATGCCATCGCTCGGCCGCAATTGCCCGGCGATCACGTTGAACAACGTCGTCTTCCCGGCGCCATTGGGCCCTATCAGGCTCGTGATACCGCCGAACGGAATGCTCAACGACACATCGTTGACGGCCGCGATTCCGCCGAAGCGGCGGCTGACATGGCTCAGCCTGAGACCCTGTGAACTCATCCCACGCGCCCGCCAAGAAGCCCCAAGGCTCCGCGTGGTAGAAACAGCGTCAATGCGAGCAGCGACAAGCCGTAGAAAAGGCTCTGGTAAGCGACGGCGCCGCGAAACAACTCCGGTAACGGCACCAGCAGGACAGCGCCAACGACCGGGCCGAGCAGGAACGCCGATCCGCCGACGACGTTCAGCACCACAGCGCCGACGCTTGCGGTCACATTGAATGCAGCGGGAGATATGAATCCGACGTAGTGCGCGTAGAGACCTCCCGCGAGGCCGGCGATGGCTGCGCTGACCGTGAAGGCCAACCGGCGATAGGCGGTGGAATCGACGCCCAGGGATTGCATCAGCGGTTCATTCCGGGCGATGCCGCGCAGAATGCGGCCGTGGTCACCCAGAAAGAGCAGATGGGAGAGGCCGAGTGATGCCAGGACTGCGGCCAGCGCGACGCCATACGTTGCAGAGCGTTCCTGCAGCGAAATACCGAACGCCGCAATTGCCGGAATCGAGGGCAGGCCATTGTTGCCGCCGAACGGCACCACGCATTGAACAAAGATCAACCGAATGGTCTCTCCGAGCGTAAAAGTCAGAAGGACGAAGTAAATGCCTCTGACGCGCAGGATGATTGATCCCAGGACGGCTGCGACGACTGCAGAAGCCACGACCGCAATTGGCAAGGCGGCCAAGACAGCAACTCCGAGATCACGGCTGAGAAGCGCCGACGTATAGGCGCCGATCCCCATGAAGCCCGCCTGCGCCAGCGATAGCTGGCCGAGTTTCAGCATGAGATTCACGCTCAGCGCGAGGATCGCTTGAATGCATATCAATATTCCCAGATGATAGAGGAACCGATCTCTCACCAGGAACGGAGCAATCGCGCACAGCACAATGACAGCGACGATCAGAAGACCGCGACTCCTCGTCATGCCCGGCCCATCAAGCCGGCAGGCCGCGCCAACAGAACCAGGAGAACGGCGCAGGACAGCGCCAATGTCGCCGCGGTCGGTCCCGCCAGCACCGAAACGACAGCGTCAATCAGTCCGAGCATGCCAGCCGCCATCAATGCCCCGGGAATACTTCCGAGCCCTCCGAGCACCACAACGATGAATGCCTTCATCAAGGGCTCCTCACCCATGTATGGCTCGACAGTGTACAGAGGCGCAACCAGTGCGCCTGCCGCTCCAGCCAGCGCACAGCTCAATCCGAAAGCGATCGCGTAGATCCGCCGTGGCTTGATTCCCTGGAGCCTGGCTACGTCCCGATCCTGCGCCACGGCGCGCATCGCCAGACCGAAGGACGTGCGTTGCAGGACTTGATAAACCACCCACACCAGAAGAAGTGCCGTGCCCGCCGCCAACAGCTGATCTCTCGGGACCGTCATCGGGCCGACATGAAAAGCGCCCGTTACCGGCCGCTCGACGGCAAGCTCATCGACGCCAAACACGGCGGCGACGGTTCCCTGAAGGCTGATCGCCAGAGCCAGCGACGCGATCATACCGCCAAGTTCGCTGTCGACGAGGCGCTTGAAGATGAGTTGTTCGGCCGCCACGCCCAGCACGCCGGTCACCGCAGTCGCCAGCACCAGCGCAATTCCGAAAGGGAGGCCGAACATCTGCATGAAAACGTAAAGCCCATACGCACCGAGCATCAGAAACTCGCCGTGGGCAAAGTTCACGATGCGCATGACGCCGAATATCAACGTAAAGCCCAGCGCCACCAGCATATATATCGCCGCCGAGAGTACGCCGATAACAAGAATCTGAAGGATCATCCGGCGGACCGACGATCAGGCGGTTTCAATCCTGCTGATCACGCGCCCCTTTCCTTCCCTGACTTCGGTGAGAAATACCGGCGTGTACAGTTGATGATCGATACCATAGTTCTCCTTACCGCCCCACCTGAGGGGACCGAGCGATCCGGGGAAGGGTGACAGACCTTCGATGCTCGCCTTGATGCTTTCTGGATCATCGATGGTTCCGGCATTTTCGATTCCGGCAAACAGAATGCGCGCGGCATCATAGAACAGCGTTACGAAATCGCTTGCCTCGTTCTTGTGATATGTCGCGTATGCCTCCTTCAGCCTGCTCCAGGACTCGCTGGTTGGATCGGCCAGCAATATACCCACAATGCCTTCAGCATTTTCCGCGCCGGCGGTCCGAACGATCTCCGCAACGTCAAATCCGCCAAATTTCGTGAAACCACCATTGTAGCCGGCTTCTCGCGCCTGGCGAACGATCAGCCCCGCGGTAGCCGGAGGCGCAGTGTCGAGCTCGATGGACTCTGGCTTCTCGGCGAGAATCCTGGTGACGAGGGCCCGGAAATCGGTTTGCTGCCGCTCGAATAACTCCGCCGCGACCACCGTATAGCCGGCCTTTCCGTAGATCTCCTTCTGCACCTTTTGACTGGTCCAGCCGGTCTCGTCATTCGGCGCGAGGGTCGCCACACGGCTGATGCCAGGCTTTGCCTGCTGCAGCCATTCGACGGCCTTCGGCAGGAATTCCCGCGTCGTCGACGAGATCCGGAACACGTACCGGGCATCCTGAAAAACGGTGGGAGACCACGAATTCGGGAACAGAAACACCTTTCGGCTCTCCGTAATCGGCTTGATCGCCGATAGCGATACGGATGCAATCGGCCCCAGGATGAACCGGACCCCATCGTAGTCGATGAGCCGGTTGACCGCCGTGACCGCGTTGGCGGCCTTGTATTGATCGTCATACGCTACGATCTCGATCTGCAAACGCTCTCCGCCCACCTTCAATCCGCCACGACCATTGATTTCCTGTGCGGCGATGCGCGCCGCGCCATCGATAGGGAGCCCCCACGTCGCGCCCGGCCCGCTCAATGTGGAGATCACGCCGATCTTCAGAATCGAATTGCCGCCATGGGCCGCTCCCCCCACCGCGGTCGTGGCGAGCAGCCCCGCTAGCAGGGATCGGCGATCGAAAGCAGAGACGGTCATGGATGGCTCCGGGAAAGGTGATACTTTACTTCTCTGAACTCCACGAACATGTTGTCAAGCCGCTGGCACCGAAGAGAAAAAGACATCCACCAACCTCCCGCGGCGAAGGAGAATGAGTTTGAGCAAAAGTCATTTTGTGAACATTTCTACCCGTACGGGAGAGACGTTCGAGGCGTATCTCGCCACGCCAGCACAGCCGAACGGCGTCGGCCTCATCATTCTCCCTGAGGTCTACAACGTGAATCACTGGGTTCGCGGCGTCGCCGACAGCTATGCTGCCGAGGGTTTCACCGTCATCGTGCCGGACCTGTTCTGGCGTCAGCAACCCGGCGTGTATCTCGACTACGACCAGCCTGATCGCGCGCGCGCGCAGGGCGAAACTGTCGACGTCGACGCAGTCGTCAGCGATGTCGGCCGGGGCGCAGCATATCTCCGAGAGCGCCTGGGAGCCGGCTCGAGAGTTGCAATCATCGGATTTTGTCTCGGAGGCAGGCTGGCCGTCCTGGCCGGTATCCGCGAGCCGATCGACACCGTCATTGGCTATTATGCGGTCAAACTCGATCAGCATCTCGACGAACTGAGGCGGCTCGCCAAACCAACCCTTCTCCACTTCGGCGAGACCGATCCCTGGGTGGCGAGCCAGGCCGTCGAAGCCGTCCAGACGATTTTTGCCGGGCGGCCGGACATCCAGATAGACGTCTATCCGGGAACAGGCCACGGCTTCGCTCGGACGGGCTACCCACCCTACAATGCCGATGCAACGAAGCTTGCACGCCAGCGAAGCGCCGCCCTGCTCGCAACCCTGGTCACGCCGCGGTCATGAACCTCGGCGAAGCTCGCGACCTGTGGGGTCGATCCGGTCAGGGCCGCGTCTCACGGGCGGCGCTCCGATGCCGGCATACCACTCCCGTCGGCTGAGCCGTATCCCGCTTCCAGAGACCTCCTCGGACCGTGTTCTTTCGCGCCGAGCCCGTGTTTTCGGAGGCCGCGAGCATCACCACCCATGGCGACGACACCATCGTCTTCGCACCGGAGGCGCCCTGTCCCACTGTCATCCAGGTCTTCAAATGTCGCGGGTCGTAAGATCACGCCGCCCATCTCTACGAATAGGCCACCGATCGTCGGTGCACTCCCGCGAAGCGGAACCTTATCGGTACCGGCCCCTTCACGACGTCTGACATGCGGCACCTGCCTACGCCTCGGCAGTTCGGCGTCCATCCGTGTGTTGATCCAGATATAGCCAGCGAAGCCAGAAATGTTTTCCATCAACTGCGCAGCGCACGACATCCGTCGCGACATTGAAGAAAGAACAGTCGATCCATTTCATTGACTATCGAACCGTCGACATTACGCTTACGACCGTTAGCTCATACCCTCTGCAGAGCGGACGCCTTCTGACTTTGCGTGGATCTCTTGTGTTCACCGAGGCGAGCCGATCGACCCGAGGGCACATACGCGTCCAAGTGTTGTGGACGCGCGGCGATTTACGGCGGCCAACGCGCGAAGCCCGTTTCTGATCGAGGAGAATGTCATGGGATCACTGACCGAAAGCAAAATCGACTACACGGTTCACCCGCGCGTGAACTCCAGCGACCCGGTGCCGCCACGTCCCCGCCCCGCAACGCCCGCGCACATCATCAAGAGCGACGCCGAAGCGATCGAAATCGCAACCCGGCTCGCAGCGGACTTCGCCAAGGACTCCGCCTTGCGCGACCGCGAAGGACTTCTGCCGCTCCGAGAGCTCGACGCCTATTCCCAGAGCGGGCTCTGGAGCATCAATGTCCCGAAAGCCTACGGCGGACCAGGCGTTTCCTATGCAACCCTCGCCAAGGTGATCGAGATCATCGCGGCGGGAGATTCCAGCATCGCTCAAATCACCCAGAACCATCTCGCGATCGTCGGCCACATCGATCTCGACGGATCCGAATCGCAGAAGAAGGAATTCTTCGGCTGGGCGCTCCGTGGCCTCCGCTTTGGAAACGCATTTTCCGAACTCAACAGCAAGAACGTCGCGGCGTTCGAGACCAGGGTCGCCTACGACGGCGACGATGCCGTCATCAACGGCGAAAAATACTACACCACCGGCGCGCTGCTCTCTCACATCATTCCGATCGTGACCGTGGATGACCAGGCCCGGACATTCCTCGCTTTTGCCGAACGCGACGCTCCGGGCCTGACCGTGACCAATAACTGGTCCAGCTTCGGTCAGCGCACGACCGCGTCGGGCGGCGTAAAGATCGCGAATCTCCGGCTGCCAAAGAGCCGCCTGCTGCCGGTGGTTGCATTCGACCGCCCGACCATCGCCGGCCCGGTCTCCCAGATCATCCAGTCCGCGATCGACGCCGGCATCGCCAAGGGCACGATCGAGGACACCATCGCCTTCGTCCGGACCCAGAGCCGCCCCTGGATCGACAGCGGAAAGGACACCGCGGCCGAGGATGTCTTCACGATTTCCGCGATCGGTGATCTGGAGATCAAGCTTCACGCAGCCGAGGCGCTGCTAGAGATCGCCGGCAAGGCCATCGACGTCGCCCATGCCGACCCGTCGGAGGCCAATGTCGCGGAAGCCACCATCAAGACCGCCGAGTCGAAAGTGCTGACCACGGAAATCGCGATCCTTGCCACCAACAAGCTGTTCGAACTCGCCGGGACGCGATCGACCCTCGCCGTCCACAATCTGGATCGTCACTGGCGCAATGCCCGGGCGCACACCCTTCACGACCCGGTGCGATGGAAGTTCTTCCACGTCGGCAACTACTACCTGAACAGCATCAGCCCGCCGCGTCACCCCTGGAATTGACCAGGAGCTCAAGGGACGTCCGGCGCAAGCATGCGGCGGATCGTTCGAAGGTGAGTTGCGATCCGATCGTGAACTGCATTGCGGGGCGGCTCTTGTCGGGAGCCGCCCCGTTCGCAGATTCCATCACCCAGCTCATCAGAACCGACAGCTTCCGGGACGAGATCGGGCTCTGCGTCTGCCAGGCGTCTCTCATCATCAAGAAAGAGCAGACGTATCCGGCAGGGATCAAGCTGCAAGACCGGGCCGGGACAGGACGGCCCGGGTAATGGCGCTCAATCGCTCGTCGACATCGAAGTAGGTGATGGAGATATTTCTTCCACCTGCGGCGGCCAGCCGCGCGCGCAGATTTCCTTCGCCCCAAGCCCGCGCGCTCTCGAGATGGTCGAACAGATAGATTCCTCCCCGGATTCGGTCCGCCTGGTTCGAAATCCAGACCTTCCACTGCAGGCCGGCAACATTTTTTGCGATGCTGTCGGCCGCTTCCAGACGTTCGATGTCCGACTGCTGGTCCTGTTCGGCGCTTGGCGTGTAATTCACTTGCAAAAGAACAGTCATCTCATCGTCTCCCTGAGGCTTGTCCGCTGATTGGGCCACTTTTGTCGAAGATCGACTTCGCAAGATACCGGAAGTGTCAGACGAGATTCGTTCGGCACTGCCACCATCGAACCCCCGGCACAGACCGCGGGCGAGGCGTCGCAGCCACTCTCCTCGATTCGACGGCGCAGACGATGGCCTTGGCGCTGTTCCTGAGCATGGCGTCGAACACTGGAGATCGCCCCATCAATTCCGGTCCAGGAAATTCTGAACCTCCCGAAACAAGGAGTCGCGCCCGGTCTCGACCTCGATGAAATGCGTCGCACGCGGGATCTCGATCAGCTGGCGCACGGCAGCGTTGCGCAGCAGCGCAAAGAGTGCTTGCGACTGGCTCAGCGGCGTCAGTTGATCCCACTCGCCGCGGATGATGAGCGTCGGCGCGGTGATCCTGCCCGGGTCGAAGATCGCCTTGTTGACGTTCCAGTACTCGGCGCCGTCGGCAATGACGCCCGTTGGCGAGCGGAAACGAGGCGGACTGGACCCCTTGGCCGACGGCTGGTTGGCGAGAAGGGCCTGCTCCCAGGTCTTCTTCCAGGCCGGCGGGAAGATCTTCTCGGCCTCGCCTTCCGGCACTCCTGTCTGAAGACGCTTGAGCGAGCCGTCGATCGTCCATTCCTGCCAGACGGTCTCGGACGCCTTGCTGCCTCCAGTCGAAAGCCACGGCGGAGCAAGCAATACGAGACCGGCCACCTGCTGGGGCTGTTCAGCGGCATAGCTGCCGGTGATCTGCGTTCCCCACGACCACCCGATCAACTGCAATTTCGAGATGCGGCGCTTGGACAGAATGTACTTCACCGCGGCCCCGAGGTCGTCGACGGCATCCTTCGTCGTGGCAAAGGGCTTCGACTGATCCTTCGGCGGCGTCGACCCGCCGTACCCTCTCACATCGACCAGCCAGACATCATAGCCGTGTGAAGCGATGTAGTCCGCCCAGGAGCCGTTTCCGAGCGGGAGATCGAACACCGTCTCCGATGGCTGCGTCGAGCCGTGCACGTAGAGCACTGTCCGACCCGGAGTGAAATTCCGGAGTCCCTTCGGATGCTTGTTACGGAGAAAGATCTCGACCCCCGGAGTGTTCGATGCGACGTGAAGATCCTGCGTAACAAACTCCCGAGTCTCCTTCGACCAGGCGGACAACGGCGCCAGCAACAGCGACATTGCAAGCAATGACAACACCGAGCGTTTCATGGGGATACCTGTGGCTGCATCAATTCCGAGTTTGACACGTGTTTCCGATCGGTGGCCGTCCTGTTTGCGCAGCCGGAAACGGTCGGCCTCATTTCGACGCGCACGGCCGTGTTCGTCAATTCCAAATAAATCCGCGCAACGAGAACGATTCGGCTCCGATTCGGCCTTGGCGCGACAATCTCTCACGACCCGTCGACTTCGCGCCGGTCCCGAGCAGACAAACATCGCTTGAACAGGCCTGCAGCCAAGCGTCCATGCGCGGGCGTTCCCGTCCGCCGAGAGGAAGAGAGCCTTGACTGCTCTCACCTGGCGAGATTGGCTGGTGGCAGGTATCGCCGCAGCCCTCCCGTGTTGTGCCCACCCATGGCCATTTCACTTCCCCAACGCATTCGTCTATCGCTGAACGAGAACCCGTTCGGTCCCTCGCCTCGCGCCCTGCAAGCGGTCAAGGACAACCTCTCCAACCTGAGCCGTTATCCGGGCGAGGAGCTCGCGGAACTGACGAACACCATCGCCGCGCGCGAAGACGTGACGCCCGAACAGATCGTTCTCGGCGAGATCCTTAACGTCCTCGGCCTGTATCTGTCGGCATATGGCGGTGGCGGAGGTGAGTTCATCTATTCAGAGCCAGGCTTTACCGGCCTGGTCGACGCCGTCGCGCCCGGGGGCGGTCTCGTTATCCCCGTTCCACTCAATGATCAGCTCGCGAACGACCTCGCTGCCATTGCCAGAAGGGTCAATCGACGCACGCGCGCGGTCTATCTCGTCAATCCGCACAATCCGACTGGAACGGTGAGTGACGCCGAACAGTTCAGGGACTTCGTCCACGAGCTCTCGAGGCGGACGCTCGTCATCGTCGACGAAGCCTATCTCGAGTTTACGGACGAATTCGAACGACGAACCGTCGTCGACCTCGTCCGCGCCGGCGCCCGGGTTGCCGTATTCAGGACCTTCGCGAAGATCCATGCGATCGCCGGCCTCGCCATAGGCTGCCTGCTGGCGCCTATGGAGTTGGCGACGTCGATGAGACGGCTCGGCATCGGCGCCTTCTTCGACGTCAACCGCCTGAGCCTCGTTGCCGCAAACGCCAGCCTGAGGGATCCTGATCACCTCGCGTCCGTGCGCGCAAGGATCAGGGCGGAACGCGACGCCTGGCACAAGATGTTCGGAAACCTGAATATCCGTTACACCGATTCGCAGGCGAACTTCGTCTTCTTCGACACGGGACACCCTCATCAGGTGCTCGCGTCGGCCCTTGCCGAAAAGGGCATCGATATCGGACGCGGCTATCCGCCTCTCGACAACTGGGCACGAATCTCGATCGGCCTGCCGGAAGAAAACGCGATCGCAAGACGGGCCGTCGCCGAGCTGCTGCGTCCTTCATAGGGGCTCCGACCATTGGTCCGGCAGCGGGTTACGGACCACCATCGACGGTGTAGATGCCGCTTCGCGGACAGAGCAGACCTTCGCTCGAGGCCTTGACGAACTTGACGTGCTGCTGATCGATCTTCCATGCGGACTGGACCGGCAACAGGTCCTCCGCCGACGCCCCGTCCAGTATCGCCAGGACGACGTCAGGCAGTTCCCGGCCCTTGAGCTGACAGTTGCCCGAAAAGGCGGGAGCTTGCCTGGAATGCTGCGGAAACGGCAGCACGTCACGAACCAGCCCGCCGCGATCGATCAGCAGGACGAATTCCGCACCGCATATCCGCCAACTGACAGAGGACAGGCGATCGGAAATCTCGTCGGACCCAAGATCCTTCAGGCCCAGCGAGCCATATTTCTTCTCGAGCACGGCGACCCGTCCGTTTGAAGAATGCCGGCCGATCAAGGCTTTGGGAATATCGGCGCCGCATCGCACGTCTTGGAATTCGTCCGCGATGGCGGCATGTCCCCAGGCACAACTGATCAAAGCCAGCGCACAGGCAGTTTTGTTCACGGTTGCTCCCCGACTCGCATCTCTTCCAATATCTTCCTTTCCCCGGGGCCATGGAAGAGGTTCGCCTTCGTCCGTCCCAATGCTCATCGAAGCGCCGCCGGTCCCACGGATGCCGCACCCCTTGACGTCGGCAAGTCGCTCCGATCAACAATAGCCGGCGGAGGAAGGTCGGTCTTGCATGCCTGAGCTGGTTTCAATCGCCATTCCGTCCCGCGATGGAGCGCCCTACGCGTTCGTCCTTGCCGAGGAATACCGGAAACGAGGCCTCAGGCCGCTCTACGTGATCGATAGCCGCTCGACGCGCCGCTACCGCGACGAGGCGCTTGCCAGGATCGACGGAGCTTCGATTCTCGAGGTGCGGGAAAGGCCCGACTTCGTCGAGGCCATCCTTCCCGAACTGGCAAGACTGGTCGAAACCAGATGGATGTTCCGGCTGGACGACGACGAATTCCCGTCGGCCAGGCTGCTTCCGTGGTTGACCGGGACGGTCGCCACCACGACCAAGACGGTGATCGCCGTGCCGCGCCGCGCCGTCGCGATCATCGACGATACGCCCATGTTCGCGGGCACGATCCCCCAGCTTCATCCGCAAGACCGTCAGTACCGGGGATTCGTCGTGGCCACGGCGAGATTCAACCCTCTCCTGCACTCGCCCGGCATCCTCGGCGAGGCCGACGACGTGCACCACGCTCCGGACGATTGCTGCATCTATCATTTCGACTGGATCGTCCACAGCAGAGCGGAACGGGCGCGCAAGCTGAAGCAATACGAGGCCATCGCAGGCGAGGCATTGCCGATCTACCGGCATCAATACCTGTACGAGGACTTCGACCCCGCGCTCTACGACTTCACCGCCGTCGACGAGCCGTCGATCGCGGAGCTCGCCTTCAGGCTCCGCGACGCGCGTCTTCGCCCCGCGTAGCCGGCCGCGAGGCATTCAACGCAAACTGGGCCGGCCTGGGTGGACGCTCAATCGACCTTGAAGTCGTCGGTCAGGACCGGTCCGAACAGCACCCAGCGCTGGCCGTCGAACCGCATCATCTGGAACTGCTTGTTGATGCGATAGTCGTCCGGCTCGGTCGAGGGCGTCATGCCCGGCAGCGCGAGGTCGGGAATGTAGTCCCTGACGTTGGTCGCCTGCTTGATGATGTTGGCACGCGTGAGGTCGTCGCCGCACTGTTTCAGGATCTGCGTCAGCAGCGCCGCAGTCGAGTAGCCGTAGGTGGCGATGCCGCTGTTGGCGTCCTCGTTCGGGGCGTACTTCGCCATGAAGGCCTTGTAGCGCTTCATGCCTTCGTCGTTGGCCCATTGCGGGTCGAGCGGGTCCTTGCCATAGTTGACGGAAACGATGTCCTTGGCGTTGTCGAGGCCGGCCGGAACCAGGGTCTGGCTGACCGGGGTCGCGTTGATGTCGAGAATGTGGACCGGCTTCCAGCCGAGTTCGGCGGCCTTCCGGATCGCCTGGGCGCCGAACTTCGGCGTCGTGATGTCGAAGAACAGATCGGCGCCGGAGGATTTCAGCTTCACCAGCTGCGAGTCGACGGTCGGATCCGACAATTCGTAGGACGCCTCGGCGACGATCATGGTCGAGGCCTTGGCCCCGAGCGCGTCCTTGAGCCCCTTGACGTAGTCCTTTCCGAGGTCGTCGTTCTGATAGAGGATCGCGATCTTCGCGTTCGGGTGGTTGGCGAGAATGAACTTCGCGTAGATGTGCGCTTCCGACTGGTAGTTCGGGTTGAAGGCGATCGTCCATGGGAAGCGCTTGGGATCGGTGAAGCGGGTCGCACCGGTCGAGGCCAGCAGCTGCGGCACCTTGTTCTCGTTGAGATATTTTTGCACCGCGGCATTCGGCGGGGTCCCGATGATCTGGAAGGTGGTGAGCACCTCGTCGCCTTCGACCAGCTTGCGGATCTGCTCGACCGTTTTCGGCGGATTGTAGGCGTCGTCGTACTGGATGAGATTGATCTTGCGCCCGTTGACGCCGCCCTGGTCGTTGATCATGCGGATATAGGCCGCCTGCACCTTGCCGATGGCGCCGTAGGCGGACGCCGGCCCGCTGAGCGGAATGGTCTGGCCGACCTTGATCTCGGTATCGCTGGCGCCGGTGTCGTACTTTTTCTCGGCAAGCGATGGGGTCGCGAACGTCACGCCCAGCATCAGAACAACAGCGGCCGTCGACCTGAACAGGTTCATCTTGTCCTCCCGCGATGGCGGCGCCGTACCGCGCCTTGCCTTTTTTGTCAGCCTATACGCAAACAAAACCGGAGGAAACGCTTCTGTGCGGAGATTTGGGACCAATCGATCCGCGGCGCAGGAGTGCTGCCGGCATCAAACCCCACCCCCGGAGGGTGGCAGCATTGCCACTCCGGGCCTGGCGGCGCCGGTCGAACCTGATCTGCTGCGGCTGACGAAGCCGCGTTCGACGCGAGGCTGGAGCGGAGCCCGATTAGTTCGATATCACACCGATCGCGGCCTGCGTTTTCTCTCCCCACTCCGCCATCGCGGCCATCAGAGGACGGAGCGTCAGGCCCAGCGCAGTCAGGCTGTATTCGGTCTTGGGTGGTATGGTGGAATATTCTCGCCTCAGTATCAGGCCCCAGTCTTCAAGCTCATTCAGCTCCTTCGACAAGATCCGATCGCTGATCGGCGGACATGCCCTGCGAACCTCGGAGTATCGAAGATTTTCGTGTCGGAGGAGCGCCCAAATGATCTTGGCCTTCCATCGGCCGCCCACGACGCGGGAAGCAAAGGTCACCGGGCATTGCGGAAGAGCTTTCATGCGGAAGCCACTAACAAAAAAGTCCGTACTTGTTGAAACCTAGCGACTTGGCATCATTGCGGCAAGCTTCGGTCGCCGCAATCCAGCGCTCTGCCGAAGCAGGAGGTTGCGTTGAAAGCGATATGCGTGACTGCGGACAGGACATTGGAGGTTCGTGACATCCCGACGCCGGAGGAGCCACCGCCGGGCCATGTTCTCGTCGACATGGACGCCTCGACGATTACCCACGGCGACAAGTTTTTCCTGACAAGGCCCCTGCCCGGAGCTGCCGCGTTCGCCTCTGGCGGTAACGATGTCTACGGGAGCAACGGGGGCGGCACGGTCGTTGCCATCGGAGCCGGCGTTCCCGAAGACTATGCGGGCAGGCAGGTCGCAATCTACAAAACCCTCACCAGAAGCCAGGACACGATCGGCGTCTGGTGTGGCAGGGCGCAGGTTCCCTATGCAAACTGCCTCATCCTGCCCGACAGTGTTCACGGTCGGGACTATTGCGGATCGTTTGCCAACATCCTCACGGTCTACGCCTTCCTCTCAGAGGCTGCCGCCGCAGGGCACAAGGCCGTCATTGTGACGGCGGGAAGCTCCGCCACGGGACGTATTGCGGTTTCGCTCACACGACGGCGAAACGTGGAGGCCATCTTCCTCGTCCGGTCGACCGCGTCGCGGGACGATCTCATTCGGCACGGAGCGAAGCACGTCGTCGTTACCGCGAACGAAGGCTTCGAGAGCGACCTCGGCGCGCTCGCCGAGGAGCTTGGGGCCACGGCCGTCTTCGACGGGGTTGGCGGCGGTCTGCTCAGCCGGATTGTGCCAGTCCTGCCGATGAACGCGACGGTCTCCATCTACGGCTTCTTGGGCGGCCCCACGCCAATCTCGTTCCCGACCATGCTCGTCATGGGGAAGAATCTCACTCTCAGGCGGTTTTCAAATCTGGAGACCGCGACCGTTCGCGACCCGCAAAGCCTCGCCGCCGCGCGGAAAGACATTGAAGGTCTGATCGACGATCCATTATTCAGGACCAGGATCGGGAAGGAATTCAGCTTCGAGCAGATCGACGACGCCATGGCCTACGAAGCAACGCCGGGCGCCAGGGCGCTCTTGATTCCGTCGCTTTGAACCCTGGCACACCACGTCGAGGGAGACCGCGGCCTATATGCGGCGTGCCGCGTCTGATCACCATCTCTGTTGAAACGGCCACGAGCCCTGTTGTGCCGGGTAGGTGACCTGGCCGCTGCGTCGCCGCATGGGAACGGCCTGGGGGTCCGGATTGCGCTGGAACAGGAAGCCGAAGCCGAAGCCGTCGTCCGCCCCGCCGTCGCGGCTCGCGACGACGTCGACGGTCGGCCGGCGCGTCACGAAGCCGCCCTGGGGCTGGTTGTTCAGCACCGCGACGAACTCGGTGCGGTAGTTGGTCTCGCTGCTCAGCGGCTCGTCCGAGACGATGATCGAGGATCGCGGCAAGGCGGTCGGCGCGATGCGATCGAGCACGTCCTGCGGGATGGTGATGCGGTCGAGCGCGTCCTTGGCGTCGTCGGCGTTGTCGACCGTCACCGCGGTCCAGCGCAGACCCGTGTCGGTGCGCGCCACCGCCGTGAACACATGGGTGCCGATCGGCTTGTCGGGATCGCGGATCGTGACCGGAGCCTCGAGGGTCGCATCGAACACCTCGCCCCCATCGGCCCACGGCTTGTGCGTGTTGCGCCGCACGTAAAGCCTCTGCGTGGCGCGGCTGATGTAGACCGAGACCGGCTCGAGCGCGAGCTTCGCCTCGGTTGCCGCCCGCGTGGCGTCGGCCTTCCGCGCCGCGGCCGCCTTGGCGGCGTCCTTCGCGGCGGCCACGGCCTCGACCTTCGATTTCGCATCGGCCGTGGCAGTGGCAAGTTCCGCCCCCAGCTTCTCGGCCTTGGGGGCCGCCTTCTGCTTCAGGTCCTCGGCCCGCGCCGTCGCCTGCTCCGTCTTTGCCGCGGCGAGCGCCCGGTCCGCGAATGCGAGTTCGGCGTCGGCGCTCCTCTTGAGCGTTGCGAGCTTGCGCAGCGACGCCGTGAGCGATGCCGTTTCGCGCGCGGCGGCCGCAGCAGCGGTCTTCGCCTCTTCGGCCGCGGCGGCGGCCGCCTCGGCTTCGCGGGACAGCGTCTCGGCGCGCGCCGGAGCCGCCGCGACGGCCTCCGCGTTCGGCACGAACAGCGCGGGATGCGCGAACGCAATCGGAGTCGCGTCGTTGGGCGAGATGATCACCCGCATTCCGATCCGCGTCTTCTCGAACAGGTCCTCGGCGAACTCGTAGGGCATCCGCACGCAGCCGTGCGAGGCCGCATACCCCGGCAGCGGCCCGCCGTGCAGCGCGAGGCCATTCCAGGTGATGCGCTGCATGTTCGGCATCCAGGCATCGTCATAGAGGGTCGAGTGGTGGTCCTTGTCCTTCTCGACGACGGCGAAGACCCCGGCCGGCGTCTCGCGTCCCGCAACGCCGGTCGACACCGGTGCGCGCAGGATCCAGCCGTCGGCATCGTAAAAAGTCACCTGCTGGGACTTGATCGACACGATCGCCATGATCGGCTCGCCTGCATCGCGCGGCGCCCTCGCCTCAATGGGGCGCGCCGGGCGCGCCTGTCTCGCCGCGGCATCGACGCTCGGGGCCGTCAGTGCGGCGATCGCCGCAAATGTCGCAGGGACGAGAGGTCCCCAACGCCGCATCGCCATGGTGGGATGCGCCGTCGTCAGTCGATTGAACATGCCATGCCCCGGTTGAAATGCCTGTCCGCAGGTGAGTGGATCGCCTGCCAGAATGCCATGATTGGATTAAAGAATCACGGTCGCGATCGGACCTCGGTCGATCTTCTCCAAAACGGGAAGGGTGGAGAGGTCGGGCGGAGAATTTCAGCCCTAACCGCCGAAATTGGGGCATGCGGCGACAGAGCCCGGACGCGCCAAAAATTCGCACATTCTGCAGCGAAACCCGCAGTTCGAGGGCGATTCCGACAGAAAATTCCGGCCGGGGCGGGAGGATTCGAACCTCCGGATGGCGGACTCAAAATCCACGCAAGCATTGATTTATCAAGTTTTTCTGGCGCCATGTCGTACGCATGTCGCATCAAGACGCGGATCTCTCGATTGGCAAGCAGATCGCGCCAAGACGAGCGTGCGTTGTGTCCGGAAGTGCGGAACGTGACCTGCTTGGCGCCGTCCGTCACGATCCCTGTGGCCACAACCTTGGAACCTGCCGGCGGGGCCCCTAACATGGAGGGTTAGACACCACACCCGTCCGCCCGGCGTTCACGTGATCGAATTGGCATAGGCCAGGCTGTCGATCATGGTCCAACGCGTGAGAAAGCCGACACGCATGTCGTCGTCGCGCGCCAACTGCTCCATGAAATCCATCGCTGCCGCACGTTTGACCAGATCGGCCTCCTCCTGCCGCTCCTTGTTCTCGATCGACACCTTCTGGATGTACTCGGTGTTGGTCAGCCGGCGCTGTCGATCGTAGAGATCGAGAAGTTCCGGTCCGGCTTCCGACCGCCAGACGGCGCCGAGCTTTCCCGCGAGATTGACCGCGTCGTGAATGCCGCAGTTGAGGCCCTGCCCACCCAGCGGATTGTTGATGTGGGCGGCGTCGCCGGCCAGCAGAATGCGCCCGATCCGAAGGCTCGACGCCACCCGCTGGTGCACATTGTAGATGTAGTAGTCGCGGATCGGGAACGGCGCGGTGCGGCCTTCGACCAGGCCGTCGAAGCGCTTCTGCAGAAACGCCGGATCGCTGACTTCCTCCTCGCTGATACCGGGAGCCAGAGAGCTCACGAGGCGGGTGACCCAGTCGTTGGGCCCCGGCCCGAACGGTATCTTCAGCACCAGCCGCCAGTCCGGCCCGTCGGCGAGGAAGATCGTCTTGCCGAGAATCGGCTCCAGATTTTCGGTGGTGTGGATCATCAGGAAGCGCTCGGACCAGGTAAAGCCTTCGAACGCCACCGGCAGCGATTTGCGCACGGCGCTGCGGCCGCCATCGCAGCCGACGACGTAAGCTCCCGCGACCGTGACCTGCCCATGTGCGGTCTGGCACACCACGCGGGCCGCATGCTCGTCCTGCTCCGCCCGCTCGACGCGATGGTCGAACAGGAATTCGACGCCGGCCTCGACGCACAGCTCGTAGCCGATCTTCGCAAACGCGGATTGCCCGATGATCAGATCATAGGGATGTCGGGTCAGTCCCCGGTCCCCGAGAATGCCGAGATCGAGATCGACCCGGCGTCCCAGCGCGCGGTCGGCGAAACGCATGACCGGCACCTTCAAGCCGATCTTCAGCATCGGATCCGCCATGCCGAGACCGTCGAGAATGTCGAGCGTCGGCGAGTGGAACGCCGGCGCGCGGAATTCCTGGCAGTAGGTCGAGCCCGCTTCGACCACCGTCACCGGAATGCCCTCCCTCCGCAGCGCGAGCGCCAACACCATGCCAACCGGGCCCGCGCCCGCAACCACAACACGCTTCTCACCCATCTGCGTCCTCGTTCTCGCTCAAATGATCGAATGCCTTAGGCGACGGCCGTCCCGGCCAGCGCGATCAGATGTTCGGCCCAGACCGGCATCAGGCTGCGCGACAGCCCGTGGCCCATGCCCTTGATCATGATCAGCCGGCCTTTCGGCAGGCTCTCCGCGGTACGCCGCCCGCACAGCGGCGACATGACCTGATCGTCCGTCCCGTGAATCGCTTGGGCAGGCCGCTGGAACGACTTGAGCAGTTCGCCGCGCGGCGGCGTCACGATCGATGCCGCGATGTGCCGCGTGCCGCCCGCGGGCGAGAGGTTGCGCTTCACGGAAGCCTCCGCGGCCGCCCGCATCTCCGCCTCGGTTGCGACATAGGCGGTGCCCTGCATGGCCCGCATCGCTGCAACGCGCGCGTCGATCCACGCCTGGTCAGGCGAGCCCGGCGGCACGGCGAACATGGTCATCACGGCGCCCGGCGTCGGCGGCGGAAGGTCCCGATCGCCGGTGGTCGACGCGATCGATGTCAGGCTCAGCACGCGGGACGGATGCTCGATCGCCATCACCTGCGCAATCATTCCGCCAAGCGACAGGCCCGCGACGTGGGCCGCGGCAAGCCCGCAGTCGTCGAGCACGGCGACCGCATCCCGTGCCATGTCGGACAGCGTGTAGGGCACGGAGACCGGCTGTCCGGCCATCAGGTCCCCGACCAGCTTCGGAATGTCGACCGGACCACTGGCATCAAACTTGGTGCTCAGGCCGACATCGCGATAGTCGAACGTCACGACCTGGAATCCGGCGCCGACCAGCGCCTCGATCAGGGTATCCGGCCACATCACGAGCTGCTCGGTGGCGCCCATCAACAGCAGGAAGGCCGGGGCCGCTGCGTGCCCATGCCTCACATATTCGATCTCGACGTTGCCTGCTCTCGCTCTCGGCATATGCTGTTCCTTTCCCGATGCGTTTCTGTATTCGGCCCGCCTCAAGCGTCCGCCGCCGCCAGATAGGCGCCGTGCAGGATCGACGGACGGTCGCGGAGCTCCTGCGCCGTTCCTTCGAACACGACCTTGCCGCGTTCCAGCAGCATCGCCCGATCGGCGAGCGACAATGCGAGGCTGGTGAACTGCTCGATCAGCAGGACGCCGACACCGTTGAGCGCGACATCCCTGATGACGTCGCCGAGCCGGGACACGATGGCGGGGGCGAGGCCGAACGACAGTTCGTCGATCAGAAGGAAGCGGGGCCGGATGATCAGGGCCTGGGCGATGCAGAGCATCTGCTTCTGGCCGCCGGACAGCGCGCTCGCGTCGATGCCGAGCTTCGGCTTCAGCTCCGGCAGCACGGCGAGCGCCGCCTCGACCTGGCGCTCAGCCTCGGCCTTGCCCAGGAACAGGCCCGCGGTCCGCAAATTGTCCCGAACCGTCAGTCCGCCCAGGACGGGATGGCCCTGATGCACGATGGCGACGCCGTGTCTGCGGATCTCGTACGGCTCTGCGCCCACCAGGGACACGTCGCCGAGCTTCATCGTCCCCAACCGCACCGGCAGCAGGCCGCCGATCGCCAGCACCAGCGTCGACTTTCCCGCCCCGTTGGCGCCGAGCAGGCTCAGGATCTCGGCGGATCCGAGGGTGAGATGGATGTCGCGCAGCACGGGGCGCCGCCCGCGGTCGACGAACAGATCGGCGATCTCGAGGCGATCTTGCAGCGTCATGACGAGGCGCTTCCGAGATAGGCGCGACGAACTGCTTCGTCGTTGAGGACGGCTTTGGTAGGCCCGCACGCCAGCAGGCGTCCGAAATCGAGGACGACGGTCTGCTCGCAGAAGGACGAAATCATCTCTGCGTCGTGATCGATAACCACCATCTGCGCGCCGAGCTCGCCCGGAATGTCCTTCAGCAGCGTGTACAACCGGCGGCTTTCGATCTCGTCGAGGCCGGCACCGGGCTCGTCGAGCAGGATCGCTTTCGGACCGCCGACCAGGGTTTTCGCCAGCTCGACCAGGCGTCGCTCCAGCAGGTTGAGATGCGCGCCAGGCATCCGTTCCTTGCCCGACAGGCCGACGCGCCCGATCGCGCGCGCGATCTCGGCGCGACCCCGCCGCGGATCGGCGAGGTGGTCCGCGATGGCCTGCACGTTCTCCCAGACCGTCAGCTCCTCGACGACCTGCTCCTGCTGGAACGTGCGCCGCAGGCCGAGCCGCGCGCGGTCGGCGGGCCTCAGATGGGTCAGGCGCTGGCCGGCAAGGAAGACGTCTCCCCCCCGCGGCGTCACGAAGCCCGACATCACGTTGAGCAGCGTGGTCTTTCCTGCGCCGTTCGGTCCGATCAGGCCGACGACCGGCGCCGTCAGCTCCACGTCCAGCGCATCGAGCGCGGTGACGCCGCCGAACGACACGGTGAGGTTCTCCAGGCGGATCATTGGCGTTCCGCCCGGTTGCCGGCGGACTTTCCGCTCTTGAGGGATTCGATGATCTGCCCCGCGATCCCCTCGCGGGCGTTGATCAACGCATGCACCAGCGCAACGCCGAACAGGATCATGGCGACGAACCCGTTCACGCCGACCTGGTTGAACAGCGCCGGCACCGCGCGCATCAGGACCGCCGCGACGACGACGCCAAGCCACGACGTCGCGCCGCCGACGACGGTCAGGGCGAACAGCAGGATCGATTCCGATGCGCCGAACGCGCTGCTGTCGAGCTGCCCGAACGTGCAGGCCATCGCGCCGCCGCCGATGCCCGCGAGCCAGCCGCTCAGCGCGAACGCCCAGGCCTTGTAGAAGACGACGCGCACCCCGGAGGCCTGCGCCATCTGCTCGCTGCGCCGGATCAGTGCCCAGGCCCGCCCGGCCTTGCTGACCCGATGCAACTCGATCAACAGCAGCCCGCTCAGCAACAGCCCGGCCACGTAGATCAGATACGCCTGGTCGCTCCTCGCGATCGCCGGCCGGTCCATCATGACGCGCGGCCCGTCGACCACCTGCCCGAGCAGGCCAGGGCCGCCGTTGGGAAAGCCCGTAACGTTGATGACGACCTGGAACGCGCCCGCCAGCATCAGGGTAACGAGCGCAAGGTAGAGCCCGCGAATCCGCAGGGCGGGAAGTCCCCAGACCACGCCGATGACGCTGGCGCACAGGCCGCCCAGAACGAGCGAGACCTCGAACGGCGGGTGCAGCGCGTGATGGATGCGTAGCGTCGCCCAGCCGCTGATTCCCGCGAGCGCGAACTGGCACAGCGACACCAGGCCGAGTCGGCCGAACAGCAGGGCGGTACCGGCGACGACCAGCGCCGTGGCGCAGGTCGACGTGGCGACCGACGTCCAGTAGCTGCTGCCGGCGAACGCAACCCCCGTCACCGCGAGCACGACCAGCACGGCGAGCGGCGCATGCGGCTGGCTGCGAAGCCCCAACCGCGCGCCGTCGAACGGTCTGAATACATCCTGCATGGTCATTGCGACGTCCGCAGGGAATGGCTCCTGCCGGCCACCGCCACGAACAGCAGCGCGATCAGGAACGGCGCCGCGCTCCGATAGCTCGCGAGCTCGGGAAACGAAGTCAGCATCCCCTCCACCACGCCGATCACCAAGCCGCCGACGATGGTTCCACCCAGCGACGTCAGTCCGCCGAGCAGCGCCGCCGCGACCGCCGGAATGACCAGGAAGGTGAGGAAGCTCGGCTGCAGCCGCACCAGATCGCCGAGCAGGAGGCCGGATGCTCCCGCGATGGCACCCGAAATCAACCAGGCAATCGAATCGACCCGTGTCGTGTTGATGCCGAGGATGCCACCGAGTTCGCGATCGCTCGCCAGCGAGCGCATCGCGAGTCCGATCCGTGTCCCGAACAGCAGCAGCGCGATCGCACCCACCGTGGCCAGCGCCAGCCCCAGCGCCACGATCCTCGTGTAAGTGACCCTCACCGACAGCAATTCGACGTAGGCCGCATCCGTCGGCAAGGTCAGCCGGCGCGGAATGGTCTCGCCCCAGACCAATCCCATGACGCCGAGCAGGACCAGCGCAAAGCCCAGCGTGCTGACCGCCCTGACGCTCCTGTCCCGATGGCTCAATGCCGGCGCGACGAAGCGCCCGTAGAGAAACGAACCCGCGGCGGCGACGACGACCGACGCCACGATCGCGAGGAAAGCCGGATATTTCAGGCTGAGCAGCGTCCACGCGCAGTGGGCGCCCAGCGCGCCGAGCGCCCCGATCGCGAAGTTCAGCGTGCCCGACGCGCGGTACAGCACCACGAGGCTGACCCCGGAGAGCGCATACACGCTCCCGAGGCCGAGCCCGGACACGAGGAACTGCAAGTTCACTTGGCGGCCTTCTCGGCCGCGAAGATCTCCGTCAATTCGGGATCATCCGCGTCGACGCATTCTCCGATGATCTTCCACTTGTCGCCGGCAACCTCGGCGGTCAGCCCGCTGTGGTTGGCGTTGTGACGGGCGCCCTCGCCGAAGTACCAGGGCTTGCAGAGGATGTCGCTCTTGAAGTCCTTGATCGACTTGAGCGCAGTCGTCACCGCGGCGCGATCGATCTTGCCGGGATCGAGCGACAAAAGCGCCTGGGTCGTCGCCTTCGCCGCGAGGTAACCCGCCTCGGAGAAATTGTCGCGCGGATCGTTGGCGCTGCCGTACTTGTCCATGATCGATCGCCAGTTCTGGGCGTCGGCACCGGCGCTGTCGAGGGGGGCGAACTCGAGATTGACGTGGTACTTGCCGTCCCAGTACGGACTCACCGCCTGCGGAAGGTCGAGCGCATAGGACGACGCGAGCCCGACGAACTTGGTCTTCTTGTCGAGACCCTGCTGCTCGGCGGCGACCAGCGCCGCGACTACGGTACCCTTCGAGAAGGTGAGGACGACAGCATCGGGGCTGCCGGCGGCGGCCTGCAGAATGATCGACGTCATGTCGGGCGATGCCGGATCGAACGTGACGGTCGAGACCTTGACGTTGCGGAGCTTGCCCCACGCCTCCATGCCGCCGCAGATCCATTCCGCGGCGCCGGGAATCTTGGGCGTCAGGCAGACCAGGCTCTTGGCGTTGAGCTTCTCGACGGCAAAGCGCGAGATGCCAATGGCGCTCAGCCGCGGACCGGCATTGATCGGAGCGATGTTCGGACTGTTGAAGCATTCGCGGACCACGCCGACGGCCGGGATGTCGACCACGCCTTCCGCCTTGTAGATCGCCGCGTTGGCGCCGCAGCCGGGAATGCTCATGTCGCCGACCAGCGCCACGACCTTCTTGTCCTTGATCAGGCTTGCGGCGGCCTGGGCCGACACGTCCGGACGCCACTGATCGTCCAGCACCGTGTATTCGACCGGCCGTCCGTTGATGCCGCCGTTGTCGTTGACGCACTTGAAATAGGCCGATGCCGCCTTCGCCGAGGAACTGAAGTCGTCGAGACCGGTCGCGCTGACGATGGCCCCGATCGGGATCGGCGCGCCGTCGGCCTTCTTGCCATTGGCGAGGCCGCAATTCGGCGCGGCGTGCGCGCCGCCGCTGAAGACCACTGCCGCCGCGGCAACGGCAAACGCGGATACACCACTTCGAAAGCTCATGTTTCCCTCCCCGATGAACGAAGCCGTGCGCGCAACGCGCGCCAGCCGCTTGTTTGTTGACCGAATATGGCGCGGCGATATATTCTCAGTCAAGAGAATTTGAGAAAGAATATCATTCGCAGCCGCAGCACGCGGCTTTCAGGGAGCGCGAACGTCATGGCGAGGACCGCGGATCTGTTTGCCGTCGACGGTGCCGTCACCATCGTCACGGGAGCGGCGAGCGGTATTGGCCTCGCCTATGCGGAAGTCATGGCGGAGAACGGCGCCACCGTCGTCATGACCGACATCGACGCCGCACGGCTCGAGCGGGAAGCGACGCGGCTGAGCGATGCCGGCGCGCGCGTCGAGGGTCGCATCCTCGACGTCACCGATCGGCAGGCCATCGTGCGGGTGTTCGACGAGGTTGCCGCAGCCCAAGGCCGGATCGACGTGGTTTTCGCCAACGCCGGCATCGATGCCGGCCCCGGCTTCATCGGCATGGACGGCGGGCGCAGCCCGGCCGGCGCCATCGACGCCCTCAGCGACGAGCACTGGGACAGGATCATCGCTGCCGATCTCACTTCGGTGTTCTCGACGATCAAGTCTGCCGTGCGCCTGATGAAGCCGCGTCGCAGCGGCCGCATCATCGTCACCACGTCGGTCGCCGCACTGAAGCCCGAAGCGATCGTGAGCACGCCCTACATGCCGGCCAAGGCCGGCGCCGCTCATCTCGTGCGGCAGCTCGCGCTCGAGCTTGCCGGTTACAACATCCTGATCAACGCGATCGCCCCCGGCCCCTTCATCACCAACATCGCCGGAGGCCACCTGCACAGGCCCGAGGTGCAGGCCGCGTTCGCGCATCTGAGCCCGCTCGGGCGGCTCGCGACCACGAAGGAGATTCAGGGCGCCGCCATCTTCCTGGCCTCGCCGGCAAGCAGCTATGTCACGGGAACGCAGATCGTCGTCGACGGCGGTGTGCTGCTCGGACCAGGCTTTACGACCTGATGCCGTTGACGACGAGGTCCGCGACGAAATCCGCGTAGTGTGTCAGCAGGTCGCTGACCCGTTCGCCGGGCGATAGCCACGCCTCGAGGATGGGCTGGCCGACCACGATGAATTCGCACAGGCCGACGATCGCGATGTCCAGCAGCCGGATGTCGAAATCCTTGCGGAACTCGCCCGACCGCCGCCCCTCCTTGATGATCGCCTCGAACGTCAGGTGCCCTTCCGAGGCAATGCGACGAACGAGCTTGCGTGCGGCGGCCGACTGATCGCTCAGCAACTGCTCGGTATAGAGCGGATGCAGCGCCGGATTCTCCAGCTCGTAGCGGACGAATTCCTGGATCCGGTGCCGAAGCTTGTCGGTGGCGTTGTTGTCGACCTTCGCGGCAGTCGAAAGCGACGACACCAGCCCCGCCGAGAGCTCGCTCGCGACCACGGAGAACAGGTTGGCCATCGTGCCGAAATAGTAGCGGACCAGAGCCCGGTCGCCGCCGGCAGCCCGGGCAATGTCGTTCGAGGTCAGGCGCGCCGGCGGAATCGTGCGCAGCAATTCCCGCGTCGCGTCGATCAGCTTCTGGCGGCCGACGGCGCCTTCGACCGATGGCCGGCCTTTGCCGCGGACTTTGCGCACCTTCTTGACTGTCGACGATGTGGGCTTGCGTGGCATGCGTCCGGCGGGGTTGGAAAGCGCCGCCCGGGATTGAGCGGCGCTTGGCGTGCATAGCGTACCTACCGCCGGACCGCCAGAGAGCCTCCCCGGCCGGCGCCCCCGGTTGACGGTCGACCTGACAGGACATTGCCCGCATTCGGACAAGCGTGTTTGGCAAGTGCAGCTACCGAAACCCGCAAACCATCTTGCGCGCTTCCGCGAACGTCGATCCCCCGCCTCGGTCGGGGCGCCAGAGCCGCATCCATAACGCCGGCAGGCCTTGTAGAGTGCATCCGCCGCCGGCGACACCGAGAATTCGTGTCAGACTCGGTTCATTCGAAACGTCGTCGGATACGGCGGGATACACCTTGTCTGCTACGAATAGCTGCGCGAAATTCGCATGCGCTTCGCTTCGGCCAACACGATACCACGTAGCCAAATGCTCGCCGGATCGCTGTTATGAAGGGCCGGCCACTGGATCGCCTCTGCAAATACCGGAAGCGGCACCGGTAGCTTGACGATCCGCAGTGGCATCGTCTTTGCGAAGTATTGCGCCAGACGCCGGTGCATGGTCGCAATACGCACGGTCCCGAGCAGCAGCTGAGGGATCATGCTGAAGCTCTGTACGGCGACCTCGATCCGCCGTTTGATGCCGTGCTCGAGCAGCAGCCACTCCTCGATCGAGGGCTTTCGTGTCTTGCCGAACTGGGTCATCACGTGCCCCATCGACATGTATTTCTCGAACGTCAGCTTGCCCGTCAGCTGCCGGTTCGAGCGGCAGCCAACACAGACCATGGTCTCGTCGAACAGCTTCGCCTTTGGATGGCCCGGCGGCATGAATATCTCGGGAAAGATCAGGAAATCGATCTCTCCGCGCCGCAGCGGCTCGTCCGGCTGATCGTCGAACGGCAGCAGCTCGAAGCTGACGCCGGGCGCCGCCCGCGCGACCTGCTCGATGACCCTGCGGAAGAACACGATGGTCATGAAGTCGGACACGACGACGCGGAAACGTCGGTCGGACTTGGCGGGATCGAACGCCTCCCGGCTCGCGATCGTCAGCTGAATGTGCAGCAGCGCCTCGCTCGTCGGAGCGGCCAGCGATTCCGCAAGCGGCGTCGGCACCAGTTCCCGCCCGCGCATGATGAACAGGTCGTCCTTGAAATAGGTTCGCAGCCTTCCCACCGCCGCGCTCATCGCCGGCTGACTGAGGTTGATGTTGCGCGCTGCCGCCGTGAGGTTGCGCGCGGTCATGAGAGCGTCGAGCGCCACCAGCAGGTTCAGGTCGAGGCCGTTCAGGCGCATGCGGTCTATCCATCCGAGATGTGGATGCCTCCCATAGAAACAATCGATTTTACTAATGCAAGTCAATCCCACAGACTCGCCGCCAAAATCAAGGGAGGACTTTTCGTGGCGCAAACAGGTTTCGACGTTGCCGTCGTCGGCTATGGGCCGACCGGCCTCACCGCCGCATCGCTCTTGGGCCAGCTCGGCCACCGTGTCGTGGTCGTCGAGCGCTGGCCGACGCTGTACGGCCTGCCGCGGCTGACCCACATCGACGGGGAAACGGCGCGGCTCCTCAGCTTCGTCTGCGACATCGACGAGGCGCTGCGCGAATCGTCGCCGATCGCGTCCTTCATCTTCTACAACGCGAAGGGCCAGCGCCTGATCGACGCCGGTGCGATTCCGACCATTCCGATGGGCTTCCCGGCACACATCTCGATCCACCAGCCTGACATCGAGGCGGCCATCGACCGCCGGGTGCGCACGCTGCCGAACGTCAGCGTCCGCCAGGGCACCGAGCTCACCGGACTGAAAAGCACGGGGGGATCGGTCGAGCTCGCGGTGAAAACCGGCGAGCGCAGCGAGACGCTGCGCGCGCGATACGTTTTCGGCGCCGACGGCGCCCGCAGCTTCGTCCGCTCCGCTCTCGGCATCGAGCGCGACGACAGCGGCTTCCACGAGCGCTGGCTCAACATCGACGGCGAGCGCAAGCGGCCGATGGCGTCGAGCTTCGACGAGACCAAGATGTACTGCGACCCTGCGCGGAGCCACATGTTCCTGCCGATCGGCAAGAACCGCCAGCGGTTCGAGTTCGCGCTGCTAAAGCACGAGGCCACGGCAGAGATGGAGAAGCCGGAAACCGCCTGGAAGATCCTGAAGCACTATCACGACGTCGGACCGGACGATATCAGCATCATCCGCCAGGTCGTGTACACCTTCGAATCCCGCATGGCTCAGAGCTGGCGCAAGGGGGAAATCCTGCTCGGCGGCGACGCTGCTCACACCATGCCTCCCTCTCTGGGCCAGGGAGCGTGTTCCGGCATCCGCGACGCCGCCAACATCGCCTGGAAGCTGGACTTCGTGCTGCGCGGCGCTGCGACGCCGAACATTCTCGACAGCTATGAGGCGGAGCGGCGTCCGCATGTCGCGAGCGTCATGAAGACCGCGGTGATGCTCGGCAAGGTCTCGAACACCCACAATCGCGCCTTGGCGTTCATCCGCGACCTGGCATTCCGCTTCAACCTGATCCCGCCGCCGCCGCCATTTCCGCCGTTGAGCGCCGGTCTCATCCAGGACGAACGCCGCGGTGAAGCCGGCAAGGTCGTCGGCTCTGTGCCGCCGCAGGGGCAAGTGCGCGTCGGCGGTACGACGGCGAGGCTCGACGACCATGTCGGCTATCGCTTCGCGCTGATCGCGGAGAGAAATCCTGCCGTGGTGCTCGATGCGTCCCGGGTCGTCTTCTTGAGGGATCTCGGCTGCCGGCTGTTCACGCTGGCCGACGATGCGGGCCCCGGCGTGGAACGTATCATCGACCTCGAGGGCGTCTATGCGGCCTATCTTGCCGACAAGCATGTCACCGCGATGCTGACGCGCCCGGACACCAACCTGTTCGGCTTTGCCAAAAATCCGGCCGACCTGCCGCGCCTCGTCGACGAGCTGCGCCAGAAGCTGGGCTGGCGCATGGCCGCGATGGCCGCCGGAGCAGCAACGGGAGACCTCGCACATGCAGCCATGTGAAGACCGGTTCAAGCAGATCGAGGCCCTGTGCCGCGCGATGCCCGTCTCGCGTATGGTGGACTACGGCGTGCCCCGCGACCTCGCCGAGCGCGCCCACCGGCAGGTCCGCGCGGGCGCGCCCTGGGACGCGGCACTGGAGGAGCTCGGCCACGAAGGGGAAACTCGCGCCCGGGCGGAGGAAAACCCGGTCCGTGCGCGCGACGCCTGGCACGCCGCCGCGGCGTGTCTGGTCTTCGCCCAGATGGCCTTCAATGCCGACGGCGATCGCAAGCGCGCGCTCTACCGAGAGATGACGCGCTGCTTCAGCCGCTTTGCCGCACTGTCCGAATTCCGGGTTTCCGGCGTCGAACTGCCTCATCGCGACGGCAAGCTGTTCGGCTGGCACTTTCATGCCAGCGGCGAGGCCTGCGGCACGGTGATCGTATTCGGCGGCATGAGCGGCTGGTCGACCGCCTACCGCTCGATGGCGGAAGCCCTGTGCGGGCGCGGCCTCGATTGCCTGCTGGTGGACGGTCCCGGACAGGGCAACAGCCGCATCGAAGGAGGAGTGTTCGCCGATGCCGACGTCACTGCCGGCTTCAGCCGCTTTCTCGATCACATTCTGGAGTTCACGCCGGGCCGGCCAATCGGGATCTGGGGCAACAGCTTCGGCGGGCTGTTTGCCGCGCTCACCGCCGCGCGCGATCGACGGATCGCCGCATGCTGCATCAACGGCTCGCCCGCACGCCCCGAAATACCGCCATTCCGCACCGTGCAGGAGCAGATCGCGGCGATGTTCGGCGTCGATGATGCGGCAGAACTCGCAGACGTGCTGCCGTCGCTTGTTTTCGATGGCGAGCGCGCGCCGCTCGCCTGCGCCACGCTGGTGCTCGAAGGCGGCGCGGATCCGGTGGTCTCTCTCGGCGAACAGCGGAGTTTTCTCGTCGGCAATCGCCATCCGCTGTCGCGCATCGAGACGTGGCCTGACGGCGAGCACACCATCTACAACCACGCCGCCGCACGCAATGCGCTGGCGGCAGAGTGGTTCGCGGCCGCTCTCGGGGCTCCAAGACCCTAGGAACGCGATCAAAACGACAGAGAGAGAGAGAGAGAGAGAGAGAAAACAGTCAACGCACGAGGATCACGCGCCGCAATGGTCTTTGATCCTATCGCCCGCAAGTTACGAAGTTACGAAGTTACGGCGACACCTTACCCATTGTCGATGCCTCGCCCGCTGAAGGCAAACGAGACAGGCTACTGCGCGGCCGTGACGAGCGATTTCGGCCGTGGCTTCGCTGGCTGCAAACGGCGGTCGACGGCACGCTCGACGGCCGCGATGAACCCTGCTTACGCCGTGGAGATCCCGCAGCAACGATGCAAGCAAGCCGCGCGATGCCGTCCTCCAAGGATTGGGACATTCGCCTTTTAATTGCAATGGGTGGCATGTCCCTGTAATTCGAAGGATCTCGTTGGCCTGGCGAAGCTCGCGGTTCTCGCGCTCCAGCGCCTTGATCCGCTCACGTTCCTCGGTCGTCGCGCCACCCCGGACACCTTGGTCGCGCTCGACCTGCCGAACCCAGTTGTGAAGCGTCTGCGCCACGCAGCCGATCTTCGCCGCGATCGAAACAATCGCCGCCCATTCCGAGGCGTGATCGCCCCGGTGCTCCATCACCATCCGCACCGCACGCGCACGCACTTCAGGTGAGAACTTGTTCGTGGTCTTGCTTGTCATGGCTCCATCCTCTCAAGAGTTGGAGCCTCCGACAATCCCGGGGCGGTTCAATTGCGTTCGTCTAAGATGTTTTTACAGCGCACTTTCATGGAACCGTCGCTTCAGTTGAATTTCACTTTGTAGTTAGCGCGATCTGCTTGAAGTGCTGGTGGTCAGTATCGTCGAGGAAGTTGATGGGTCGTGAGCCCAGGGTGATGCTCAAGGGCTTGTTGTAGGACGTCAAGGTGATGTTGCGGCCGAACCCTACGGTCTGGTTGCCGTTGAGATTGTAGGTGAAGGTGGTGCCGATCGAACCGCCGCTGCGCCAGTGTTCGGGAGCGCTTGGAGACAAACATAAATTTTTGCGACATGACGCGACACATTGGACATGGGAATCGACGACAACGCCTCGTAATTCGTTCTCTAGTCGATTGATTTACAACGAAGATTTCTGGCTGGGGCGGGAGGGTTCGAACCTCCGCATGGTGGAATCAAAATCCACTGCCTTACCACTTGGCGACGCCCCAATAGCCCGGAGGAGGAGGCAGGCCTCTGGCCGCGCGGAATGCCTCAGGCCTCGCCGGTGTATAGCGGGAGGTCGGCCAATTCAAGCAGGGGGTTGGCCGGGCGGCGCGCGGCCCTGCGACGGCCCGCCCGGGTTCAGCTGCGGCGACCGATCGGAGCCGCCTTTACCGTTGGAGGACCCGCGCGACACTCTTATATAAGCCGGGCTCGCATCCCTGGCTCCCGCCGCACGGAAAAATTGATCCTTATCGTTTGAAGCCCGTGCCCCGGCATGCCAAATTTGCCGGCAATGAACAAAATCGCCGATCTCCTGCCGCGCCCACGCCTTGGGCGGTCACGGCCGGACCTTCCGGCACACTGCTGCCCCCGAGGAGAGCCCCACCGATGACCTACCGTGCCCCGATCGATGACATGCTGCTGGCGCTCAACCACGGCGCCGGGCTCAAGGCCGCGCTGGCGGCCGGCCATTACGGGGACTACGACGGCGACATGACCGCGGCGATCCTCGAGGAAGCCGGCAAGTTCGCCACCGACGTGCTGGCGCCGCTCAACCGGGTCGGCGACACCCACGGCATCAAGCTCGAGGCCGGCAAGGTCACCACCGCGCCCGGCTGGCCCGACGCCTACCGGCGCTGGACCGAGGCCGGCTGGAACGCGGTTTCCGGCTCGGAAGCCTGGGGCGGCCAGGGCCTGCCGCTCGCCATCAATGCCGCCTGCACCGAGATCTGGAGCGCATCCAACGTCGCCTTCGGCCTGTGTCCGCTGCTCACCGCCAGCGCCATCGAGGCGCTGGAAGCCCACGGCAGCGACGAATTGAAGCGGATCTACCTCGCCAAGCTGATCTCCGGCGCGTGGACCGGCACCATGCAGCTCACCGAGCCGCAGGCCGGCTCCGACGTCGGCGCGCTGCGCAGCCGCGCCGAGCGCGCCGGCGACGGCTCCTACCGCCTCACCGGCACCAAGATCTTCATTACCTACGGCGAGCACGACATGACCGACAATATCGTGCATTTCGTGCTGGCGCGGCTGCCGGACGCACCGGCCGGCACCAAGGGCATCTCGCTGTTCCTGGTTCCGAAATTCCTCGTCAACGCGGACGGCTCGCTCGGCGCCCGCAACGACATCTTCGCCAGCAGCGTCGAGCACAAGCTCGGCATGCACGCCTCGCCCACCTGCACCATGACCATGGGCGACAAGGGCGGCGCCATCGGCTACCTGATCGGCGAGGAAAATCGCGGCATGACCTGCATGTTCACCATGATGAACCAGGCGCGCCTCGGCGTCGGTCTTGAGGGGGTCGGCGTCGCCGACCGCGCCTATCAGCAGGCGCTCGCCTTCTCCCACGAACGCCGGCAGGGCAAGGCCGTCGGCCATAAGGACGGCGGCCCCGATCCGATCTTCGCCCACCCCGACATCCGGCGCATGCTGATGCAGATGCGCGCGCTGACGGCGGCGGCCCGCACCATCTGCTACGCCACCGCAGTGGCGATCGACGTATCGCACCGCGCGCCCGATGCCGGCGTCCGCGCCGCGGCCGCCGCCCGCGCCGCGCTGCTGACGCCGATCGCCAAGGCGTTCTCCACTGACGTCGGCAACGAGGTCTCGGCGCTGGGCGTCCAGGTCCACGGCGGCATGGGCTTCATCGAGGAGACCGGCGCGGCGCAGTACATCCGCGACGCGCGCATCACCACCATCTACGAGGGCACCAACGGCATCCAGTCGATCGACCTGGTCACGCGCAAGCTCGCCGCGCAGGGCGGCGCCGCGGTGTTCGCGCTGCTCGACGAGTTGGCGAAGACCGTCGCCGAGGTCGAGCAGTCCAACGACCCGGCCTTCGGCACCACCGCCGCCAAGCTCACCGAGGCGCTCGGCGCGCTCGATCGCGCCAGTCGCTGGCTGCTGGAGCGCCTGGCGTCGGCACCGGGCGATGCGCTGGCCGGCACGACCCCGTATCTGCGCCTGTTCAGCGTCACCGTGGGCGGCGGGCTGCTCGCCCGCGAGGCGCTGGCGGCGCGCGGTGCCGGCCACGACCGCCGCTACGCGCTGCTGGCGCGCTTCTTCGCGGAGAACATCGCCGTGCAGGCCGGCGGTCTCGAGCGCTCGGTGACCGAGGGCGCCGCAGCGGTGACCGATGCCGAGGCCGTTCTGGTCGCCTAGTGTTATTGTTCAAGAGCCCCCGCGCCGGTCGGCGATGCCGCCGCGCGGCGGGTGAAGTGAAAGGGTAAGGCGTCCATGTCGACTTTGCTGATCACCCATTCCGCGTGCCTGTCCCATGTCATGCCCGAGGGACATCCGGAGTGTCCGGAACGCTTGCAGGCGGTGCAGCAGGCGCTGGCGCAGCCGTCCTTCGGCGCGCTGACGCGCCGCGAGGCGCCCACCGGCCGGCTCGACGACATCACGCTGTGCCACAGCGACTTCTACGTCAACGAGCTGCAGCACATCTCGCCCGCCGAGGGTCTTGCCTTCATCGACGGCGACACCTCGATGTCGCCCGGCACCTGGGAGGCGGCGCTGCGCTGCGTCGGCGGCGCCACCGCCGCGGTCGACGCGGTGATGGGCGGCGAGACCGCCAACGCCTTCGTCGCCACGCGTCCGCCCGGGCATCACGCCGAGGTCGCCAAGCCCATGGGGTTCTGCTTCTTCGACAACGCCGCGATCGCGGCGCGCTACGCCCAGCGCAAGCACGGCATCGGCCGCGCCGCGGTGGTCGATTTCGACGTCCACCACGGCAACGGCACCCAGGACATCTTCTGGTCCGATCCCACCGTGATGTATTGCTCGACCCACGAGATGCCGCTGTTTCCCGGCACCGGCGCGTTCTCCGAGCGCGGCGAGCACAACACCGTGGTCAACGCGCCATTGCGCGCCGGCGACGGCGGCGAGCGGTTTCGCGAGGCCTTCGAGGCCCTGATCCTGCCGCGGCTGAAGGCCTTCGCCCCGGAGCTGATCGTGATCTCGGCCGGCTTCGACGCCCACTGGCGGGACCCGCTCGCCAACATCCGCCTGCAGGAGAGCGACTACACCTGGGTCACGCAAAAGCTGATGGAGGTCGCCGACGCGACCGCCGGCGGCCGAATTGTCTCGCTGCTGGAAGGCGGCTATGATCTGCAGGGTTTGAGCGATTCCGTCGCCGCGCATGTCACGGCCCTGATGAATGCCTGACGCCCACCGGAACTCTCGATAACCCGAACAAAGACAATCTGGACACGGATAATCTGGACCCAGATGATCTGGACACATGAGATGCCGGAGCAGGCGCTGCGGCTGAAGGATTCGCAGGCATGGCCGACAATACCAATGCGGACGTCAAGCGACTGAGCTTCGAGCGCGCCATCGAGGAGCTCGAGACCATCGTCAAGCGGCTGGAAGACGGCAAGGTGCCGCTAGAGGAATCGGTGACGATCTACGAGCGCGGCGAAGCCCTGAAGCGGCGCTGCGACGAGTTGCTGCGCCAGGCCGAGGCGCGGGTTGACAAGATCACCACCGACAGCTCGGGCCAGGTGGTCGGGACCGAGCCGCTCGACGTCCAATAGCCCCGGGCCGGCGCCCTACGACATTCACACATCTCGGAGTGGTCCTGAACTCGTAGTGGTCCTGAGTATGTCGTCCAGGAGCTTCGCTTTCGGGCAGTGACCAGTTCCCTCCCCCCTTGTGGGGGAGGGTTAGGGAGGGGGGTGATGGAGAAGCCGCAGCGCGACTGCTCGCTGCTTCCGCCCTCACATCAAATTTCAGAGTTTGCGGCTTACCCCCCTCCCCGGCCCTCCCCCACAAGGGGGAGGGAGTGCGCAACACATCGTCTCCTTCTCGGTCAACGGATCGAGATGCGTGAATCCAGTAGGGCCGCCGCCCGGACGCCGGAACCATCCGGCTAAGCCTCGGCCACCAATCGGTTTTTTAGCAATATCGTCGAACCTTCCGCAGGATCCAGCCGACCCATTGGAGCGGGGGGCCCGGGTCCAATTCGGATCATCCCGTGGATTGGCTTGCCGTCAATATTGGTGTAAGCGACGGGATCGTTTCGCGTTTCCGGGATCTTGCGCGCGCGTGACGGCGGTCCCGGAAAGCATTTCTCGCGGCAAATGCCCCTCAGACGATTACGCTAACCGCGGCTGAACATCGCCCTCTCGTCGCCGTTGTTGCACGGCGCCTGCAAGCGATGCGGCCCGGCAGAACCGAAGGATGATCACACGTGTCAGCTCCCAGCCAGACTCCCCTCCTCGATACCATCTCGACCCCCGACCTGCTGCGCCGCCTGAAGCCCGAGCAGCTGCGTCAGGTGGCGGACGAACTGCGCCAGGAAACCATCAGCGCGGTCTCGGTGACGGGCGGGCATCTCGGCGCCGGCCTTGGCGTGGTCGAGCTCACGGTGGCCCTGCACTACGTCTTCAACACCCCGCAGGACCGCGTGATCTGGGACGTCGGCCACCAGGCCTATCCCCACAAGATTCTCACCGGGCGGCGCGACCGCATCCGCACCCTGCGCACCGGCGGCGGCCTCTCCGGCTTCACCAAGCGCGCCGAGAGCGAATACGATCCGTTCGGCGCCGCGCATTCCTCGACCTCGATCTCGGCGGGGCTCGGCATGGCGGTGGCGCGCGACCTGTCGGGCGGCAAGAACAACGTGGTCGCCGTGATCGGCGACGGCTCGATGTCCGCCGGCATGGCCTATGAGGCCATGAACAACGCCGGCGCGATGAACTCGCGCCTCGTCGTCATCCTCAACGACAACGAGATGTCGATCGCACCGCCGGTCGGCGCGATGTCGGCGTATCTCGCCCGCCTGTTGTCCGGCCACACCTACCAGTCGATCCGCGAGATCGCCAAGGGCATCGCCCACCGGCTGCCGAAGTTTTTCGAGCAGCACGCCATGCGCGCCGAGGAATATGCCCGGGGCATGGTGACCGGCGGCACGCTGTTCGAGGAGCTCGGCCTCTTCTATGTCGGCCCGATCGACGGCCACAATCTCGATCACCTGCTGCCGGTGCTGACCAACGTGCGCGACGCCAAGAACGGGCCGATCCTGGTCCACGTCATCACCAAGAAGGGCAAGGGCTATCCGCCGGCGGAAGCCTCGGCCGACAAGTATCACGGCGTGGTCAAGTTCGACGTCGCCACCGGCGCCCAGGCCAAGGCCAAGTCCAACGCACCGGCCTACACCTCGGTGTTCGGCAACAGCCTGATCAAGGAAGCGCAGAAGGACGACAAGATCGTCGGGATCACCGCGGCGATGCCCGGCGGCACCGGCATCGACATGTTCGGCAAGGCATTTCCCGAGCGCACCTTCGACGTCGGCATCGCCGAGCAGCACGCCGTCACCTTCGCCGCCGGTCTCGCCACCGAGGGCTACAAGCCGTTCTGCGCGATCTATTCCACCTTCCTGCAGCGCGGCTACGACCAGGTGGTTCACGACGTGGCGATCCAGCGCCTGCCGGTGCGCTTCGCCATCGACCGTGCCGGCCTGGTCGGCGCCGACGGCTCGACCCATGCCGGCTCGTTCGACAACGCCTATCTCGGCTGCCTGCCCGGCTTCGTGATCATGGCGGCGGCGGACGAGGCCGAGCTCGTGCACATGGTGGCGACCCAGGTCGCCATCAACGATGCGCCCAGCGCGCTGCGCTATCCGCGCGGCGAAGGCCGCGGCGTCGAGATGCCCGAATTTGGCGTGCCGCTGCCGATCGGCAAGGGCCGCGTGCTGCGCGAGGGCAGCAAGGTCGCGCTGCTCTCGTTCGGCACCCGCCTCGGCGAATGTCTCAAGGCCGCCGACGAGCTCGACGCCCATGGCCTGTCCACGACGGTCGCCGACGCACGCTTCATGAAGCCGCTCGACGTCGACCTCGTGCTTCAGCTCGCCCGTGACCACCAGGTCCTGATCACGATCGAGGAAGGCTCGATCGGCGGCTTCGGCTCCCACGTCCTGCAGTCGCTGTCGGATCACGGCGCACTCGACAACGGCCTGCGCGTCCGCGCCATGGTGCTGCCGGACGTCTTCCTCGACCAGGATACGCCGGCGGCCATGTACGCCAAGGCCGGACTCGATGCCAAGGCCATCGTCGCCAAGGCGTTCGAGGCGCTGGGCGTGGAAGCCAAGGCCAAAGCGCCCAAACTGGCCTGAGCCGTGCCCGAACGGCAGCGCGCCGACCTGGTGCTGGTGGCGCGCGGCCTGTTCGAAAGCCGGGCGCGGGCGCAGGCCGCCATCACGGCGGGTCTCGTCACCGCCGACGGCCGCGCCGTGGCGCGGGCCTCCGACCTGATCGCGCAGGATGCCGAACTCACCGCCGAGCCGGCGCACCCCTGGGTGTCGCGCGGCGGCGTCAAGCTCAGCGGCGCGCTCGAGCGATATCCGATCGCGGTGGAAGGCCGCGTCTGTCTCGACGTCGGCGCGTCGACCGGCGGTTTCACTGAGGTGCTGCTGACCCGCGGCGCGCGGCTGGTTCATGCCGTCGACGTCGGCCACGATCAGCTGCATGCGCGGTTGCGCGGCCATCACCGGCTGCACGCGATCGAAGGCACCGACATTCGCGACCTCGCGCCGGAGCAGGTCCCCGAGCGGCCGGATCTGGTGGTGATCGACGCCAGCTTCATTTCGCTGAAGCTCGTCCTCCCGGCTGCGTTGTCGATCGCGGCACGACCAACCGACCTGCTGGCGCTGATCAAGCCGCAGTTCGAGGCCGAGCGCCGCCACTCGAAGAAGGGCATCATCCGCGACGCCGCGGTTCACGCCGCGGTCTGCGACGACATCGTCGCCTTCGTGACATCGCTGGGCTGCGACCAGGTCGCCGTGTTCCCCTCGCCGATCGCCGGCGGCGACGGCAACCTCGAATTCTTCGTCGGGGCGCGCCGTGGCTGAACGCCTGACGATCGACCATGTTGGCCATCGCGGCGACGGCGTCGCCATCGCCGATGGCCACCCGATCTACGTCCCCTACGCACTGCCCGGCGAGGTGGCGACGGTTGAGGCGATGCCCGACCATCCCGATCGCCGCCGCCTCGTTGCGATCGAGCGCGCGAGCCCCGATCGGGTGACGCCGTTCTGCCCGCATTTCGGCGCCTGCGGCGGCTGCGCCATTCAGCACTGGCAACCCGCCGCCTATCTGGCGTGGAAGCGCCAGCTGGTGGTCGACGCGCTGCAACAGGCCGGCCTCGCCTGTCCGGTCGATGCCGCCGTCGACGCCCACGGCAGCGGGCGGCGGCGGATCGTGGCGCACGCCCGGCGCGGATCGAGCGCGACCGTTCAGGTCGGCTTCGCCGCCCCCGGCAGCCACGACATCGTGCCGATCGATCGCTGTCCGATCCTCGATCCGGCGCTGAACGGCGCGTTCGACGCTGCGCGGGCGCTGGCGCAGGCGCTCAGCGGCACCGGCAAGCAGCTCGACCTCCAGTTCACCGCGACGCGCGACGGGCTCGACGTCGACGTTCGCGGCTCCGGGCCGCTCGCCACCGCGGCGCTTGCCGAGCTGTCGCGGCTCACCGCACGGTTCGGCATCATCCACCTGACGCGCCATGGCGAACTGGTGGTGATGCACCGTCCGCCGGTGGTGCGGGTCGGGACCGCGGACGTCACGTTGCCGCCAGGCTCGTTCCTGCAGGCGACGCAAGCCGGCGAGGAGGCGCTCGCCGCGCTGGTGCTCGCCCATTGCGGTCGCGCCAGGCGGGTCGCGGATCTGTTCTGCGGCGTCGGCCCGTTTTCGCTGCGTCTGGCGCAGCGCGCCCGCGTGTTCGCCGCCGACAGCGACGAAGGCGCCGTCGCCGCGCTACAAAAAGCCGCACAAGCGGCCCCGGGCCTGAAGCCGGTCGCGGCGACGGTGCGCGACCTGTTTCGCCGCCCCATGATGGCGTCCGAGCTGCGCGAGGTCGACGCCGTGGTGTTCGATCCGCCCCGTCAGGGCGCGCAGGCGCAGGCCCAGCAGCTCGCCGGCTGCGGCGTTCCCGTCATCGTGGCCGTATCCTGCAATGCCGCGACGTTCGCGCGGGACGCATCGATCCTGATCGCCGGCGGCTATCGCTGCGAGCAGGTCACGCCGGTCGACCAGTTCAGACACAGCGCCCATGTCGAGCTGGTGGCATGCTTTCGTCGCGGCTAAGCGTTTTCCAGGTCAGCTGACCCATCCTTCGTCATGGCCGGGCTTGTCCCGGCCATCCACGTCTTCCTAATTGAAGCTTTGTGAAGTCGTGGATGCCCGGCAGACCTTAGTCCTAGCGATCCGTCGAAGACGGATCGCGCTGGCCGGGCATGACGAGTCAATTCAAGCGGAAAATGCTTTAGCGTCCCCAGCGGTCCTGCCAGAGCTGCTCGCCGATGGTGCAAGGCACCCGCGGCGCTTGCGCCGCCGCCGGCACCACCGCGACGTGGTGGTCCCTGCCTGCCACTTCGAGGATGAGCTTGGTGCGGATCGCTTCCTTGAATTTCTCGCGGGTCTTGATCGAGACCACGAACGCGCCGTTGCCGCCGATCACGCAGTCCTCGTAATAGAAGTCGAGATCCTCGATATCCATCGTCGCCGGCGTCGGAGCCTTCAGCATGATCGGGAGGCCGTTGATGGTGATCCCCTTCGCGATCGCCGCATCGCGCGCAGGCGCGACAGGACCGCCGTTGTTGTTGGGGCCATCGCCGGAAATATCGATCACCCTGCGCAATCCGTGATAGCCGCTGCTGTCGAACAGCGGCACGGCGAAATCGATCGCCCCGGAAATCGACGTCCGCGAGGCGCGCCGGATCGGTGTCCGCAGGATCTCGGCGGCGACGGCGTCGGCCGCCTCGGGACCATCGATCAGGCGCCACGGCACCACGACCTTCTGGTCGGTCACCGACGCCCACTCGAAATAGGTCACCGCGATCCGGCCGTTGGGGCCCCCCTTTAGCGCCTTCAGGAAGTCCGGCGAGGTGATGGCGCCGGCATAGCCCTCGCGCTGCAGCGCGAGCTCATCCATGTCCATGGAGTACGACACGTCGACCGCCAGGATCAGTTCGACATCGACCGCAAGCGGATCATCTTGTGCCGCAGCAGCAGGCGCCGCCGGCGCGGCCGCCCGCAGGGTGTCGCCCGAAACGACGGCCATTGCGCCAACCACAGCGCCGATGGCCAGCCAACTGGAACCACGCACTGAACCTGTCCTCGCGTCCGCAAGTAATATCCCACATCACGGCGAGTTCCGGTAACCACATCATCGTGTGGGGCACGTTGCGCCTGCGAGCCTCAGATCGGCGCAGGCCGAACGGGGGCGCACAACCAGAACGCGCAATCACCACATTGCGCGTACGGGGCGGCGATCAGCCGCCGACCTGGCCGCGGTGCCTGAGCAGGTGATCGGCGAGCACACAGGCCACCATGGCTTCGCCGACGGGCACGGCGCGGATTCCCACGCACGGGTCGTGGCGCCCCTTGGTCAGGATCTCGGTCTCGGCGCCGTGGCGGTCGATGGTGCGCCGCGACGTCAGGATCGACGACGTCGGCTTGACGGCAAAGCGCGCCACCACCGCCTGCCCGGTGGAAATTCCGCCGAGAATGCCGCCGGCATGGTTGGACTGGAAGACCGGCCCGTGATTGCTCATCCGAATCTCGTCGGCGTTGTCCTCGCCCGACAGTTCGGCGGCGCCGAATCCGGCGCCGATCTCGACGCCCTTCACCGCGTTGATGCTCATCAGCGCGGCGGCAAGGTCGCTGTCCAGTTTGCCGTAGATCGGCGCACCGAGTCCGGCGGGAACCCCCTCGGCCACGATCTCGATCACCGCGCCGATCGATGAGCCGGCCTTGCGGATGCCGTCGAGGTAGTCGGCGTAGAACGCCACCTTGGCGCGGTCCGGGCAGAAGAACGGATTGTGGTCGACCTCGCTCCAGTCCCAGCTGTCCCGATCGATCTTGTGCGGCCCCATCTGCACCAGCGCGCCGCGCACGGTGACGCCGGCGAGAACCTTGCGGGCGACCGCGCCGGCGGCAACGCGGCTGGCGGTCTCGCGCGCCGACGAGCGGCCGCCGCCGCGATAGTCGCGCAGGCCGTATTTCGCCTCGTAGGTGAAGTCGGCGTGTCCCGGCCGGAATTTGTCCTTGATGTCGGAGTAATCTTTGGAGCGCTGGTCGGTGTTCTCGATCAAAAGCGTGATCGGGGTCCCGGTCGTCACCTGGACGCCGGCGTCCTCACTCGCCATCACCCCGGAAATGATCCTGACCTGATCCGGCTCCTGGCGCTGCGTGGTGAAGCGCGACTGCCCGGGACGGCGGCGGTCGAGATCGCGCTGAATATCCTCGGCGGTGAGCGCAAGGCGCGGCGGACAACCGTCGACCACGCATCCGATCGCCGGCCCATGGCTTTCGCCGAAGGTCGTGACCCGGAACATGTGGCCGAACGTGTTGAAGGACATCGAAAAGCCGCGCCTCGCGGGAGGGGTATGCCATTTGGTAACGCGCGCGCCGGCGGGGGTCAAATCGGCCCCAGGCGCCCGAGCCGCCCCCCCGCCCGCTGCCGGATCCGACCAGTCTACCCGTGCTTCAACCACGTCCCTTCGGACAAGACGTAGACCACGCCCTGCTCGATGAACAGGTCGGCGGCGTCGTCCGGCGTCTTGAGGCCGAGCGCGACCAGCAGGGCCCGCAGCGTGCCGCCATGGGCCACCGCCACCGTGTCGCCGGTCAGCGACCGGTACCAGTCCCGCATCCGCGCGGTGACCGTAGCGTAGCTCTCGCCGCCGGGAGCCGGCAGCCCCCATTTGTCGATCAGGCGCGCGCTGAACAGCTCCGGGTCCGCGGCCTGCATCTCGGACAGGGTCGAGCCCTCCCACCGTCCATAGCCGATCTCGCGAAGTCGGTGGTCGACGGCGTAGCCGTGCGGCGGCAGCTCGAGCGCGCCCCGCAGCAATTCCATGGTCTGCCGCGCGCGGCCGAGCGGGCTCGCGACGAAGGGCAGCGCGCCGTCGGGAGCGTCGCGGTTCAGCAGGTCCCGCAGAATGGCGCCGACGGCGACCGCCTGCCGGCGTCCGAGGTCATTGAGCGGAATGTCCTGGCTGCCCTGGAAGCGCCCAAGCGCGTTCCATTCGGTCTCGCCGTGGCGAATGTAGTAGATCACCGGCTGCGGCATCGCGGCTCATTCAGTCGCGCCGAAGCTGATGTCCGGCGCATCGGGACGCTTCATGCCGACGACGTGGTAGCCGGAATCGACGTGGTGCACCTCGCCGGTCACGCCGCGCGACAGATCCGACAGGAAATAGAGGGCGCTGCCGCCGACGTCCTCGATGGTGACGTTGCGGCGCATCGGCGCGTTGTGCTCGGTCCACTTCAGCAGCAGACGGGAATCGGCGATGCCGGCGAATGCCAGCGTCTTGATCGGGCCGGCCGAGATCGCGTTGACGCGAATGTCGTTCTTGCCGAGGTCGGCCGCGAGATAGCGCACCGACGCTTCCAGCGCGGCCTTCGCCACCCCCATGACATTGTAGTTCGGCATCCATTTCTCGGCGCCGTAGTAGGTCAGCGTAATGATCGAGCCGCCGTCCGTCATCAGCTTCTCGGCCCGCTGCGCGATCGCCGTGAGCGAGTAGCAGCTGATCAGCATCGTCTTCGAGAAGTTGTCCGGCGTGGTATCGACGTAGCGGCCCTCGAGTTCGTTCTTGTCGGAGAACGCGATGGCGTGGACGACGAAATCGATCTTGCCCCACTGCTGGCGCAGCGCATCGAAGACCGCGTCGACGGTTGCGAGGTCGGTGACGTCGCAGTGGCCGAGCGCAATGGCGCCGAGTTCCGCGGCGAGCGGTTCCACGCGCTTCCTCAGCGCGTCGCCCTGCCACGTCAGCGCCACTTCGGCGCCGGCGGCGCGGCACGCCTTGGCGATGCCGAAGGCGATCGAGCGATTGTTGGCCACGCCCAGGATCAGGCCCCGCTTGCCCTGCATCAAACCCGCACTGCCCACCATGTCACACCGATCCCTGTCTGTTCGCGAGGGCCCTCCATGGCACAGCGCCCCCGCCCCTTCAAGCGCTCCGGCGCGAGGTCCGCCGGGCGGAATAGACGATGATCCCGGGTGTTCAGATGGTATATTCTCCTCCGCAGGATCGCCATGAACGCCTTCCGCCAGAGCATCGAGGCCCTGATTCCGGCGCTGCGGCGTTACGCCCGCGCGCTGACCCGGGACGCGGACATCGCCGACGACCTCGTGCAGGACACGCTGGTGCGGGCGCTGCGCGCCGAACGCCTGTTCATCGGCGGCGACCTGCGGAGCTGGCTCTACACCATTCTCACCAACCTCAATCGCAACCGGCGCCGCGCGCTGGCCCGCAAGCCGACCATCGTCGCCCTGGTCGACAGCCCTACCGACGCCAGCGGCACCGAGGCGGAGGGGCGCGACATTGCCCACGCGCTCGCCGCGCTGGTCGAGGACCAGCGCTCGGCCCTGCTGCTGGTGGTGCTGGAGGGTCTGAGCTATCGCGAGGTCGCCGACGTCCAGGGCGTTCCGATCGGCACCGTGATGTCCCGGCTGGCGCGGGCGCGCGCCCATGTCAAAGCCTATCTCGAGGAAGGACGCCCGGCGCTGCGCCGGGTGAAATAGCCGATGACGTTGGAAGGCATACGACCGGGAGGACGGCCATGAGCGAGCGCGACATCCCTGTCACTGAAGACGAGCTGCACGCCTATGTCGACGACCAGTTGCCGGCCGAGCGCCGCGCCGCGGTCGAGGCCTGGCTCGCCGCGCATCCCGACGATGCCGAACGGGTACGCACCTGGCGGACGTTCGGCGAACAGGTCCGCGAGCGTTACGGCCGCGTGGTCGACGAACCGGTCCCGCGCCGGCTCGATCTCGATCGGCTGATGGCCCGCCGCCCGCGCTTCATGGTGTTCGGAGCCGTCGCCGCCGTGCTGCTGGCCTTCGTGATGGGCGGCGGCGCCGGCTGGATGGCGCATACCGCGGTCGCGACCGAGATGGGCGCGAGCGAGGCACTGCGCGACGACGCCGTGATCGCCCACAGGCTCTACACCAAGGAGCGGCGGCACCCGATCGAAGTCGCGGGCAACGAGGACCATCTGCTGCCGTGGCTGTCGCGCCGCGTCGGCACCACGCTGCGCGCGCCCGACCTCACCCAATTCGATTTCCGGCTGCTCGGCGGCCGGCTGCTGCCGGGCCCCACCGCGCCGGCGGCGCTGTTCATGTACGAGAACGGCGCCGGCGAACGCGTGACCCTGTACTGCACGCCGCTCAAGGTGGCGGCCACCGACATGGTCTACCGCGACGACGAAGGCACCGCGTCGGTGGTGTGGGCCCATGACGATTTCGGCTGGGTCGTCAGCGGCCCCGCCAACGCTGACATGCTGAAACAGGTCGCGGCCGCGGCCTATGCCCAGTTGGAGACGTGGTAGCCGCGGCGCGTGGGCCGCGGCCCGGCGCCGGGCGTCAATCGACGCCGCTGCGCGGATTGTAGGGATGGTGGCTGCGCCACTTCTCCATCAGGGCCTCGAGATCGGCGTCGGCGCCGTCGGGCAGCGCGATCCGGACCGTCACGAACAGGTCGCCGGCGGCTTTGCCCTTGGGCATGCCCTTGCCCTTCAGCCGGAACGAGCGGCCGCTGGTGGTGTTCTTCGGAATCGACAGCTCGACGGCACCGTCCAGCGTCGGGACGCGAACCTTGGCGCCGAGCACGGCCTCGTAGAGCGTGATCGGCAAGTCGACCCGCAGATCGCTGCCGTCGACCTTGAACAGGTGATGCGGCGCCACCGTCAGCGTGATCAGCACGTCGCCGGGCGGGTGGCCGGGTACGGATTCGCCCTGCCCCTTCAGCCGGATCTGCTGGCCGCTGGTGACGCCCTTCGGGATGCGGACATCGAGTTCCTTTCCGGTCGGCAGCCGGACCCGCTTGCCGCCGCCATGGACGCTCTCCTCGAGCGAGATCGTCATGGTGACGTTGAGGTCGAGGTCGGGGGCGGCCTCGTATTCGAACGTGCGCGCGCCGGCCCGGCCGCGCGGCCCGGCGCCGCCGAACATGCTGTTGAGGATATCCTCGAAAGCCGCACCGCCGCCGGCGCCGCCCGGACCGCCGCCGGTCCGGAAGCTGTATTCGAAGCCGCCGCCCGGCGCAGCGCCGGCGCGCCCGCCGCCGGGAAAGCCCTGGAAGCGCGGCTTGCCCTCGGCGTCGATTTCGCCGCTGTCGAACTGCTTGCGCTTGTCCTCGTCGCCGAGGATCTCGTTGGCGGTATTTAGCTCCGCGAACCGCGCAGCGGCCTTGGGATCGTTCTTGTTGGCGTCGGGGTGGTGCTTTTTCGCGAGCTTGCGAAAGGCGCTCTTGATCTCGGCAGCGCTCGCGGTCCGCTGCACCCCCAAGACCTCATAGGGGTCGCGCATTCGACTCGTCTCCATCAGGGATGTGTTGTCATAGCCCAGAATCGGGCGGAAGTGCCTAGCCCCAAGCTATCTGGGGACACCGTGGCATTTTTGCAACTAGGGATCCGAACGGGATTGACTGATCTGAGCCGCTCAGCTCCGCCGCCACGGCCGCAACGAGCGGATCTCCCAGCGCCCGTGGGACGCCTTGCAGGCCTCGCCCTCCATCCAGGATTCGGTTTCGCCCTTGACGAAGCTGGCGAGGAAATCCCGGCACATCTGGCCCTCGGACGCATAGGCGGTGGCGAGCGGGGTCACCGAGCCGCGGGCCCCGGTCTGCGGGTTTTCCCAGGGCTGGCTGGCATTGCGATCCCCCCGGGTCAGGACGTCGGAAGCCGCGTTGCGGGTGAAGGCCAGATCGCTGTCGCTCGGGCCGTCGTCGGTCTTCACCACGGGGATGATCGAGCCGGTGACGTCGTCGTCGAGGGAGGCCGTGGTGACCGCGCCGCCCATGCGATAGGAGCAACCGCCGCTATAACCCGCGAGCGTCAGCGCGCCTGCCACCAGGAATGCCTGCCCGATACCGGATAGGCTGGCGCCCTGCCATCCCCTATATAGGGATGGCGACGTGGTGCGAGATCCGGGTCGACGCAAAACAGGTGCTCCCGAGAATGACAGATACGCCAACCATGGAACACCATACCTGGTTAACGTCGGATTTCACTGCGGCCGACGAGCCGTTCGCGCTGTTCGACGCGTGGCTCAAGGAAGCCACGACGTCCGAGCCCAACGACCCCAACGCCATGGCGCTGGCCACCGTCGACCAGGACGGCCTGCCCGACGTCCGGATGGTGCTGCTGAAGGGCTTCGATCCGGCGGGCTTCGTGTTTTACACCCATGTTGCGAGCCAGAAGGGCCAGCAACTGGCCGGCTGCGCCAAGGCCGCCCTCGTGTTCCACTGGAAATCGCTGCGCCGGCAGGTCCGCGTCCGCGGCGCCGTCGCCCCGGTGACGGCGCGCGAGGCGGACGAATATTTCGCGACGCGGCCGCGACCGGCGCAGATCGGCGCCTGGGCCAGCAAGCAGTCCCAGCCGCTGGAAAGCCGCTTCGCGTTCGAGCAGGCCATCGCCACGGAGACCGCCAGGCACCTGATCGGCGCCGTGCCGCGGCCGCCGGGCTGGAGCGGCTATCGCATCGCGCCGCTGGCCATGGAATTCTGGCATGATCGCCCGTTCCGGCTGCACGACCGCATCCAGTTCCACCGCGACACCCCCGACGCCGCCTGGACCAAGACCCGGCTCTATCCGTAACGGCGGGCGACGTCCGGCCACAGCCTCAGCGCTTCGACCAGCGAGTATCTTCGACCCATGTCCAACTCATCCTCGAACGTGCCCCGCCGCACGCTGCTCCTGACCGGCGCCAGCCGTGGCATCGGCCACGCCACGGTGATCCGCTTTTCCAGCGCCGGCTGGCGCGTCATCACCTGCTCGCGGCACCCCTTCCCCGAACAGTGTCCGTGGGACGCCGGGCCGGAGGACCACATCCAGGTCGACCTCTCGGACCACGACAGCACGCTGGGGGCGATCCGGGAAATCCGCTCCCGGCTCGACACCGGCGAACTGCACGCCCTGGTCAACAACGCCGCCATCTCGCCAAAGGCCGAGGGCGGCGGCCGGCTCGGCACCCTCGATACCGACACCGAGACCTGGGAGAAGGTGTTTCGCGTCAACTTCATGGCGCCGATCATGCTGGCCCGCGGCCTGATCGACGAGCTCAAGGCCGCCAAGGGCTCGGTGGTCAACGTCACCTCGATCGCCGGGTCCCGCGTCCATCCGTTTGCCGGCGCGGCTTACGCGACCTCGAAGGCCGCGCTGGCGTCGCTGACGCGGGAGATGGCCTCGGACTTCGGCCGGCTCGGGGTGCGGGTGAACGCCATCGCGCCGGGCGAGATCGACACCTCGATCCTGTCGCCGGGAACCGACAAGATCGTCGAGAGCCAGATCCCGATGCGCCGGCTCGGCACCCCCGACGAGGTCGCCAAGATCATCTACGTGCTGTGCACCGAGACCTCGTCCTACGTCAACGGCGCCGAGATCCACATCAATGGCGGCCAGCACGTCTGAACGACGCCGCCCCTACAGCCACTTCTTCCACTTGAAGAACACGTAAGGCAGCACCGCCGCCAGCGCCATCGCCACCAGCGCGACGGGATAGCCGTGCTGCCATTCGAGCTCGGGCATCACCTTGAAATTCATGCCGTAGATCGAGGCGATCAGGGTCGGCGGCATCAGCACCACCGCCATCACCGAGAACAGCTTGATGATGTTGTTCTGCTCGAGGTTGACGACGCCGAGCATGGCGTCGAGCACGAACTGGATCTTGTTCGACAGGTAGGAAGCGTGATCGGTGAGCGACTGCACGTCGCGCTGCAGGGTCTTGAACACCGCCTTCTGGTCCTTGCTCCAGCGGCCGGTGTCGGTCTCCACCGCGACGAACGAGATCAGCCGCCCGATCGACACCAGGCTCTCGCGCACCTTGGACACCAGGTCGCCCTTGCGGCCGATGATCAGCAGGATCTGGGAATAGCTGCGGGCGTGGCCGCGCTCGGCCGACGGCTCGAAGATCTGGCTCGACACCGCGTCGACGTCGGCGCCGGCCCGCTCGAGGATGTCGGCGTTGCGGTCGATCACCGCGTCGAGCAGCTCGAACAGGATTTGTTCGCCGGTGATATGGGCGGCGCAGCTGCGCGCCAGCTTGCCGGCGACCAGCGACAGCGGCTTGGGCTCGTCGTAGCGCACCGTCACCAGGCGGTGGTCGGTGAGGATGAAGGACACCGGCGTGGTGCGCGGGGTCTCGGAATCCGCCGCGCACATCAGCGTCGCGGTCATGTAGCGCGCCGCGCTCTCGGTGTAGAGCCGGCTGGAGATCTCGATCTCCTGCATGTCCTCGCGGGTCGGGATCTGGATCCCGACCAGCTGTTCGACCGCCTTGTCCTCGTGCGCGGTGGGCGACTTGAGGTCGATCCACACCGCCTCCGCCGGCAGGGCCTCGAGCGGCACCTCTTCGAGCCGCCGCAGCGCCCCGGCTTCCGGAACGAACGCCGTCAACATCCTTGCACGCCCCCCACTCGACGGCACCTCAGTGCACGAATCGCCGCGATTCTGGCAAGCATGGCCGCTTTCCCCGCGGCCGGCCCGATGGAACCCTAGCCATCCGACATGAAACTGCCAAAACAGCGCGGCAGAAATGCCACAGGTCCTTCGCTGCAAAGCAAAAGACACTCAAAACGCTGGCATTTTGACGGATATTTGCAATAATGCGGATCCAACGGAGTCGGCTGGAAAAGCCCGCTCCGTCCTGCTTCAAATCGCCCTTGAATTCAAATCGTGCTTTGAACCGAACTTGCCGGGATGGTGTTGATGTCGTCGCTCTGGTCGAAACTGGGACTGCTCGCCGCCGGCTTGATGCTCGCGGGCTGCATGGAAACGGGCGCCACCATGGCGCCGACCAACGAGTCCGCGTTCAAGCCGCGCGACAAGGAGCTGCTGTCCAAGGTCAGCTACGAGAAGGTCCAGGTGCCGGACAACTATCGGCGCTCGATCGTCGATTACCACCGCAAGGAAGCGCCGGGCACCATCCTGGTCGATTCCGACAACCACTATCTCTACCTGGTCCAGGACGGCGGCAAGGCGCTCCGCTACGGCATCACGGTCGGCGAAGAGGCCATGGCGTGGTCCGGCGTCGCCAAGATCGGCAACATGGCCGAGTGGCCGGCGTGGCATCCGACCCAGAGTGAAATCCAGCGCCTCGGCGTGCCGACCTTCGTCGCGCCCGGCCCGGACAATCCGATGGGCTCGCGGGCGATGTACCTCTATTCGGGCAACAAGGACACCCTGTTCCGGATCCACGGCACCAACCAGCCGGAATACATCGGCGCCTCGATCTCCTCGGGCTGCATCCGGCTCACCAACGAGGATGCCATCGACCTCTACAACCGGGTCAAGGTCGGGACCATGGTGGTGGTGCTGCCGCCGACCCGCAAGAGCGATTTCAGCCCCAAGGTGGCCCAGACCGTCATTGGCGGCGCCGCGAACTAAGGGCACCGTCTCGGGCATTCGCCTGACGTGATTTTCGGAAAAGCGCCGCGCCCGCGGCGCTTTTTTGTTGGGGGGCGTCGTGGTCAGCGTCATTCCGGGGCGGCGCGCAGCGCCGAGCCCGGAAACCATACCCCCGGTGGTCGTGATGGGCTCCGCGACGGCCACGCCTCGTATCGAATTGACGCTGCGGCGTATGGATCCCGGGCTCGCCGCCCTGTCGGGCGGCGCCCCGGGATGACGCCAGCGATGATCGGGCGCCAGTGAGAGAGCGGGCGGGCGCCGCCGCCGTCGTCAGCGTCATTCCGGGGCGTGCGCGGCGCAAGCCGCGCGCGAGCCCGGAAACCATACCCCCGGTGGTCGTGATGGGCTCCGCGACGGCCACGCCTCGTGTCACATTGACGCTGCG
>JARLJA010000020.1 GCA_031291445.1 Xanthobacteraceae bacterium | reverse complement strand
GGTCCAGGCCAAGAACGTCCGGATCGTCCCCGAAACCACCCGCTCCGGCGACAACAGCCCCAGCCACCGCGTCTATGTCGGCCGAGTCGAGATCGGCGCCGCCTGGGCCAAGCGCTCCAACGAGGGCCGCGACTATCTGGGTCTCAAGCTCGACGATCCGAGCTTCACCGCCCCGATCTTCGCCAACCTCTTCGACGACGAAGAGGGCGAGGGCTACAGCCTGATCTGGTCCCGTCCCAACGGCCGCCGGAGCGACTAACCCCACCTCCAATGCCCCGTCCGGCTGGTCCGGGCGGGGCATCGCCTTATGCGCTAAGGGCGACCGTCAACCTCGAACGGGTGGAATACCTAGTTTACTAGGTGGCAGTATATTAGGTGGCGCTGCGATCTCACCGCATGAGCTTGCGGGAGATCGTCGCCACGAATCTGCGAAGACTGAGACATGCCAAAAGCATGTCGCAGGAGGAGCTTGCCGACCGTGCGGGCATCAATCGCAACTATGTTGGGATGCTGGAGCGCGAACAGCACTCCGCGACCGTCGATATGCTGGAGAAACTCGCCGAGGTCCTTGAGGCGGACCCTGTCGAATTTTTCCGGCGCTAGACGTGAACCGCAGTCGTCACTGAAACTAAGGCTCGACCGCCGCCTTTTTCCGAGCCTTCACAGGCGCGGCGCGCACCAGTTCGGTCGCTTCCACTTCGAGCGCCTCCGCGATCCGGCCGAGTACGGTGACGCTCGCCGAAACGTCGGCGCGTTCGATTCCCCCGACGTACCGGGCGCTCAACCCGGCCCTCTCGGCCAACTCCTCTTGCGTCATCTTTTTCGCATGACGCAATCGACGCAGATTGATCGCCATGACCTCCTTGAGATCCATGGCGATGATGGAGCCGATATAGGAACTATCGTTCCAGGAACGATGGTTCCGATTCGTACATGGCAGTGCTATTCATCGAAGCTGCGGAGGGCCGAGTTTGCCATTTTCCGAAGCAACGTGATGCGCACCAAGCATCGCGGAGTAAGTATTTCGCGGCGCAAATCTTGCAAAAATTCGTGGTAAATGAATGGCTAACACCATTGCTTTGATCTTGGGGGTAGATCGCAATGACTCAGGCGCCTTTCCAAGACCGGCCGCCGCACACCGACCGCGTGAATGCCTATGACGAGCAGCATCTCGCGGTCTATCTTCGGTTGCTGATGGCCGACGAAGAGGGCGCTGACTGGCGCGAAGTTGTCCAGGTGATCTTCGGCCTCAATCCGGCCCAGGAGCCCGCCCGTGCCAAAACGGTCCACGAAAGCCATCTGGCGCGGGCGCGCTGGATGACGGAGACGGGCTATCGGCACTTGCTTGAACCCCGGATGCAGTGAACCGACAGCCCAGACTCCCACGGCTCGCAGCCACACGCGATGCAACCTTAGGGACTACTTTTGCCGACGAGTTTTCCGGATCGTGGAAGCCCCCTGGAGGGACAAAACGAGAGGAAACGCCATGCCCACGGAGTATTGGCGCTCGCCGGAGACGATCGATAGCCTGAAACGCCTCGAACGCCCCGGCTTCGCCATCGAATTCCTGCGCCGCAACCTTGATTATCGCCGCGATTTCGCCCGGACACAGCGCCAGATCGCACGCGCCTCCGTCGATCCCGAGACTGCCCGCGTCAGTCTCGCTCGGCGCTGGGGGTTGCGCTTTCGCCCATGACCCCGCGTCTCCGGTTGGGTCCGAACCCGTCATGTGGCTGCCGGAGATCGCTCCGGCGACATTGATGCTGGAAGCGATGCCTGACGGTTTCCAACCGGTCGCTACGCTCGATGCCGCCCAACTTGGAACTGTCGTTGCCGATCTCATCGACGGCGACGGACGCGAGATCGTCGTGGTGGACGGTGTAGACGAATTGCACATCCGCCTCCAGGCTGAGCACGCTTCGTCCCGGCCCGCGGTTCTCGTCCCCATCGATAGCGCGTCTCTGCTTCGGCTCGACGTCGCCTCGCGGTTTGTGCGCCGCCTATGCGGCCAGCGTGTCAAACTTCTCCCACCGGCCCTCCGACTGACCGCGATGCAGAGAGCTCGGCTGATCCGCCTGCTGCATGCCTTTGACGTTCATGAGGCCGGTGGCGGCGCTCGTGATGTCGCCGAGATCGTACTCCGATCCGATCAAGCAAGCTTCCCGTCCGTCGAATGGAAAGACTCGCACGCTCGGCGAGCTGCCAACCGCCTGCTTCACGACTCGATCGCTTTGGTCCAACGCGGCTACCTGAAGCTCCTGCGCGGCGGCTAGCTCGCCAGTTACACCAGACATCCTCGATCCCTAACGGTGGCTGCGCTTCTCCCTCGCGCAGATACGCTCACGTCCGCGCCGGACACGCCAAGGGGGACATACCCCTTCGAAAATCTTCGTCCACCCCCAACGCCTGATCCCTCCGCCACCTTGACCCCGACATGCCGCGACTTGGCCGCGGCGCTTCGAGGCAAGACGGAGGCATCCTATGCTCGACAAACCCGCGCAGCTCGCCACACGCTACGTCCGAACCCATGAGGCCGCGCGCCTCCTCGGCATCTCACCGCGCACGTTGGAGAAATATCGCTGCCACGGCAGCGGCCCCACCTTCCGCAAACTCGGCGGGCGCGTGGTCTACGCCGTGGGCGATCTTGAGGCCTGGGCCGACCAAGCCGCGTGCAGCTCGACGTCCGATCCTCGCTACGTCGAGGCCCGCGCCGCCGGCCACGCGCATCGTTGAAGCGAACCTCGCCGATGTCGCGCCGCCTCATCACCGCCAGCGAACGGAGCAAGCTCGATCCGTTCATCGTCGCCACCGGCGACGCCAGCCCGCGCGATCAGCGCGACCTGATGGAGCGGCCGTTCTTCTCCCTCGCCAAAGCCAGGCGCACGGCGCCGATCCTCTACGAATCCGCCGGCGTTCGGGTCGAGGTCTACGCCGTGCCCGAGCACGGTATGGCGACCATCTGGGACGCCGACGTGCTGATCTGGGCGGCGAGCCAGATCGTCGAGGCTGAGAACCTCGGATTCAAGACCTCGCGCTTCCTCCGCTTCACGCCCTATCAGCTTCTGACAGCGATCGGGCGGCAAACAGGGGCCCGCGATTATAAGCTCCTCAAGGGCGCGCTCGCCCGCCTGCAATCGACCGTCATCCGCACCACCATTCGCCACGGCGAACATTGGCGGCGTCACCAGTTCTCCTGGATCAACGAGTGGGAGGAATGCACGACGCGCGACGGCTGCGTCGAGGGCATGGAGTTTGTGCTCCCCGACTGGTTCTACCGCGGCGTCATCGACCGCTCGCTCGTCCTGGCCATCGACCCGGCCTACTTCCGGCTAACCGGCGGCATTGAGCGCTGGCTTTACCGCGTAGCCCGCAAGCACGCCGGTCGCCAGCCCAAGGGCTGGCTGTTCGAGATTGCCCACCTCCATGAGAAATCCGGAAGCCTGGTGCGCATCTCTGATTTCGCGATCCAGATCCGGCGCATCGCCGCGCGTCAGCCGCTGCCCGGCTATCGGCTGCGCATCGAGTGGCAGGGTCGCCGCGAGATGCTGCGCATCCTGCCGGCTCACTTATCCACAGCCCCTGTGGATGGCGCTGTGGAAACGCTCGGGACTTCGCACGCAAACGGTATCGGGATTTCGCACGCAGCCCTATCGGGACTTCGCACGCACGAACCGCAGCTAACGCTTTGGCCTGAAACGGCGATTCCGGGCCTTAACTTAGAATCTAACTCAGAATCTAACTCTTGTAGTTGGCCCGCGCGATCTGCGGATAAGCCCGCCAGCCCTGCCGCGCAGGCCTCCGAACCACCAGCACGACAGCCGTCGCTACCTTTCGGCCGCAAGCCGGGAGGGAAACGATGATCGTCGCTCTGCTCAACCAGAAAGGCGGCGTCGGCAAGACGACGCTTGCGCTTCATCTCGCCGGCGAGCTGGCGCTGCATGGCAAGCGCGTCACGCTGATCGACGCCGACCCGCAGGGATCGGCGCTGGATTGGTCGCAACAGCGTGCACGTGAGAACGGCATCCGGCTGTTCGGCGTCGTCGGTCTGGCGCGCGACACCTTGCACCGGGAAGCGCCGGAGCTGGCGCACGATGCCGATCACATCGTCATCGACGGGCCGCCACGCATTGCCGGGCTCATGCGTTCCGCACTGCTGGCCGCCGACCTGGTGCTGATCCCCGTGCAACCATCGCCGTTCGACGGCTGGGCCTCGGCCGAGATGTTGGCGCTGCTCCGCGAAGCCCGCATCTATCGGCCCCAGCTTGCCGCCCGCTTCGTACTGAACCGTTGTGGGGCGCGCACCGTCATCGCCC